>JAFWKQ010000022.1 GCA_017545665.1 Atopobiaceae bacterium
AGATGCTGCGGGACGTGGCTTGGAGCTGCACGTGAGGCAGGGCGGCGCTGCGGCCGACCTGACCGGCGCCGAGGTCTACTTCCTCTGGCGGCACAAGATGGCCGGCACGCGCGGGTGCGAGCCGATGACGGAGATCGACGCGTCCCTGGGGCAATTCGTCGCATACTACCCAGCCGCCATGCAGGAGGCCGAGGGCGCAGTGGACACGCAGTTCATGGTGACGCATGACGGCAAGAGCATCAGCACGCGGGCGTTCACCATCCGACTGGAGCCCGTGATCATCGGCGGCACCGAGAGCGAGGACGGTTTCACCCTGTTCGTGGAGACGATCATGCGCTACGAGGGCGCTATCGAGATCTCCACGGCGGCGGCCGACTCCGCAACTACCGTCGCCAACGCGATCTAGGCGGCTGCGCAGCGCGGCGACTACGACGGGGCCGATGGCGCGGACGATTTCAGCCCGACGGCCACCATCACGCAGACCGCAGAGGGCGCGACCATCACCATCACCGACAAGAGCGGCACCACGACCGCGAACGTCTCCAAGGGCGTGAAGGGCGACAAGGGCGACACCGGGGACACCGGGCCACAAGGACCCAAGGGAGACACGGGCGAGCAGGGGCCGCAGGGCATCCAGGGCTTGACCGGCCCGCAGGGTCCGAAGGGCGAAACCGGCGAGACCGGCGCGACCGGGCCGCAGGGTCCCAAGGGCGACACCGGGGACACCGGAACGCAGGGCGCGACCGGCCCTGCAGGGGCAAACGGCACGCCCTGCACGCACAGCTGGAACGGCACGGTCTTGTCCGTGACCTCCGCATCGGGCACCAGCTCGGCCGACCTTGTCGGACCTCAGGGGCCAGCGGACGCCACCGGCCCTGCTGGCGCCGACGGCACCATATTCACGCCCGTGAGCCCGCTTTCGCTCAGCAACGGCGAGCTGACGGTTGATCTCGCTGGCTATGCGAGCGCGTCCGACATTCATCCGCGGCTCTGGTGCGGAAATTCGTTCCCGTCCGTGAGCCGAGGTGGCGTGGCGAGCGCGAACATAGCTTCCAATAACCTGACGGGCATCGAGGTCGGCGACTTCGTCATGAACTGCTGGAAGGGCACGGTCGCCCTCGCGGAGTCCATCAGCGGTGAGTACGTGAGCCTGCGCGGCTACCTGGACATCGCGGGGCTGCGCGGCATCGTCCCGACGACGGCGCTCGACCTGGACGCCGGGAAGCAGGGCAGCGCCTGGATGAACGTGTACGGGCCGCCGGTACTGCCGGGGACGCTGATCCTGAACACCTCCACGGGCGCGCTCATGGCAGCGCGCGGCATGGTCACGCCCTCCAGCGCGTCATCGGGCTATGCCACCGTCTACGCCACCGGCCAGGGCAACGTGTTCGGCGGTGGTGCCACCTACACCGCCTCGTCGCCCCTCGCCATCGACGCCAACAACGACATCTCGATCGACCTGTCGAGCTACGCCACGCAAAGCTGGGTGACGCAGCAGATCAACGCGGCCATCGCTGACCTTGATGACCTCTCGGAGGTGAGCTTCTGATGGCAGTGGGCACGATCTCGACGCGCATACTCACGGACATAGCGAATGCCATACGCTACAAGGCCGGCGTAGCCACGCTGTACAAGCCGGGGCAGATGGCCGCTGCGGTGACGGCACTCGACGGCACCGATGCGGGACAGTACCAGGCGCAGCCCTACATGACGCTTGAGAGCGGCATCCTCTCCGAGCACGTCTTCGAGGACATCGCGGACGCCATACGCGGGCAGAACGGGCTCTCGACGCAGTACCAGCCGGGAGACATGGCGGCCGCCATCCTGGCGCTCGAATGGGACGTCGGGTACAAGGTACGGGCGCTGCTGCTCGCGGACGGCACGCTCGAGTTCAACTACTACGACCGCCGGCGCACCGTATACGGCGGGACGATCCAGCAGGTCTTCGAGGTGGACGTCAACGGGTACAGCTCCGCATCCGCGCAGTCATGGGACTCGATAAAGCTCCTAGTGAAGAGGGTCTACATCGACTCGTCGATAGCTGGCGTGGGCATCACCAACTGCAACTTCTGGTTCAACGCGTTCGCGAACTGCACCGAGGTGAGGGGCTTCGAGAACCTGTCCGGCATGACGAGCGCGAACCAGATGTTCACGAGCTGCGGGAGCCTGGAGACGATCTACGCCACGTCGTTCAGCAACACGGGGCTCTCGGGCTCGCTCATGTTCAACAGCTGCAACCGCCTGGTGGGCGGCACCGACGGCTTCGTACCATCCACCACGAGCGGGGCATCCGTGTGCAAGCTGGGCTCGGGCGGCGTGCTCACGGACCCGAACAACGACAACCGCACGTGGTTCTGGGCGCACTACTACGCCGATGGCGAGGGCGTGCTCACGGCCACGTCGGCGCCGGACGCCACGCGCGAGCTCGTGGCCTCAAACCGCATCTGCGCGATCGGCAAGTACGTGGGCCTCGGTTTCACGCCCTGGACGGGCACGACGGGCCCGACCCACCGCCAGCACCTGACGAGCATGACGTTCGCGGCCGACATGGCCACGTTCTCATACCTGAACCTGATCTACCTGTTCTACACCCGCACGAACCTCGCGAGCGTTTCGGGCCTGGGAAACCTGCGTGGTGTGCGCTCGATGCGCTACACGTTCAGCTCCTGTGCGTTCACGACGATCGACTTCCGGGGCTTCGACCCATCGCACCTGACGGACCTGTTCTACACGTTCTCGGGATGCTCGCACCTGACGACCATCTATGCGGACTCGACGTGGGCGCTGCCTTTGAGCGGGATCTCTGGCTCGCAGTGCTTCTACTCGTGCTCGACTTCGCTCGTGGGCGGCAACGGCACGGTATGGGCCAGCAGCAAGACGGGCTACACGTACTTCCGCATCGACACGGCAAGCACGCCGGGGTACGTCACGGCGGCGTAGGTGTCAGTGCGGGCTCCTCGCCTTGGCGACGGTCGCCGGGGTGAAGTTGGGCGGCATGATGGCGAGCGCCTCGGCCGCCATGCGCTCGGGTGGCTCGGCCATGCCGCCGTCGAGCCACTGCTCCATGACGCCGTAGATGCCGCCTATGTGGTAGGCGCTCGCGTACGACATCCGTCCGTCTGCGAGGCGGTCGCGGAAGACGCCGAGCATGAGGTGCGTGCAGCCGCGCTCGTGCAGGAGCAGCAGGCCGTCTTTGTGCGCGACGAAGCAGTCGAAGATGGCGCGCAGGTAGCCGGCGCGCCCGTGGTCGGCGCCCTCCGCGAACAGGCGCACGTAGCCGTCCATGAGCGTGCCGTACCACCAGGAGACGACATGGTCCTTGCCCTCGAAGAGGCGGTAGAACGTGGAGCGCGACACGCCGGCCCCGGCGGCGAGCTCCTTCACCGCGACCTGGGAGAGCTCGCGCCCCTCGAGCAGGCGCAGCAGGGCCGCCGCGACGTGTCCGCGCAGGTCGTCCTGGGTGGTGTCCTTCCGCCTCATCTACTCCTCCTCGCTAGAATGGGACATATGACCGATTCTGTGCCATGATAGCGCATCCGTGCCCGAGACGGCTACCCCGCGCCGGATACTGGTTGCCGTAAGGAAGGCAACGAGGGCGAGGAGGCCCACCATGGCAAACCAGATATCATTCGTCGAGATCCTCGCGCCGGGGTCCAGGGGGCTCGGCGCGTTCTACCACGACGCGTTCGGCTGGGACGTGTACGAGCCGGCGGGGTCGATGGAGTACCGCGTGATGAACCCCAACGGCGACAACGGCGTGATGGCCGCCATAGGCGACCCGTTCGTGGACGGCGAGGCGTGGCTGTGCTTCTACGTGATGGTCGACGACATCGACGCGGCCGTGGAGCGCGCCGTCGCGGCGGGCGGATCCGTGAAGCTGCCGAAGTACGCCACCGACACCGGCTTCACGCTGGCCTACGTGGCCGACCCCGCAGGCCACGTCATCGGCCTGCAGCAGCCGGGCGCGTAAGGGGGCACGGGGATGCTGATCGACTTCTCCACGCTCGACGAGGCCGCCATCGAGGGCATGGACGGCGGCGAGGGCGCCATCGCGGCGCGCATGGTCGTCAACCAGGTGGGGCGCTTCGTGGAGTGCCGGGTGCTCCCCGGCTCCTCCATCGGCGAGCACGCCCAGTCGAGCGGCAACGACGTGAACTTCGTCGTATCCGGCCACGGCCACGCCACCTGCGACGGCGCGCGCGAGGAGCTCGCGCCCGGTGTGTGCCACGTGTGCCCCAAGGGCTCGCGCCACGCCATCTTCAACGACGGCGATGAGGACCTGGTGCTCTGGACGGTGGTCGTGTGAGCGGGTTCGAGGCGCTGCCGGCGTTCGAGTTCGTAGAGCCGCTGCGCGAGGGCGTCGTCGTGCGCCGCAAGAGCCAGTTCACCATGGCGGTGGATTTCGGCGGCGAGGAGCTGGCCTTCCACTGCCCGACGACCGGGCGCATCGGCAACATCGACGTGGCGGGCAAGCCCTGCCTCGTGTCGATGGCGCGCGGCGAGGGGCGCAAGACCGCCGGCACCGTGGAGGCGGTGTCGCTCGCGCGGCCGGGGGACGCCGGCAAGGACTGGATAGGCATCAACCAGAACGCGGCCAACCGCTACGTCGAGCACTACCTGCGCTGCGGCGGGCTCGCGCAGGCCGTGGGCGGCGCGTTCGGCGTGCCGCGCGAGGACGTGCGACGCGAGGTCTTCCTGGGCGAGAGCAAGCTCGACTTCCTGGTGGGCGACACGTTCCTGGAGGTGAAGACGCCCCTGCAGCACCTGCAGGTGGACGTCCCCGAATGGGTGAGGACCAAGAAGGCGACCCCGTTCTCCTCCACGGGCCGCATGCAGCGCCATGTGGAGGAGCTCGCCAAGAGCCTGGCGGACCACCAGCGGGCGGTGCTCCTCGTGTGCTGCATATACGACAACCCGGGCTTCGAGGTGGTGGAGCGCTCCACAAACTACGAAGAGGTCAAGGCCACCATGGACGCGAGCGTCGCGCGCGGCGTCGCGGTGTGGCAGGCGAACTTCCGCATCATGCCGGACGGGGTGACGCTGCAGAAGGTCATGCCGGTAGCGTTCTGACAAAACCACATAGCCATTGGCCGGACGCGGCCGCCCTCGAGAACGTGGGCGGCCGCGCCCTTCCTTATGGGACGAGCCGAGATTGTGACGCCATAGGACGATGCCTCCCGAGGACGGAAAGCGATTTCGGGAGGCAGTTCTTTATGGAGTCAATCGTCGTGGCGTGCATCACCGGTCTCGTAACGCTGATTGGGGTGATCCTCTCCAACTCTAAGAGCCAGGCCGTCATGGAGGTCAAGCTGGACGCCCTCACGGAGAAGGTCGAGAAGCACAACCAGCTCATCGAGCGGACATACCGCCTGGAAGAGGGGCTTTCGGTCGTGCGGAACGACATCGAGACCCTCAAGGGAAAGGCGGGCTGACATGAGCGAGTTCCTGGCAAGCAACGAGTGGCAGTGGAGGCTCCTGCGCACGATCGTGCAGGGGGTCCTGGGCGTGGTGATCGCCAACCTGGACCTGATCATGGACTGGTGCGTGCTCGACCCGAGCATGCGCGGGCTCGTGGTGGCGCTGGTGATGGCGGTGCTGTCGCCCATCATGGCGGCGCTCGGCGGCGACGGCGACAAGCCGGAGATCCCGAGGGGTGAGGCGCGTGGGGCTTAACGGCATCGACATCAGCTCCTGGCAGGACGACCTGGTCGTCTCTGCGATGACGACGTGCGACTTCGTGATCGTAAAGGCGACCGGCGGCGCAGGCTACTCAAACGAGTGCTTCCGCCGGCACGCCGACGAGACCCTGGCGGCCGGCAAGCTGCTCGGCTGCTACCACTACGCGCGTGACGTGGGTACGAGGGCTCGGCTGAGTCCGAGGCTGACCACTTCATTTCTGCCTTCAAGCCCTATACCGGCAAGGCGATCCCGTTCCTGGACTGGGAGGCGGACGCGCTGGACCTTGGGCCTACCTGGGCCAAGAAGTGGCTCGACCGCGTAAAGGCCAAGACCGGAGTGATGACGCCGGGCATCTACACGAGCAAGAGCGTGTGCTTCGCGTACGACTGGGCGGCCGTGGCCAAGACGTATCCCTTGTGGGTGGCCCAGTATCCCAACTATGAGGAGACCGGCTTCCTCTCCGAGCCCTGGACCGACGGCTGGGACTGCGGCGCGTGGAACTCGCCGCTGATCTTCCAGTACACAGGTACCGGACGCATCCCCGGCACGGCGGGCACCTGGACTTGGATTTGTTTTATGGCACCAGGGACGACTGGCGGAGGCTCTGCGCGGTGGCCAGCGCCTCCGCTGGCACCGGGGAGGTGAAGGAAGTGGCAATTTCTAGGGCGAACGTGGCGGCGCAGATCATGGAGCACCTCTGCACCTGCCCGTTGCACGGGTACTCTCAGCCCGGGCGGCACGGCACGAGCGGCCACTGCAACGTGCAGACCGACGCGGGCACGGTGCGCGTGACCAAGGGCGACCGCGACTGCTCTAGCGCGGTCTGCGAGGCGTGGGAGCTCGCGCTCGCAGGCACGGCATACGACGGGCTCATCACGCGCTACAACTGGACCGGCGGCATGCGCGAGATGTTCGTGGGCTCAGGCCTCTTCTCGTGGAAGCCGATGTCGTTCAACGCGTCTCGCGGCGACATCTACCTCGACGAGGAGACCCACACGGCCATGTGCATCCGAAACGACGGCACGGCCGACCTCCTGGGCGAGTTCTCGATCAGCGAGACCGCGGCATCGACGGCGAGCCTGGCGACCAGACCGGGCGCGAGAGCTGGATCCACGACTACTACTCCGGGCACTGGGATGGCATACTCCACTACAACGGCAAGGCCGACGGGACCGCTGCGCCGGGCGAATCCGGCTCTGGTGCGCCATCCGGTGACGTGTCAGAGCTTGCGGCGTGGGTCATCGCCGGAGATTTCGGAAATGGCGATGCGCGCAGGGCGGCTCTGGGCGACCGGTACGAGGAGGTGCAGGCGGAGGTGAACAGGATCCTGCTTGGCGGCGGTTCCGGCATCGATGTCGACGCCATGGCCAGGCGGGTAATCGCGGGCAAGTTCGGCAACGGCGACGAGCGAAAGCGGCGCCTCGGCTCCTACTACTCCATCGTGCAGGCACGCGTGAACGAGATCCTGTCATGAGGCGCAGGCTCGCCGTCATAGCGGACCAGGTTGGCTGGCTCCTGGGGGATGTCGCGTGCTTCCTGCTGCTGATCCTCTTCCTGCTGCTGGTCCCCGTGTTCAAGATGTTCGAGAGCATCCGCGATCGTCATGAGGACGAATGAGAAGCGGAGAGCCGCCCGTCGCAATGACGGGCGGCTCTCCGTGTGCCTATGCGGGCTCGGTCTAGCTCAAGGGCTCGAGCTCGCGGTAGAGCGGGTCGCCTTCGCCCACGAGCACGTCCCACCACCACTGGGGCGACTCGACTCCGGATGCGCAGAGCATGTCCAAAAGCTTGGCGCGGGCATCCGGGGGAAGCTGCTCGAAGTCCTCGCGCATGGCGCCGAGCACGGCCTTGCTCGTACTCATCATGTCGTTGCAAATCTCCTTCTTCTCCTCGAGGCTGTAGCTCTCGGGCGAGTAGTAACAGAGATCTGCTCGGAAGTACACCATGTCCTCGGCCTGGATGAGTTCGGTCATCTTCGCTTCGTTCATCATGGTTTTAATCTCCTCTCGTTGCCCAGCGACGGGAATGGTGTCTCTGGGGTGGTACGAATTCCGGTACGAATAATCCCGAAAGGAGTGCTTTCTTTCAGAGCGAAGTGGTGCGCTGATTTCTCGAACACACCACTTCTGACCTGCGGTTTCGTTGTGTCTTGGGGTAGAATGCGGAATAGTGATTTGTGCGAAATTTTATTCCCACTCGACCGTGGCAATGGGCTTGGGCGAAAGCTCGTAGCACACGCGGCAGATGCCGGGGACTTCGTCGAGGATGCGCGCGGTCATCTTCTTGAGCAGCGCCCAGTCGAGCTCGGGTACCTCGGCCGTCATGACGTCCACTGTGTTGATGCAACGGATGATGCAGGGCCACTCAAAGGCACGCTTGCCGTCGCGCACGCCGGTGGCGCGGTAGTCGGGCACCACGCAGAAATACTGCCAGATGTCGAGCCCGGCCGCGTCAATCTCCTCGCGCACGATGGCGTCGGCCTCGCGCAACGCGTTCAGGCGATCGCGCGTGATGGCGCCCGTGCAGCGAACGCCCAGGCCAGGTCCGGGGAACGGCTGGCGATCCACCATGTTGGCGGGAAGGCCAAGCTCGCGACCGACCACGCGCACCTCGTCCTTGAACAGCAGCTTTACGGGCTCCACGAGCTCCCAGTTGAGCTCCGCAGGCAGACCGCCCACGTTGTGGTGTGCCTTGACGCCCGCCTCGGACTCCAGGATGTCGGGATATATGGTTCCCTGCGCGAGGAAGCCAATGCCGTCGAGCTTGGCAGCCTCCTCGTCAAAGACCTTAATAAACTCCTCGCCGATGATGTGACGCTTAGCCTCAGGATCCGCCTCGCCCGCCAGCAGGCCCAAAAAGCGGTCGGTGGCATCCACATATATGAGCTCTGCGCCCAGTTGGTTTTGGAACACGTCGATTACCTGCTCGGACTCACCCTTGCGCATGAGACCGTGGTTCACGTGCACGCATACCAGCTGCTTGCCAATCGCCTTAATTAGAAGCGCCGCCACCACGCTTGAGTCCACACCACCCGAGAGGGCAAGAAGGACCTTCCCGTCTCCCACTTGAGCACGCATGGCATCCACGGCTTCGTCGATAAAAGCCTGTGCAAGCTCGGGAGTGCTTATGCGCGCCATATGGTCCGGGCGCTTGTTGGAGGTGAAATCCATGGGTCTCTCCTTACGTCGAAGTATAGTGTGGCTCAGCGCGGCCGCCTCCTTCGCTGCCAACGCCTACGGCCCACCGAATGCGGGTATTGTACACCCGACTCCACGTAACTGCGGAATCTCCAACCAATGTTAAGAGGCGTTAATATTTGTTGTGTGACGCACGCTCACTCGGCTATCGAGCAAGAGGTTGAGTCTTCACATGTGATCCTCCTCGCATAAGACAAGCCGCACAATCCTTCAAATCCTGCTCGAATTGCACACGCATAGCTACGTCTCCCCATCCGCCTCGATCCAAAACAGAGAACCGCATACGTTAAGCACCTCGCCCTTCTCCATGAGGGAACTCTCCATTACCGCCTCGTCTTGCAGCGTGGCGGGGTTTCGCGCACCAAGGTTCGTAACCAGCACTCCCCCTTCGCGCGGTTCCAGCCTTACGTGCCTGCGAGACACAGCAGGGGTATGCAGCACGACGTCACAGGCCGACCCACGTCCCACCACAAGACCGTCCTCCGGCACGGGAAGCGCGAGGTCGGCGGAAGGCGTGGCAATATGGATTCGCAGCTCGCCGGCATGGTCTTGCTGCTGGCGGACCTCACCCTCCTCGTACGCGCATAAGGGCACAATCTCGTCCTGCACCGCGAACTCATAGAGGCACTCATAGCATATGGGCATGTCGTCAAAGAGCTGTTGCCCGCAGCGGGGGCATGTCTTCGTATGCACAGGATCACCTTCCTACGAACATTCTGTTCCGAGCAGGCCACAGGAGGCCGAATCGATCTCCGCAATCGCCACCCAAGACCCAACGGACGGCCACGGCAGCTTAGACGCCGGACGCTCGAACACATAGCGTGCGCCAAATGCGCTCACTAGTCGTTTGGGCGGAACGCCACGACAGGACTTGAGCACCTCTCCGTCACGAGTGACAAAAGCAACGTCGAGGGGATAGCGCATCCCCCATGTGTGGATAGACGAGCAGCCACAAAGGGCAACGCCATCTGCGTTGGCATCGGTACCCAAAAGGCCACGCAGACGCTCTTGCCGCGATCGAAGCGCCCGCATACGCATTATTGTTCCGGAATCGTACATTTTGCATGCGATGTGTCCCATCCTTACATCACCACTCCCGATTTATACCTATCGACCACCAGTGTCCTTTCGTGACGAAGGACAAGCGGCGCCTCGTACCGGACGCCAGCCATCACGAACGCAGACGGCCATGGTCTTATTGCCAATGTGCACGTAAAGCGCGTGAGTCCCGGAGCAAGGCTCAAGACTCCCCCACCCCCATTCGCCCCCACAGGCTCCGCCCGCACTTCCACCTCGCACGCAGAAGCAGACCCCATGGCATGCTCGATGCTTCGCCTGACCTCCTCCACGGCGTGCACGGTGCTCTGCGTACCTTTGGGAGCGACGCCTGCCACCGTAACGGCATCTGCGGATACGCGGTCGAAGGTGGCGCAGAGCGAAACGAAGCGCGCCAAGTTATACACCGTCAACGCGACAACAATTACCACGGGCATAAGCACGGCAAGCTCTACCGCCATCTGACCGGAGCACGCTTTGCCTTTGGCTGCCCTCATTGGGAATCACCCGCAAGCGCAGACAGGTCGAGCGTAAGCGGCACCTGCACAGAGGTTCCGGGAATCGTGAGGGTCGCTAACGTAACCCGTTTTCCAATGCTCTGGTCCCAAACCCATAGCCCCAAGGCACGTGCCATCTGGAGCGGCGAGCCTCCCACGGGCAACGATTGCACAAGCTGGCGTACCTTGCCCTCAGGTTCGAGCCCCGCCTTGCCGAGCACGTCCGACGTTCCAACCAGCACGGGCTTTCGCATACGCGTATCCGCAGGCTCAAGGCCCAATGCACCCATGAGTCCCGATACCTTCCTCTTGAGCCACGATCCCAACGTGGACCCAAACAGACCGTCCAGCCTTCCCAGGAAGTCGTCCGTCATACCTCCCACATTCTCGTATGCCGACCCATACGAGGTGAGCAGACGTCCCCAGAGTCCCGTTATGCCCCCCATAAGGGAGCCCACGAGCCCATGGCTGCCACCCACTAAAGAGTCAAGCAGATGAGAGAGCACGTCGCCACCATTCGCGTTGCTATCGGGTGCCAACGCCGAGGCAGACACCGCAACGCCTGCCGGCAGCTCCGTCGATTGCATAAAAGCATCCGTGAGCTCTGAGGGAACCGCTGCCCCCGGGGCACGCTTTGCCACACAAACACAACCCCACGCACCCGGAGGACAAATTCTTGGGCGGGGAACGCGCAGCTGCTCCAACGCACGATCGAACGCATCGGCTCCTTGCTCCGCGACGTCTTTGGCCCGTCGCTCCGCGTCTGCCTGATCGTTGCGCGCACGCTCGTAGGTCTGTGCCTCCTCAACCACAATCTGCCAATAATGCTCGTATCCATTGCTTGCGCTGGTGGATATGCTCGCAACAGCGCCAAGATCCGCAACGTCCATGCCGCATTCGTCGCAACGCAATACGCTCCCTGCTTCCACGGCGGCAACGCAGTCGCTTCCAATCGCCGGTCCGCATGCCCCTGGGCACAGCAAGCTGGAATGCAGCGTCGGGCCATTCTCCTCTTCGGTACAAGGCCATCGGGCGTCCGTGTAGAGCCACGTCTCCCGCATCTCATTCGAATTGCGCGCGAGGTGAGGAACGTAGAGGTCTACGGCACCATCTGGGTCCTCCCTATACCATGCCCCCTGTACTTCCTCCAACGCATACTCATAGAACGCCTCCCGCGCCAGCGAATCGGTAACCGACTCTATGTCCTGCGCCTCCGGCACCTCCTGTGCCAGACGCCGCGCATAGTAGGCGCGCGATCGGTTTATGGCATCCCCGAAAGTCCATAGCTCGGGACTTTCCACCATGGGATTGCTTGCCCCCACGAGCCCCGCGAGATCTTGTGCCCTCGACCTCATGCAGCGCGGTTCGTCCACGCAATCCGCGATCCACGCTCTCCTGCGCGATTCATCTGCCCTTCTCTTTGCCTCCTCCACCTCCTTGGTAGCATCCTGCAAATCCTTAGCTGAGTCCGAGAGCTCCTCTCCGCTCACGTCTTGCGCAAGAGATGAGTAGTCCGATTGCGACTCCACGGGAAACGGCACCGCAATGCCCGCATAGTCCAGAGACCCTTGCGTATTGGCACGAACGCAGCGATATGAGTTCATGGCAACAAGACCGGGAAGTGCCTCCTCTACGACGCGCAAGCCCTCCAATGAGCTCCTGGCAAACGAGTTGCGAGAGTCCAAAATCTGTTGCCCCGCATCCATCGCCTTACCCGAAGCCTCCTGCGCCCCAGGAATCGCAGCCAGCACAAGACCCGCGCCCATGGAAGCCATGCCCGCCAAACCCATGCTCAAGACGCATGCGTCCACGACCTGCGCAACAGTGCAAAACCCAGCTACGGCGTTAGACCCTGCCAGAGCACCCGCATCCGCCACGCTCTGCACGTCCGCAGACCGCGACAAGGTCCATTGCGCTGCCGCCACGCAGAACACCAATGCCACGCTAACCAGCAGCGCAGTGGCCACGGCAACGCTGGTGTAGCCCCTCTCGTCCACAAAGAGCCCTACGCCACATTTCGAGCGCAATACCTCACCAGCACGACATCCAGCTCTCATAGTCCCCCTCCAACCATTCAGGGCGCACGTCGGACGTAACGCTCTCTTCCACACAAACTCCCATGGCATCCCTCTTGCACGCCATCGTGGCAACGGCACCCAGCACTGGCAGCGGACGCAAATGGCCACTCACGCATACCGTTGTTGTTCGCGCATCCGTCGCCCGGAAGATGTCAATGTGCCAATCCTGCTTGCCGCCCACATGGAACAGGCTTACCGAAGGCACTGCCTCAAGGCGGCGCTGGACGAAAGATCGAACAACCTCATCGTCTTTGGAAGTTGCCGCCACACGTATGGCCTCGGCTGCCGCATGGCGCATGACCGTATGCGTATAGGACATGCAAACGGGCTGCACCAGCAACGCCAGAAGGAGCGCGAGCACCATGAGCAGCGCTGCCGCCTCCACCGTGGACTGTCCCCTCCGGTCTTTGGAAAGCGCCCTAATACGAGGCAAGGTCCTGCGCAAGCCCAACCGTAAGGCCGCCCCGCGCATTATGAGACGACCCGCGTCGCGCAATGTCGAGCAACGTCCCCTCGTTTGCGGCATGCCAAATCGCAAAGAGCGCAACCGCAACTGCCAGGAAGGCAAGGAGTACCAGCGCATACTCAACGCTCGACTGCCCTCGCACACGCCTGCTATTCGCCCGCATCCCTCTGCCCCCATTCCTCTTCCTCCATCCTCACCGTCCTCACGGTGCTACGAGCTCCGCCTTCATGCTCCTCGACCACGCACATCTCCACCCAACCGGGACCCTGCACCAAACAACCCCATACGCCTCCCAAAAGGTCCAGATATCCTGCCTGGCACAGGACGCAATCGCCACGCCGTTTGTAGCGCTCTAACTCTGCCGAAGCAGCCTGCGCCACATTGCCTTCCGCGTCATGAGAAACGGGGCTTCCCATCCGCACGTCCGCTTGCCATCCGAGGTCCTCTCCTTGGCTTTTCGCCTCTTCTCGCACGGAATCCAACTTGCTTGAGGAATCGCTGTCTGGACCCTCATCGCAGCCTGTGCCTGCACCCTCATCCTCGCTATGGCTCTCGTCGGTAGAGGCAGACGACCACGGCCACGTCCCATCGGGCGCAAGCGACCTTGCGCCAAAGACTGCCGCCGTTAGCATCGCGAGCAGCAACGCGACGACAAGGACACAACGTGCCTTGTGCCTAGAGTGAGTTGATGCCATCGGTAATGGCCTGCCATAGCTCGGTTATCTTGCCCCTGAAGGCAATGATCGCCACGATTGCGATTACCACGATCACGCCCACCAAAATCGCGTATTCCGTAGTCGCCTGCCCACGTTCGTCGTCCCTCATGCGTATGTACATGCGGCCGATCGCCTTCTTAGCCATTGTCATTTCCTCTCCAATCCCATGTTTTCCAATACTGTCTAGGCCATTCCTATTGCCGGCCCAAGCAGAGGTCCAAGTATCGCCAGGAGCATGGCTGGCACGATGAGCGTGCCCAGGGGTATGAGCATCTTTACCGGAACGCGCTCGATCTCCTCCTCCACCATCGCGCGCTGCTCGTCGCGGATCACCTGTGCCTGGCGCTCCAAGGTTGCGGACAGCGGAGTCCCAAACGCGAGCGCCTCGTTAACCGTGGACGCGAAGCGCTGTAGCGCGTTAACCTTAAGCTCTGCCGCCATGCAATCGAGTGCCTCGGCCCTGCTTTGTATGCCCATGCGCCAGAGGAGCATGCTGTCCCATAGCCGCGACGAGAGCTCTGTTCTATAGCGCTTGCAATACAGCTCCAGCGAGGAGTCAAACGAGAGTCCTGCGGAAAGTCCCAACGTTACAATGTCCAGAAACGCAGGCATTTCCTTGCAAATCCGCACGCTGCGCGCCCTCTCGTCCGCGCGTCTACGCAATTTGCCCCCGGTCCTGCCTCCCCCATGCTGCCCCAGCGCTCGCATCTTCCGCGCCGCATGCGCAATCTGAACCGTCTCGCCGCCAAACAGCACATACGAGGAAATGAAGCCCATGGCCGCCACGACCAAAGCCAATACGCACAACCCCATATCCATCACAAAACACCTCCCATGATCCGTCGAATGAGCAACAAGGCCACGCCATCCATAAGAGCGGCAAGAACGATGCATGCGGCGCCAGGTGCGGATGTGACGCCGTGCTGGAAGTCCGGTGACATAATCAGCAGTAGCGCAACCATAATTACTGGCAGGCTGCACACGATGCGAACCGACAGGCGAACCTGCGCCGTGCGGACCGCAAGGAGACGCTCGAATTCCTCCTGCTGCTCAACGAGCACGGCCGCCCTTCTTAGCAGTGCGCGAAGCGGGCTTCCCGTCCTTTGGGAGATAGAGAGCGCCGTAACCATGAGGTCCACACCAGGCGCACTCAGCTCCTCCCGCAGGCTCTCGAGCGCTTCGTCCACCGACATGCCGCAGCGAAGGCGTAGCGAGGCACGCACAAACGGTTTTGCGGCCTGGCCTCTCTCGTGAAGGCCAACGTACTCGATGGCTTGCACGAGCGTGTTGCCCGACTCCAGGGCAGTTGCCATCGTGCGCAGCACACCAGGCATTTCGCTTGCGAGCTCGCGCTGTTGGGCACGCCTTCTGGCCACACGCCTCATCCGCACTCCCACCACACCGCAAACGAACGCAAATATCGCAGCCAAAAGACTTCCCGCAAGCAAACCAACGATCGCGCAGGCAGCAGAGAAGAACGTTACGAGCAGTGCCGCCGCTTCCTCTCGGGACAGGCGCCCTGCCAACCCACGAGTCCGCAGGTGACGGGAGAGCTCGTCTGCAGCGGCACCAAACGACTCGAGCGCAAGCAACTGCGCAATGAGGCCAGATGAAGCGAATGCTCTTATACCACGTTTCGCAACGCGAAGGAGCGACTGCAGTCGAGCCCTAACCGCATGCTCCGCAAAGCGTCCTGACCCAAGGCACACCCAGCAGAGAAGCCACACGAGAGTCCCGCATGTTAGGCAAAGCATCCACGCCATACTCTCACCTCCTCTTCGTCCAAGACGCCCTCGAGCAGCCCCTGCTCCACAAAACTCGGCTCCTTGACCATCTCCCATGAGCGGGCAACCTCATCGAAGTGAACGCATTCGCGCAGCTCCACCCCTCCGTCCGGCGACTCCCCCACCGACGAGAGGGAGGCAAGGTATCGCGAACCGTCTGCGGTGCGTCGCGACATGAGCACGAAGTCCAGTGCAGAGGCAATCTGCATCTCGATGACCGAGGCAGGCAGGTCCATACCGAAACGTGCCATGAGGATGAGTCTCGATATGGCCTCGTGCGCAGACCCGGCGTGAAGCGTCGTCAGCGAACCGTCGTGTCCCGTGCTCATTGCCTGCAGCATGTCTATTGCCTCGGCGCCACGCGCCTCCCCCACCACGATTCGGTCGGGCCGCATGCGCAGGGCGTTCCTCACCAGGTCTCGGATGGTTATCTCTCCCGTACCCTCCAGCGACGCGTCCCTGGCTTCCAGGCGCACCACGTTTGGGTGGCTATCGAACCTCAGCTCGGCCGAGTCCTCTATGGTCACTATTCGCTCTCTCGGATCGATCTCGCACGACAAGGCATTGAGCAGCGTTGTCTTTCCCGACCCCGTGCCACCTGCCACCGCAATGTCCTTGCGCATGCGAACCGCCCAAGCGAGCAACTGTGCGTACCATGCGGGAACCGACCCCAATTCCTGCAGGTGGGCAAGTGTGGTAATGCGGTTGGAGAACTTGCGGATCGTTACCGCCGGACCGTCGATCGCGGTAGGCGCGGCCACCGCGTTCACGCGATCGCCATTGGGAAGGCGGGCGTTCACGATGGGACTTGCCTTGTCGAGGCGTCGCCCCAAAGGAGCAAGGATCCGGTCGATCACCAGCATGATCTGGTCGGCAGAGTCAAACACACGCTCAGCAGGATGTAGCTCTCCCGCACGTTCGAAGAACAGCTTGTCACATCCGTTTACCATGATTTCGGTAATGGTTGGGTCATCAAGCAGCGGTTGAAGGGGCCCAAGGCCGCAGACCTCATCCAAAACCTGCCGCACGAGAACTTGCCTTTGCTCGGCGTCCAAGTCGGCATACGCCCCAGCGTTGAGAATGGCTTGGCAGGCAATGGAGATCTCGGAGCGCGCCGCCTCCACATCGTCGTCCATTGCCATGGAGGCAACCACCGAAAGGCCCAGCCTTTCTACCAGCTCCCTCTTAAGGCGGTCACGGGCTTCGGCAAGAGCCTGCGTGTTCGCATTCGCGCCATTCGTCTTTTGCCCAACGCTTTGCTCCTGCTCGCGCACAAGCTCAAGAACGGACACGCTACATCGCCTCCCTACGCCTACCAAACGACCAGCGCGACTTTTGCTGCGAACGCTCGACGGCACGACGGGCTCCCGCACAGTCTGGCAATCTCCCCAACTCCTGCAGGAGCAATGCCAAGACCGACGCAGACGATTCTGCAAAGCGCGATCCCAAATCCATGAGCTCGTCCATGCGACCCTCCGCCATGCAATCCGCCACCTCTGGCCCCCCATCGAGCACGCGCATGGGGCGTGCCGTCTCCAAACCAACGTCGGCGCGGTTTATGATTGGCTCTCCCTTTCCGTGCGATCCACAGCGATTCGCAAGCCGTACCATGCGTGTGCGCGCAACGCCGAGTCGCACCGCAAGAGCCGCCACCCTCGCCTGGGAAGCTGCCGAACCATGGCCCTGGTCAACGGTTATCACGAGCCTGTCGCAACGCTGAACCGCCTGCGCAACCGCATCCGTAAAGGTGGAGGAGGTATCCACCAAAACGAGATCGTGAGTGTGCGCGAGGGCATCCAGCAACTCCCTTACCTTTGGGTAGACGACCTCAGCCATCTCCGGGAGCTCGCAGGGTCCCCAAAGCGACGACCGCTCGCCCACGCGAACGCCCGCCCTAGTCACGTCGTCTGCGCTCAGCCCATCCGTCCCCATGACCTTTGCCAGATCCGCCGCACCCGAGATCCCAAAGCAGCTGTAGAGGTTGCCACAGGAGAGGTCCAAGTCGCACAGCGCAACACGCATGCCCCACGCGCCCGCCACCGTTGCCATCATTGCCACGAGCGACGTCTTCCCAACGCCTCCCCTTCCCGAGACAAAGGCGACCACAGGGGCATCCCCATCACCTACCATGCGGTTGGCATCGCCGCCTACCAACACGGGCTTCTCCGCCTCGATGGGAGGCTCGCTACCCACGAGCGCGTGCAGAGGCTCCTCCCCAAGGATGAGCGTATGGTTGTTATGGGCATCGGCGTCCGACGACAAGGTCCCAATTTGGCCGATGCGCGCCGAATGCCCAATAGAGTCTGTGTCCTTCGGTACCCCATCTCCCACAAGCGGAACCCGTACGAGTGACGACGCGCTGGGCATCGAGCCACCCAATACCATGGTGGGCACCTCATCAGCCGTAAAGGATGGTTCGTCCAAATCCGGCAACGCAGCATTTTGTAGGTCGGCGAGGTCTAAAACCGTGCGAACGCCCGCCTGCTGCGCACGTTGCCTGAGTCCCTGAGTCACTCCATACGTCGCCATGGCCACATCCGCCGCCAGGCCATCGTGCACCACCGCTGCCGCTACGTTGAGTGCGGAAATAGGCCCATCCAGAGGACCCACCAGCACGCCCATCCCAAACGGCGATTGCTGCACCCGTTCGCGCAAGTCCTGGGCAGACGAGGCAAAGCACAGAAGACCATTCGGATCCAGGTAGTTGAGGGCTTGTCTCATGCTCTGGGCAACATCGTCCTCGCACAAGCATATCCATACGTTCGCCATTCTTGCTCCTTCCTTGGCAGGTACGCCTGCCTAACTGCGCGCGTGCGCCTCTGCACCGTCGCTCTTCTTTGCAGCCGCATCACCTTTGGGCTCAACCTCACTCGTACGCTCTTGCTTCTTTGGGAGCTCCTTCACGTCGTCGGCGGGAACCACCAGGCGCAAATCCCCCGTCGAACTGGAGGCCAGCACCGCCGACAAATCGCCAGACGGAACCGCGATGGTTATGGTTCCGTGGCTCAGCGAAGAACCCGCGGTTGGAACGGCCAGCACGATGGCGCTACTGCCAAGGGGCTCTGCCGATCCGTCCATTGCCCTATAGGCAACCACGCGCGAGCCCACCGCAACGGCGGCCGATATGCCGAGCTTTTCGGTAATGGGAATAGATACGGCCACATGACCGGCCGGTATATCTTCAATGAGCGAGAGATTCCTGAAATTGAGCTCCACCAATGGAGCGTTTGCCGCAACGGGCACGCTCACCTCTTTGCCAACCACGTCGTCTACGCTCAGTAGCGCACCCTCCGGCGCCAGCGACGAGATCCAATCCCGCGCTTCCACATCCGATGCCGAAATGGTCTCGCCTGGCTCTATCGATCGGTTTGCAACCACAAGTGATACAACGTCACCGCCATAGCGCTGCAGCGTTTGGGTTCGCTCGCGCTGAGCCTCTGCTTCCACATGCTGCGCATACAACGCACAAACAATCACTGCCAGCACGGCACAGGTCACCGACACCACCACACGCATTCGCTTAGTCACAGGACCACCTCCACCTCATTGGTTGCTTGTGTCTATTGTGCGAGCGGAAGAAGGTGGACGGCTACGTGTTTATGAGGCCATCTCGCAGCCATTGCTCGCATAATGCGCGTCTTTTTCCCGAAAACACGCATATGCGCAGGTGCGGATGGTCGGCTTTTTTTGCACTCGGGCTGCGCCAAAATGCATTCGGCCCAAAATAGGCCCCGTTTTGGGTCCTTTTGCAACTTTTATGCACAGCGATGCGAATTTTGCAAAAAATTTGTCAAATGGCGAAAGGACAAAAAGTCGAAAAGTCAGAGCCCCGTTTGTAGAAAACCACCTTCTGGCATTTCGCCGGACGTTGCTTTTCGCATTCTTGCGCCTGCATCCTGCCCGCACGCGGCTCCGCGCTCGCTTCGCTCGCTCACTGCGTGAGTCGCCGCTTGCGGGTCGCGCCCCGTTCACGCCACGCCCACGCGCCCTGCCCGCACGCGGCTCCGCGCTCGCTTCGCCCGCTCACTGCGTGAGTCGCCGCCTGCAGGCAGGGCGCGTGTTCATGGCGTGAAAACGCATCCTTGATTTATCGTTGGCGCTTTCGCTGCCAAGCAACCGCGCAACCGCTTTCCTGTACGATATCCCACGCATCAGCAAGAAGCTCACCGTCTCTGAAGGGAGCATTCACATGAGACCCTATGTGGGAACGCCAACAGACTATTCGAACAAGAGAAGCTGGCTCTCGTGTCCAAAGGACCCTTCCAAGCGGGTTGACCTTGTCTTTCTCTATCCATCGAGCTGCCATGATCCCAAGGCTGGAATTATCTGCTCGGTGCACAACAGGAGCATGCGAGGAGGTGCCAAACGCAATTTCTCGCAGCAGGCAACGGTGTTCGAGCCAGTCGCCAACATGTACGCACCGTATTGGCGACAGGTAAACGGCATGAAGCTCTCGCAGATGAGCTTCGAGGAGGTGGACGAGGCAGAGTGGGCAGAGCCGAGGACGGACGTCTACGCCGCGCTAGACTACTACTTCGAGCATCTGAACCAGGGCCGCCCCTACTTCCTTGCAGGGCACTCGCAGGGATCGCGACTGTGCCACATGGCTCTTTCGGAATATATGAAGGAACATCCCGACCGTTATGCAAACATGATAGCGGCCTACTGCATAGGCGACTCGCTCACAAGGCAGTATCTTGAGAAGAACCCCCACATTCGAGCAGCTCAGGGGCCAGACGACGTGGGTGTTGTGGTCTCGTGGAACACGGAGGGTCCCGCAAACAAGGGGCATGACTCCCTTGTGGTGGCGCCAGACGCCATTTCCATCAACCCGCTCAACTGGCGTACGGACAATACCCCCGCACCCGCAGAGCTCAACCTCGGGTCGTTCATGCCCCGCCTGCTGCTCCCCGGCATGCGCAAGCTTCCCGTAAACGCAGACGCCGTTATCGACCCCGAACGAGGTACCGTCATTGTCACGGAGCCAAGGCTCTCAAAGTGCACAATCACGGCAATTCCCGGATTCAAGCATCTCGAGACGGTATTTGGCCCAGCAAGCTACCATGGTTGCGACTACTCGTTCTTCTTCCTCAACATTCGTGAGAACGTCCGCACAAGGGCCGATGCTTGGTTTGCAAGGCAGGAGGAGCGTGGCACGTCTAGCCACGTGCTTTAGCTTATTCGCTCAAAGCACTATGTCGGGGTCGAGCGTAGTTGCGCTCTCCCTCATCTCTGCAGCTAGAGACAAGTACACACCCAGGCGTTGGTCGTCCGACCCCGAACCAAAGCGCGCAAGGACCTCGCATCCTGGCTCGTGGGTATGTGTGCAGTTGCGAAAGCGGCATGACGCCGCGGCTTCCGCTATATCGGGAAACACCTTGGCCAGGCCGCGCTCGTGACCGACCATCTGCAACGTGCGCAGGCCAGGCTCGTCCACAATGATGCCCGCGCCAGGAATCGCCACCATGCGCCGCGTAACCGTGGTATGCCTGCCAACGCCATCGCTCTCGCGCACCGATCCCGTCTCGAGCGCCTCGCGTCCCAGCAAGGCATTGAGCAGCGTCGACTTGCCCGCGCCGGACGGCCCCAGCATGATCCCGATCTTGCCAGCGGGCACCAGCGAGCGCACGTCCTCGACGCCAGACGTGGTGGCACCGTCCACGGCCGAGCAGACCACAGGGCAGCCTTCGCCCAAGACCTCGCGTACGCTTTCGCGCGCGGCGTGAACCTCCTTCTCGCCCACCGAGTCGCACTTGGCAAGGACCACCGCAACGTCCGCACCACAGTCCGTTGCGACGACGGCAGAGCGCGCGATGCGGTTTACCGAGAGCCTGCCCTTCTCCAAAGCCTGCACCACAATTACTACGTCCACGTTGGCTGCCAGCGTTTGCTTTTCGCCACGCGATCCCCCGCGCCAACGCGCAATGTCGCTCTCGCGTGGAAGGATGGCCTCGATCAGTCCCATGTCGTGCCCATGCGGCGTGCGAACCGCCACCCAGTCACCCACTGCCACGCGTGAGAAGTCGCTCTTGGTAAGCTGGGCCGCGAACTCTGCACGAAACACCTCGTCAACGGTAAGCACGGCGGGAAACCCGCGATCCAGGCGCACCACACAGCCCAGCGCCAACTCTTCCTCGGGCACAGCGGAACAATATGTGTTATACGCATCAACCTGCTCCTGCCTTGGACTTAGCTCGTCAAAGGTCGGTAGCTCGGTGAGCAACTCGAGCGCCGGCAGGTTAGACCTATCTCCTGCGACCTTCTTCTGCACCCTACGCCTCACATTGCGCCGTGTCCTACTGTTTCGCCTTGCCATACATGTCCTTCCACCTTAGTAGTCAAAGAATCGCAACTGGCCCCTCCGAGCCTTATGTACCAGCGATTTCTGAGCGAAGCGAAGTGAGCAGGTACATAAGGCTCGGAGGGGCACTCACACAGTTACGACTTGTTCTTCTCTACCGCCCTCATGATGGCCTTGTACAGCTCCATGATGGGGATGATAAGGATGGCAAGGCCAAGCGCCATGCCATAGTGTCGGATGTCGAGCACGGTGAACTTGAACATGTTGGCCAGGAACGGAATCTCAATAACGAGGAAGGTAAGCAGGAACGCCACTAGGAAGGCGCCCCACAGCCACATGTTCTGGCCCTTGAGCGTGAAGATGGACTGACGACGGCTGCGCATGTTGAACGAATGGAACATCTCAACCATGGAGAGCGTGAGGAACGCCATGGTCATGCCCTCGTGCGCCATCTCGGGATTCGCCGTAAGCATGTTCACGAGCTGGCCAAAGTCCTGCACGCCATACTCCGCCACCGTTCCCAAATAGAAGCTTATGAGCGTAAGGAGCGCGATTACAATACCTTGCACCAGGCAGTCCATGCCCATGCCACCGGCAAATATTCCGTCACGGGAATCGCGCGGCGGACGCTTCATGATGCCAGGCTCTGCCTCTTCCATGCTCATAGCAAGTGCCGGCAGGGAGTCGGTGATGAGGTTGATCCACAAGAGGTGCGCGGGCGCGAGGATGGTAAAGCCGATTATGGATGCCACAAACACGGCGATGACCTCGGCAAGGTTGGAGGAAAGCAGGAACTGGATGCACTTGCGAATGTTGTCGTAGATCCTGCGGCCCTCTTCCACGGCGGCAACGATAGTGGCAAAGTTGTCGTCGGCAAGTACCATATCGGCCACGCTCTTGGTTACGTCGGTACCCGTAATGCCCATACCAACGCCAATGTCAGCCTTCTTGATGGAGGGTGCGTCGTTTACGCCGTCGCCTGTCATGGCAACGATCTTGTCCTTCTTCTTCCAAGCGTCAACGATGCGGACCTTATGCTCCGGCTGCACACGCGCATACACGCCGTACTGCTCAATTTTCTGCGCAAGGTCCTCGTCGGAAATGCGATCCAAATCGGCGCCGGTGATGGCCTGATCGCGACGCTCCACGATACCAAGCTCCTTGGCAATTGCCACGGCCGTGTCAATATGGTCGCCCGTGATCATAACCACGCGAATGCCAGCGGAATGCGCCTCGGAAATGGCATCCTTGACCTCGGGACGAACCGGGTCAATCATGCCACAAAGGCCAACGTAGGTAAGGTCCTGCTCAAGGTATGCCGGATCATAGCTCTCGGGCTCGTTGTCCCAGTAGCGACGAGCTGCCGCCATAACGCGCAACGCCTGGTCGGCCATGTCCTTGTTTTCCTTGAGGATCTCCGCGCGAATCTCGTCGGTCATGGGCACGATGTCGTCTTTGCGCTTGACGTACTTGCAACGGCTCAGGATGACGTCGGGACCGCCCTTGGTGTGCTGGACGATCTTGCCGCTGCGCGAGCGAACGACCACGCTCATCATCTTGCGACCGGAGTCAAAGGGAGCCTCGCCGATGCGCGGACGGCTTGCCTCAAGGTCGCGTGTGGTAAAGCCCAGCTTTGCTGCGTCGGCAACGAGCGCCGCCTCGGTGGGCTCGCCCACGGCCTCCTGCGCCACGTCGTCCCACTTTGCATCGGAGCACAGCGCCATGGTGCGCACCAACGCATCCATGTCCTCGCCCTCGTGACGCACGACCGTCATCTTGTTCTGGGTAAGGGTGCCGGTCTTGTCGGAACAGATCAGCTGCGTGCAGCCGAGCGTCTCTACGGCAGTGAGCTTGCGGATAATGGCGTTGTGGCGGCTCATCTTGGTGACGCCAATGGAAAGGACGATGGTAACGACGGCCGCCAGGCCCTCGGGAATGGCCGCCACGGCAAGCGATACCGCAACCATAAAGGTGTCGAGCACGAGGCCAATGTTGCTGAAGAAGGAAAGACCTCCGTGCTTTATTACGCCAATAAGAATAATGAAGGCAGATATTCCCACGACGAGGAAGGTGAGAATGCGGGAAAGCTCGGCCAGCTTTATTTGGAGCGGCGTCTGCTCGTCTTCGGCCTTGGCCAAGGCATCGGCGATCTTGCCCATCTCGGTGTTCATGCCGGTGCCCACGACGACGGCCTTGCCACGGCCATACACAACCACAGATCCCATGTAGCACATGTTCTTTCGGTCGCCCAGTGGAATGTCGTCCTCTCCCTGGGCAATGGAAAGCGTGTTGGCATGCTTCTCAACCGCCACGGACTCTCCCGTGAGGGCGGCCTCCTCAACCTTCATGCTGGCACATTCCAGAATGCGGCAGTCGGCGGGAACCGAGTCGCCCGCCTCGAGCACCACAACATCGCCCGGCACCAGCTCGGACGAGGGCACCGTAACCATGCGTCCGTCACGCAAGACCTTGCTCTGTGCGGCGGCCATCTCCTGCAGGGCCTCAAGCGCCTCCTCGGCCTTGCTCTCCTGAATGACGCCGAGCACCGAATTGAGTATTACGACGAACAGGATAATGCCCACGTCGGCAAAGCCATCCTTGCCGCCCTCATAGATGCCCACAGCTGCCGACACCACGGCCGCAACGAGCAGCATGATGATCATGGGGTCTGCCATCTGAGCAAAGAAGCGCTTCCACATAGGAGTCTTCTCGCCCTCATCGAGCTTGTTCGGGCCAACCTCCTGTAGGCGTTTTTGCGCCTCCGAAGCGGCTAGGCCAGCCTCTGGATCCGCGTGCTGCTCGTCGAGCACTGCCGACGAATCCAACAAATATGGTTGCATACATCTCCTCCTGGGTTACGCCCGACCACGCCGATTCCCGATCATAACTCCCCAGGAGGGGCAAGGGCTCACCAGCGCGGCTCGTTCCGGGCTTGGGAATAGAACAGAGCTATGATAACCGAAACGGGCGTTACTATGTACCTTGAGTAAGGTCCGGTGGGGATAAACGCGCACATTGGACTGCCTGTGCGTCACGGGAGGAGAGCATACGATGAGAGCCACCGATCGCTTGCGCGAGCAAGCCTACCTCGACCTTGCAGACGCCATCACACAGCTGGGATATCCCGAGGAGTTTGCGCAGGTCCTCGCCTCGGAGCTGCGTTCCGAATCCGCGATGCGTCGCATGGCCTCCTACGTTCGAAACGCCCAGCCCCAGAGTCCTGAGCAGATTGCCGACGAGATGCTCACCATCGTGGAGCAGCGCAATCGCTGGGTGGAGAAGAAGATGAGCGAGCACGCGAACGCATCCATAACGGCCTTCTACAACCGCAAATAGTCTCTGCAACCTCTTCGCAACCCCTTAAACAGCGCGTCCGCGGACGACGGTCGGTGCTGCCGGGTTTTTCGCCAGGTCTTGTCTCAACCCTTTTTTTAAGTTAACCAAAAGGGTTGTTTCACGTATGTGGAAGCAACCAGAACGGCTATACGGCACCTTCTTTGGCGGGTACATATTCCATAGCAAGGCATTCAAGGAAAGGTGCTTACAATGAGGCAACAGAATATGCAAAACCAGCAATACCCCCAGTATCCGCAATACGGAAACAATCAGAACCAGAACGCATACACCCCAACCCCCAACAACGGCCAAAACTCACGCGGTGGCGGCGCTTGGAAAGGCATTGTGGGAGGCGCCATTGCGGGCGCCGCCGTTTCCGCCACCCTTGTGGCCGCCCTAGCCGGCCCCGTGCTCGCAGGCCTGAACAACGGAAAGGCATCCCCCGCACAACACAACCCTGCCCAAACCACGACCATCAACACAGCCAGCGATGACGCCACCGTGTCTGAGGCCGTGGCAAACAAGTGCCTCCCCTCCGTGGTCTCCATTAACGTCACCACCCCCTCGGGCGAGGGCATTGGATCGGGCGTCGTCCTCGACACCGAGGGACACATTATTACCAACTGGCACGTTGCCGGAGACGCCACCAGCATGAAGGTGACCATAGAGGGAAACACCTATGACGCCACCTTGGTGGGCGGCGACGCATCGAGCGACGTCGCGGTAATAAAGGCCAACCTTAACGGCGCCATCGTTACTCCCATTGAGGTAGGAGACTCCTCCGAGCTGGTCGTGGGCGATTGGGTCATGACACTCGGAAGCCCGCTCGGCCTGGACCAGTCCGTATCCACCGGCATCGTGAGCGCCCTCTATCGCAACCAGCTCATGGCCGATGCGAGCGGAAACACCCTCTACACCAACCTCATCCAGGTGGACGCGGCCATTAACGGCGGCAACTCGGGCGGTGCGCTCGTTAACGACAAGGGCCAGCTCGTGGGTATAAACTCCCTGCTCGCCGACGCATCCGGTGGCGGTTCCTTCTCGGGCATCGGCTTTGCAATTCCCGGCAACTACGCCGTCGACATTGCCAACAAGGTCATCAACGGCGAACAGGTTACGCATGCCTACATTGGCCTCTCGTGCGCAACGGTTAACGAGCAAACCGCACGTCAGAACAACCTGTCGGCCAGCCAAGGTGCCTATGTTGCCGAGCTCGCACAAAACGGACCGGCGCAGGCCGCAGGCATTCAGGTGGGAGACATCGTAACCAAGGTTGGGGACCACGACGTTGAGTCGGCAGACGACCTGCTGCTGGCAGTGCGCTCCTACTCGGTGGGCGATAAAGTGGAGGTGAAGCTCGTGCGCGGCGGCTCCGAACAAACGGTAACGGTAACGCTTGGTTCCGACGAGGCCCTACAGGCATCGCAGGAGGAGGCAAAGCGAGCTCAGGAGCAGCAGCAGCAACAAATGGAGCAATACAACCAGTACAACAACCAGTACAACCAACGCGATCAATACGATCAGTACGAGCAGTTCCTGCAGCAGTTCCCACAGTTCGACCTTATCCAGTAACGTCGCAACGCTAGGGCTTCCCTCCACGGAGCGGGCATCCCTTCATACGGGATGCCCGCCCTGCTTTTACTGGAGACCCATGCTGCCCAACCAGCCCCATCGGGGAGTGGCCATAAGGCCGTATGCGCTTAGCCATAGGCCCAGATCAATCTTTCTCACCCGCTCTGCCACAGCGTCCATTACCATGCCATCACCCGCGTATATGCCCACGTGGCCATGACGAAGGCCTTGCGGAGAATAGGGATGCGCAGGCACGGCCACAACCATGCCAACCTTGAGGTCGGCCGTGTCGGTGTAGTGACAATAACCCGCATAGAGCTCGCTCGCATCCCCCAGCACAACGCCCAAGCCCAGCCGCGAGAACGACTGCTCAACCCAACTCGCACACAGATCGCTGCCAGGCGAGGGCGTACCGTGGGCGCACGCCACGAAACGTCGCTGCAAGGCGCTCGCCTCCATAAGGGGCTGCGGCTCGTGTCCTTGCTCGATCGTGCGAAGCGCCGGCTGCCCCCATTTGGACCTGTGGCCAATAACGAGCCCACGCTCGCGCAACAACGCAAGAAGCTGCTCTTCCTCGCTCATCCCGTCTCCCCCTTGCCGGAATGCCAAAGCCGCACCGCATCCCTAAAGGCACAGCATGTCGCCCTCGCCCAAGGCAAAGGGTGCGACGAACCGGTATCTCTCCATGTTCACCGACATCTTTTGGGCCTGCTGCCAACCCTCTTCGGTCACAAATCGCTCCAGGTCCCTGAGCTCAGCCTTTCGCACGGGACAACCTGGGGAAAGAACGGTGAGCTCATCGCCTGCATGTGCCTTGTTGCGACACACCACCGTTACGAGCCACTCGTCTCCCGCGCGTACGCTCGCCTCCACGACCCCAACCAGCAGGCGATCGCGCGCATACTCGGCGTGCCCGGGATTCTGGGTGGGATTTCCGAAGAAAAAACCCGTGGAGAAGGGCCTGTGGCTCGTTGCCTGCAGCTCGCTCAACCAGTCATCTGGACTCTCTCCGTCCAACACGTGCCTATACGCATTGGTAACGGCGGCCACGTAATAGGCTCCCTTGTTGCGTCCCTCGATCTTAAGGGAGCTGACTCCCGCCTTTGCAAGCTCGTCGATGTGCTCCAACATGCAGAGGTCGTTGGCCGAGAGCAGATAGCTGCCACGCTCGTCTGCCTCCATGGGCAAAGGCAGGTTTGGTCTTGTCTCCTCAACAAGGCTCCACGTCCAGCGGCAAGGCTGCGTGCAGTTTCCGCACGATGCAGACCGGTCGGGACCAACCAGCGCGCTCGAGAGCAGGCACCTGCCCGACACAGCCACGCACAAAGCGCCGTGGGCGAACGCCTCCAGCTCAACGCGCTCACCCACGCGACGATGCAGTTCCGCAATCTGCTCAAGCGTAAGCTCCCTGGCAAGCACGATGCGAGACGCTCCCAAATCCGCATAGGCCAACGCCGTTGCGGCGTTGGTAACCGATGCTTGGGTAGATACGTGCACGCTCACATGCGGAGCATGCTCGCGCGCCAACAGAAGCGCGCCCATGTCGGCAACGATTACGGCATCCACACCCAACTCGTCCAACAAACGCAGGTAGGAAGGGAGCTCGTCAATGTCGTTGTCATACATGAGGGTGTTGAGCGTCACGTGAACGGCGACGCCTCGCTCGTGCGCATAGGTAACTGCGCGAGACAGCTCGTCGTCGTCGAAGTTGTTCGCGCGAGCACGCATGCCCCAACGGGGTCCCGCCAGGTACACGGCATCCGCGCCAAAGCGAATGGCAGCCCTCAGCTGCTCAAACCCGCCGGCTGGTGACAAGAGCTCTGGCGTCGCACGCCTTGCAGAGTTCTCTTTGCGCACAGGACTACTCCGACCAATAGTCAAGGGGCGAATACTTTTTAACCAAATGCACACGCAGGTCCTCAATGGGCGAGCAGTTGGCAATAACGGTTACCGGCTCACCAATGGCCTCAATGTCGGAAATAAGTGCCTCGTAGTCAGTCTGAACCCGCAGGTTCTGATTCTGCACACCCGCACGCAGGAGCCGGTCGCGCATATCCTCGTATTTGGGACCACTCACGATCACCTGAGTGTTGGGTCCCACGAGCTTCTCCCATTGGACGTCCTGAATCCACTCGGTGGTAAGGCCGTCCATGATCTCGGCGCCAAGCATGCACACGAGGTGCTGCGGTACCTCGTCCTCCGAGACGAGCATGTTGATCAGCTGGTTGCAGCCCGCGGTGTTCTTCATAAGGAGCAGACGCGTGGGGGTGCCGTTTATGTCAAAGATCTCGAAGCGATGGGCAGCGTGCGTAAAGTGCGCCAGAGCTCCGAACACGTCCTCCTTGCTCATGCCAGCCGTAAGAAGGCCAGCAACGGCGGCGACGGCATTGTATACGTCGTAACCCGCGCGAACGTTTGCCTCCACTTCATGCTCCTCGCCATCGATGCGCAAGGTGAGCTTGCAGCTCTTCTCACGACGATCGCTAATGCCGGTGCAGGCGATGCTGGGGGTATGGTGGGTGCGCCCGCACGAGGGGCACCTGTAGTCGCCAAGGTGCGCGAAGGTCCTGCTCTTGAACTCAAGCTCGGCGTCGCAGTCCACGCACTGCACGCTCTCGTCGTAGTCGGCAATGCCCTCTTCGTACACGGGGCATTCCACGCCAAACCACACGACCTTGTTGTTTACGGCATCGGCGATGGAGGCCGTAACCTGACAGTCCGCATCGAGCACGAGCACGGTGTTGGGACTGCTCTTCGCTGCGGTAATAATGTAGTCGCGCGCTGTGGTCCAGGTGTCGTAGCGGTCCACCTGATCGCGATAGAGGTTGGTTACGACCATGACCTCGGGCCGCATGGCAGGCAGCAGCAACTTGGTTGCGCCCTCGTCACTCTCTATAACGGCCCACTCGCTCGCGTGCTTGCCGCCTACGGTAGTGTCCAAGCACAACGTTGTGGCTATGCCCTGCTCCAAATTGGTGGACGAGGGATCATAGGCCGCACCGCCGTAGACGTTTATGATCGCCTGCTGAATGATATGGGTGGTTGTGGTTTTGCCATTGGTGCCCGTAATGGTGATTGTCCTGTATCCCTTTGCGAGCTTGGACACGAGCTTGGGATCGATGCCAAGCGCCACCATCCCCGGCATCGCGCGCGCCGTACGCCCCATTAGCCGCATAACCCGATGCGTCGCCTTGCAGGATGCAATTGCCAGGCCTGTCCGTACCGACATATGAACATCTCCCTCACAGTCACTTACAGTTTGCACGACGTTGCTTTCGCAGCACAGTATATAAGAAGCGAGCGCAAAAGAGACGACGATTGCAAGGCACTCCGTTCCATAGCCATAACAACGAGCTGGAGCGTTTGTCGCATGGAGCGGCTGGCTGTGAGGAGGACGGTTGCCGGGTATTGCCGCCGTAAGGGCGTGCGAGCCTCACGGCTACGAATACCAGCAAGCGTTTGCCGGGATCGCGAACGGTGCGGCGGGGTCTGCTGGATTTGCGAACGGTGCGGCGGGGTCTGCTGAGAACAGCCACAGCGTGGCCGATTCGAGCAAACGCCCGCCGGGACTTGCTGGATTTGCGAACGGTGCGGGGGGGTCTGCTGAGAACAGCCACAGTGTGGCCGATCCGAGCAAGCGTTTGTCGGCTTCTGCCACAGTGTGGCCGAACTCCGCAAAAGCAACCAGACGATTCCGCACCGTTCGCAAATCCAGCAAACCCGAAATCCGGCAAACCCAAAGCCCGCTAACTGCCACAGCGCGTACCGTCGAAAGCCCCGCCAAAAACAGCGGCGTGAGCACATAACCCATCGCATTAGCCAGTAACACCAGCCAACACGTCACAAAACCGATATTAAAGATAACTGTAAATGTAAGGTTACTGCGTATGGGCGTTGAGGTCTACGCACAGCGCATTCGCATAGCGACGAATTACATGCATGCCAAAGGCGTGGTAGCCATTCTCGATGACGCGTAGGTACGACTCGGGCCAACCTAAACACTGCGCCATCTCCGCGCGCGTAATTCCCGCATGGGCGCGCTCCTCACGCAGTAGCTGGCCTGCACGTCGCTTATAATCGGCATTCATGGTTAGCACCTCCCCGCATTCAAAAGTCCACACATGCACATATGTTGACTCTCACTATAAAAACCACAACACCCGCTTCTTTTCAAAAGCATCGACTATTCGATATATGGATGTTAATCAGTCGCGAACGGTATTGGTGAGGTGCTTGCCCAAGCATAGCCTGTTATCGACATCTCTGGAGAGGTATGCTTATGGGTGCCAAACACAATTCGCGCCCTCATAGACGAACAGGACTTGCAATGTGTCATCGGGTTTCTCCGCTCCTTTTTGAAGAGTTGGAACAGGCGCTCATAGACCTTGGGGAAACGGGCCGGGCGCGCATTCCACCGCGTGATCCAAAGGTAAGGGTACCCGACGCCTACCCCGGAAAAACCATGCCACTCTTTGTTCCAAACGAAGAGAGCGATTTGCAGGTTGCCGAGCTCGTGTGGGGTTTCGAAACCACCATAAAGGGTGCGCAAAAGCTCGTCTTCAACACGCGTATGGATACCGCGCTGCGACAGCTCGCCTCAGGCAAAGGCCTCTGGGCAAACTCCATGACTCATGGCCGTTGCCTTGTGCCCGTGCGTGCCTTTTACGAATCGTGGACGAAGTCAACCGAGCGCAGGCGCACCGACGTGCGCTTTACCATGCCTGGGCGGCAGGTGTTCCTGCTTGCCGGCGTTCAGGAGAACGGGCGCTTCTCCATAGTGACCACCAACCCCAACGCAGACGTAGGCGCCTATCACACGCGCATGCCCTTGGTTCTTGCGCCGGGCGAATCCAAGACGTGGCTCGGACCAGGCTACGCCTCGCTCGCCTACCGATCAAAAATACGCCTCGACGCAGAGCCCGAGCTTTAGGCCGCACACATGCCTCCCAAGGCATCGCCTCCACTTTGGCGTGTACGTGGAGCACAATAAGTCCACGACAAAATACGAGCGCTCTGCCGTATGATGCAACGTGAATGTTCTGTACTCACACACACAGATGGGAACGAACCATGACATATCACAGCGCATTTGTTTGCGCCATTGACGAGCAGTCGTGTCGCACGCCCGACACGCTGGCGTTTGTGAACAGCGACGGAGAGCAGATGACCTATGGCGAGCTGAAGTCACGCTCCGACGCGCTTGCCTGCTGGCTCTCGAAAGACAAAAACGTAACTCCAGGCGTACCCGTGGTGCTGTATGGGCACAAGTCGCCCTACATGCTTGCCTGTATGCTGGCCTGCGCCAAGTCCGGCCATGCGTATGCGCCCATCGACACGGTGTTTCCCGCAACGCGCGTTGCGGCAATCGTGGAGCAGATTCAAGACAAGGCAGGCGCCACCGTACTCATAAACACCACCCCATCCGAGCTCGAGGGTATTCCCTGCGCAACCGTTTCGCACGATGCGCTACAAGGCATCTGCGCGCAGAAGCCCGCATCCCCCGACGTAGACGCGCTGTGCGGCGTCAACAAGGACGACACCTTCTACATCCTCTTCACCTCGGGCTCAACCGGTGAGCCCAAGGGCGTGGAGATACTCACGGAGTGTGTGGACGAGTTCTCCAAATGGATGCTCGACGCCTATACGTTTGACGACGGTCCGCGCGTGTGGTTTAACCGCACTCCCTACTCCTTCGACGTGAGCATTACCGATATGGTGTGCGGAACCGTTCGCGGCGACACCACCTTCGCGCTCGAGAAGGATGCCGAGACGAGCATGTCGTCCATGTTTGAGGCCTTGTCGGCCAGCAATGCCACCGACTGGGTGTCCACACCGTCCTCTGTGGAGCAGTGCCTCTCGGACAGCACGTTCGACCATGCGTTTATGCCACATCTCAAGCGCATGCTCCTCGCAGGAGAGACGCTTCGACCCTCCACGGTACGCGAGGTAAAGCGCCGCTTCCCTGGCATCCGCGTCTTTAACGGCTATGGCCCCACCGAGTCGACCAACCTCGTCACACTGTGCGAAATTGATGACGAGTTGCTGGAGAACGATCTCGCCCTGCCCATCGGCTATCCAAAAACCGGGTCCGACCTCCTGGTGCTCGACCCCAACACGCTCGAGAAGGTTCCCGACGGCGAATCTGGAGAGCTCTTCATTGTGGGTGAGACGGTAGGGCGCGGCTATTGGGGCAAACCCGAGCTCACAGACAAGGCCTTCCACTCCTGTCCCGCCGCCTACACGAACGACCGCAGGTCCTACAGGACGGGCGACGAGGTGAATTACGGCCCGGATGGTCGCATCTACTTCCACGGTAGGCTAGACCTGCAGATCAAGCTCCATGGCTTTCGCATTGAGCTTGGCGACATAGAGTCACAGCTCTGCGCCTCAAATCTGGTTCAGATGGCCTGCGTGTTGCCCGTATGGCGTAACGGCGCCATCCATCACCTCGTGGCCTGCGTGGTCCCCACCGACCTTGCCCAGGAACGCGGCATCGCGCTCACGCGCAAGCTCAAGGCACGCCTGCGTGACAACATCCCCGCCTATATGGTTCCCCGCTCATTCAAATACCTGGACGACCTGCCTCTCAACACGAACGGCAAGGCCGATCGAAAAGTGCTCGCACAGCAAATCGCCGAAAAATAGCCAACCGAAATCGCCAAGCAAGAGGAATCATGCAGATGATGTCTTTTGCAAGAAGCGAACTGCAAGTATGCTAGAGTATGATGCCCTATGGCCTTGAGGCCTTAAGGTAAGAATTCGACCGAAGGAGAAACATGAACGCACGCACGCGCTCTCTCATATCTTTGTTCGTAGCCCTCGTCCTCCTGATTGGGACGATTTCGCTAGCAGGCTGCTCTGGTTCGAAGAACGACCAGGACAACTGCTACGGCGAGGACATGCCCGTCGTCAACAATTAGCAACATAGGCGCAGATCCGGAAGCCAAGGTACGTCCGTGAGCTTTTACACTGAGCCAGCATTCTTTGTGGCATGCGTGCCCATAGTGCTGATTGCCATACTCTTGGGAGTGAGGGAGCGACCCATGGGTCGCTTTGGTCTCGTGGCGTCGTGTGTCATGTTGGGCCTGCTCTTCTTTCGCTCACTGCCCACGCTCGCCTTTTTCATTGCGTACATGGGCATGAGCGTATTGCTCTTTGTTTGGGTTCGCGGACTATTCGCAGGGGGCGACCCCCGTGCCGTCACGTACTATCGAATAGCGCTTGCGCTGCAGATAGCCCCGCTGGCCGTATACAAGATCGGCGTACTCTTTGCCCCTGACTTCCCAGGCTTTCTTGGCATCTCCTACATCACCTTCAAGGCGGCGCAAGTGCTCATAGAGGTCCGCGACGGCCTCATCGAAGACATGACCGTGGGTGAGTACGTGTCGTTCCTTGCGTTCTTTCCACCCTTCACATCCGGCCCCATTATGCGCAGCAGGCCATTTGTGGAAGACCTGCAGACTCCCCTCTCGCGCGACGCCTACCTCGACCGTCTTTATCGCGGACTCGGCTGGTTCATTTTGGGCGCTGTGTACAAGTTCGTAGGCTCGGCTCTTGCCCAATGGGGCCTGTGGATGGTGCCCAACGTAGTCAACATCCCCGCACTCGCTTGGGTCGGCCAGGTATTCTGCTATGGCATGGACCTTTTCTTCGACTTCGCAGGCTATTCCAACATGGCCATGGGCCTTGGCCTGACGCTGGGAGTGGAGGTTCCCCGCAACTTCCGGGCGCCCTTTGTGGCAAAGGACATCAAAGAGTTCTGGGACCGTTGGCACATCTCTCTTTCCACATGGCTGCGCGACTTTGTGTTTATGCGCTTCTCGCAGTTTGCCCTCTCTCACAAGCTTTTCAAGTCGCGCCTAACGACCGCCTGCGTTGGTTTTATGGCAAACATGGTGCTTATGGGCGCCTGGCACGGAATCACACCCGACTACCTCGTGTACGGTGTGTATCACGGCGTCATGCTGGCGCTTTGTCACTACCTGCAGAAGAAGTGGTCGTTCTACAAAAAGCACCGCCGCGACCGGTGGTTTGTCGTAGCTTCTTGGACGGTAAACATGGTCGTCGTATTCTTTGGATTTGCGCTGTTTGGTGGATATGTGGTTAGTCCGCTACTCGGACTGGGCACTTAGCGCTACCATGTGCATAAAATCAAAGCTCACAACGGAAAGGCTGGCACATGAACGACCTTAAGAGCCAAATAATCGACCTTGTGGTAGACATATCCGGCGACGACGATGCCGCCGAGGATCTGGACATGGATCTTTTTGAGGAGGACATCCTCGACTCCATGGCAGCAATCGAGTTGCTGGTGGCAATCAAAGACAACTTCGGCGTGTCCATTGCCCCCACCGAGCTCGAACGCGACCAGATGAACACCGTAAACAAGATAATCGCTCGCGTAAGCGAGAGGATATAAGCAAGACGCATCATGGATCCTAAGACCCTCCATAGACGCCTGGGCGCCCTCGCTCTAGGCGTAGTCATTGCCGCTGCCGTAGTAGTGGGCACGTTTGTGGTGCTTCCCCGTCAGGATGCGCACGACGCGCACACCGATTACGGCTATGTGTACTCGGGGGCCAAATCGTCCAGCGTGGGCTTTGTACGGGCAAACCTCAAAGACAACTCGCTGCTCGTGCTCGGCTCCTCCGAATTCTCCACTCCCGCTCGCCTCGTGCCACAGGTTCCCGCAGCCATTATGGGAACCCACAACTACGGCGTGCGGCTCATGCTGGTGGGCGAGGCTTTTGACCAGTGCCTATGGGACACCATAGCTCTTGGCGCAATGGCGAATGAAGGGCTGCCGAACAACAAGGTTGCCGTTATCGTTGGCCTTGGGCAGTTTACCGATGGAGGCTTGGACAACGCCACCTTCCAAACGCGCTTCTCTCGCTCCCTCTATCGGGCGTTCAACGCGAATGGACGCATCCCGGCGAATCTTCGCGAACGCGTGCGAGAGCGCCTCGCCCAACAAGGCGTGGACGAGACCACCTTGCGCTCCGCCTCACCGTCAGATCCCATAGACGCCGTGGATGCGACGGTCTTTGACGCCATGGACGACCTCAAGCTCCGAAACCAGCTCAACGACGTGCGCGCATCTGGAATACCCTTAGCAGAGGGACCGGTAGAGACGCCAAACTGGGACGCGCTTCACGAAGAGGCGCTGTTGGATGCCGAACGCATGAGCACCAACAACGACTGGGGCGTTGAGGACGCATTCTACACTTCCCAACTGGCGCCAGCGCTCGAATCGCTTGCCGGCGCCCGTGGTGGCGAAACCTATACGAGCACTCCCGAGTACGACGACCTGAATCTGTTTTTGAGTGTGTGCGAGGCCTGTGGAATCTCTCCCATGGTGGTTATCCAACCCTCTCTGGGTCCTTATTATGACCACATTGGCATTTCGCAGCAGACGAGGGCAGACGCCTACGAGCACATTCGCAGTGTCGTGGCATCTCACCCTACGGCACGCTTGGCCGATTTTTCCGACCGCGAGTACGAGCGCTACTTTATGTTCGACATCGTGCACTTTGGATGGACCGGCTGGATCGAGGCTCAAAAGGCACTTTACGACTTTGCGACGGAAGGCGCATAAACATGGCACGCAAGAAGAACAAGACCATACGCATGCGTTACGACGCATGGCTTGGCTCTCATCCCGCCATGGCCAACGTCGTAATTGCGGCAAGCGTTGCCGTAGCCTTAGTGGGACTGTTCGTGTTCGTAACCTTCTCGGGCTTTGGAGCATCTGCCGAGTTTATTTACAACCAGTTCTAGTCCGTCTCACCGCACTCGATCTCATACACTCAACGGTAACTACCCCTAAGGAGAGACCTCCGTGAACGAAGAAGTCGACAACACCCAGGAAAGGCCCGTCGTTAACGCAACGCGACGCGGCAGAACGGCTGTGCGCGCCGAGCAATCCGCGTCTCGCGGACGCAACTCGAATTCCCGGAGAAGCTCCGGCGCCGCACACTCCGCCACCCGAGACAGACGGCAGGGGGCACGGCACGCCTCCCAAGCATCGGCGTCGCGCCGTGGCTCGGCATCCCCGCGAAATCCCAAACGCCGTGGTGGCGTGCCCGTTATCGTCGTAATCCTTCTGCTCGTGGTTGCCGTAGCCGCCTCCGTCTATATTACGCGCGCAGTGCTTACCCCCCAAATCGAGGAGGCGCACAAAGAGGCCGCGGTTGCAAAGAGCCAAGTGAGCACGCTTACCCAACAACTATCCAGCGCCACTGCGGGCCAGAGTTCCTCAAGTACGAACTCCAGCTCCAATTCCAGCAGCAGCAAGGAAGGCGATTCGAGCAAGAACGAATCCGCAAAGGGCGAGGGCGTCGACTCACCTTGGACCAAATCCGGCAAATTCACCTCGGGCGACGCCGTACTCGACAGCGAGGTTAAGGCCTTCTGCGACTCCATAGCAAACTCGTCCATGGACCGCGACACCGCCGTCCTTGAGGTGTACAAGGGAGTGGCGTGGTCGGAATACGTGGAACGCGACGCTGCCCAGCACCCGTCAGGCAAGAACTGGCGTACCGAGTTTGCCCGCATGTATTACGAAAACGGCAGCAGCGGCAACTGCTACGAGTTTGCGGCATTCCTTTCGTATTGCATGCAATATATGGGATTTGATGACGCCAAGGCAGAAGGCGTCCTCATTCAATTGCAAGGCGGCGGCTGGGGAGACCACGGCATCGTATACGTAACGTCCTCCGACGGCACGAAATGCGTGTGCGACACCGCACGCGGAACTGACGGCTGGATGCTGCCCGAATCCACCTATAACGTGCAGATGCAGGATTTCGAGAACGCCTAGGATCCGCAAGGCAATCGGTTGGATCGTTGTCCCTAAAGACCAATTCGGGAACGATTTGAAAACAATACGAATGCTCATATCCCCGCGCCTGCTATCCCGTAAGCTGCGACTCACGAAGTGAGCAAGCGAAGCGAGCGCAGAGCCGCTTGCGTGACAGCCGGGCGCGGGGATCGGCATACATACGAATTTCTCACTACGTTTCCATATCGTTTCAATGGTATACAGACACAAAAGTCGCGCTATTATGTTCACCAATTGCATAGCACCACAAACCTTTGAAGCGGAAGTAAAGCCTTCAAATGCGCGTACAGAGAGTTCGGGCAGCTGAGATCCGAGCCGTGGCAGGGAGGCATAATGGACCCGCTGAGGGCGCGAAGAACCGGAGTGTGCCTCCGAGGAAGTCGCGACGGGAGCTCCCGTTATAGAGCAGAGGGGTATTGGCCCTTCACAGAGAGAGTGGACGTGCGCGTCCGCTAATCGAGGTGGCACCGCAGGCGCTTACGCCTGTCCTCGTGATCAATGGCCGAGGACGGGCGTTATTTTTTTGCCCGTCCTCACAATCGGCGCATAAGCGTCAGAGAGGTAGGCAACCATGGTTACAAGCGAGTCCAAGAAGGCACCGTATCGCATCTATCTTGATGAAGAGCAGATTCCTACGAGTTGGTACAACCTGCGGGCCAACATGCCCACCAAGCCCGGGCGTATGCTGCTGCCCGATGGCACCCCAGCACAAGTCGAGCACATTGCCCCCGTGTTTGCCGAGGAGCTATGCAAGCAGGAGCTCGACGACGACACCGCCTACGTACAGATTCCAGAAGGCATCCGCGAGATGTACAAGGTGTATCGCCCCAGTCCACTCTGCCGCGCCTACAACCTGGAGAAAGCACTCGGCACGCCCGCAAAGATCTACTACAAGTTCGAGGGCAACAACACGAGTGGCTCGCACAAGCTCAACTCTGCGTTGGCACAGGCATACTATGCAGCAAAACAGGGCCTCTCTACCATAACCACCGAAACCGGTGCAGGCCAATGGGGCACCGCCCTCTCTGAGGCAGCCGCACACTACGGCTTGGACTGCGACGTGTTTATGGTGCGCGCGAGCTATGAGCAAAAGCCCTTCCGCCGCTCAGTGATGGAGACCTTTGGCGCCAACGTAACGCCCTCCCCCTCCGATCAAACCGAGATCGGTCGTAAGATGCTCGAGAACCCCGACAACTACACAGGCTCTTTGGGCACCGCCATCAGCGAGGCTGTGGAGCGCGCGCTGCACATTCCCCAAAACCGCGGCCGCTACCAGCTGGGCTCAGTGCTCAACCAGGTACTTCTCCACCAATCCATCATCGGTCTGGAGTGCGAGGCGGCGCTTGCCGAGCTTGGCGAGTATCCCGACGTCGTAGTTGGCTGTGCTGGCGGCGGCTCCAACCTGGGTGGCCTCATCGCACCGTTTATGCGCGACAAGCTCACGGGCGAAAGGCCGAATACGCGTTTTGTGGCCGTAGAGCCGGCAAGCTGCCCGTCGCTCACGCGCGGCCGATACGCCTACGACTACCCCGACACGGGCAGGACGGCCCCTCTCTGCAAGATGTATACCTTGGGCAACGGATTTATCCCCAGCCCCGACCACGCAGGTGGCCTACGCTTCCACGGCATGGCGCCCGTGCTGTCTCAACTTCGCCACGACGGCTATCTGGAGGCGGTTGCCGTCAAGCAAACCGACGTGTTTGAGGCTGCCGAGAAGTTCGCCAAGCTCGAAACCATCCTGCCCGCACCCGAAAGCGCCCATGCCATCCTAGGTGCCATAAACGAGGCCTTGGCTGCCAAGGAGGCTAACGAGGAGCGGGTCATCCTGTTTGGTCTCACCGGCACAGGCTATTTTGACATGACGGCCTACGAGGCCTTCAACGAGGGGAGGATGGTAAACCACATTCCGTCCGACGAGGAGATAGAGGCTGGGTTTGCCACCATTCCCGCCGTCCCAGGCATCCAAGCAGAGGGAGGCCTGGCGCTTTAGGCAGATGGCAGTCAAAACGTCCTAACCCCCATTTGGGGACAGGCCCAAGTCGAGGTTCCCAACAAACCTTGACTCGGGCCTGTTCACAAATGGGGTTCCCGCTATTGCCTTGCGCGTTTTGGCAAAAGGCCTTTTTCGTGAAGTTTGGGACAAGCTCTGTTCGCACCATTACAATAGCCAAATACTGCCGAGCTATGCACCATGCTCAAAACGACGCTTATACGAAGGGGTGAGTGTGTGAGCAAAGACAATTCGTTGCCATCGATTGGCAGAGTGGCCCTATCCTGCATTCTCTCTTGTGCCCTTGTTGCACCCATGGCATCGCCAGTTCTCGCCGATACCATTGACGATCTTCGCAAAGAGGAAGAGGCGGCGCGCGATGCGGCAGCTGCTGCAGAGCAGCGCGCAGACGATGCAAAGAAGCAGCAAGTAGCGCTCGAAGGAGAGGTAAAGAAGGCCCAGCAACAGCTCCAGCTCCTTGGACAACAAGCAGAGATTGCCGAAAACGAGCTCATTACCATTACGAACAAGCTCAACGAAACGATTGCGCACATCGAGGAACTCGAGCAACAGATTCAACAGACCCAAGAAGAGTTGGAGAAGGAGAAGCAGGAGCTATCCAACATAGTCTCTGACACCTATAAAAACGGGCGCCCCACGCTTCTTTCGGTAGCCCTTAACGCCACGAGCTTCGACGATCTTCTCTCGCGCATCCAATACGCAAACAAGGTTGCCGAATACGAAACGTCCGTAGTCGATCGCGTTAAGGAGCTCGAGGCAAGACTCCAAAAGGAAAAGGCCGAGAAGGAGGAGCAAAAGGCGCTCGAGGAACAGCAGCAAGCCGAAAAGCAGCAGGCGCTCGCCGAGGCCGAGGCTGCCGTCGCAGCCGTGGAGTCCTATCAGGCGCAGCTCTCTGCCGAGATTCAACAAAAGATCGCAGAGGCGGATACGGCTATGCGTACTGCCGCCGCAGAGTCGGCGAAGGCTGACGCGGCAAAGGCCAAGCGCCTTGCCGAGGAAGAGGCCAGACGCAAGGCCGAGGAAGAGGCCAGGCGCAAGGCCGAGGAAGAGGCGAGGCGCAAGGCCGAGGAAGAGCGCCAAAGAGCGATTGAGGATCAGGCTCGCCAAAATGGATTTACTGGAGACAGCACGACCTCAAGCAGCTCTAGCGACTCCGGAAGCTCTAGCGACGACAGTTCGGACGGCGGATACACCCGTGCGTCTGGAGACGTGAATTCCTTCGTTGCCGCAGCGTATTCCATCATAGGTTCCGGCTACTCCTGGAGTGGCTATAGCTGGAGCGGCGATCCAAGCTCCTCCGTGTTTACCTGCTCGGGCGTCGTTGACTATGCGCTCGGCTTGCCCCCACGGTCGAACTCCCCCGGAACGCTCTATGACCAGGTAGGCTCGCGCATGGTCTACGATACCAGTCAGTTGCAGTACGGAGACCTCGTGTTCTACGCATGCCTAGGACAGTCGCCCGGACACGTTGGCATCTATGTCGGAAACGGACAGATTCTTGACTCGATTCCCAACGGCGGCGTTGCCATTCGTGACGTAAACTATATGGCCCCCATGGGCGGCGGCCCCATTTTCTAACTGCGCGATATGGTCCGCACAAGGGCCGTCCCCTCTGTTGTGGGACGACCCTTTTTACAATCCGCTCCGTCTCGAGAAGGCAACAGTCCATGAGCATAGGTTCCTGCCCCGCCATAGGTTCTTCAACGCAAGAGGAGCGCCTTGTCTACGTGCGCAAGCGCTATGCATGCATATCGGACTGTGACCAGTGCGGTATATGCGCCACCTTTCATGGAGAGGATCCAGAGCAGGCGCTCAAGGACTATGTGGAAGGCCGTGCGGAGCTGCGAGACGTACTCGTGCGTATGCGCAATCGCATGCGAGGCACACGCTGGTAGGCATTGCGGAGAAGAGGCCTATGTGGACAGAACTCATACGCGGCTTGCTGATTGGGGCAATTCTGCTCTATGGCCCAGGTTACCTATTCTTCAGGGGGCTACGTCTTGGTCCTGCATTCGCGCTCTTCTGCGCCCCTCTCTATAGCTTGTGTTGCTACGCAGCCCTTCCCCTCGCCTACTACGAGCTGGGCATACCATGCACGGTACTCTCCGTTATCCTTCCTACCATAGCGGTGGGAGGTGCCCTTCTTGCCTGCTCGCGCCATCCTCGTACCAGGAATTTTTTCCCGAGTCCGCTGCGTATGAGCCACATGGAACCTTTTCGCATATGCGGTCGCATGGTCTCTTTTGACGTGATGGTATCCCTCGTTGTGGTAGTAGCCGCAATACTCGTTCTCCTGTTCGTGTTCGTGGGAGCGCTACCAAACGCAACAGCCATAATCACTCGACACGACAACCAGACCCACCTCAACAATGCGCGTGCGTTTTGCGAGTCTGGCCGCTGGTCCTCCTTGCACGCTGACTCCTACCTTGCCATGGACCCAAGCCAGTGTCCCCTCGCAGTGCAGAGCCACTTCTATCCCAGCGCGTGGACAGACCTTGTGGCGCTCGTTTGCCTTGCCTCCCGCATTGATCTTATGGTGGCTGTAAATGCTGTGGTGGCACTGTGCGCCTGCCTGGTGTTTCCCTTGGGTTGCTACGCATTCTTGCGCGTGCTCCTTCCGCACCGAAGGCAAGGCCTGATGCTATCCGCCTTGGCCATAGTGGGCTTTGCCACCTGGCCATGGCTCTTTGTGTATTCGGGTCCCTTGTTTCCCAATCAGTTGGGCATCTCGTTGCAAGTCTGCGCCATGGCTCCCATCTTGGCGGTTTTGGAAAGCGGCAGTGCGAGAAATGAAGTCCCGCGGTTGGCGACCTTAGCCCTCATATCCTTCGTGGCGTTGGCACTCACGCACCCGAGCACGATCTTCTCGTGTTACGTTCTCTTGTCTGCCTGGGGCGCTCACGTACTACGTTCCCTGTACCGCGGACGTACACGCATAATTGCGCTTGCGCTTTACTCATTGGCCGTCGTTGGGTTTTGGATACTCTGCCTCCATCTTCCGGCACTCAGTTCCACCGTTGGCTATTCTGAGGTCAATGGCTCCACAATCGTGGATTCCATACTCGATATTGCGCTCATGCGATTCTTCTTTACCACCGCGCAGCCCGGCCTCGCCATCCTAGGTGCTTTGGGCATCATATGCGCCTTCCGCGATCGCTATAGGCGCTGGCTCATCGTTCCCGTGGCGTTTTACGCTCTGGGATACCTTAGCTCCCGCATGGACTGGTGGCCGTTCGCCAACTGGATCGCCGCTTTTTGGTACACCGATTGGCGCCGCATGGCAGCCAACCTCATCGTGTCGCTCATACCCTTTGTGGTTTTGGGACTCGATGGTCTCCTGCAATTAACGCGACTTGAGACCGCGGACAGAGAGGTGTCCACTATTCGTACGATCTCGCCCTTGCGCCTCGCAGTAACCGTCGCAATCATTGTGCTCGCGTTCATACCAACCGCGACCCTCTCCTCCCCCGATATTCCCAAGGATACGCCGAAGTCCATCCAACCGCCCTTTGGCACGGTACGTGACCTCTTAGCCACACGCTACGCCGAGCGCATCTATGGCCCCGAGGAGATTGCATTCGTCAATCGCGCGCGAGACATCGTGCCAGATGATGCTCTTGTCATCAATGCGCCGGCCGATGGCAGCATGTGGTCGTACGGGGTCAATGGTCTGCGCACGTACTATCACAGCATTACGTTCGCGGGGCAAAAACCGCAATCCGATATTGTTCGCCTCCATCTGTGCGAATACGCATCAAACGCCGAGGTGCGCGATGCGGTGGCCCAAATAGGCGCGACCTACGTACTCCTGCTCGACAAGGGCGTTTCCCACGAACAGGGTCACTGGATATGGCAATTCGACAAGTCTCAGGTCAAAGAGTGGGAAGGCATAACCAGCATAGGCGATAGCACGCCCGGCTTTAAAACGGTGCTTTCCGAAGGCGACGAGATGCGCCTCTACCGAATTGGATGACGGCCGTGCGGTTCGCGTGAGGGGATGGCACCCGTGTCATGCCGTGCTCAAACAGTCCTCGCTTCGCTCGGAAACTGCGCGCGCCACGACACGGATGCCATCCCCTCACGCGAACCGCACTTTGCAAAGACCGAACGCCTACAGGCTACGGCACCCATCCAATCGACTACTTTAGTGTCGCGTACATGACTGCCTTGATCGAATGCATGCGGTTCTCGGCCTCGTCGAACACCACCGAACGCGGTGACTCGAACACTTCGTCGGTGACTTCCATCTCGCATATGCCAAACTTCTGCGCGATGCTTGCGCCAATGGTGGTCTTGGTGTCATGGAAGCTGGGAAGGCAGTGCATGAATATGGCGTCCTCGGCAGCCCGTTCCATTACGGAGGCGTTGACCTGATAGGGAGAGAGCAGGCGAATGCGCTCCGCCCAAAGCTCCTCGGACTCGCCCATGGAAACCCAAATGTCGGTGTAGATCACGTTGGCGTCTCGCGCGCCCTCGCATACGGAATCGGTGAGGGTAACGGACCCTCCCGTTTGCGCCGCAATGCTTTTGCATGTGCAGACGAGTTCCTCGGACGGCATGTTCTCCTTGGGGCCGCAGGCACAGAAGTGCATGCCGAGCTTTGCGCATGCCACCATGAGTGAGTTGGCCACGTTGTTGCGCGCGTCACCAAAGAACGTAAGCTTTATGCCCTCAAACTTGCCAAACCGCTCGCGCACGGTAAGCATGTCCGCAATCATCTGAGTCGGATGGAACTCCGTCGTTAGGCCATTCCACACGGGGACGCCCGCCTTGGCGGCAAGCTCCTCCACAATGGCTTGGTCGAAGCCACGATACTCTATGCCGTCATACATCCGCCCCAGCACGCGGGCCGTGTCTTCAATCGACTCCTTCTTCCCCATCTGCGAACTTCCCGGGTCCAGATACGTGACGCCCATGCCCAAATCCATGCCACCAACCTCAAACGAACAACGCGTCCGCGTGGAGGTCTTCTCGAAGAGAAGAACGATGTTCTTACCCTCCAGCCAGCGATGGGGAACGCCAGAACGCTTTAGGCGCTTGAAGTCGGCCGACAGGTCGATGAGGTATCTAATTTCGTCGGAAGAAAAGTCCAAGAGCTTAAGAAAGCTTCGGCCGGCAATGTTTACGCCCATGGGATGTCCTTTCTATGTGATAAAGTCACTACTTTACTACAACACCATCCGCATAAACAGGTACAAAGGGGACTGTCCCCTTTGGCCCGCTTTTCCCGTTGGGTACAAAGGGGACTGTCCCCTTTGGCCCGCCTTGCTTGGCGACGGCCCTACTTGTTAAGGGGCCCTTGCCCAAACTCGCTGATCGAAACAGCCAAGCCGTCGACGTCAAACTCATCTGCATCCTTGGCCACCTTTGCAGTGTGCATTGAGTCTATGACCTTGCGCCATTTGCGCCGGAATGCCTCGACCGTAGGGCCAATTAGGAAAAACAGGAACATCCCAACAAACACCACAAGGGTGATTATGTCCATTGCGCCTGCATGCGCCCAGTTGTTGCCGTCGAACAAGCCCCGCACGCGGTCGAGCATCCCGTCGAGGCCAACGGCGTTAACGCCAATAACGAAGATGAGCAGCGCAAAGGCCAAGGTAATCGCGAACACCTTTGCCGCGGCCTTAAGCGACTCAGCGAGCGCCGCGGCACGCTGCTTGCCCTCATCTATGGGAAAGTTTACGGCCACCTTGCCCGTTTGTCCGTTGACCCCCACCACATACTTGCCGTCCCGGTAGGACACAACGATAAGCCATACGGGAAGCAACGCCTGTTCCACGCACGACCGAGCGACCGTGGCGTTATATCGGTCGTAGTCGGGGTATTTTGTGTCGTACTCGGAACCGATCGTGCTCATTGCCGCCGAACACGCAGAGTTGGCAACGCGCACATTAACGCGCCTGTTTACCTCGTCTGCGGCAACCGTGTATCGCTCCGCCATAAAGCCTGGCAAGTATCCCGCCTCGTACGGCACGAGCGCCGTGTAGTCGTACGGCTCGATGGAGTCCATCACGTCGTCGGGCATGCGGTCGGAAGCGTCGGCCGGGACGCGTGCAAAGTCGTACGTGCCAACGCGATGATGGTTGTACACATAGTTTTTCTTGTCGATCTTTCGGTAGGCCACATAGGTATAGTCAAAGCTCACCGTGCCGCTCTGCAACCAAAACGGAACGTAGGCACCTTCCACCGAGACGATGCTGGATTCGCTTTTAAAGTCGTCGGGCAAATAACGCCGACTCGCCACAGCCTCTTCGTAGCATTCAATCGCCCGCTGCCTGGACACCGTAAAGGGAACGACGAGGTCGGGCTCGAATTCGCCCTCAAAGCGATGTGGCGCAATCTCGTTGTTTCCACAATAGGGACAGGTGGTGGCGGCAATAAACTCTTCCGTCATAAGACGCGCCCCGCATTCGGGACAAAGATAGCCTTGGGTGATAACGTGCACCTGCTGCACCCCAAGATCGGATACATCGTATGTGTTGCCGCACCATATGCACGAGAGCGACTTGGCATGCTCGTCAAAGCGCAGCGAGCCGTTGCATGTGGGACACTTGTACACTTTTATCGTGGTCTTGTTTTCCATCGTATGCCTTTTTCGAACATCTGATTCCAACACGTAGAGCGGCTACAAGTCGTCGCGCACAAAGGGCATGCTCATGCAGTGCGGACCGCCACGGCCGCGACTCAGCTCCGCAGAGGGAATCTCCAAAAGCTCGAATCCCTCCTTGTACAGGATTTCGTTGGTTATGGTATTGCGCTGATACACAAACACACGACCCGGCGAGACGGCCAGGGTGTTGGAGCCATCATTCCATTGCTCCCGCGCGGCCGCAATAGCATCGTTTCCACCACAGCTTATGAGACGTACGGAGTCGATGCCCGTGGCCTTTGCCAACACCTCGTCTAGGCTCATATCCAAAGTCTCGATGCAAAGCTCGCCCACACGAGTGCCACGAGTGACCCTAAAGGTCTCCAAAACGCCCAGTATGCCCGGATGATACAAAAAAGCGTCCACATCCAGCTGAGTGAACACCGTGTCCAAATGCATCATCGCACGCGTGTCGGGAATCAGGAAAGCATAGATTTCCTCGATGTCGGGATGTTGCCCTTCGCCCCAAAAGACGTCTTTGGCATACAAGTCAATAGCGGATGAGATCGTACGCTGAGAGATGCCAATCGCCACCGTATGGTTAGACAGGTTGATAAAGTCACCACCCTCCAAACGGTAGGGGATGTCGCGCCCATACCACACGGGCACCTCGCAATACTTTGGATGATAGGCAAACACGTAATGGCCGAGCAGCGTCTCTCGCCTACGTGTGACGCTGTACATGCTATTGAGGTTAACGCCGCAGTCCACCACGGTAAAATTGTCACGCGTAAAGTAGAGGCTTGGCATGGGGTCGATTACCAAGTCGGGATTGCCACTTTGGGCAGTACCCACGATGTCTGCGAGCTCAAGGGGGCCAGTGCCCCCCAGATCGAGCTCGTCCCGACGCACTCCGCGAATCACCGCGTCCACAAACTCACGCGTATCGGATATGCTATCCAGTCGCTCGCGCACGGCCGCAATGGTCCTTGAGCCCGTAAGACCGCTCTCGCTTATGTAGTCGTTCGTAAACTGACACCGTAAGCGCGCGGATGTACCAAGGGTTTGGGCAACGAGATCCTCCAGATACAAGACCTCTACGCCCTCCTCGCGCAGCATGCGCGCAAATTCGTCATGTTCTTCTTGGGCAATCTGTAAATACGGGATGTCATCAAACAGCAATGGCTCAAGACTTGCGGGCGAGAGGTTGAGGAGCTCCTCGCCAGGACGATGTAGCATAACCGTCCGAAGCCTTCCGATCTCGTTGTGAACGTTCAGGAGCCCGCGCATGGCACTCTCCTTGTCTCGTCGATTTGCATAGGCCGCCAGGAACGCTTTCAAACAAACACGATACCCAGCCTCGCGTTCACGTAGCTACGCTCTTGTTACGCTTCCGAGCGAAACACTATATTTCTTATAAGCATAACATAATGTTTAACTACTTACTCACGTGGCATTTAGCCCATCTGCCTACACCACCACGCTGGCCGATGCGTCCCCGCCAGGCATCGTGTCTCACCTCATAATGATAAGTTACACCTTAGTCAATCGCGAAGGGGTTACCATGGCAAAAAAAGGCACGAAGCAGGATCAGAAAAGCCGCGAGCTCGCAGAAATCGAGGCAGCACGCAAGGAGAAGCTCACGCCTAAGGGCGAGCAGGTTGACAAGTACTCTGCCACCACAAGTGCCTATGAGCACGAGGCCTCGAAGAAGGCTCGTAAGGCGGTAAAGGAGACGATGAACCGCCTGGGGGCTGGCAAGCATCGCAACGGAGGCGGCGTAGACACGTCCTACACCCAAAACCGTGAGGTCAGCTGGCTGCGCTTCAACAATCGCGTGCTCGACGAGGCTTTTGACGAATCGGTTCCCCTCTTCGAACGCCTCAAGTTCGTGGAGATCTTTGGTTCCAACCTCAACGAATGGTTCATGATCCGCATAGGGGGCCTTTCGGACCTCGCGTCGCTCAAGCACGAGCCCGTGGACAACAAGAGCGGCCTCACCCCCTCACAGCAGCTCGAGATCATCTTCAAAATGCTGCCACCGCTGGTGGAGCGCCAAGAGCGCGCGGAGCTGGAACTGGAGGCACAGCTCAAGACGCACGGCCTCACGCGCGTCACACGCGAGAGCCTGAGCGAAGAGGACTTGGAAGTCGTACAGAGCTACTTCAAGAAGAACCTCTCGCCCATACTCTCCCCCCTTATGGTGGACCCCCGTCACCCCTTCCCCAATCTGCGCAACGGGTCGTTGTACGTGGTATGCGCACTGGATGGTCAGGACGAAACGGGAGTACTGGGCATCATAGAGGTGCCGCATCGCCTGCCACGCGTGATCCAGCTGCCAAGCAGGCCCAGCAAATTCCGCTTCGTCCTCCTGGAAGACGTCATCGCCCAGCAGGTGGACAGTTGCTTTGGCTCCTATCACTCCACGAGCACCGCAATTATTCGCGTAACGCGCAACGCAGACGTCGATCCCGACGGTGAGGGCGTTGGTGAGGAGGAGGACTATCGCCAACACATGAAGAAAGTGCTCAAGAAGCGCCTGCGGCTACAACCCGTACGTCTGGAGATCGAAGGCAAGTTCGACGAGGCGCTCAAGCACTTCATTCGCGAGGAGCTGGGACTCTCGAACAGCCGCGTATTCGAGCGCAACGTGCCGCTCGACCTTAGCTATGTTTACGGCTTGGAGGGACGGATTCCCGAAAAGCACCACCGCGAGCTTACCAATGAGCCAGTCGAGCCACAGGCAAGCCCCATGGCTGACCTCTCGCGTCCCATGCGCGAGCAAGTTGAGGACCACGACATCCTCCTGTTCTATCCATATGAGTCCATGAGTCCCCTGCTCAACCTACTACGCGAGGCAAGCCAAGACGACGACTGCATATCCATAAAGATCACGCTCTATCGCGTTGCAAAGCAATCGCACCTCTGCGAGAGCCTCATCCAAGCGGCCGAGAACGGCAAGGACGTCACCGTACTCATGGAACTGCGCGCGCGATTTGACGAGGCAAACAACATCGAGTGGGCAGAGCGTCTGGAAGCCGCTGGATGCACGGTTATCTATGGTTCCGAGGGATTCAAGTGCCACTCCAAAATCTGTCAGGTTACCTATCACGAGCACGGGAGCATTCGTCGCCTCACCTGCCTGGGCACGGGCAACTTCAACGAGAAGACCGCCAAGCTCTATTCCGACTTCATGCTGCTTACCGCACACGAGGGCATCGCGGAGGACGGCAACGTGTTCTTCCGCAACCTGAGCCTGGGCAACTTGCGCGGCACCTATCGCTATCTGGGCGTCGCGCCCGAAGGACTCAAGCCCCTTATCGTGCGCGGCATGAATCGCGAGATCGAGCGCGCGCGTGCCGGACAGCCCGCACAGCTCTTCATGAAGATGAACTCGCTTACCGACCGTGACGTTATTGACAAGATCGTTGAGGCGGTACGCGCCGGCGTAAAGGTAATCCTGGTAATCCGCGGCATCACCTGCATCGTGGACGTGGACGGCTCTGGCAGCGGCCTGGTGATTCGCCAGATCGTGGGACGCTTCCTCGAGCACGCTCGCGTGTACGCGTTTGGCGCAGAGGTAGACACCGTGTACTTGTCCTCGGCCGACATGATGACGCGAAACACCGAGCACCGTGTGGAGATAGCCTACCCCGTGCTAGATCCCACCTGCCGAGCCCTCGTGCTTCAATACATGAACATCCAGCTTGCAGACAACGTAAAGGCTCGCCAGCTCAACTCCGACGGCAAATGGGAGAAACTCGAGGTAGAGCCAGACGCGCCACGCGTGGACGCCCAGCAGTCGCTCATCGTGCTTGCCTACGACCGTGCACGCAAGGCACGCGAAAACATGGATGTGCCACTTATTCCCGAAGCCAGTGTGGTTCCGCCCATACCCGAGATTCTGCATAGCACCCCCGCGAGCGACATAGTGGTTTCGGAGTTCGCAGACAAAGCCACAGAAGCGCCGGAAGGAAAGCGCGAGGAAACGGGCGCATCCGCCGACGCCGTGTTTTCCAAGGCCATGCGAACATCTATCCCGGCCGAGACTCCCTCCCTCATCTCACGCGCGCAAGAGCGTATTCAGGAACGCGCGCAAGAACGTCGCGAGGCGGTTCAAGAACATCGCGAAGCGGTGAAGGAAACTCGCGAAACGGAAAACCACGAGGAAGCAAGTAAAAAAGAGGCCAAAGCAGGCCGATTCAAGAGGGCATTCGGCCACTTTGGCACAGGAATCCGCGTCTTGTTCCGCGGCTAGGTACCGTGCCAGCCGCCGTCCCCGTCCGCCCGACTCAGCGTTCGCTTCGCTCACTCGCTTCGCGATTCGCCGGCGGGCGGAGACGGCGGCTGGCGACGACTGCTTACACAATGCGCGTTTGGGATGGCAAAAGAGACGCTCTTTTATCTGCTATTCCTCGTTCTCACCCAGATGCTCGGCGAGGATGCGCGCCGCGCACGCACAAAGCTCTGGGCAGGGACGCTTGCGATAGTAGCCCTCGGTACGTTGTTGTGGGGTTGGATTATCAGGGCCTTTGCTCAGACCCAACAACTCGCGACAAACGATAGAGCCGTTCTCTTCCCTGTAGCGCCCGCAAAGCGTCTGGACCTTCTGGTACAGCTCCTTCTTTGCCAAAAAGGCCTTGGCTTCGTCATATCCCTCGGCAAGCCCCAAAATCATAAGCATGCCCGAGACGGCACCACACACCTCGCGCATGCGCCCCATGCCTCCCCCAAAAGGAGAGGCAAGCCTCGCCGCAACAGACGGCTCAATTCCCGCCTGAGCAAGGATGTCGGGAAACGCCAACACCACCGATTGAGAGCAGTTGTATCCTTGCAAAAAGTTGTTGCGCGCCATCTGTGCTCGTTCGTCTGCCGTCATGGACTCTCCTCCTTGCACTTGTTGTACCATCAAGAGTACTGCAACGTTTGGCGGCAGAGTCCCCAGAGAGGAGCTTTTAATGGCTAAGCGCAAGATACGCGGCATTCAGTTTGACAATCCCGACGAGCGAGAGGTATTCCATGCAAAGGAGTCGTGGGTTCCCCTCATCTTAGGTGCGATACCCATCGTGCTTCTGGGTGTGATCGCTTTCGCAGTCGCTCAGCTCGTGTTCAAAAACACTATGGTCGGCCTCATTCTTCTTGGCATAAGCATGGTCGTGGCAATTGTTACGCGAATTCCACGTGTAATCGCCAACCTCGACACAGACGTTATAGTAACCGACAAGCGCCTGTATGCGCGTACGGGCATCGTAGATATTAAGGATCAGGTATGCGACCTTTCCAACGTATCCGACGTTACGGTGGACCCATCCGTATTTGGCCGTCTGTTCGACTATGCAGACGTGCGCATCCAAACCTATGCCGGTGAGAGTGACTTTGAGCTTCGCAGCATTGCCCATGCCTACGAGATGCGCAAGGCCATAAGTCAGGGGTCCGACGCAAGCAGGACCTCAGCCTCACACGCATCAAAACAACGAAGCGTCCGTCATGACCAATAGCACAAAAAACACGCTTCGCCTCACCGTAGAGCGCATGGCCTATGGCGCCGACGCAATAGCGCACACCGACGACGGAAAGACCGTCTTCGTCACAGGCGCCATTGCGGGCGACGTGGTTGAGGCGCATATCGTACAGGCTCAGAAGAATTACCTACGCGCTGCCACGGCCGAAGTGGTGGAGCCCTCTTCCCAGCGCGTTGAGTCCGCATGTCCCTTTTCCAGCATATGCGGTGGGTGCCCTTGGGCCAACCTTTCGCATGAGGCACAGCTCAAGGCAAAGAGAGACAACGTCATCGACGCACTGATTCGCATTGGGCATATGGAACCGTCCATAGCCCAAGAGCTCGTAAAGCCCTGCGCTGCGCCCTCAAAGCCGTGGGGATATCGCAACAAGGTTGAGCTCGCCTTCAAACGACAAGGACGCCGCGCCATCGTAGGCATGCATGCCCACACAGAAGCCGGGGCAGATCCCATGGTCGTAAAGGTCGACTCGTGCCCCCTGCTAGCCGGGCGTCAGCGGAAGGTTGTGAAGGCAGTTTCGGGCGCCCTTGGCTATTTGGCAGGCTCGTGCGATATTACACTCGATCGTGTGGGAATCCGAACGTCCGCCAAAACGGGCGACCTTGAGGTTGCGCTCTGGACAGCGCCAGGCCCTTTCCCCCGTGCACAAGCGGCAAAGGTGTTGGCAGATGCAACCAAGGCGACCTCGGTTGTGCGCGTCCTTACCAAGGGACCGAAGAAGGCGCGCAAGGTAACGGGCGTAGAAGTGCTTGGGGGCAAAGGCATGTGGCGCGAGCGCTTGGGCGGCAACACCATGATGCTCTCGGCGCCATCATTCTTCCAAGTCAACACCGCAGGAGCGCAGAGACTCGTGGATCTCGTATTGGAGGGACTCTCCCCCACCGAAGACGACGAAGCCATGGACCTCTATTGCGGTGCAGGTACCTTTACGCTGCCTTTGGCCGAACGCTGCGCATGGGTTTCGGCAGTCGAGTCGTACGGGCCCGCCGTACGCGACCTGCGCCGAAACCTGGATGCCGTAGGCCTTGGAAACGTCGAACCCATTGGCGGAGATGCGGGCCGTGAGTTTCCCGACGGACAGGCCAACGTTATTGTCGTCGACCCTCCGCGAGCCGGACTCGCTCCTGACGTGGTAAAGAAACTCAGCGCACAGCCTGCACGGGCCATCGCTTACGTGAGCTGTGACCCAGCGACGCTTGCGCGCGACCTTGCCCGCTTTTCTGCTGCCGGAACGTTCCGACCCACGAGCATTATGCCCGTTGACCTCTTCCCACAAACCTATCACGTGGAAACAGTATGCTTGCTAGCGCATAAAGAGTAAAAAGGGAACTGGAAAGCCAAAGCATCGTTACCTACGAGGAGAGTCGCTTATGCGCGAAGGCACAACAGGTGAGGTTGACAAGCAATGTCTTGGCCTCAACGCAAACAAGGCTAACAACGCGGCATGGGACACCTGCAAGGTTTACACCGATATTGCCCATGCATTGGCACGCGGTTACACAGACCTCTTTTACGTAAATATGAGCACTGACGAGTTTATTGAGTACCACACCAATGACGATCTGGGTGTGCTCACGGAAGCGCGCCGAGGGTCGGACTTCTTCGAGGGGTGCGAACGCGACGCGGAGATATACGTGCACCAAGACGACCAGAACGTCTTTGTTAAGACCATGAACCGGCAGTTTCTTGACGAAGCCCTAAACCGCAGCAAGATCTTTGAGTTTTCCTATCGCAGAATAAAGGACGGGGCACCTATCTACGTCAATATGAGAGTCTCTCGAATGGAGGACGACAAGCGGTTTATCGTCATAGCCGTATCGGATATCGACGAGCTAATGAGACAGCGCCAGGCAGAGGAACGGATGCAGGAAGAGCGTATTGTCTACGCACGCCTTCATGCCCTCACTGGCAACTTCATTGCCGTCTACGTGGTAGACCCCGAGACAAACAACTATCGCGAATTCAGCGCAATCGATAGCTACACCACATGCTTCGAGCAAGCAAAGGAAGGAGACGATTTCTTCGCAGCGGTTCAAGCTGCAGCCCAGTCTTTCAACCATCCGGACGACCTGGGTCGTTTCTTTGCCGCCTTCACAAAAGAGAACATCATGGCGACCGTCGGGCAAGGCGGGATATTTACCTTGGACTATCGCCTTTTGATGGAGGGGAAGCCTCTTTACGTTCAGTTGAAAGCCGCCATGGTAGAGGAACGGGAAGGTCCGCGCCTGATCGTAGGCCTTAACGACGTCGATGCGCAGTATAGGCAAAAGGAGATCGACAAGGAAATCGCACGGCAAAAGGAAATTTACAACCAGATTACCTCTACCCTTGCCGAGCAGTACGATACGCTGTACTACATCGAGATAGCATCTAGCACGTACATCGAAATATCCTCTACCGACGAGTACAAGAAACTGAATGTTCCTGCAACTGGCAACGACTTCTTCACCGAGAGCAGAAGAAGCATACGCAAGTACGTGCATCCCGAAGACCAGGAAAAGGTCCTTGCCTTGCACTACAAAGATGTGATGCTGAACAATCTAAAGGACAGAAGCTCCTTCTCTATGGCATGGCGCCTGGTGGTAAATGGCCAGGTTCGACACATCCGCCATACGGAGGTTTTGGCAAAGGACGAAAAACACATTATCGTCTGTATCAAGAATATCAACAAGGAGATACAGGCAGAGCTTGCCCTTGAGGCAAATAAGCGAAAGACCGTTACCTATACGCAGATTGCCGAGAGACTGGCCGACCATTACGACTTTATCTATTACATCAATTGCGAAAGTACGGAGTATGCAGAGTACTCAACGAAAAAGAGGTCTGGCGAGCTGAAGGTCCAGAGCGAGGGAAGTGACTTCTTCACAATCGCTTGGAGAAACGCAGACAGACTCGTCCACGCAGAAGATCGGGAGAGAATACGACTCTTTCTCGACCGGGATCGACTGATTTCGCAACTCGGGTATAGACGACAGCTGACCGCCGACTACCGCATGATTCTCGAAGGCGGGAGGGTGCAGTTCACACGCATGTCGGTGACGTACTCCTCCGATCACACGCACTTCATCATCTGCGTCGAGAATCGCGACGAGGACGTTCGCAAGGAACAAGAGCATCTGGCAGAGCTTTCCCTTGCAAACGAGATGGCACGACGCGATGAGCTGACGCACACTAAGAACAAAACGGCCTATCGCGAGATGGAGAGCGCGCTACAAAAGAAGATTGAAGATGGGTGTGAGCCCTTTGGAATCTTGGTCTGCGACATCAACGGCCTTAAGGTTATTAACGACACCGAAGGGCACAAAGCGGGCGACGAGTACATCAAGGCATCCTGCACGCTCATCTGTCGCGTCTTTCAACACAGTCCCGTGTTCCGCGTCGGCGGGGACGAGTTCGTAGCAGTGCTCAAGGGGAAAGATTTCGTAAACAGGGAAAGCCTTATCTCTCGGCTAAGGAAGCAGGTGGAGGAGAATATCCGAATTGGCGAGGGGCCCGTTATTGCCTCGGGCCTTGCGGAGTACCAACCAGATTCCGACCATTCCGTTGAAGAGGTGTTCAATCGGGCCGACACCCTTATGTACGACGATAAGACGCGTCTTAAAGAGCAGAAGCTACTTCAGGAGACCTATTTCCTCAAAGACACAACCGATGTGAGCGTCATTAGCGAAGACAGGCGCACCATGTTAGATTCTCTCTACAAGGCCTTTGAGGTGGTCTCTGAGGGAACCTACATATATCTCTGCGACATGAAGTACGACTATTCCCGTTGGTCCAAAAGCGCAGTGGACACGTTTGGCCTGCCATCAGAATACATGTATGGCGCAGGAGACATCTGGGAGAATCGGATTCACCCCGATGACCGCGTCGCATACCACAAGGGCATCGACGAGGTGTTTACTGGAAACGCCTCTGCCCACGACATGCAGTATCGGGCACAGCGCGTCACGGGGGAATACGATGTATGCACTTGCAGGGGGCTCGTAATACGTGATCCCCTCGGTGAACCGGACTATTTCGTTGGTACCATACGCAATCACAGTATGCAAAGCCATATAGACACGCTCACAGGCCTGAGGAACCAATACGGATTCTTCGAGGACCTTGACGTCTGCATTAAAAGAAAAGCGGAAATCAGCGTAATGCTCTTTGGCATAGCCAAGTTCTCAGAGATAAACGAGATGTACGGATACAACTTTGGCAACCGTGTGCTGCAGCTCTATACCCGAAAAGCATTCGAAATGATAGGGAACGGCGGGCACATCTACAGAATCGACGGATCGAACATCGCGGTTATAAGCAACACGCATTCCGTCTCGGAATTGCGAGAGCTGTACAACGGATTCCGCTCATTCCTCCACGAGGGATTTTCGGTAGATGGCAAATCCATTCTGTTGGACCTGCACTGCGGTGCCCTACGGATCAACGAGTTCAATATCGATTCCCAAACGGTCTACGCCTGCCTGAACTATGCCAATGCAGAGTCAAAAATCAAGCGACAAGGAGACATGGTCGAGTTCCAGAACGATCTGAACGAGGAGAACCATCAGAGGCTGGAGAAGCTCCATGCCATTCGCGCCTCAATAATGCATGGCCATAAGGGATTCTTCCTGCTCTACCAACCGGTCGTGGACGCACAGACCGAAAAGCTCATTGGAGCAGAGGCCCTCCTTCGTTGGGAGGACGATCGTTACGGCATGGTCCCGCCCGACCAATTCATTCCAATTCTGGAGTCGGATCCACTCTTCCCCGAGCTAGGCGAATGGATCATTTGGGAATCCATTTTCGCGGCAAAGCAAATCCTCAAGCTTAATCCCGATTTCGTAATCAATGTTAACCTCTCTTACACGCAACTGGAAAAGCCAGACTTCGTGGATATGGTTCTCCAAATCCTGAGCGATCTCGAATTTCCACCAGAGCACCTATGCCTTGAGGTTACCGAGCGATGCAGACTTCTGGATTTGAAGCTCCTGAAGAATGTGCTCTCCAGCCTCAAATCCAGAGGCGTTCTGATTGCCCTCGATGACTTTGGCACTGGTTTCTCCTCCGTTAGCATTCTTAAGGAGATACCATTCAACATCATCAAGATTGACCGCAGCTTCGTTAGGGCAATAGAAGAGAACGACATCGATAGGAAAATCGTACAGAATATCGCTGACCTTGCCTCTATCTTTGACGCAAAGGTCTGCGTCGAGGGTATAGAGACTGAAGGCATGCGAGACATTCTAATGAGCTATAGGGTTGGTAGCTTCCAAGGATACTACTACGCAAAGCCGCTCCTGATTCAGGATTTCGTGTCATGGACAAAGGACGCTCGGCAATAGCCGTACCACCCGGGCTCTGCACCGGCGCCGCCCCGCAAACGGCTCCGCGCTCGCTTCGCTCGCTCACTTCGTGAGTCGCCATTTGCGGGGCGGCGCCGGTGCAGAGCCTGGGTGGTAACCACGCTTATACGCTAAAACATATCATTAATCGAACTCCAAACATGCCTAGTGACAAGCACGTCTATTATGAAATGCATCTCTTAGGAAACAGTAGAGCGAGGCTAGTGGCATGAAAGAGTACCAACTCTCGGAAGATCAGCGAGTCTTGATTGAGTCGATGCGTCAGCCGTTTGCCATCTGCCAATTTCTCGAAAGAGGTATTGTGACCCTTGCCGTGTCAGACGGCTTCTGCGAGCTGTTTGGCTATAGGGACCGTGCGCATGCGTATGCTGACATGAACATAAACATGTTCAAGGACATTCATCCAGAAGACACCGCGCGATTCACGAATGCTATCCTTCGTTTTGGCACCGAAGGGAGCAAACTGGACCTTACGTATCGTACGAAAGTCAATGGCTCTTCCGAATACAAGATCTTTCACCTGAGGGGTGAATGCGTGCGCCCAGACGCCGAACTTCGCCTTGCCCACATTTGGTTTTCCGACGAAGGCGCATATTTAGAGGGAGACGGTACGGACACACCTCGCAAACCTCACAAAACCCCTCATCAGGAAAGCGCCGACTATACGAATCGCTATGACTACCTAACGGGACTTCCGAATCTCACATGCTTCTTTGAGCTGGCAGAAACCGGAAGGAAGGTTCTGCTAGATCAGGGAAAGTTGCCCGCGCTCTTGTACATTGACCTCAGCGGCA
>JAFWKQ010000023.1 GCA_017545665.1 Atopobiaceae bacterium
ACTGTAACGCCTAAATACCTACCTATGGCCTTTGCGTTGACCCACATATATAAGATGTTGCCACATCAGGTACTATTATTCTTCGCAGGCGGGAGGAATGCATGTCGGACGAGCAAAGCCATAAAGCATCGAGGGCAAGGGGTCCCCTTATTGCCATCGCGTTGCTTGCGTCGCTGCTCATAGTGCTCTCGTCGCTGGGCACGGAGCTTCCGTCTCCCCTTAAACGGACGACGGTCTTCTACGAACCCTCTTGTGCCACCACGGACGGTCGCAATACGGTAATCGTGGACATGATGTCGAAGCGCCTGCTCATACTCAACGGCAAAGACGAGGTTACGGGCATCGTCGACCTGGCCTCCACGAGCACGCCCATAGACACGATTTGCGACGTGTGCGTGGTCGACGATGTCGTGTACGTATGCGGCACGAAATACGCGGGTGCGACCTCCGCAATAGCCTCGGACCGAATTCTTAAGTTCAGCCTTTCGGGACGCTATCTTGGAGAGTTGTTTGCCATAGAGCGCGATGCTGAGTCCAAGGACGCCGACCCCGCCATAGTGAGCCTCTCTCCCTCGGCCAACGGCATATACGCAGCCGTCTCGTCGATGACGGTCGATGGCAAGAGGGAGCCTGAGGGCAAACTGAGTATTCTGCATGTTACGGGCGAGAAAAAGAGCGAGACAGTGCTTCGCGACGAACTCTCGGACCTCTATATATGCTGCGCGGACTACAACGAGCGGGCATCCCTTGCATGTGCCGTGGACCTCTCTGGCCTGCTGGGCACTATGGGTTCGCGACGACAGGAAGCCACCTGGAGCGATGTGGGGGTCGTGACCTCTGCCGCCGTTACCAACGAAGGCAACGTCGTGGTGTGCACGGATGACAAAAAGGGCGTGACGCTCATACAAGACGGAAGGGCCAAGCCGCTGCTCGAAGGCGGGCAGTACGATAGCGTGCGCATAAACGGAAGCGAGATGGCTGCCTGCGGCCACGCCGCGGAGACCGTTACGCTCTGCCATGTTGACGGCACGGATGATCGCACGATAACCAGTGCCCCCATGGCCCTGCCCATGTTTGTGCGCTCCGTTGCCGTTTGGGGTGCGGGCCTGCTGCTCATAGTTGCGGCTTTGGCGTTTGGCATACGCAGGCTCGTTGCGGCTTTGCGCTGCGGTAACACCGGGGCGCTGAGTTCTCTGCTGGGTATCTCGTGCGTCGTCGTGGTAATCGTGGTGGGCGTTACCATGTTTGCCAAAGCCATGGAAGAGCGCGAATACAACGTACGATGCGACGAGGTAAACGTGCTTGCCGACATCTATGCCGACTCGTGTCCCGAGGAATTGCGGAAGGCCGTGGTGGAACTTGGCTCCGACCGAGACATCACACGCTCGTACAACAAGAAGCTGGTGCAGAGCATACCCAATGTGCAAAAGTTCCTACGGTCACTGTGCCAGTCCGCCTCAAAAAACGGCATAGGCCTCTATTACAACCTGTATGGAATTGACAAAGACGGCGTATTCAACATAGTGGGATACGGGATTGATAACGTTTATGGCACCAAGGCAAAGGAATCAACGACCACTGATCGGGTGAGAGCGCTCATAGACGAGGGAGATGCGGACAACAGCCTGAACTATGGTTCGACGCGATACGACGACACCGTCTATCGGCTCGTTCCCATACGAGACAACAACAAGGTAGTGGCCGTACTGGAGCTGGGATGCAAGCTCTCTTCCATATGGGCGCAGGTCGCGGGCAAAGAGCTGTCCCTGGTCATCTCCTTTTTGGCCGTACTGCTGGTGGTATACCTTGTGTACTCCGAGCTGCGTGGGTGTGGCAGGGAGCTCATTGCCTCGCGCGCCGCAGCGCAAGACAGTGCGAGTGACGCCGCTGCCGCGCTCGCACGTCCGTTGGCGTTCCTGGCTGTCCTCGTATCGAGCGCGGATGCCGTTATGATCGTGCTCATTGCCAAGGACATGTTGGAGGCCACTGGCCATGGCAACGACGTGCTTCTGCTCGCCGTGCCGGTGGCAAGCCTTAGGTTGGGAATGTGTGCAGGGTCGCTCTTGCTGCAATCCCTTGTGCGGCGCATCGGCTTTGGGCGACTGGTGCTAGGCGGGTGCCTTGCAAGTGTGGTGCTCTCGCTTGTTGCCATGGGGTCGGTGATGTGGGGGTCGTTCGAGCTCTTTTGCTGTGCGCGGTTTTTCATGTCCATACCACTTGGCATGCTCTATGCCCTTGGAGCCATGCTTCCCACCCAGGCAAAGGACGAAGGCATAAGGGGCCGTGGCACGCAAGGCGTCGCTCTCATAAACGTCTCCGCCGCTGCGTTGGGACTCGTGGGAGGCGGTTTTGTGGGGCAGGTGGCGGGTGACGCCATGGTCTATGCGCTTGCGGCGCTTTGCGCGACGTTGGGGCTTGCAGTGTTCTTCACGGTGACGCCGCGTATCAAGACGCCGCTGATCTATCGCATTGACGGTGGAGGACAACGCGCAAGGGAGACGTTGGGCTTTGTGCTCAGCGCTCCGGCGCTTATGATCCTCGGCCTCGTTGTGCTGCCCATGGTTGCGGCATCGGGCTATCAGTCGTATGTGTTCCCCGTATATGCAAGCGGCCTGGGCCTCTCCAAGCTGGAGATAACAAACTTGTTCGCGTCAGCACAGATCGTGGTGTATCTTCTGGTAAGTCCGCTCATAACGCTCAGGAATCGGCTCGGCCAGGGCATGGCCGCGGTGGTGTGCGTTGCGGGAATCGGAGCGGCCTTCCTGCTTACAAGCGTAAACAATTCGCTTCTTTGGGTGTTCTGCGCCATTGTGGTGATTGCCGTCTTCGTAAAGATGGCCGACGCTTGGAAGTCGCTTTGGATCGCTGCGGCGGCTCGGCGGGGACTTGATTCTGTGGATACGTATGGTTCGATGGTGGCCTGCTCGTATGCGGTCATGACGGCGCAGCCTTTGGTGATGGGTTTGTTTATAGCCGCGGGCCATCGTCTTGCTGCCGTGACCATAGGAGTCTTTTGCCTCGTGTGCTCAGCGTTCCACCTCCTTGTGGTGCGCCGTGAGTCGAAGCAGGCGTAGGAGGGCGATTGACGGTGGCACGCCCCTGGCAGCCTTGCTACAGTATGTGCTACGCGACTTAAGTGCGATGGAGGGAGATATCGCATGAATTTCATCCTTAAATACCTTTCGACCAGCGGTAAGGCCATGATGTCCAAGGTCATCTCCACGCAGGCCGACGAGCATCCTCTGCCCGATGACCTTGAGCTGATCGAGGATCTGGCTTACCAAAGCGCGGATGGGGCGTCTCTTGGAACAGACGTATACCGTCCCAAGGACGCTGCCGCAGGTCCTTTGCCCGTTGCGGTGTTCGTGCATGGAGGCGGTCTGTTCGTAGGCAGCCGCAAGGCCTACCGTAACTACGCCGAGCTTCTGGCCCAGCGCGGATATGTGGTGTTCCTGCTCAGCTATCGCCTCATTGACAAGGCCGATGGTCCCCAAGAGATCGGAGACGTGTGTGCCGGCCTCGCATACGTTAAGGCGCATGCGGAGGAGTATGGTGGCGATTTGTCGCGCGTGCTGATGATTGGGGAGAGCGCCGGCGGCTATTTGGGGCTCTACGCCACCGCGCTCTGCGACTCGAAATCGGCGTATCTTCGCAAGACGCTTGGCATCGAGGCACCAGACCTGCCCATACGCGGCCTTGCGTGCTTTGGGGGCATGTTCTACACGGCGCGCTTCGACCTCATTGGCCTCACGTACCGTCGTACGCTCTACGGCGAGCGCATGAAAAACGAGGCCTTTATGGAGCTCATAAATCCCGAAGACCCCAGGGTTGAGTCGCGCCTGCCTCCCGTGCTGCAGGTGACGAGCGGGGAGGACTTCCTGAGGCACTATACGATGCGCCTGAACGAGGCCTTCATAAAGGCGGGGCACGACCATCGGCTCATATACTACCCCCATGGCAAGGAGCTCACGCACGCCTTCCCCTCACTTCAGCCTGGGCTGCCACAGAGCAGGGAGGTCCTCGAAGAGCTCGACACCTGGTTCAAAAAACTATAGTTTGAAGACAGTACAAAGCCGTTATCAAAAAATAGTTGTCCGTTCGACTTTTGCAGGCATTTGCACGAGTGTTACCGCACTCAACATGTTGTATAGTGTTCTCGTTGCAGTACAAGCGAACACCCTCAAATTGGAGACAAAAACTTTGAACAAACTCGTTAGCAGGGCATCAACGTTAGTGAGTGTGCTGGTTCGGGGAATATCTCGTGCGCATACGCGTGGAACCATCGGCCAATGCTAGCGAATAAGATGTCTTAGAGAAAGGAATCAAAACAATGAGCCAGTATGCACGGCCTACGAGCCAATCACAACCCCCGCGTGGCGTGCCTTTCCCCATGCCGGGTGCGCAGGGCCAGGGACCGGCACCTTTCCCGTTTCCCATGCCGGCCCCGCCAAATCCTCAGGCCGCACAGATGTCCTCTGACCAGATGCAGGAGTTTGCCTCTCAGTTCGCCGAGCAGTTCGCCGAGCAGTTCGCCAAGCAGTTCGCCGAGCAGCTCGTCCAGCAGATAATCCAGCAGACCGTCTCCTATATGCCTTTTGTCCCTCAGGTTCCCAGCTCAGCGGCTAAGCAGGCCGCTCAGGCTCAGCCGGCAGTACCGCCGATCTTTGCTCCTTTCGCTCCTGCGCCTGACAACACGGAGAAGAAGGACGCCAAGTCCCAGCCTCCTCTGCCATTCGTGCCGTTTGTGCCCTTTGCTCCTCAGGCTCCTGGCGCGGATTCGCAGCAGGCGGCTCCGATACCTTTCCCTGGTTTTCCCATCCCGCAATTCCAAAACGGCATGCCTCAGCCACAGGGCGTGCAGGGGTTCCCGTATGCAATGCCATTCCCCGCGCCGTTTGTTCCCAATGCGCAGCCCTCAGACGACGTGCAGCCCTCAGACGACGCGCAGACGATACAGACTCCCTTTGGACCCATGCCGCAGCCCTATGAGATGTATGAGCAGTTGTTGAAGGGCTCCATAGACGTCTTGGGAAGGCTGCTTGCCACAAGCAAGGCGGTGCGGGGAGCTTCCAGCAACGAGAAGGCAGACAAGGAAAACAAGTCGGATGAGACTGACAAGCAGGCCAGCCAGGCCGCTCCCTTTGTTCCGCCTATGCCCGGCTTTGGGCTCCCGCAGATTCCCATGCCTCAGCCGCCCATGCAAAAGGGCTCGTCTGTGGGAGTGATGCCCAGGAGCGACCAGCTTGGCAACTTGCTCGGCACCCTCTTTGGCGCTTCCAATACCGAGTACTTCTACGAGGATTAGCCGTTATGCAGAACATTCCAAAACAACATGATGATGCGGTTCGTCGCGAGCTCGTGCGACTTGTGCTCGAACGCGTGCAGGGCGCAAGCATCGAGCATGCCATGGATGCCATGGAGTACGACCCCAATAACATACCTGGGGCCAAGTACGAGGTGGATGAGTACCTCAACCGCCCGTATATGAACAAGTCCGAAGTGCCCCTTGCCATGGACGTCTTTCTGCCCAAGGCGAAGAAGGGCGAAGAGCTGCCTGTGATCGTGTATGTTCATGGCGGCGGCCTGATTATGGGCGATCGCAAGATGTCACGCGCCTATTCTTGCGTGCTGGCCTCGCGTGGCTACATCGTATTCAACATCGAGTATCGTTTGGCCCCACGTGCCAACGTGAGCGATCAGCTCGATGACGTATGCGCGGGCATGGACGCCATCGCAAGCCATCTGATTGACTTCGACGTGGACTTCGACCGCATATTCCTCACGGCGGAGAGCGCAGGTGCCTACCTTGCCATATATGCGGCTGCCATGAAGCACTCCAGGCGTCTTCAGAATGCCATAGGCTACGAGCCAACCCGCATGGAGTTCCGTGCGCTTGGCCTTATGTCTGGCATGTTCTACACCGACCGAAATGACGCCTTGGGATTCCTGCTGTCCGATCAGTTCTATGGCAGCAAACGGATGGATCCGGATTTTTTGGAGCTCATGGACCCGGAGCATCCCGAGCTCGTTAGAAACCTGCCGCCGACGTTCCTTATCACGAGTCGTGGCGACTTTCTAAACAGATACACGCTCATGTATCACAAGGCGCTCAAGCAGGCTGGTAAAACGACGAAGCTGCTCTATTATGGCGAGAACGACCTTGGCCATGCGTTTCCGGCCATAGACCCGTGCCATCCCAAGAGCATCGATGCCACCGACCGCATGCTCGCATGGTTCGAGGTACAAGCCGCCATTCGTGCCAGGAAACATAGGGTTACGGACAAGCAGGCAAAGAAGTTCGCTCGCATAGGCGAGCGTATGGAGAGCCACAAGATCATTGAGCAGAAGTGCTGGAAGTTCATCTACGAGCTCAATTCCGCAAAGACGGAGCAGCTCGATGCGGTGGCCCTGCGCGACAATCGCAGAAGCTATACCTACAGGCAGATGTTCCGCATGTGGGAGCGCTATGCCGAGGTATTCTCGGCGCTTGGCATCGGCGAGTTGGCAGGCTCTCGCGTAGGTGTGCTTGGCTTTACTGCTGCCGAGCCTACGTTCTGCTTCTATGGGCTCAACATGGTGGGTGCGTCGTCGAGCATGCTTTCGCCCATGCAGGCCTTAGATATTGACATCCTCTTAAAAGCCATTGAGGTTGAGAAGATAACGGACCTCATCATCTCGGACCTTTATGCCCAGCCTCGGTTCGTCACTCGCTTGTTGGAAGAGCGCGAGCGCCTTGGTTTGCGAAACATCATTATCCTAAAGAGCCCCTTGGGAGGCGCCCTGGGCAACGATGCTTTTGAGACCATGAGTGGGGTAAACTACCGTATGCTCAAGCGAATGGCGGGGCTACTATTTATGGACGACCTTCTGAGGAAGTACGAAGCCTCAGACATTTGCTACGCCACGGGCAAAAACGACGACGAGGCAGTTATTGTACACACCTCGGGCACCACGAACGGCGTCCACAAGCCCATCCCGCTCTCCGACATTGGTGTTAACGAGGGTGCGTACCGCTTAATGCGTTCCGAAATTACCAAGGGCGTGGGGTCTGGAGACGGATGCATGCTCCTCATAGATCTCTCGAGTGCGTACGCGTTGGTAGACATGCTTCATCTGCCGCTCGCGCTGGGCGCACAGGTGTCAACCATTCCGTTTACCATCCTAAACCCAAAGTTGTCTTCGGCGTTCTCCTATTATGGAATCAACTACGCATTGCTGTCTCCCATGGTATTGGACACCTTTGCCAACGAACCGGTTCGTCCGGATTTGTCGAATATCCGCGTGCCCATCCTTGGTGGACAGTACCTGTCGGGCGAGGAGCGTCATCGTTTGAACGAGTTCCTGCACGAGTGTGGCACCGATGCAAACATAATAAACGGCTACGGTCTCTCTGAGGTTGCCGGAGCGATTGTGATCTCGCCGTCAGACCGCGAAGACGACACCATTGGATATCCCTTGCCTGGCGTGGACGTGCGTATTGAGGACGAGGACGACGGACTGTTTCACGACATATCCGAGGGGCCGATGCGAGGCGTGCTGTGGGTGAGCTCGCCCTCGGTAAGCAAGGGCTCGCTGGGCGACGTGGAGCTCTTCGAGGTAAAGGAAGAGGACGGCAAGCGTTGGCTCAACACGTTTGACCTTGTGGACGTTGCCGAGGACGGATGCCTTACCTACGTAGGCCGCATGAACAAGTTCTTCGTAAACAACGAAGGCGTGCGTTTCAACGCTGGCTTGGTGGAGACCGCCATCGCAAAGCAACCTGGCATCGTGGCTGTGGGTCTTGCCGGCGAGTACGAAAAGTTCATCCACGACACGATTCCCGTACTGTACGTGACCTGTGTACACAAGGGCGAGCAGGCCAAGGCGTCGCTTCACCAGGCGTTGGTCAATGTGTTTGTGCACGACAACAGCATCTCGAAGACCAACCTGCCGGGCCAATGCGTGATTTGCGACGACATACCGCGGACGTCAACCGGCAAGGTGGACGTTCATCAGTTCATGACTGGGACTGTGAAGGGCGAGCGTTATGCCGTCAAACCCGTTTACGTGGGAGACAAACTCGTTAACGTGCATCTTGCTCCTGCGATGGACGCCCCTGGCACCTGGTCGGGCATGCCCAGAGAACTCGATCCAATGAGGCGGCACAAGAAATAACGAACTGACGTGAGTTAGCTCGCGCCCCCCGCGCCCGCGCCGGCCCGCATGCGGCTCCGCGCTCGCTTCGCTCGCTCACTTCGTGAGTCGTTGCCTGCGGGCCGGACGCAGACGCGGGGGTACGAGCTCCGTGGGTGATTGTTTGGTGCGGTCGCAGTACGTGGGTGCACAAAGATGCGCTATAGTTGGAGCCATATATACGGCCCGCACAAAGGGAGGCTGCAACATGGCTACCAGCAACTACACGGACAGCGTAAAACTGTATGCGGCAAGGCGCCATGAGGCGCAGTTTAGCTGCAACATCCCCGCAGAAGATCGCCCGATGGTTCACCTTGGCTCGCGGATTGGATGGATGAACGATCCAAACGGATTCTCCATCTATAAGGGCCAGTACCATCTGTTCTATCAGTACCACCCTTACGAATCGGTGTGGGGACCAATGCATTGGGGCCATGCCGTGAGCGACGACCTTGTCCATTGGGAATACCTTCCGGCCGCCCTTGCCCCCGACGAGCGGTACGATAGCTCGGGGGTCTTCTCGGGCAGCGCATTGGAGTTAGCCGACGGCAGGCATTTGATTATGTATACGGGCCTCGCCATGACGGGGCGAAACCCAGACGGCACGTCGGAGAACCGACAGGTTCAGTGCATTGCCTATGGCGACGGCACCGACTATAGGAAGTATGACGGCAACCCCGTGTTGGACGAGAGCCAACTGCCCGAGGGATCCAGCGTCCAGGACTTCCGGGATCCAAAGATTTGGGTGGGCGAGGACGGGCAGTTCCACTGCGTCCTCGGTAGCCTTGACGCCGAACGCAGCGGTCAGATTTTGCAATATCGCAGTCCCGATGCCGTATCTTGGGAGTTCGAGGGCGTGTTGGCATCCAACCATGGGCGCTACGGTGTGATGTGGGAGTGTCCCGATACCTTCGTATTGGATGGCAAGCAGGTTCTTTTGGTGAGTCCGCAGGACATGTTGCCCGAAGGTAACGAGTTCATGAGCGGCAACGGTACGCTTGCCCTCATTGGCCACCTCGACGAGCGGACGGGCTCGCTGGTGGAGGAGGCCACGCAGTCCATAGACTACGGCATCGACTTCTATGCCACGCAAACGCTCGAGACCGCAGACGGGCGCCGCGTTATGGTGGCTTGGATGCAGAATTGGGACACCACGTTCGTGGGTGGAGGCAGGCCGTGGTTTGGGCAGATGACGCTGCCGCGTGAGCTGCATGTGCGCGACGGTCGTCTTTATCAGTGGCCCGTGCGCGAGATCGAGGCAGCCCGACGCAACCGTGTGGCATACGAGGGCGTGTTGGTGGAGGACCTCTGCGAGTTGGACGGCATTCGCGGACGTTGCGTGGACCTTTCGCTTGCGGTGCGGCCCGCGGACGAAGGCGACCCGTATGACGAGTTCTTCGTTCTGTTTGCCCAACGGGATCGGTATTGCTCGTCCATCTACTTCCGTCCCAAGGACCGCACGCTCAAGATCAACCGAAAGCACTCTGGATTGCGTCGCGCCGTGATTAAGGACCGCAAGTGCAGGCTCTTGTCTTACGACGGAACGCTGCGCCTGCGTATTATCCTGGACCGCTACAGCGTGGAGGTGTTCGTGGGGGAGGGCGAACAGGCCATGACCATGACCATTCCCACCGATCCCAGCTTTGACGAAATATCTTTCTATGCCGAGGGCAAGGCGATCGTGGACGTGGAGAAGTACGACCTAGTGTAAAAGTATGACAAGGGGACAGGTCACTTGTCAGCTTTTTAAAAAGTATGACAAGTGACCTGTCCCCTTGTCGCTCATAACTAAGAGATCGTTCGGCCAGAAGGCCGATGACAACGGAAACGTCTTCGAGCGCATTGGCCGAAGCTTCGAGAGGAACTTCATCCGCGAGGATCGCTGGAAGCTCATTCTTCAGGGTCTGGGGACCACGTGTATCATAACGGGGGCGTCGGTGGTTCTGGGCAGCGTGCTTGCGTTGGGCGTGTGCCTGTTCCGCCGCACGGGCAGCCGCCTGGCGAACGCAATCTCCAACGCCTACGTGCGCCTTTTGCAAGGGACGCCCATAGTCGTGCTGCTCATGATTCTGTACTACGTGGTTCTTGGGAATACGGGGCTGGATGCCGTGTGGGTTGCCATAATTGCGTTTACCCTCAACTATGGCGCCTATGGGTCCGAGATTATGCGCACGGCCATAGAGGCCGTTCCGGAGGGACAACGCGAGGCTGCGCTTGCCCTTGGCTACAGCGAGTCGCAGGCGTTCCGCGACTTCATATTCCCCCAGGCGGCGGTGCGGTTCTTGCCCGTGCTGCGCGGCGAGATAATCAGCCTGCTCAAGGGAACTTCCGTGGTGGGCTACATTGCAATCCAAGACCTCACCAAGATGAGCGACATAATACGCAGTCGCACCTACGAGGCATTCTTCCCGCTCATTACCACGGCACTTATCTACTTTGCCTTGGCTTGGCTTCTTGCCCTTGTGATGAGGCGCATCCTCACCTACGTTGACCCGCGGGCGAAGCGCAAGGATGGAAGGGAGGTGAGCGCACGATGAGTCTTATTGAGGTCGAGCACCTTCGAAAGGAATTTCCCGAGGCCATACCGCTTGTGGATGTGTGCGCGACGGTAGAGGCGGGGGACGTGATATCGATCATCGAGCCCTCGGGGACGGGAAAGTCCACGCTGCTTAGGTGCCTCAACCGGCTCGAGGAGCCTACCCCGGCAGCATCGTGGTGGACGGGGAGAACATTACCGACCCGTCATGCAACATAGAACTCGTGCGCCAGAAGATGGGCATGGTGTTCCAGTCGTTCAACCTCTTTCAAAATCTGAACATCATAGACAACGTGTGCGCAGCCCCCATAAGGCTCCTTAAGGTGCCAGAGGACGAGGCGCGGGCGTAAGGCATGGAGTTGCTCGAGCGCGTGGGGCTTGCGGATAAGGCACAGAGCTTTCCCGAGGAACTTTCGGGCGGACAGCAGCAGCGCGCGGCAATTGCGCGTGCGCTTGCCATGAAGCCGCAAATCCTTTTGCTCGACGAGCCGACGTCGGCACTCGATCCCACAAACGTGGCAGAGGTGCTGGCGGTGATTCGCTCCCTCGCTCACACGGGTATGACCATGCTCATCGTGACGCACGAGATGAGCTTTGTCCATAGCGTCTCGAACCGCGTGTTCTATATGGACGAGGGCTGCATCTACGAGGAGGGAACACCCGAGCAGATTTTCGAGAGCCCCCGGCGTGAGAAGACGCGACGGTTCATCAAGCGTCTCAAGACGCTCGAGCTTTGCATATCCGATGTGGACGTAGACTACGCGCAAGTTATTCAGGAGATCGAGCGCTTTGGCGCTGATGCCGTCCTTTCTCGCGAGGTCCTGCACCATCTTATGATCGTGATCGAGGAGCTCGTGTTCCAGAGCATCGTTCCGGCGGTGCGTGAGGGCAAATGCAACCTGCCGCTTGCCATAAAGATTGAGCATGCGGAGATGGAAGAAGGCGTATCGATGCGCATGACGTGGGCGGGGGAGAGCTTTGACCCGCTTACGCAGGGTAACGAGCTCTCCATGATTCTTGTGAAGAAGATCGCCCACACTACGCGCTACCGCTTTGAGGATGGGAACGAGCTTTTGCTGAGCATGTGATGGGCTTGCTGGATTCGCGAACGGTGTGGCTTGGTTTGCTGGGTTTGTCCACACTGTGGCTAATCCGAGCAAATCGGCCTGCACCGTTCGCAAACTCAGCAAACACGCCCCGCGATCTGCTGGATTCGTCCGCACTGTGGCTAATCTCAGCAAGCCCTTCCGCACCGTTCGCAAACCCAGCAAACCCTCGCTAAGAAGGGTCGCGGTGAGGCGCACACGCTAACTCGGCGTCCGATTTCGGCAAGCGTTTGCAGAGACACTCCATGTTTTGCGCAGTGGTATGCGAGCCGCGGCGGCGTTGCGGTGGCGCACTGGTGGGTGCGCGATTCGTCAGCGTCCGCATATTTCCAGCAAACTTTAAACATCATCATGTGGCTGTGGAACCGAGCGACAAAGAAGCCAGGTTGGAATCAGGCATCGCGCGCAAGGAAATAATCCTAACGACAAGGCGACCAGACGAACCAAAAAAAGTCGGATTCACAACGACAAATGTCAAATTGAGAAGAGGAAAAGCGGGCCGCAATGGAGAAGTCACGCAGCATAAAACGAATCACCAAATTGCACCGAGCTGTTTTGGTTGCGCTGGTCGCCTTGTCGCTCTGCATATTTGGAGGTGGATGCGCAATGGAACAATACAGCCTTCCCCAAACAGGGCCTGCCGTTTTCTCGTGGAAGACCGCAGGTCTATACAACACGGCGTTCCTGAAGAACGTCGGCGTGCAAACGGTTTTTCAGGAGGTACCCGAAGGGGAGGACACCCAGGTACTAGAGGCCCTCTCTGGATTTGACGTATACCTCCTAACGGGCGACCCAAACATGGGGCTCGATCAAATGAAGGAGGCCGTGTTGCGCGCCCAGCAGTACTATGCGGGACTCGTTCTTGACGTCGAGCCATACGCTCAGGACGAATGGTCTGCAGAACAGAATCGCGAGGCGATCCTCAATACGTACTGCGACCAGATGGAGGAGCTGTATGCCTTTGCCCAGGAGCGGTCGGTCGAACTGGTTTTGTGCATTCCGTACTGGTACGACGACCTGGGCTTTAGCGATCAGCTGGAACGAATGGCCAAGGCTTGCGACGGTATGTGCGTGATGAACTACAGCAGGGGAAACGAGCAAGGCAACATACAGGGCGAGTACCAGCTGGCGGGGAAGTACTACAAAAAGCTTTGGACGGCATACGAGCTAACCCAAAGCGACGGCGAGGGAATCTTGGAGAACAACACGTATCACAACCAGGGTCTCTCCGCAGTAACAGACAACTACAACAAATACTTTTTGAATACAGGCATCGGTCTCGCTTACCACGACCTTGATTCCGTACGCGAGGCCACGGAATAGCGAGGTTGATGAAAAATGTATATTGCAATCTATCTTTGCGCACTTCTGTGCATCGTCGTAATAGTGATCTGTGTGTATCATGCTACGAACGCACGAAGGAACGCGCACCCAAACAGGCTGCTAAAGGCAACAAAGCGGTTTGACGCATTGTTTGAGAAGTGCGTCGCGTCCAACGACTGCCACTTGCCCAGCCGCATCGTTCGTAGCCTCAGGCGTACCATCAACCTGGAGGCCTTCTCACAGGCCTGCAAGAAGCTGAACCCGGATGAGTGCCGTCGCATACTGCTGGACAACCAGCAGTCCATTGTTGACCTTCAGCTACGCGAGAGAAGCACCATCGTTCATGCGTACTTTGCGTATCTGCTGCGCGATCTTGCCCCGTTCAATGGCGACGAGGGTGCCTATGGCGACCTCATGCTCCGGTTTTTGGATGACGACTCCGTCTATGCGAGGGAAAACGCGCTCAGGGCGATCTACAGCTTTGGCGACGCGCGGTTGGTGGAAAGCGCATTGACGAGCCTGAGCAACCGAGGCATCTCTCACAACCAAAAGCTCGTCAGCGATGGGCTGCTCACGTTTGGGGGAGACGAGGCCCTGCTAATCGAGCTCCTCATGAGCCATTACGACGAGTTGTTGGAATGCTACAAGAACTCACTCATTGACTACCTTAACCACAAGGGAATTGACACATACGACGAAAGGCTGATAAAGGACGCAAAAAGCGGCGAGGCCTCGCTGGACACCGAGTGCGCCATAATCCGCAAGATCAACAAGGTCCCGTCCGAGCGTAACCTGGCGTTCGTGGAAGACGTGGTCGAGCGGTACCAGGACGGCGATGACTGGGAACCGGTTGCGGTGGCGGTTGCCGGGCTACGGCACTACGCAAAAAACGCCAAGGTCAAGGAATTGCTCAAGGACAAGGTAACGTCCAGGAATTGGTACATACGAAAGAACGCCGCCGCGTCTCTTGCGTCAATTGGACTCACGAGGAAAGACATAGACGAGATCGATGCGAAGGACGACAGGTTCGCAATGGATGCGATTAGATACGAGCAAAGGAGGGTTAGCTATGCTTGAGACCTTCATGAGAGAATACGTCAATACGTTCAACGTCTTTATAGCCGTGTACCTTGTTGTGTACACGATTGCCCTGCTGGGCAACACCATCTACGGTTCGCTTAGAATACTTAAGGACGAAAGGCTGGAGAGCCTTCACAACGTTTTGGAACACGACTTCTACTACCCCATATCCATCCTGATCCCGCTGCACAACGAGGGGAGCACGGGCATCCAAACCGTGGAAAACGTCCTCAAGCAGGATTACCGCCTGTTCGAGGTGGTGATCATCGACGACGGCTCCACGGACCAAACGAAGGAGATGCTGATCGAGCGCTATTCCCTAAAGAGGGAGTACGGACGGCCGATTAGATACCAAGTTCCCTGCAAGCCGATCCGCGAGGTCTATGCGGGCCAATGCGAGGGGAGAGACATCACCCTGATCAGCAAGGTAAACGGTGGGTCCAAGGCGGATGCGATCAACGCGGGCATTAACGTGTGCAGGTATCCCTACGTCCTCAACATGGACGGTGACGAGATACTGCAAAGGGACGCGCTCGTGCGAATTGCCCGGGCGATAATGGAAGACGACAACGTAATAGCCGTTGGCGGCAACCTCAGGATCTCCAACGGCGTCGAGTTCAAGGATGCCATGCCGCAAAAGCACAACTTCGGACAAAACCTCCTGCCCGACGTACAGACGCTCGAATACGGCCGCAACTTTGCCGGTGCCAGAATTCTCCACAATCACTGGAACGCGAACCTCATCGTGTCTGGCGGATACGGAGTCTTTAAGAAGAGTGCCCTCATCGAGGTCGGTGGGTACGACACGGAAAGCATGGGGGAGGACTTCGAGATGACCTTGCGCCTGCACGAGCACTATTTGAGTCGCAAGGAGCCATACCTCATGAAGTACGTCGAGGACAGCGTTTGCTGGACGCAGGCGCCACAGAGCTACGGTGACCTGGGAAGGCAACGCAGGCGTTGGCAATGCGGTCTTATCCAAACGTTGGCCAAGTTCCGGCACATGATATTCAACCCGCGCTATGGGGTGGTTGGGATGGTCATGCTGCCGTACCACATCGCATACGAGCTTCTTGCGCCCACCATAATGATTCTAGGATGGTTGGCGATCGCTTTCAGCCTGGTGCTTGAGGACTTCAACTTCCCCTTCGTCGTGGTCGTCTATATGATTTACGTATTGTTTAGCATCATGCTTACCGCGCTGTCCTACATTGGCAACTGCTATCGAAAGGGGGAGAGGGTTACTGTGCTTACCGCCGTGAAGATCTTGGCGCTGGGGCTGTATGAGGCCTTTGTGTACCGACCCTTTGTCTCCGTCGTTCAGTTTGTTGCGCAATTCCGCCTGAAGAAGGCTGCGAAGACGTGGGCGTCGCCGCGGCGCGTGCAGATAAACGCGTGAGTGGCTGGCAGACCATGAGCGTGGGCGTGAGGGGCTGCGGGCGCTCGGGCGAATTTTAAAATGAGTATTGACACGAATAGGCCAGAGGTGGATAATACTCTTCGCTAAACGGGTGGTGGCGCAGTTTGGTAGCGCACTTGACTGGGGGTCAAGGGGTCGCTGGTTCGAATCCAGTCCACCCGACCAGAAATTTCAGGGGCTTTTGTGGGCCCCTTTTTGCTATGTCGTCTATTAAACGAGAGGCATGCCAAGATGTGCGAGATTGCCTTCGAGATTCCGAACGAGGTCCTCTACGACAACAAAATGAGTCATCGGGATGCCCTCGACTTCGCGAGGCGAGCTACCGCGCTGCACTTCTACGCGACCAAGGGGGTTTTGCTGGGCTACTGCGCGCAGATCGCGGGGATGGACAAGGAGGACTTCATCTATTTCCTCGGGCAGAACGGCGTCTCCATATTCCACTTCGACGACGAGGCGGAGTTCGACGAGGAGTAAGCGCCAAAAGTAACGCGTCTACAACTCGCGGGCACCCTTTGCCACAATTGTCCTCGACAGGATCGAAGGCGATCGTGGGAGGAGATGGTGCCCCTGGCCAACAGGCGACAACCGAATATCGTTGGGCCGACCATATGGAAGATGGCCCAATCCGAGGCGTGGGAAACCGATCGGAGCTTTCCCAGCCGATCCCGGGAGACCGCTCGGAGGTTTCCCAGCGTCCCGCGGGACAGCTGCCG
>JAFWKQ010000024.1 GCA_017545665.1 Atopobiaceae bacterium
CAAGAAGTGCGGCCTGTTCCTGGGCACCTTCGAGACGGCCAAGTACCGCCAGGAGACCCTCACGCTCGAGCCCGGCGACGAGCTCGTACTCTACACCGACGGCGTGAACGAGGCCTTTAACGTGGACGAGGAGGAGTACGGCAACGACCGCCTGGAGGCGTTCCTCGTAGCACACAACGACCTTGCGCCACAGGAGATCGTCCGCGCCCTGCGCGCCGACGTGGCCGCCTGGGCGGGCGAGGCTGAGCAGTCCGACGACGTCACGATCCTTGCCCTTGAGTATGGCGTGGCGTCGGAGACTCGCTACAGCAGGGACTTCGTCGCCACGCTGGACAACCTTGAGGCAGCGGTTGACTTCGTTACCGCCGAGTTGGATAAGCGCCTGTGCCCGCCAAACGTAAAGAACAAGGTGGTCATTGCCTTGGAGGAGCTCTTCGTGAATGTGTGTCGCTACGCCTACGCCAACCAGGACGAGCCTGGATGGGTAAACGTGAGCTACGTCTATCGGGGGGCGCCGAGCCGCATCGTGGTGGAGCTCAAGGACCAAGGCGTGCCGTTCAACCCGCTGTTGCGCGACGATCCCACCAAACCTTCCAGCATTGAAGATGCCAAGGTCGGTGGCTTGGGCATATTCATGGTAAAGAAGAGCATGGACGACTTCTCCTATACCTACGACGAGGCAACCAAGAGCAATGTGGTTGTGTTTAGGAAGGACTGGTAGGAAGAGGAAGCGGGGTTGTTGCTTGGCCTAGCCAAAGAGCTCGTTCAAGGTGCTGGGACGGGAGAAGAGATAGCCTTGCAGCTTGTCGGTGCCAAGCTGTCGCAAAAGGTCGTACTGTTCCTGCGTCTCGACGCCCTCCACAAGCGTGTTTATTCCCAGTCGGCGACACATGCCCAGTATGTCGGAGAGAATGATGGCGTTGCGGCCTTCTCCGGTAAAGTTTCTCATAAACTGCATGTCCACCTTTATTACGTCGAAGTTGAGGTTTTCCAGCAAGTTGAGCGTAGAGTACTCGCTTCCGAAGTCGTCCATCCAAACCGAGAAGCCCAAAGAGCGAAGGCGGTCTACCTCTTCCTTAAGCATGCCTTGGTCATCGGCAAACGCGCTCTCGGTTATCTCGATGTCCAGCAGCTTGCGCGGATAGCCAGAGTCGTCCACAAGCTTGCAGATCTCTTCTACGATGTCGCACTCTACGAAGTCGGTGCGCGAGAGGTTTATGGAAACGGGAACGAGGGGAATGCCTCGCTCTTCGAGGATCTTAAAGTCCTTAAGCACGCGCTTTACCACGAAGAGGGTGAGCTTGTATATAACGCGCTCACGCTCCAGCACGCTTATGAACTTAAAGGGCGGCAGGAATCCGTAGGTGGGATCGTCCCAGCGCGAGAGTGCCTCAAGGTTGCAAATCTCGCCGCTGGCCGCATGGACGATTGGCTGATAGTAGACCTTGAGCCATTCCTTTTCTATTGCCTCGTCCAGATGCGAGATGAGGTACTGGCGGAACTTTATCTCCTCGTCTAGTTGCGGGTCGTACATCCTATAGCTTACGTCGCGCTGCTCTACGATGCTGTCGTGCGCCAGCTTGGCCTTGTCGATGAGCGATATGACGGAGGCTCCTTGCGTATACTCGGCAAAACCAGCCTTTATTTGTACCTCGTGGTCGAGCTGGTACTGCTTAAGGCTTTCGACGAGCTGCGTCATGGCGGGGTCTACTTCCTCCAGGTAGCACATGACGCCAAACTGGCTGCCGGTAATGTAGGTGATGTGGCGTTTGGGAAAGGCATCCTGCAAAAGATTGGCTGTTGTTTGGATGAGCTCGTCGCCCTGCGCATAGCCAAACTTGTTGTTGTAGTCGTGGAAGTGCACCAAATTGAAGAATCCGATCACGGGATGGCGATCCACGTCAACTACGTGCACGAGGAGCTCGGTGGCACGGGTAATAAAGTAGGCCATGGAGGGCAGTCCGGTGAGCTGGTTGATCTCGTAGGAGCGGGCGTGAGTGGCTATGTTAGACTCAACGATACCGGCTCGCAGTGACTCTTCGTCAAACGGGCCTCCTATGATCTTTCCCTCTCCTTGTCGCTTTGTCTGGTGGGCATAGATGTTTGCCAGCTGTATCATTTGAGTGAGCTCTTTTTCGGAATTCGGTGCGCCCACTACATAGCCAAACGAGCACGTGATCTGCGAGCTCATGTGCTCGTCACGCAGCGATCCCAAGCGTTGCTGACACGTACGAACGAGTTGGCACCCATCCTCCTCGTCGCCGCCTACCAAGATGCTCAGAATCGCGTCGCCGCTATAGCGATAGGTGTGCTTAGTGCCAAAGAGTTCTTTGAGCATATTCGCGAACGAGAGGAGAATTCCGTCGCCCGTTTCGTGTCCATAGAAGTCGTTGAGAAGGTTGAAGTGGTCAATGTCGCCGAACGTAATGAAGAGCTTCTTGCCAACATAGCGGCTGGCGTGTACGGCGAGGCTGCGCTGGTTTTGCGTGTCGGTTATTACGTCGTGCTCCAGATGGTAGCGCGTGCGCTCCAGACTGCGAAGTACCTCCAGGCGCAGCATGAGCACCACGAACATGATGGCGATCGATGAAATCAAAAACTCCAGCACATGCAGGAAGTCGGAGGATATGAGACTGGGGTCCTTGACGGCGGCGCACAGCCCCATAAAGAGAACGCTCCAACCTATTACCACCAAGAAGAGCCTGAGGGGGCGATCCAATATGAATACCGGAATGGAGAGGACAATCATGAGGAAGGTAACGGCCTGATGGTTTGGATCCCACACGGTGCCCAAGAGGATGCTCATCAGCATGACGGGAGCCTCAAAGAGGTATACCAAAAGCGTCGCATGCTGGCATTTTTGAGGAATAATAAAGCGATCGAGCAGGAAGAGCAGGGTGTAGTACGCGAATAGCCAGTAGATTTTCGGGTCGAACGGAGACGCTCCCGTGATGGTGCACTGAGCAATGATGTTGACTATGCCAACGGGGATGCCCGCGACGGCAAAGTATCGGATGGCCAGTCGATTTTGTCTGCTGACCTCATCTTTGTCCGCAGCGATCTCACCCCCTTTTAGAAAGCCCACGATTTCCGAAAGTATGCCCGTATGCATGGACTATCCCTCTCGTCGTCTCCGAGACAGCATGAATCGACAATACACCAAAAATTGTATGCTCAGCTCACGATTAGGGGGATGGACGTTATTGTGCGTTGAAGGTGGTTGCCGCCCGCGCCCCCGCACCCACGCCGGCCCGCATGCGGCTCCGCGCTCGCTTCGCTCGCTCACTCCGTGAGTCGCCGCCCGCGGGCCGGCGCAGGCGCGTGAGCGCGAGCGGCACCTGAGGGCGCTCTTAGCGGGACGATCCTAGGTGGTTACTCACTCAGCAGTTCTTCGACGAGCTCTACGGCCTCGAACACCATGGCGTCGCAATGCGGCTTGCGCTCGCCGCCCGTCTCCGCGTTTTTGCGCAGGAGCTCTGCGCAAAGAAGGGTGCCGTCGTGGTTTTGCTTCATGCGACGCGTGAGCGCCACCACGCTCTTTCGGTCGGCCTTGCCGCATACGCCGAGTGCCATGAGCGCACCGGTAAAGGCGCCGCAGAGGTTTGCGGTCTGCATGCCCTGCCCAAAGGCTGCGGCAAACGCGCATGCCTGCTCGGCGGTGTAGCCCTGTTGCTCGGCAAAGGGAACGAGCACCGATTGGGCGCAGTTGTAGTGGACGCTTGTGCTGGCGCGCAGCTGCTTTGCGCGTTCCATATATGCGGACATGGGTCCTCCGTGATCGTGCGGCTTACGTTAAAACAAGGACGTCTCCAGTATACGGGATGTCCACGAAATGCGGCTCATGCCGCCCCAAAACCCTTGCCGAAGAGCCGTGCGGCCAGCTCGGCGATCTCCTCCACGGGAATGGTCTTGCCGTCCGCCACCCAAGCGCGGTACATGGCAAGGACCGCGCCCGACTGCCAGGCGTATATTACGTGCCAGACCTCGGGCTCATAGCCTTTTGGCACGTTTTCCGCATGCTCGCCCGAGGCGTCGTCCAGAAGGTCTCGCTGAACTGCGTCCCAGGCGGGATCGCAGGTAATCGCCTCAAAGAGCTCGTCTTGCTCGGCATTGAAGAAAAAGAACTCGCGCGTGATCTGCTCAAGATCGTCGGGCATGCGCAAATGCGCCGTGCGGCGGCGCCAGGCGGCGGCATAGGTTGCCATGACCTCGGCCATGAGGTCCTCGAGCGTCTCGTAGTAGCGGTAGAAGGTCTTCTTGTTGATGCGCGCCCGCTCGCAGAGCGCCTTTACCGTGATCGAGGAGAACCCGTCTTCCAGCATCATGGTGCGGAAGGTGGTGTCGATGGCCTCGAGCGTCTTGGTGACGCGCAGGTCGTTTGCGGGCGTCCGGCGTGTTTGGGCGCCCGTTGTTCATGTCTGGCTTCGCAAAGGAAAGGTTCTTATGGAGTACTTCAAGCTCAACGGCGCCAACGGCGTAAGCGCGGCCATTGGGGCCTATCCTTTTTGGCCATAGGAAAACGCCCCAGAACAGGCAAACATAGAGTAGGATATCTTGAGCTGCGACTACACGAGTTGCCTTACGAAAGGGGATTTCCATGGCCGTTTACCAAACCAAGCTCGCAGAGTCGGGCACCGAACAAGACGTGCTCGTTGTTGTGGACATGCAGGTGGACTTCGTGGACGGTGCCCTCGGAACCACCGAGGCCGAGGCAATCGTGCCGCGCGTGTGCGAGGTGATCCAAGACTGGGACGGCACCGTAATAGCCACGCTGGACACGCATGCCCCCGACTACCTCCAAACGCAGGAGGGCCGCAACCTGCCCGTGGTGCACTGCGTGCGCGAAACGCCCGGCTGGGCTTTCGATGCGCGGGTGGCCCAGGCGCTCGATGCTCGTCCTGACCCTTACTATGTGTATGAGAAGCCGACCTTTGGGAGCATGGCGTTGGCGCGTGACCTTGCGGCGGCAAACGCCGTGGCACCAATCCGCTCGATCACGTTCGTCGGGCTGTGCACCGACATCTGCGTGGTCTCCAATGCGCTGCTCATTAAGGCCGCACTGCCCGAGGTGCCCCTGCGCGTGCTGCCTGACGCCTGTGCCGGCGTAACGCCAGCGGCTCACGACGCCGCGCTGGCGACCATGGCGAGCTGCCAGGTAGCCACGGCATAGGGCAGAGGCACCATTCCTGTTTTTGTAACCTAACGCTCAACGAGGAATTAGAGAGGTGCAAACATGAATCTATTCGACGGGGCAATCTCTATCACTGGCGTTACCTTCCTAGCCTTTATGGGGTTCGAGATCATTTTCTTCGGCTATCTGCTGGGGCGGATTAGGATCAAAGGCATTGGCCTGGGAACGGCGGGCGTATTCATCGTCGCGCTGCTGTTCGGCGCGCTCTATAGCACCGAGATCGGACAGAACATCACCCAGACCGTGGCGGGCGAGAAGGTCGACATCTCCCTGAACTCGCTCAAGGTCATCGACACCACGGGCCTCGTTATCTTTGTCGGCTCCATTGGCCTCATCTCGGGCCCCGGCTTCTTCAAAAGCCTCAAATCGAACTTTAGAGACTACTTTTTGGTTGCTGTCGTCATAACCGTGGTCGGCGTCCTCGCGACCGTGCTTTGCTTCTATTTGGGGCGTGGCGAGCATAGAAGTGCGCAAGAGTGCATCGCCGCGCTATCGGGCGTCATGTCCGGCGCGCTGACAAGTGCCGCCGCGCTGTCCGCCGCAAAGGATGTCCTGGCAACCGTGGCCGCCGACCAGGGGTCGGTTTTGTCGGTTGCGGATGCGGAGGCCATAGCATCTGTGGGATATGGAATCGCCTACGTATTCGGCGTGATCGGCGTCGTTTTGTTCGTGCAGGTCATTCCGACTATCACTGGGGCAAACATGGAGAAGGAGCGCGCGCTGATTAGCTTCAAGAAGACCGACGAGGACGTTGCCGCGAAGAAGTGGTTTGAGGTTGACCCGCAGGGTTTGTGCGCCTTGGCGTTCGTCCTGGTGCTGGGCATTCTCATAGGGACCTTTAGGATTCCGCTTACGCCCAAGGGGTATTCCGGCGCGACGTTCAGCCTTACGTCCACCGGTGGCGTTCTGCTCACGGGATTGGTTGTGGGCCACTTTGGGCATATTGGGCCCATTGGAGTCAACCTGTCGTCAAACACGCTCAGAAGCTTTCGGGAGTTGGGCCTCGTCCTCTTCCTTGTGGGCTCGGGCGTTGCCGGCGGAATGAAGTTTGCCGAATACTTCAAGCTGGCCTATTTCTTCTACGGGATCATCATCACGATGGCGCCGATGCTGGCTAGCTACCTGTTCGCGAAGTACGTGCTAAAGACGCCTCTGCTCAACAACCTTGGCTCGATCGCGGGAGGCATGACGTCGACCCCGGCTCTTGCCGCGCTCATAGACTCGGCGAAGACGGAAGATGTGACACCTGCCTATGCGGCAACCTACCCAATCGCGTTGACGGGCACGATCGTTGGTGCCCAGTTCCTGGTTCTACTGCTGTCGTAGCAACAGTGAGAAAAGGGTCTCGCCCCTATTCTCAGGCACAGCACTCCCAAATTGGTAGTAAAGAGAAGGCGTTCTTATTACGCTCGAAGGGCGCGAGGTGCAGCATGAGCAGGATGGCATGTGCATACGGCAGGTTCCCGCATGGAAATGGCTTCTGGGGGCGGGACATTCGATGTGATGCGTAAGAGCATCGTGCTTGTCCAG
>JAFWKQ010000025.1 GCA_017545665.1 Atopobiaceae bacterium
GCCCACGTGCAGAACTTCGGCTGGCTCGCCTGGGCCAGGGACGGCGAGGAGGCCGGCTCCACGGGGCTCTCGCTGAGGGTCGAGGGCTTCCAGACCAGGCTCGTGCGCAAGGGGGGCGCGGCTCCCTCCAACGCGGGTTCGTCGTTTGCCTATCCCATTGTCTCAAGTCTCTCTATAGGCTATTCGACGTGCGTCCGCGGCTCATGGTCGCGAGACGTGGCAAACGGTACCGTTTCGGGTACGACAGGAAGGGGAATTGCCCTTACCGGCATGAAAGTCTCTCTCCTTACCGAAAACTCAAACCTTAGCGGCAACGTGCGCTATAGGGCCCATGTGCAGAATAGCGGTTGGGAGGGCTGGAGTTCCAACGGCGGAATAGCTGGCCAGGCTGACAGCTCAAATCGCATGGAAGCCATCCAAATAAAAGTGGATGGCAGCGCGAGCGCTGCATACAACGTCTGGTATCGCGTACACGTGCAAGACTACGGTTGGCTCGGCTGGACAAAGAATGGCTCAAGCGCAGGCACTGTCGGGATGGGAAAACGCATTGAGGCCTTGCAGATCCGGCTGATGCCCAAGTCAAGCAATGCGCCCGGGTCTACCTATAGGCCTTTCGTGGACGGTCAGCTGCGCGCGGCCCTTGGCGTGGCTAAAGGCACGAGGGCAGTCACCTCGTTCGGTGGGCACGCTGCGAGCAAAGGTGCCGTGAATGCGCTCAACAGCGCGATCAACGGCATCCGCAATCGCGGATACGATGTCGGCTTCATTATGATGGACCTGGCATCCCATAAGGGCGTGGCATACAACTGCGACGCGCTGTTCTATGGAGCGAGCTCTATCAAAGCCCCGTACATTGGAAGCGTGGTGAGCAGACATCCCGACTCGGTCGTGCGCTATGCCTACGACATGACCGAGACGCTCTTCTACTCATGGGACTATAACTACAAGCAGGTGCTCGCGGCATATGGCAAGGAACCGATGCGTACCTGGTGCGCGGAATCGGGCGCACGCTCGTCCATTGCAGAATCGCTTCCTTGGGCTAACTATAGCGCCCGCGATCTGGCCAGGCTCTGGGCGCGAAACTACCAGCTCTTCTCCGAGAGCTCCGAGGGTGAGAAGTTTGGTCGCTGGTGCGAGCGGCCCAACATATCAACCATTCATTCGACGTTGGGAGGCAAGTATCGCACGCGGTCGAAGGCAGGCTGGATAGATGATGGCGGTGGCGTCGTGCCTGGTGTCAATGGTGGGGGACGGCTGTACCGCGTGTCTGACGACGGCGGAATCGTATACGCACGGAACGGCGCATACGTGATGGCAATCATGTCGAGCGTTCCCGCAAACCATGACATGCTCAACGGGCTGACGTCTGCCATAGATCGGGCGCACAGCGAAATGTAGACGCTGCGAGCAATCATGCCTTTGTTGAGGGGCGATGCGTTGGGGCAATCCGACGCGTCGCCCTTTCCTTTTTCTGCCGCTGCGTACCGTCGGAGGCCCAGAGTCCAGTCCATATCCGTCTGGCGTAGATGCCGGGAGCGTTGCCGTTCGCATCCCCGTCAGGCCGCCCCGCGGGCGCGGAGCGTGAACATGAGCACAGATTCGCGAGTATTGTCGACTGAATATATATTCAATCTTTGTTCACAATGTGGTACCCTCAATTGATTCAACTGAAAGGAGTCTGTATATGTTTGACCGATTGCATACCAAGGCAAGGGTTGCGCTGGCGCTTGTCCTCGCAATCAGCATGGTGTTGTGCGCTCTTCCGGCAGAAGCCTTTGCAGAGGCTGTTGCGTCAGACGGGACGGTTGAGTCAGCCGGAAAAGAAGAGGTCCAGACCCCTCCTTCTAACGAAGTGCAACTAGAGGAGCCAAAGAAGGAAGAGGGCTCGACACAGGATCCGAATGGGTCAAGCAGTTCCGCGGACGGCTTGAAGGAGTTGACCAAAGCCCAGGAGACAACGGACGGCGATCCCGCAGACAAGCCCCAGGCCGACGTCGGCGCAGCCGCCCAGGCCGAGGCCGACGACGAGGCCGGC
>JAFWKQ010000026.1 GCA_017545665.1 Atopobiaceae bacterium
CAACCCGCCGGGGCCTTTGGCAAGCGCCGGCAAGAGAAGGGACCGGGTGCATGAAGAACTAGTGATGCCCATATCCACCCGTAAACCGAGCTACAAGCTGACGGCCATGCCCGAACGGGTGCAGCATCGCATACCCATGCACGATTCAAAGCCATTCATTCCAAACGAACGAGCCTCGCCTTGCTGCCCAGCATGGCCTCTTGCAGAACCGGAGGCATCATGCAGCTCAACCTTTCCAACATCGAGTACGCCTATCCCGCTGCGGTGGAACCCGCCCTTAGCGGCGTGACCGCGACCTTCCCGAAGGGATGGACCGGCATCGTCGGCGACAACGGAGGGGGCAAGACGACGCTCTGCCTCGTGGCATGCGGCCTCCTGCGGCCCGACGCCGGCGCGGTCGCACCACCGCTTGTATCCCTCTACTGCGCCCAGGACGCGAGCGTTCCACCGGCAAACCTCGAGGACTTCGCGTTCGCATACGACAGCGCCGCCGTGCGCTTGCGCCGTGACCTCGCCATCGGAGACGATTGGGCCCACCGCTACAGCACGTTATCGGGCGGCCAGCAAAAGCGGTTGCAAGTTGCGTGCGCGCTCTGGGCGGTTCCCGACGTGCTCGCCGTTGACGAGCCGACCAACCACGTCGACGCCGCGACGAGACGGTCCATCTCCGCCGCCCTCTCGCGGTTCGGCGGCATAGGATTGCTCGTTTCACACGATCGCGAATTGCTCGACGAGCTCTGCTCCCAATGCCTGTTCGTAGCAGATGGTGCTGCAACGATGAGGCCCGGCGGCTATTCGCAGGCTTCCTCGCAAGCCGCCCTCGAACGCTCGAGCGCTATCCGCGCGCGCGATGTGGCCCGCAGAGAACGGGATCGGGTCAAACGCGAGGCGCAGCGCCGGCGCGAAGAGGCGTCACGCGCGGATGGCAAGAGGAGCCTCAAGGGGGTCGGCAAGCGAGATAGCGACGCGAGGGCCAGGAGGAACCTCGCGATAGTCACCGGCAAGGACGGCCAGGCTGGCAGGCTCTCGTCCCGCATGGAAGGAAGGCTGCAAAGCGCCGACGCAAGACTCTCCGCCTTGCGCGTGGAGAAGCGCTACGACGCAGACGTTTGGCTCGACGCCGCGCCCAGCAGGCGCAAGGTGATCTACCGGGCGGATCCGGTAGACCTCCCCCTCGGCGAAGTCATGCTGCGCGTGCCCATGCTGCACATTGGCAACACCGACCATATCGGCCTCGTCGGCGACAACGGCACTGGCAAGACGACGCTGGTGAAGGCCATCGTGACAGGGCTTCCCGATAGTACGAGGGCGCTCTACATACCCCAAGAGCCCGACGAGCAACAGAGGCGCGCTGCGCTTGCAGCCCTGCGCGGCCTGTCCGACGTTCGCCGCGGACGCGTTCTATCCACCATCGCCCAGCTCAATTCCGATCCGGACCGCGTTTTAGAGGGGGACGAAGTCAGTCCCGGCGAGATGCGCAAGCTCATGCTCGCGCTCGGAATCCTCGAATCCCCTGAGCTCGTCGTCGTGGACGAGCCCACCAACCATCTCGACCTCGGGTCGACCGAGGCCCTCGAGCGTCTGTTGTCTGCATACCCCGGGGCGCTACTACTGGTGTCGCACGACGCTGCGCTGGTTCAGGCGGCCACGGGCATCATCTGGAGGATAAGGAAGGAAGAAGGCTGCTATTCGGTAACGATTGGCTGAGGGTGAGAGTATCGATTCCAAACCCAGGGAGAAGTTTTGCACGGTTTTCGGGGTGATGTTGCTGTCATTCCCCCCGCAGTTCCCCATCGAAGCAGGTTGCGCATACGGTTTCGATCACATCGAAACACGAATTTCCCCTGATTAGCAGCTGCTTTTGA
>JAFWKQ010000027.1 GCA_017545665.1 Atopobiaceae bacterium
CGGAAGAGGTCACAAGTTCAAATCTTGTAACGCCCACCACGAAAGACGCAGGTAGATGGCATAAACCGTCTACCTGCTTTTGTTTAGGACACTAAACGGGACACCAAATAGGACACCAAAAACGGGAGTCTCGTCAAAAGTCGGGTGTTTTCCTCTTCCAGTCGGTTACCTGGCCAAACAATCGACAGGCTGAATCACGAACCGTAAAGCCAGATGCCGGCAGCTTAAGCTGCCAGGAAGGCGGGTTCGGGGAGCCTCCCCGACAAGGCCAGGGACGCATGGAGCGGCTCTGGTGCATCTTGCTCCGACCTGTCCTGCGATTGTTTCACTTGCAACTATTCTGCCGGAAGGACCGATTACGAGCGCTACCCGTTCAGGGCCTAGCTAGACTCATGGGACACCCTCTTGGAGCCAAAATCGGTTGTGCAGCTACGCGGCCGATTTGGGCTCCGCGGGGCACCTTACCGTCCATGCCCGTGGTATTCTTCGCACTTCCACCAATCGGCGCCACCGGAGACGGATTCGAGCTGCTCGTCCGTGAGCTCGATACCCTCCTCCTTGGCAAGCTCAAGCACCTCTTCGGGTGTCTTGCAGGCCTTCGCCTTTTCCTTTTGCTCCGCAGTCAAGTCCTCGAAGTTCATAGCCGCCTCCCTAGGTCGATACCCTGTCATAACTTGCACGTTGATTGTACGCGCAAACGGCCAAGCTCGTCCCGCGGGCATGCGAAACCGTTTGTGTCCTCTCCCTAACCGCATTCCGCACGATCGGCACCGCAACCAGCGATGCAGTTGGAACAATCGCTCTAACGGGTCCGATCGCTGAGCGACTGGTGCAGCATGGCCGGCTTCTGGGATCGCGCTTCCAGGTTGTCCCACCGCATGTTTGCGAAAACCGTGGCCGCCCTCGGCTTCCAAGCACCCGATAGCTGTTGGCCGCGGCCGGCGTTGTGCCGGTCCGCTTTAGCGGCCTGTCATTCAGCGCCAGACCTGATGGCCGTCAGCACGTCCCGCTGTCCCTGGGCAAGCAGGTCAAGGAAGAGCCGGCAGAAGCGCTCTGCATCTTTCCGCCCGTCGACGGTGGCCCTGATCTCATTCCCCACCTCGGGGCGGTTGCCCTGGAGCCGTGCCGTGAGCGCAAGCAGCGTGGCCGACGAGTACGCTCCCGCCAGCATTGCACAGGAGAGCATGCGCCCGCAATGGCCGTTGCCGTCGCGGAACGGGTGGATGGCGCCGTGCGCGAAGTACGCCGCAGCGCCCCGCGCCTCCAACGCGAGGGACTCGTCCGCGACGAGGGCCAACAGGCGCTCGACCTCGGCGGGGATCTCTTCGGGAGCGGCCGTCTGCGCACCGGGGAGCAGCGGGGCGGCTTCTAAAGCCTTGCGAGGGGCGTGCGCGCGACGGGGCTCTACCTCAAGCACCGGGGCAACATTGCGGCAGCGCGAGATTTCCTTTGCCAGAGCGGAGCGTCCGATCTGGCGGATGGCTACGAGGCGGCGGCGCGCCGTCTTCCCGTTGGTTGGCTGCCGCTCTACGCAGGCAATGTCGCTTTGTGACTGGCCGCCACGCTTGCGCTGCCACAGTTCGTTGGCATGGATGCGCCGTGGTATGGGGGCATGATTGCCTGCCTGTGCTCCTGCACGTTCCTATTGCTGGCAGGTCGCCTGGCAAGGGGCTACGTACGGCGCTACCCCGAAAACGCGCTCGTGCTCACGGGCGGGATCGCGGATGCGGACACGGTCTTGGCGTGGCACGACGAGAAGGCCAAAGTCTTGCCGCCCGCGCAGGCGGAGGTGGTGTGGGAGAGGCTCATCGAGCCCTTCATGACCTCAGAGGACGGCAAGCAGAGCTACCCCTGCTCCTACACCGTCATCCGTCGCGACAACGGAGATGTGGCCGCCATCCTGCGCTACGGCACGCGCATGGGCATTCGCGAGCTTCTGCTGGGCGAGGAAGGCGACGGGAACGACGAAGAGGATCTCGCGCACGTGTATGGCAAGTGTGTGAGCTCGGAGTTCAACACATTGCGAAGGCTGATGATCAACTTCAAAGGCGAGGAGCCCTAAGGGTTCGCAACGATACCATCGCAAGAGGAGGCAAAGGTGACCGAGCGAGAGTTCAAGCAGCTGCTAAGCATCCCGCGAGGCGGGAATCCCGTGGGACCCACAGGCCGCGGGCGCCGGGCTGCCGAAGGTGGAGTATGCGGTGCACGAGCGCCTGGGCGATCCCGGGGATGACCCTCGTACGTTCTACGTCACCGCAAACGCCGCTGACCTGATGGGCTTCGCGAGGGAGCGGGGCATCAAGGCCTCCGCCGCCCTCGTGACCCTGTACGCGGCGGCGGTCCGGAAGGTCCAGCCCGAGGTGCAGCGCATGAGGGTGGCGATGCCTGTAAACTTCAGGGGTGCGCTGGGCATTCCCCACACGTTCAGGAACTGCGCCATGCCACCCGCCATGTACGACATCGAGGTGGACGAGAAGGACGGCACGGACGAAGATGCGACGCCGGGCGCAGGGCAGTACGTTGCCCTGAGGGAGACGCTCGGCCTGCGCTGACCTACGCGAGCTCTCCTCCATCGATGAGGATGCTGTGGCCCGTAACCCATTCGGAGGCGTCGGACGCCAGGTAAAGGACGCCGTTTGCGATGTCATCAACGGTGCCCAGCCTGCCGAGCGGTATCTCGGCGGCCGCCGGCGCGACGTACTTCTCGAACAGCTCGTCCATGCCCTCCGGATGCGTCATCTCGGTGTCGACAAGGCCGGGGATGACGGCGTTGACGCGCACCTTGAGAGGCGCGAGTTTCTTGGCGAAGTTATGCGTCCATGCCCGCATGGCGCCCTTCGAGGCGGCGTAGGCGGCGCTGCCCCTCGCGCTGAAGCCAGCGAGCGAGTTGACGAGCACGATCGAGCCTTGGCCGCCCTTCGCACACTCGGCGTAGCCGTACTTCATCATGAAGTAGGCGCCGTCCATGTTGGTGCCGAGGACCTTGCGGTAGTTGTCGGTGTCAAAGGCGTCGACCAGGCTCCTCTCGGTGAGCCCGCTGATGCCCGACGCGAGCACCATGACATCGACGCCCCCGAAGCGGGCGACGCACGCGTCCACAGCCGCCTTGCACTGCGCCTCGTCGGACACGTCCGCGACCGCGTAGCCCGCCGTGCCGCCCGCAGCCTCGATCTCTGCCACCGCCGCGCGCAGCCTCTCCTCTCGGCGGGCGACCAAGAACACCTTTGCCCCCGCCTCGGCAAGGATCTTGGCCGAGGCGTTACCGATGCCGCGCGAGCTTGCGCCCGTCACGAGCGCGACGCGCCCGTCGAGCCTGAATTGCGAAAGACTCATTGCCATCTCCTGTTCGTCTGTCGACGAGACTCGTTTCGATTCTCGGCGAGCGCGTTTCGCTTGTCGGCGAGGTTCGTTTGTCGGCGAAGCGCGCCTTGCGCGATGGAATCGATGCCCAGCTCGTGGGCGCGGCCTTGCCAATGGGCGTGACTAGCCCAATGGGCGAATGAGGTCCGTCTCGCCGTCCCAATCCCTTCCGGCGTCCATCACCATGTTGTGGAGGAGCTTGGCGCCGTCGCTGATCAGCTGCACCATCATGCCGAGCCGCTCGGTCATGTCGACGACCATGAACCCGATCTTGGACTCGTCGAGCCCCACCGACGCCGGATCGATGCCCATAGCCTCGCACTTGGCCAGCGCGCCCGACAGATCGCTGTAGCCAATCACCACGATGGGGATGCCAAGGGCCTCGCAGGCCTCCTTGGCCTCCTCGAGGCTCTCGACGAACATGTGGAGGTGATTGATGCCCGGAGCGTCCATGTCATTGTAGTCGGTGTACATCGAGTCGCCCGGGGTGAGCTGCTGCACGACCTCGACCGAGTGGCTGCCCCACGCGCCATAGTAGGCACGCAGCGAGAATGGCTCCTCCAACTCGCGGCCGCGGTAGATGACCCTGCTGAACTTGTTGACCGTCGTGAAGAACGGCCCCGACCCGAACAGGCGGTTATGCTCGCGCACGAACTGCTCGCCATCGGGCGAGTAGAACCCAATCTGGTGCACGAAGTCGCGCCCCTTGAAATAGTCGGTATAATCCTTTGACATTGTGTCCTCCTATCGGTCGGCCGAGAAGCGCTCGAGCGCAGTGCCCGGCCAGTCTCCAAAGCAATGGTATCGTGCGCCATACCGATCTCTGCAGGGGCATCAGTAGGCAACATACTTTCTCCCCAACATCAGGTTTTCAACCTCACCGAGGGGACTGCCGACCTTACCGCACCCACCGATGACGCCGACGGTCCTGCCGAGAGCGCCGCCGAGAGGACCGGTCCCCGTGTAGTGTAGTCGCGAATATGGTTGCTTGTATAATTTTTTTTGCTGCGAGGTGGCTGGGCGCGCTCGTGTCCCGAGCGTCGGTCCTTCTCGCATGCTTTGCGCACGGGAGCCCCCGTGCGCTAATCGGTCTGCAATGTCAATGGCACGTATGCAAGCGAAAAGGAGAGACGGCATGGAAATTACCACCTTCAACCCGCAGATCGTCACCAAGGACGCAGAGGCTATTGCCACGTTCTTTGAGGAGCTGGGCTTCGAGAGGCGCCACAACAGGGAAAATGTCGGCGAGTATGGCGTTCGCGGCATCCGCATGAAGGACGCGAACGGGTTCTACCTCGACATCTCGCAGCCCAAAGGCTACGACGGCCCGGACGCTACGGGTATCCGCATGAACGTGCGCGACTTCGACGAGGCCTACGACCTTCTAATCTCGAGCGGTTTCAAGAACGTGTACGGCGACGACTCGGTCAAGACGGAGTCCTCGAAGTCCGCCTTCTTGATTGCACCCTCCGGATTTGGCATCAACCTCATCGAACACGTCAGGAGGTAGCCCCCAGGGAGTCCGTTTCTACAGCATGGCAGCACTTCGCGCCGTGCCGGAGAGCTCTCCTGCACGGCGCGAAGTGTCCGAGCGGCAATTCCGCCGTCCACGATAAGGTACCGCCCGGCGTTGCATAACGTCAGGCGATCCCTTTGCCAGCGATTATCGAGCCCTTCGAATCTTATGGTATCGGCCCCTCCTCCGCCACCCCATGGGAGACGATCGGCTGAGGCCGCGTGCGCGTCTCATTGTACATAGGGTGGTGCGGGTTCGAGCGACCCGTTGCATTAGTTTCACCTGGTGGGCCAGAAGGCGCAGTTCATTGTTGTGAGAATCATCGGCGCAGAAAGGCCAAACTGCCAACCGCGCGAATTGCAAGTGTGACGGGACCGTGGAGGAGGGCCATGCCAAGGCACATAGGCCCAGGCACCTAAAGAAACAGGCCCCGAGCGTTGCAGCGCTCTGGGGCCGATCAGTTCTAACGGCGCCGCCTAGCCACCATCGTAGGCCGCCGTCGGGTCCATCTACGCACCGCGGTACCCAAAAGTCAAACGCGCCGCGCGTCACTCGGTCCGCCTGATGCGGCGCGACGTCGACGCGTACACGAGGGGCAAGATAACCGGCGTCGGCGGCGTGAGCTCGGGCCTCGCGTGCATGCAGCCAGGAAGGTCAGGATGCGACCCCTCTCCTACGAATGGCTGGCTGGACTGCGCGAGATCGTGATCGATAGCGAGCGATGCCCCTTGACCTTCTCCGAATTCACCTTGAAGGAGTTCGAGAGGGACAAGGAGGGCAACTGGATAGACGACATCCCAGACGGGAACGACCACTCGATTGACGCTGTGCGCTATGCGATGCTCGATGACATCCTGCGAGGGTGAGCGGGGCTCGGGCGCACAAACGGGAATTCGCTTATTTTCGTCGAAGTACTTTAATAAAACATACACTAACCACTACCATCATTATCGCCAATGCATCCGAAGCAACCAACTGTCCAATCGCAGCCGCCGGAATTGGTTGTAATGGCCATGGCTCAATGAAACTGGCAAGGCACGCTCTAAATATCCAAACCACTGTAAGAAAGAAATAGAAATAAATCACTTCACGATTCTTGGCTAATGCTTTTTTGCCTAAAAATATAAGCATAAGGCTTAATCCCAGCAGTAACAAAGAAAAGCAATAATTCGTATAATCAATTCCAACTATAAGATTCTTATATTGCATCGGAAGGTAGTCATACCACTGAAACATCCATGGTACAAAGAAATGCCATAACCCTACCAAAGCGCTGATTACAACTGAAATATAATATAGAATCTTTATTCTTTTTTTCAAAATGATTCGCCTCTACAAATTCCGATTTACCGCTCGGCCAATTCTACGGCACGGGCGGGGTTGTGACGCGGGCGCATTCTTCACCTGACCTTATCGGCAGATTGATGGAGGTGTGCGCATGGGTGCTAACGGTCTGGACGAGTATTGGGTGCCGGAGCATGTGAAGGACTATCTGAGGAAGCTCGGGTTTGTCCTTCCCCTGGACGACATGGAGCCTTGGATCCGCTCGTGGGATGACTGGATGAGCGCACGCGGGGTGTTCTACGACTACAGGGACAAGGATGGTATGGGGCGCGTGTATGAGGTGCACCGTCGGTCTATTCACCCTGCCATGCGCGTTTGCAGGGAATGGGGCTCTCTTCTCCTCAACGAGGAAGTGAAGGTGGTCTGTGAGAACCAGAAGGCTACCGACTGGATCAACTCGTTCTTCTCATCCACCAACTTCATGAACGCGGCGCAGGCGACCGTGGTGCGTGCCTTCGGGCTCGGGACCGGTGCCTGGGCGCTCTGGATTGACCTGGGCAAGCGCAAGGTTCGCATTCGCCACTATGACGCTAGGATGGTCATCCCCCTGAGCTGGGATGAGGACGGCATCACGGAGTGCGCGTTCGTCACGCGGGCCTTCTACCGTGGGAAGGCTGTGGACCAGCTGCAGATGCACCTCAAGGGCAGCATGACCTTCTCGGCAGACCTTTCTCCATCTTCACCTTCCACACCTTCACCTGACAACGCGGACGCTCTTCTCACCAGTGAAAGCGAGGAGACCTATAGGATCGTCACCGTCTGTTTTGACCACGAGGGCAACGAGCTCGCGCCTGTGGGCATCCTCCCGATCTACGACACGGGCTGTCCTTTCCCCACCTTCGGCATCGTGAAGCCGGCGGTCGCCAACACGCGCGTGGACATGTCGCCTTATGGGCAAAGCGTCTTCGCAGACGCGGTGGATGCGGTGCAGGCGGTGGACCTCACCTTCGACGCCCTCATCAACGAGATCGACCTGTCCAAGATGCGCGTGTTCCTCTCCGACGTCCTCTTCGACAGGGAAACCGATGGGAACAAGAACGTCACCATCCCGTTCGGCAAGCAGGACTGCAAACTTCCGCAAGGTCATGTCGACGGAAGACACCATCCAGGAGTTCGCGCCAGCGCTGCGCACCAATGGTCAGATCGAGGCCTTCCGCGTGGCCCTGCAGATGCTCGGGGACCTCACCGGCTTCGGCATCAACTACTTCGACATGAACGAATCGCGCGGGTACGTAAAGACGGCAACTGAGGTGTCTAGCGACAACTCAGCGCTCATGCGGAACATCAGAAGGCACGAGAACAGCCTGGAGGGCGCGATCGTCTCCATAGCCAGGGCCGTCATGCACGCGTCGCGTGGCTTTGGTGAGTCCATCCCCAATGAGGGCGAGACGCGCATACAGTTCGACGACTCCATCATCCAAGACACGGCCGCAGAAAAGGAGCAGGACATGCGCGAGGCGGGCGTCACCATGGGCGCCTGGGAGTACCGCATGCGCTGGTATGGGGAGGAGGAAAGCATAGCCAGGGCGCGCGGCCGAGATCGGCACGGGCGCAAGGTAAAATGGGCTCAGTAAGGATGAAAGGGGCATCGCATGGCATCGAGCGCAGAATACCTGGAGTACGTCCTCGACCTTCTGACATACGTTCCGGAGGTCACCACGCGAAAGATGATGGGCGAATACCTCCTCTACTCGTCCGGCAAGCTTTTCGGCGGCGTCTACGACGATCGGTTCCTCGTTAAGGACACAAAGGCGTCGCGTGCCGTGCTTTCGTCATCGGAGGTCCCGTATGACGGCGCATCAGAGATGATGCTGGTGGACATAGAGGATCGCGACGCGGTGGCCGATCTCGTCATTCGCATGCTCCCCGAGCTTCCCGAGCCGAAGAGGCGTCGCAAGTAGGGAATGCGCAAGCTACTCGGCCTCGAGCTCGATCCTCTCGCCGTCCCTCACGAGCTCGACCTTGTATCCGCACGCCTGGGCGATCTGCACGAGCGTGTCGGTGCGCGGGTAGCTCCCACGGCTTATGAGCGCGGAGAGGTACATGCGGGACTTGCCGAGGGCCTGGGAGGCGCCCACGGCACCCTTGCCCATGGCGCGGCCCAACCCTCGACGGGCCTGCGCTTGCGTAGCTTGTGCGCACGGCCCGGCGGCAGACAAATTCTGCGACGTGACGGTCGCGGTCTCGGTGACGTTCGGCAACGGTCAAGTCGCTGGTTCGTCGTTCGGGAGACGGTCACGGTTCCGGTGTACGCGTTCTTTTCATTCGTCACGGTCTTCTCGTCAACGCTGTCGTTCATCTGCGAATCGTTCCGTCTCCTTCCGCTTCTTTCTTAGCTGCCAGCTAATCCCTTTCAGCTTATCCTCTGGTAGAATGCGTACTTGATTTGTATTGCATTGCGCATGCGCGGAAAGGCGACGCCATGAAGTACACCGAACTTATCGAGAATGGGGCGAAGCAGACCGAGATTCAGGCGTATCTTGCCGAGGGCGAGACGGTCCCCGTCACCATCCGCATCCCTAAGAACCTACGCGATTCCGCCAAGGAAGTGGCAGCCCTTCGCGGTACCAGCTATAGCGCTTTCGTCCGCATGTGCATGATCCAGGAACTCTGCAGAAAGGCTTAACGGCCATGAACCATTCGGAAATCTCTAGCTTCATCTGGGGTACAGCGGACCTGCTGCGCTCCAGCTTCAAGCAACACGAGTACGGCGACATCATTCTCCCGTTTACGGTCATGCGCAGGCTCGACGTTGTTCTGGAGCCAACCAAGAAGGCTGTCCTCGATGCTGCGGCGAAGCCCCTACCTGCGGCGCTCCGGGACACGATGCTCAAGCAGGCGGCAGGCGTCGACTTCTACAACACGAGCGAGTTCACGATGCGCGGTCTGCTCTCTGACGCTGAGGGCATCCGCGAGAACCTGGCCAAGTACGTCACTAGCTTCTCGTCCGACATTGCCGACATCTTCGACAAGTTCAAGATCTTCGACGTTATCAAGGACCTTGACGACAACGACTTGCTGTTCCTTGTGGTCGAGCGTTTCTGCAACCCTAGAGTCGACCTCAGCCCCACATCCATCAGCAACGCAGATATGGGCGACATCTACGAGGAACTGATTCGCCGCTTCTCCGAAGTTTCCAACGAGACGGCTGGTGAACACTTCTCTCCGCGCGACGGTCTACGCCTGGCGGCGGAGCTGTTGGTCATCGGCGAGATGGATGACCTCACGCAGCCGAACCGCATCGTGAAGGTGTGCGATCCCTGCGCCGGTACCGGCGGCGCTCTCACGGTCTTCGCCGACCGCGTTGCCGAAATCAATCCGCAGGCAACAGTCGTAACATATGCGCAGGAAATCAACGGACAGTCCTACGCCATCTGCAAGAGCGATACGATTCTCAAGGGCGGCAACATCGCCAACGTGCATTTGGGCGACACGCTGGCTGACGACCAGATGCCCGGCGAGACGTTCGGCTACCAGATCTCTAACCCGCCCTACGGTGTCGATTGGAAGAAGTCGCAGGCTGCTGTGCGCAAGGAACACGAGCAGCTCGGTTTCGCTGGTCGCTTCGGAGCTGGGTTGCCCCGCATATCGGACGGGCAGCTCCTGTTCGTGCAGCACATGGTCGCCAAGATGCGGCCCGTTGACGAGGGCGGCGGGAGAATCGCCGTGTTCCTCAACGGCAGCCCGCTCTTCACGGGAGCCGCCGGCTCCGGGGAGAGCGAGGTGCGCCGCTACCTGCTGCAGCACGACCTGGTGGACGCCATCGTGGCCATGCCCAACGACTTCTTCTTCAACACGGGCATCGCCACCTACATCTGGGTGCTCGACAACACCAAGGAGGATCGCCGCAAGGGCAAGGTGCAGCTCATCAACGCCAACGGCATCTACTCCAAGATGCGCAAGTCGCTCGGGTCCAAGCGTAATGAGTTTAGCGACGCACAGATCTCGCAGATCGTCGCCCTCTACGAGGCGTTCGAGGACGCCGACCCGAAGCTCTCCAAGGTGTTCGCAAACGACGAGTTCGGCTATATCACCGTGGACGTGCGCCGGCCTCAGCTCGACGAAGACGGAAAGCCGGTCAGGACAGCGCGAGGAAAACTGGTCCCGGACAAGGACAAGAACGACACCGAGAACATCCCGCTGACCGAGGGCGTTGACGAGTACATGGCCCGCGAGGTGCTGCCCTACGCGCCGGACGCCTGGATAGAGCCGCGCAGGCAGAAGAGGGGCCAGCTACTGGAGCTGCGCGACGGCGGCACGGTGGGCTACGAGATACCCTTCACGCGCCACTTCTACGAGTACACGCCGCTGCGCCCAAGTGCTGAGATTCTTGAAGAAATCCGCGAGCTGGAGGCGGACATCGCTGAGAAGCTGCAGAAGGCAGGGTTCTAACGATGGGGCGCTATTCAGAATACTGCGAGTCTGGAGCTGGCTGGCTCGGTGAGCTTCCATCCCACTGGCAGCTGCGGCGCATCTCTGCGCTCTACGATGCCCGAAACGAAAAGGTGAGCGACCAGGACTACCCGCCGCTGTCCGTGACCATGCAGGGCATCGTGCCACAACTTGAAACAGCTGCTAAGACACAGGACGGCGACAATAGAAAGCTGGTTAGGACTGGCGACTTCGTCATCAACAGCCGTTCGGACAGACGCGGGGCATGTGGCATATCCACATACGACGGTTCCGTAACCCTAATCTCTAACGTGCTTGCTCCCAAAGACCGAAACGCGATGAGCACGCGCTATTACTCGTACCTGTTCAGGAGCGAGGGTTTCGCAGACGAGTTCTACCGCCAGGGAACGGGCATCGTCGACGATCTCTGGTCGACCAACTGGTCTCGAATGAAGAACATCCTCGTTGCCAGACCGCCACTTGCGGAACAGGAAAGCATAGCAGACTACCTTGACGCCAAGACAGCCGAGATCGACGCGCTCGTCGCGGACTGCGAGCGGGAGGTCGGGCTGCTGCAGGAGTATCGCAAGGCGGTCATCTCCGAGGCCGTGACTAAGGGCCTCGACCCCGACGTGCCCATGAAGGACTCCGGCGTCGAATGGATCGGCGAGATCCCCGTGACTTGGGAGCCGAATACGATTTCCGGCGTTACCAAGATGATCACTAACGGATATGTTGGACCGACTCGCGATTTGTTTGTAGATGAAGGCGTGCGCTACCTACAGTCACTTCATATTGTTAATGGTGTGCTTGATTTCGAAAAGCACCCTTACTATGTGGCCGATGAATGGAGCATGGCCCATTCGCGAAGCGTGCTCAATGAAGGCGACGTTTTGGTTGTCCAGACTGGCGCAATTGGCAATTGTGCTTACGTGGATGAGTCATACGCAGGCTGTAATTGCCATGCATTGATAGTTTTGCGGCCTGATGAAACGCAAGTATACGGTCGCTACCTCTATTACTACCTAACTTCAGATATAGGGAAAGAGAAAATGCTGCTAACTCGTACCGGCGCCACCCATCCCCACCTCAATGCGACAAAAATAAAGTTTACGCATGTTGTAATACCTCCTCTCGATGAGCAGCGCAAACTCATCGCGCACCTTGATGCCAAGACCGCCGAAATCGACGTCCTCATAGATGCGAAGCGTACTATGGCCGAGAAGCTGCGCGAATATCGGCGCTCGCTCATATCTGAGGCCGTGACCGGCAAGTTCAAGGTCCCGGGCGTCTAACACCACGGAGAAGGAAACATGAAGAAGATCACCGGAACAGAGAAGACGTTCAAGCAGCTGCTACAGAACACGAAGTACTCCATCCACTACTACCAGCGCGAGTACGCCTGGCAGTACAAGCAGGTGCAGGAGCTCATCGACGACCTGACCGACGAGTTCCTGAACTGGTACGACCCCGCCCACGAGCGCAAGGACGTCGCGCAGTACGGCGTGTACTTCATGGGAAGCGTCGTCCTCGCCGGACGCGAGAACGCCATCATCGACGGGCAGCAGCGCCTCTCGTCTTTGTCTCTTTTGCTCATCTACCTGCGTCGGCGCCTGCTTGGCATGGGCATGACGATCGCTACCGTCGACCAGATGATCTTCTCGGAGAGCTTCGGCACCGCATCGTTCAACATATCGGTCGAGGATCGCGAGCCGTGCCTGCAGGCGCTCAACGACGGCAAGGACTTCGATCCGGAGGGCTATGGCGAGAGCGTCAAAAACCTGTACGCCCGCTACCAGGACATCTGCGACCTGTTCCCCGAGGAGATCGACGACGCGGCACTTCCGTACTTCGCCGACTGGCTGACCGAGAAGGTCTACTTCATCGAGATAGTGACCGAGACCGAGCAGGATGCCCACAAGGTGTTCGTTTCGATGAACGACCGAGGGCTCAGCCTCACCTCCGCCGAGATGCTCAAGGGATACCTGCTCTCGGAGGTGGACGACGACAAGCAGCGCGAGAAGCTCAACGATGCCTGGAAAGCCAAGATGCTCGCCTTGAAGGAACTGGGCAAGAGCGAGGAGGAGGACTGCATCAAGGCGTGGCTACGCGCCAAGTACGCCGAGAGCATCCGCGAGAACAAGAAGGGCGCGACGCCGGAGGACTTCGACCTCATCGGCGGCAGCTTCCACAAGTGGGTGCGCGACGAGCACGCGCGGCTGGGCCTCAACTCGTCGGGTGAGTTCGAGCGGTTCATCGAGGAGTTCTGCAAGTTCGCCGACATCTACATACGCTTGAAGCACCGGGAATGGACGTTCGATAAGAAGCAGCCCTACCTCTTCTACAACGCGGCGCTCAGCTTCACCCTGCAGTCGCAGCTCTGCCTCGCGCCCATTCGAGCCGAAGATTTGGGCGAGACAATCGACCGGAAGATCCTGCTCGTATCTCGCTTCATCGACATCCTCATCTACACGAGGGCCATCAACTACCGGAGCATGGACTACTCGACCATAAAGTACGCGATGTTCCAGTTGACGAAGCGCATTCGCAACCTTGACGTGCCCGAGCTGGCAACCCAGCTCGGCAAGGAGGTCGCGGACCTCGGCATGAGCATCGAAAACGCCTGGGACGACTTTAGGCTTAACTTCTACACCAAGAAGTACATCCGCCACATGCTCGCCCGCATCACCGACTACGTGGAGCGCGGGTGCGACCAGCCCGGCCACTACCTGGAGTACGTGGCTGTGAAGAGCAAGCGGCCCTTCGAGGTGGAGCACATCATCACCGACCATTTCGAGTGGTACCAGGACGAGTATGGCAGCCGCGAGGAGTTCGAGGCAACGAGGAACAGGCCTGGCAACCTGCTCCTGCTCGATAAGTCGACGAACGCATCGATCAACGACGACCGCTACCCGGACAAGCTGCTCGTCTACGGCAGCGAGAAGGGCAACGTGCTCTCCGCCGCCCTCGTCGCAGCCTCATACCAGCACAACCCGCGTTTCCTCAAGTTCATGGGCGATACGGGCTTCGACTTCAAGGCATACGACGAGTTCGGGCGTGAGCAGATAGCCGAGAGGTCCGAACTCATCGGCGCGCTCGTGCTCTCGCTCTGGTCGCCCGACTTCGGCCAGCTGGCAGCTAACGGGCTCGCCGGCTAAGAGATTGTGATACCAGGAGATACGCCATGGAAGACACCTTCGAAGCAAAGCCCAAAGTGACGGTCGAGTACTACTCCTCCGCCATGCCGAAGACCTCCGAGAAGAACTTCGAGGACGACGTGGAGGCCATCTTCGGCCATGCCGGATGGAGGACGTACGGCAGCAACGCGGCGGCGCAGGCCGACTACGACCGCAAGCTCGCCCTCAAGGTGGACTCGCTCATAGGCTTCGTGCAGGAGACGCAGCCCGAGGAATGGGCGAAGATCGAGGGCTTGTACGGGTCGCACACGCGCGAGCGGTTCATCAAGCGCCTGTGCGACGAGCTGGAGCCCCACGACGAGCGCGGAGGCGTGGTCAACGTGCTACGCCACGGCATACGCATGGCGCCGGGGGCACAGTTCCGCCTATGCTACTTCCGCCCCGCGACGGAGAAGAACCCTGACGCCTTGGCGCGGTACCACGCCAACCGCTTCGAGGTGGTGCGGCAGCTGCGCTACGGCACGATGCCCGACGACCTCAACAACTCCGTGGACGTCGTGCTCTTCCTGAACGGCATACCGGTCGTGACCATGGAGCTCAAGAACAACCTGACCGGGCAGCGCACCGAGCACGCCGTGAAGCAGTACAAGACGGACAGGAGCCCGAAGGAGCTGCTTTTCAAGGCGAATCGGCGCGCCATCGTGCACTTCGCGCTGGACTCCGAGACCGTGGAGATGTGCACGTGGCTCGCGAACAGCAAGTCGTTCTTCCTGCCGTTCAACAAGGGCAACGGCAGGAACGGCGCCGGCAACCCGCCAAACCCCAACGGCTACCGCACCGACTACCTGTACCGCGAGATCCTCGCCCCGGACAGCCTTCTCGACATCATCCAGCGCTTCGCGCGCGTGGAATACGACCCCGACACGCACGCGATGAGGCACGTCATCTTCCCTCGCTTTCACCAGCTCGACGCCGTGCGCAAGCTCGTGGCCGACGCCCGGGATAAGGGCGCGGGACAGAGCTACCTCGTCCAGCACTCGGCGGGGTCCGGCAAGTCGAACTCCATCGCCTGGCTGGCGCACCACCTGCAGTCGCTGCACGACGCCGACGACAACCCCGTCTTCGACACCGTGGTGATCATCACTGATCGCCGCAACCTCGACGCGCAGCTCTCCGAGACGATCGACTCGGTCGAGCACAAGCGCGGCGTGGTGGTGCGCATCCGTGAGGAGGACGGTTCGGCCGGGCTGCGCGAGGCGCTGAATTCGGGCGCGCAGATCATCACGAGCACCATCCAGTAGTTCCCTTACATCTGCAGCGAGACCAAGGTCAGCGGCCGGAAGTTCGCCGTCATCATCGACGAGGCTCACAGCTCGCAGTCCGGCAAGGCCAACGCCAAGATGAAGATGGCGCTCATAGACCGCGACCTGGACCCCGACGAGCCATGGGACGACGAGGACGAGCTCGCCAAGGAGATGAAGGCGCAGGGTCGAATACCCAACCTGAGCTTTTTCGCCTTCACCGCCACGCCCAAGGCGGCCACCCTCGAAGTGTTCGGCACGCGCGACGAGCAGTGCAAGCGGGACGAGAGCGGCATGCTGATACCGCGCCCCTTCCACCTGTACAGCATGAAGCAGGCCATCGACGAGGGCTTCATCCTGGACGTGCTGGAGAACTACACCTGCTTCGAGAGCTACTTCAAGCTGGTGAAGACCATCGCAGACGACCCCAAGTACAAGGAGATGAAGGCAAACCGCGCACTCATGGGCATCGTCGACTGGAACCCCGCGATGATCGGGCAGAAGGCGCAGATCATCGTGGAGCACTTCATGAACGACGTGGAGGGCGTGCTGGACGGCAAGGCCAAGGCCATGGTCGTCACTTGGAGCCGGCCTATGGCCTACCGGCTCTACCTTGCGATGGCCGAGTACGTAAAGCAGCAGAAGTACGCCTGCCAGATCATGGTGGCGTTCTCCGGCAAGCTCGACGTGGACGGCGAGGAGGTCACCGAGGCGAAGGTGAACGGCGTGCCCGAGACCCGCACCGCCGAGCTCTTCAACTCGGACGAGAAGCGCATCATCGTGTGCGCCAACAAGTTCCAGACCGGTTTCGACCAGCCCAAGCTCTGCGCGATGTACGTAGACAAGATGCTCACCGGCGTAGCGGCCGTACAGACCTTGAGCCGCCTGAACCGCACATGCTCCATACCCGGCAAGCGCACCTTCGTAGTTGACTTCGCCAACACGTGGGACACCATACGGGCGAGCTTCTCTGATTATTACGAGGCAACCCAGCTCGACGCCGCGACCGACCCCGACGTCATCTACAACCTGCAGGAGCGGCTGGACGGCTACCACGTGTACGAATACTCGGAGGTAGAGGCCATCGCCTCCGTCTACTTCGACGAGCCCGACCCGAGCGCGGTGCTGCGCAAGATCGAGCCGAAGCTGCAGCCTGCGGTCGACAGATGGTGCGCGCTCGACGACACGCCCAAGCGCGAGTTCAAGGCGCTGTTGCGCAAGTTCCTGCGCTCGTACTCGTTCATCACGCAGATGATCAGCCTGGGCGACGAGGACCTGCACCGCCTGTTCGTCTACGCCGGGTTCCTGGTGAAGAAGCTCTTCCTGGACACCGGCAGCACGCCCGACCTGCGCGACAAGGTAGAGCTGGAATACCTGCGCATAGAGGACAAGGGCACCCAGGCCATAAAGCTCGAAAGCACCGAGCTGCACAATGGCGGCGCGAACGCAGGCGTCGCAAAGGAGGAGGAAGAGGAACGCCTGAGCGTACTCATCGACCACCTGAACGAGGCGTTCGGCGCAGAGTGGACTGAGGCAGACAAGATCATCAAGGCTTGCGCCGACAAGATCTGCGAGGACGAGGAGTTCGTCGCCAAGGCACGCACCAACAGCATGGGCGACCTGCGGGCGATCTTCGGCGACGTGATGATGAGGGCGCTCGCCGCCATCCTCGCCGACAGCGCCGACATGTACGAGAAGTTCAGCGAGAATCCTGACGCCTATATGAGGATCATGGACAACGACCTGCTGCCCATCGTGTACCGGCGCTGCAACTCGGATGAGGAATAGGAGCCGAATGAACTGCTTCAACGGCGCATACGCTTTCCAAGCTTTCCCCGCCCATCTCAAGGCCATGAAGAAGAAGATCGCTAAGCTGAGTGCCAAAGAAATGGACAGCACAGACAGGGATGCTTGGGTTGACTACTTCTGCTCGGAATACGAGATTGACCTCGTCGTCATGTATCCCGAATCAAAGGACATCGACGTCTCTGAGAAGACCGTGCAGGAATACAACACCTGGTATCACATCAGCAGGGACGAGCCAAAGTTCTTCGACCGGCCGGGCTACAAGGCAACATGCAAAGTCCCATTCTCTGGCGACCCAGGCCTCTTCGAGCTGCAACCGAACCCCCACACCATGGGTGCCTATGAAGTTGACCGCATCATAAAGCCGGGCAAGAACGGCATCGGCTATCTCGTGTTGTCATACGAGCTGTTGGAGAGGGATGCAAGTGCTGAAGGCATTGAGGCGCATTTCTCGCAAGAGATCGGCGCGATACACGCAGAGGTGGAGAAGGTCAACGCCGAGGCCCGCCGATTCAACGAGACGTTACGCGGCGAAGTCGAGAAGGCAATCGACGAGCGAATACGACAAGTTGATAAGTTTGCCAGGATACGTCAAGGCCTGAACATACCCCTTAACAGGGTTGAGGGAGCGCCGATGGCCCGCCCTGTTCCACTGCCCAAGAGAAAGCTGAGCTTTAGCAAGCCGGTGCCGAACGCGAAAGGCGAAGTAAGCTGTAGTATCACTGATGCAGACTACGAGGCCATTAACGCAGTGATCAGCGACTGTGGGGCCCTCATGGAGCAGGCACCCTCTTCTTTCTCGAGCCTAGACGAGGAACAGTTGCGCGACTACCTGAGAGGAATGCTTGGGACGCATTACGACAACGTGACGGGAGAGACCTTCCGCAACAGGGGCAAGACAGACATCCATATCCCTTTTTGTGACCACGTAGCGTACATTGCCGAATGCAAGATATGGCATGGGAAGAAGGCGTTCTTATCGGCCATCGACCAGCTCTTCTCCTACACCACCTGGCGAGACACGAAGGTCAGCGTCATCATCTTCAACAAGGAGAACAAGAGCTTCGAGAATGTGCTGGAAAGCATTCAAGGCGCTCTCGATGAGCATGCCATTCGAGTCAGAAGCATTAAACAGGGGCAATGGTATTGCGAGATACAGAACGCCAAGGATGAACGCGTGATGCATGTGACCGTGCAGGCGTTCAACCTGCACGCTTAGGAAAGAGTCGAGGCACATCGCAATGGACAAGGCACAGGAACTTTGCAGCATTATCGGCGAGATTTACGAACTCACTAACAGACTCGAGGCGATGTATCCGGGAAGGCACTTCACGCCAGACGGTCATCTTGTAGGCAGCATCGGAGAGGTTCACGCAGCAGAGAGATACGGTCTAAAGCTATTCCGTGCCGATTGGAAGGCCCATGACGGTGAGGCGCCAGACGGACGGCTCGTACAGATAAAAACGACACAACGGAAATCGGTCGGCATCAGCGAAAAGCCTGACTATCTCATAGTTCTGCATATTGATGAGAATGGCAGGTTGGAGGAGATCTACAATGGTCCTGGCGAACGAGTATGGAGCCTGTTCGAGGGCCGAAAACCACCCAAGAATGGGCAGTACCAGGTTTCGCTTTCGAAGCTCAAGGAATTCGACAAGGACATACTCCCAAACGATAAGATACCTGCTCTCATCTAGGCAAACCAGCAACTTGTGACACGCTGCGACGATGCCCGTACCGGTAAAGGTGCGGGCATTGTTCGTCTCTGCCCGCCTGAACTGACGAAAGGCAGGCAGGAACATGGACGGTGAGACCGATGGCGGCAGGAAGCCATGCAGGGTGCAGAGAACCAGGCGCAACAGCAGGGCCAGGAGCAGCAGGAAACGCAGCAGCAGGGCCTGTCGCAGGTAGGCGGCGAGACTCCCGACTACGAGAAGCAGATCGCCGAGCGCGACGAGAAGATCGCGACGCTCGAAGCCCAGGTGGCCGAGGCGGCGAAGAACGCCGAGACCGCCGAGCAGCTTCGCGGCGAGATCGCGGAGCTCAAGGCCCAGGGCGAGAGCGACCGCATCGACTTCAAGCTGCAGCTCGCGGGCGTGCGCAGCGTGAAGGCGGCACGCGCCCTTCTCGCAGACCACGACAACGACGCGGACAAGCTCAAGGAGGCCGAGCCCTGGCTCTTCGAGGCCACGGGCAAGCACGCCAAGGGCGGCAACGCCGGCTCCGACACGACCGGGCTCCCCAACGCGGGCGCGGCCAGCGACGAGGGCAAGACGCTCAAGCACTGGCGCGAGATCGCGGGCCTCACCGACGATGACGACACCAAGAAGGAGGGCTAAGAGATGCCTAACAGCATCGCATTCGCACGCAACTACACCTCAGTGATCGACGCTTCGAGCGTAAAGCAAACGCGCCTGTGGCGTGTTTGTAGCGAGAAGGCGGCGCAGCCGCTCGTATTTAATGGCAGCTGAATGTACCAGAGGGCGTCCGTCTCGGGCGTGCTCAACTCCGGCCGCAGCATGGTGTGGGCCGGACACAACGCAAAGGATGTCTCACGTGCGTAGTAAAATATGATGCAAGTGAGACACGTCGGACGGAGGAATGCGTGTTCGACCTCGACGAGCTCAAAACATACAAGGAGGGCAACCGCCTTGAGGCGAAGAAGGCGCTCGGTCGTGACGGGCAGGGCGAGCTCCCGCGCAGCGTGTGGGAGACGGTCTCGGCCTTCGCAAACACGGCCGGAGGCGTGATCGTCCTTGGCGTTTCCGAGCGCAAGGAGGACGGCAGCTTCGTCGTGCACGGCATCCCCAGGGCTGGCAAGGTGCTCGACGACTTCTGGAACGCGGCGCTCTCCGAGGACAAGCTCTCCGCGCGGTTCATGAGAGACTCCGACGCCACCGTGGAGACCGTGGACGGCAAGGACATCGTGGTCATACGCGTGCCGTGGGTCGACCGCTACACGCGGCCCGTCTACATCGACAACAACCTTTTCGGCGGCACCTTTCGGCGCACGCACACGGGCGACCACCAGTGCAAGCGCGAGGAGGTGCTCTCGATGCTGCGCGACTCGGACACGTCGAGCCAGGACAGCAAGGTCATCGAGCGCGCCCGCATGGAGGACCTCGACTGGGGCACGGTCGAGCGGTACCGCAACCTGTTCCGGCAGACGCGGGACGGCAGCGAGTGGAACAGCTATGACGACGATGCGTTCCTCAAGGCGCTGGGCGCGTCGGGCGTGGGCGATGACGGAAAGGTGCACCCTACGGGCGCTGGGCTCCTCATGTTCGGCAAGGACCGCTGGATCACCGACGAGTTCCCGCACTACTTCCTGGACTACCGGCAGGAGGCCGGCGCAATAGAGCGCTGGGCCGACCGCTTCACGAGCCAGCCGGGAGACTGGTCGGGCAACGTGTACGACTTCTACTACCGGGTCTACAACAAGCTCAAGGCGGCCCTCAAGGTGCCCTTCGCCCTGGACGCGGACATGCTGCGCGTTGACGACACGCCCGCGCACAAGGCGCTGCGCGAGGCCATCGCCAACTGCCTGACGAACGCGAACTACTACGACAGGCGCGGTATCGTGTGCGTGTGGGGCGACGACGCCATAACCATCGCCAACCCCGGCGACTTCCGCATGCCCATCGAGGAGGCCAGAAAGCCCGGCTCCTCCGATCCGCGCAACGAGACGATGCTCAAGATCTTCTCGTTCGTCAACATCGGAGAACGCGCAGGCAGCGGCATGGGCACCATCGAGGGCGGCTGGACAGCAGCCGGCTACCCCGCACCAAGCTACGACGTGGCCTACGGCCCCGACCGCACGACGCTCACGCTGCCGCTCGTCTCCGCCGATTCGACTGGCGAACGAACGGGAAAAGCGGCCGACAGGCAATTGATCGCAAACGAGCAAGCTGCTTTCAATCTAGCAGTGGAAACCGGTAGGATCACGACGCGAGGCGCTGCCGAGGCGACCGGCTTGAGCAGGCAAGCGGCATCGGCGCTGCTCAAGAGGCTCGCGGACCGTGGGCTTCTAACTTGGCACGGCAAATCGCCTAAAGACCCACGGCAATACTACACCGCCTCTACTGACAAGCAGAGTTTGCAGTAGGCTTTACAGTGGCTTTGCAGTAAATTGCGCGGCTGTATGACATGAACGGGAGTGCGACTTGCCGCCTTACCCAAGTGTGCCCGCAATGCCGACGAAGCCCATCATCACGACGAGGACGACGAGGATGACCACAACGCGGGATGCCAGGACGCGGCGCTTGCTCATTCGCTCGCTGGCGCGGGAGAACGCGAAGGAGAGCGGGGCCTTCCGACGCACGCACACCGGCGACCACCAGTGCAAGCGCGAGGAGGTGCTCTCGATGCTGCGCGACTCGGACACGTCCAGCCAGGACGCGGCCATCGCCGAGAACGGGCGGCTCGAGTTCATCAACCGCGAGACGGTGTACAGGTACCGCATGCGCTTCGACCAGCGCAACGAGAACCACGTGTGGAGCAGCGCAGACGACGACGCCTTCCTCACCAACATAGGCGCCCTTCGCGCGGACGAGAACGGCGTCCTCAAGCCCACGCGCGCGGGCCTGCTCATGTTCGGCGAGGACCGCTGGATCACCTACGAGTTCCCGCACTACTTCCTGGACTACCGCCAAGAGACGGGCCACGACACGCGCTGGGAGGACCGCTTCACTAGCCAGCCGGGCGACTGGACCGGCAACGTCTACGACTTCTACTTCCGTGTGTACAACAAGCTCAAGGCGGCACTCAGGGTGCCGTTCCGCCTGGACGGCGTGGACCGCGTGGACGACACTCCCGCACACGAGGCGCTGCGCGAGGCCATCGTGAATGCGCTTACCAACGCCAACTGGTTCGACCGTCGCGGCGTGGTGTGCGTGTGGAACGACGAGGCCATCACCATCGCCAACCCCGGCGACTTCCGCATGCCCGTAGAGGAGGCGCGCAAGCCCGGCAGCACCGACCCGCGCAACGAGGCCATGATGCGCATGTTCTCGATGGTGGAGATCGGCGAGCGCGCGGGCAGCGGCATGGACAAGATCTTCGGCGGCTGGGAGTGGGCCGGGTACGGTGAGCCAGGCTACGACGTGGCCTACGGCCCCGACCGCACGACGCTTACGCTGCCGCCGATTCGACCGGCGTTTCGACCGCCGAAGGGCGGCCGAAAGCGGCCGAAAGCGGCCGAAACGGGCTTTCGGGGGCCAAGGCCGACATTGTGGCCGCACTCGTGGCAGCGGAGGGACCCGTATCCTCCGCCGAGATTGCGATGTCAATTGGTCTGGGAAAGACGAGGACCAACGAGCTCATCGGAGAGCTCATCGACTCGGGGCATGTCATCGCCGAGGGCGCTACGAGATCGCGGCGCTACCGCTTGGCCGAATAGGCCCTGACGGAGAGGAGGCAGTCGCGTGAGGAGGGTCCTTCTGGGCATGCTTGCCTTCCTCGTGGCGTTCGGCGTGTTTGCGGGCATCCAGGCGGCGTGCTCGACGCGCGTGCTGCCGTTCGACCCCGCTTCCTATGTGCCCGAGCAGTTCTCCGAGGCCGTGTACGCCATCCCCGAGACCGACTTCGAGCGGTACGACTGGACGCCGTACGCACCCGACGAGCTGCTCCTGATGCTGATCCTACTGCCGCTCATACCGATCTTCGAGCTCTACGACGATGTGCGTAGGGCATACGAGGACAGGTAACGCGGAAGGCCGGTTCAGCGGACCTGGGCCACGCCGAGCCGCTCGCGAGCCTCGCGCATCTGCTCCGCCTCCGCCTGGCTGAACTCGAACTCGGCCTCACTCCAGTCCCACATGGCCTGCAGGAGCGGCCTGAAGCTCTCGCCCCGGCGCGTCAGCCGGTACTCGACGCGCGGGGGCACCTCCTGGTAGTCCACGCGCTCCAGGAAGTCGTCTGCCACGAGCTCCTTGAGCTGGCGCGACAGCGTTGACTCCGACACGCCCCGCAGGCACCTGCGCAGCTCGCCGAAGTGCCGCACGTCCTCGAGCGCAACGTAGAACAGGATTTCTATCTTCCACTTCCCGCCGACCACGCGCTGAAGAGATGAGATGGCTGGGCACCAGCTGACATTTCGACGTTCACCCATGGCGCGCTCCTTGATGTAGGTTGCAGTACTCCAAATAATGTCAGTACTTCTCAACTCGAACCGATAGGCAGACAGTATACCCGAAAGCAAAACGGCGCAACCAACCGTGAGCGAGGAGGAAAACATGAAGGTCACCTACTGGTCGGATTACGCGTGCCCGTACTGCTACATCGGAGAGACGCGGCTCGGGAAGGCCATCGTCTCCCTCGGGCTCGAGGGCGAGGTGGAGGTGGAGATGCGGGCGTTCGAGCTGAACCCGGACGCGCCCTATGAGGTGGCCGGGCCCACGCTCGACCGCTTCGCCGCCAAGTACGGCCTTTCCAAGGAGGAGGCTGCGGAGCGCATCGAGGGCATCAGCCGGATGGGCCGCGGCGAGGGCATCGAGTTCAACTACGCCACCACATTGAACACCAACATGCTCGACGCGCACCGCCTGACCAAGCTGGCGCACAGCCTGGGCAACACGCGCTTCGAGGGGCTGTGCTACGAGGCGTACTTTGTTAAGAACGAGGTCATGGCTGACCACGGGGTGCTGCGCAAGCTAGCCGCCGAGGCGGGGCTTCCCGAGACCGACGTGGAGCGTGTGCTGGCGTCGGACGAGTACGAGGATGAGGTGCGCGCCGACGAGCGCGACGCCTACGCGATGGGCGTGCACGCCGTGCCGTTCTTCGTCGTGGACGGCAAGTACGCGATATCGGGCTGCTATCCGACCGAGGAGATGGCGCGCGTGCTCGAGAGGGCGCACGGCGAGTCGCTGGCGGAAGGCGCCGCGCAGGGCATGGCATGCGGCCCGGAAGGATGCTCGTTCTGATGGCGGTCGAGGTCTACCCGCTGCTGGCGAGGGGCGTCTTCGCCACCTTCGGCTACTTCGTGATCGACGGCGAGACGGGTCGCGGCGTGCTCGTCGACCCGGGCGCCCAGCCAGGTCTCTTCCTGTCTGCCGCGCGCGAACGCGGCTGGAAGATCGATGCGATCCTGCTCACGCACGGGCACTTCGACCACATGGGCGCCGCCGGCGAGCTTCGCGACGCTTGGAGCGCGCCGGTGAGGGCGCACGAGTTGGCGGACCGGTACCTGCTCGACCCGCGGCTGAACCTCTCGGCAGAGCATGGGGCACCGATCACGCTGACCGGAGCGTCGAAGCTCTCGGACGGCGACCGCATCCCCGTCGGCGGCATCGCAGGCGCGCTCGAGGTGCTGCACGTCCCCGGCCACACCGACGACTCGTGCGCGTTCTGGTGCGAGCAGGGAGGCTTCGCGCTCGTCGGAGACGCCGTCTACGAGGGTGGCCCGGGCCTAACCGTGTTCCCGACAGGGGATGAACTCAGGCTGCGCGAAAGCATACGCAAAAGCATTCTCGCGTTGCTTCCCGACACCATGCTGCTGTCGGGGCACTCGCGGCCGATGACTGTGGCGATGCTCGCCGCCTCGATGCGATGAAGATGGCGGAAGGCCGCCTATCAACGCGATAGACGGCCTTCTTCCTTACAATGTGGATTCTGGCTAGCTGAGCGGTTCTAGCTCGTGGTAGAGCGGGTCTCCTTCGCCCACGAATTGGAGCTTGGCCAATACGAGCGCGGGCTCAACGCCCGCGCCTTCTCGCTACGAACGTGCCAGAGGGTACGTTCGCTTAACGCTCGAAGCATCCCACCGCCACTGGGGGCTTTCTACGCCGGAGGCACAGAGCATGTCCAGGAGCTTGGCGCGCGGCACCTTCTCATCATCCTCGCCATTGTCGGCATTTTCACATTGATTGAGTTCTTGCGGCTGCTGGCATGCGCCTTGGTGACGCCGGCCCCTCTCGCCCCCATTGGCTAATGCACTGAGAGCTCGCGCAGGTGCTCCAGATGGATCCCGATGTGGCCGATGCCGAGGATTACGGCAGCGATCACGGCTATTGGCGACTGATACCAGCTTCCCAAGAGCGCTAGGGCAGCCACCGGAAGGGTCGCAATGGGTACGGGAACGGGGCCTAGCGGCCGGTACATTCCGTCGAGCTTTTCTCCACAGAAGGATGCCACCCATCCGAAAACAAGCTCACCGATGGCGTCATGGTCCTCATGCGCTACGGCATCCACGTGGAGAACGCGACCTACGCGATTCAAATTCATCTCGGCCACCAGGTCCCAGTTCTGGCGCATACGGGCCTCGGGATACCGTCTTGCGAAGTTGGCCTTCACGGCCTCCTTTCACCTGGCGACGAAGCGCGGGTCGGGCTGGCCGACGAGCAGCGTGTGGAAGTCGTGCCAGTTGGCGCGGACGAAGCCGAAGGTCCCATCTAGGAACTCCCCGAAGTCCATGTTCGGCAGGTCGCCGCCGGAGACGCGCTCGGTGACGTCGGCGAGCCCTGCAAGCAGCCCGTCTTCCACCTCGCGCATGCCGGCTGTCGCTATCCCGCTGGGTCCTGTTCGCTCGTTCGGCGCAACCGAGCCGGGCACGCATCAGCCCTTCCACCTCTTTGGGCCAGTTTGGCTGCAAAAAGTGGAATATATTCGTACCGTAAGTGTATCGCCAAGCCTCTGACGATGGCATGGGAGGGAACGCTATGGCCACCAGAAGAATTCGAACCTCGTTGCTTTGGATGATCGTTTTGGTTGTGGTGCTGCTTTCGCTTACGCTCGCCGTTGCCGGCTATCAGATATACCGAGCAAACATGATTGAGCGGTACCAAAACTATGCCGGGGATGCCATCGGGTGCATAGCTCGGCAGATAGACGGGGACGATATGGAACGCTGCATCGAGTCCGGTACGAAATCGGAGGCATACAACCGCATCCAGCTTCTTGCCAACGACTTCAAGGAAACGCACGATCTGATGTACATCTATATTATCAAGCCGCTCAAAATAGACCCGCCCCACAACATGATGGATGTGCTGGCCGTCACCACTGCCTGGGAACGGGAACACGAGGCCGATACCCTTACGGACCTTGGCGTGATTACAGACGACGCATATCCGGCAGACGTGGCAGCCCAATACATGAAGCGCATGGACCACGACCCCACCGTCACCTTCTTTCGCAACGACACCGACTTCGGCAACATCTACACGGCGATCCGACCAATCTTCGACAGCTCGGGCGAGCCCATTGCCGTCATCTGCGGCGACATAATGATCAACGACATCAACAATGCCGCGCAAAAGTACGCGCTGGCCGCATTCCTGATATCGCTTGTGTTCTCGGCATTGGTGCTCTTCCTCATCAACCTGTGGATAGAGCGCCGCATAGCCGGCCCGCTCGGGCGCCTGCAGAAGTCGGCGAGCGACTTCGAGGAGAAGTGTCACAGGAGAGCCGACGTGAGCGAGCTGACCATGGAAGACCCGCTCATCAAAACCGGCGACGAGATCCAGGCGCTTTCGGACTCGATAGTCTCGATGGTGCAAGACGTCCAGGCATACGCAAGCGACCTTGTCGCCAAGGACAACGAGATAATCAGCATGAAAGAGCATGTGAGCAAGATGGATGTCCTTGCGTACCGAGACGCGTTGACCGGGGCGGGCAACAAGGCGGCGTACGAGAAGGCGGCGGGACGGCTAGAGTGGGACGCCTTGGCCGGAGATGTGCGCTTCGCCATTGTCGTGACCGACCTTAACTACCTCAAGCGCATCAATGACAACTACGGGCATGACAAGGGCAACGAATACATAAAGAGCGCCTTCTCCCTGATGCGCGAGGTGTACGCGAACTCGCCCATCTTCCGCGTGGGCGGTGACGAGTTCGCGGTGATTGTCCAGGACGAAGAGCTTGCCCGTTGCGAACAGCTCACGGACGACCTGCGAAAGCGAGCATGGGACACCATGCGAGACAGCTCCCGCGACCCGTGGCAGAGGGTGTCGATTGCCTGCGGCTATTCCGCCTACGAGCAGGGCGATGACATGGCCAGCGTGTTTGCCCGAGCGGACGCGGCCATGTATGAGGACAAGAGGCGGATGCACGCAGAACGGTAGGCACGTGTCAAAAGGGGTCAGACCCCTTTTGACAAAAACTGACAAAAAGGGTTTAGCCCCTTTTGCCATTCAGAAACTACTCGTCCCTGGAGGCGCCGTAGCCGCCGATGGGACAATGGCATCGCGAACCGTAATAGGTCGTCTCGCCCCAACCACCAACCACACAGGCGCAGGCTTCGTCTTTGTAGCCAGGGGTGCCGCCACCTGCGACCGCACAGAAGCAGTCGCCGCCACCAGCAGCATCGTCTGCCTCATCAAAGCCAATCTCGCCCTCGTCTTCGTCGTCCTCGTCGAAGTCGTCCTCGGTGAGCGTGAAGCCCTTGCTCGCCGCGAAGTCGATGAGGTCGGCCATCTCGAGCGAGGAGGCCATGGCACGCACTTCCTCCTCCTGCTCCGAGACATACTCGAAGAATGCTTTCATGTTCTCTGTCATAATCCTATCCTCTCTCTTTCCGAAGGGCCAATGCCCCCTTTACACTAGCTCTGCCCCCTGCCTATGGCACCACAAAAGTGTCAAAAGGGGTCTCGCCCCTTTTGACAAAAGGCTAGGCGCTCTGGTCTGCCGCATCCGTCAGATACGTGTTGATGCGCTTGGTCACGTTGTCCTGGATGTTCCTGTAGAAGAACGTGTAGTCGCCGTTGTGGAAGCTCTGGGGTCCAAAGTACTCGGACATTACGATGGGATCCGCGCTGGTGTTGGTCACCACCACGCCGCGCCCCAGGTTCACCTGCGCGTCGGCACCAATGTCGGCAATCTCGAACTCGGTCTGTTCCTCGTTGGTTGGCATGCGCGAGCCCAAGTTCTCCTCGGCGCTGGCATAGGTGTCGTCGAGCTTCCAGTTAAGCGGGTTGATGCTTATGCCGCCTGCAAGAACGGCGATGTTGTAGGCACCCTCCTCCACATTTTTGGGTCCCTCGGTGTTCCAACTCACCACAACGCCTGCATCGGTCTCGCCGGCGGCGAACTTCATGTGCGGGTTGGCATCCAGGTCGTCCTGCGTAATGGAGAAGCCAATGGCGTAGGCGGCCACCATGCGCTTGTAGTAGTCGGGATGGTCCTTGAAGTAGGTCTTGAGCAACATGCGCACGCACGCCGAGCCCTGGCTGTGGCCGGCAATTATGAAGGGTCGTCCCCCGTTGTAGTGCGTAAAGTAGTAGTCCAGCGCAGCCGTGAGGTCGGTGAGCGGGGTGGTCGCAAGCACCGACTCTATGTCACCTGTCTCCTTGCTCGCGGCGACCTCTATGCGCATGCTCGCCTGGCGGTACCACGGTATGAACAAATTCGTGGACTCCTCGAACACGCTCGCCTGCTTGGCGTACACGCCCGCGACGCCCGCCACCATGTCGGGCGCGTCGAGCGGAGCGTAGTCGGGGTCGCTCTCCTCGAAGCCCATGTACTGCGTGGGGTAGACGAAGAAAGTGTCCACGTCCTTCGTGATGGCAGGGATGAGATACCAGCTTGCCTCGTCGGCGTAGTCCACGGCGGCCCCAGCCTCGGATTTGGAGGCATCCTCCTGCGGCTTCTCCACGGCCTGGGTCCCCTGCACGTCCTGGGCATCTTGGGCGGCCGAGCATCCGGCAAGGCCAAGGGGCAAAAGCGCTCCCATCATCACGAATTGGCGGCGGTCAAGTGAGGCCATGACTTCTCCTTTTCATTTAGTATTGCTTCCATAATCTCGTGAATACGAGCGGCATAGCCCCCGCGGAAGATCTTGCAAGCGGCCTCGTCGCGCTCCATCAGGTCGGTCTGACCGTTAAACTCCAGTGCACTCGCACGGCATCCGCCAAGACAGCGACCGCAGAACTCGCACGCCTGGCACTCGGGATGCAGCTCAAGATACTCCGAGGCGCGTGTGTCAATGAAGCGCATGTAGCGCGAGTTGGAAAGGCACGTCGCCAGCCCCACCTGGGGTATGAGCGGGAACTCCTGTTGGATGTCCATGCCCGAGACCGACATGCAGGGAAGCGTCCTGCCCTCGGCCGAGATATAGAGCACCTGCCGGGCATGCGAGCACACGCAGGTCCTTGCCGGATCGCAGGAGCCCCTGTCCAGGGGCACGGCATACCGATCGGGCTTCTTTGGCGAGGCGGCGAACAAGCCGCCCAGCTGAATCCGCAGCGGCATGCCGTCCTCGTAGTACTTTGGGACGTAGGCCAGGTAAAGATCGAAGAGCTCGTCGAGGGAAAGCGACTGCCCGTAGCCCCGGGCCTTCCATTCACCAACATCGCCCACCGGGTTCACCTTCAGGTTGGCGCAACCCACGCTGGCAAGATGGTTCACCGTCTCGCGCAGCAGATGCTTGTTGTGCTCGTGCAGGCAGGTCTCGGCCCCCGTGGGAAAGCCGTGCTCGCGACAGAGCAGGAAGGCGCGATCCACGTCGGCCTCGGCACCGTCAACTCCGCGCAGCCAGTCATGCCAGCCAGGCGCATCGTAGCTCATGTTGAACTCGGGGCAGATACCCCTCTTCTCCAGCGCGGCAAGCAGCCGCTCGTTCACGAGGCGTCCGTTGGAGTAGATCTGCGTAATGTGTATGCCATGCGCCAACAGCCCATCCACGATATCCAGGAAATCGCTCCGCACCAGCGGCTCGCCACCCGTAAGCGAAACGCTGCCCACGCCGCACTCGGCAAGCTGGTCCACGATGCCCATGACCGTTTCGTGATCGAGTTCGCCGAACTTTGCGTGCGGCGCACTCATGTAGCAGTGCTTGCAGCGGTAGTTGCACCGACCCGTGACAGACCAATGCGCCTGCTGGATATAGCGCGATGGATACAGGCGGTATTCCTGCTCGTGAGCAATGGAGCTGGCCTTTGGCAGCGCGTCGACGAAGCCCTCGTCCACGAGTCGTCTTACGCCCTTGCGCAGCGCTTCTGGGATGAGCGGCAGGTCGCAGTCGATACGCCCGTTGCACAGCTCGAACGCCTCGAAAGTCGCCTTGTTCACAAAGCGTGCTTTGCCCGAGCGCGTGTCCACTACCGCGTACGGCGCACGCTCCCAACCACGCAGCACGAAGTGTCGCTTAAGCAGAAAGTACATATCTCAGAGCTCCTCGCCTTGTTTGTCAGCCCACTTGTTGCCGTTCCACGAGCTTGGCAAAGAGCCCGCCCGCCCGAACGAGCTCCTCGTAGGTCCCGTCCTCTGCAATGCGCCCCTGGTCGAGCACGACGATGCGCTCGCAGTGACGTATGGTAGAGAGGCGATGCGCCACGACGATGCGCGTGCACGCCATGGCGTCGAGCGCCTCCGACACTTTGGCCTGCGTCACGTTATCGAGGGCGCTGGTGGCCTCGTCGAAGATGAGGACGGACGGCTTGGCCGCCACGGCACGGGCAATGAGCACACGCTGCCGCTGGCCACCCGATATGCCGCCACCCGTGACGTCGGTCTGCATACCCATGGGCATGCTGCGTATGTCGTCGGCGATCTGGGCCACCTCGGCCGCCTCCCAAGCGACGTCCATGGTCTTTTCAGGCGCACAGATAACGATGTTGCCAAAGATGCTTCCCGGAAAGAGCTTGCCATCCTGCAGCACCGTGCCGATGTGGCGGCGCAGCGACGCGATGTCGAGCCGACCAATGTCCTTGCCGTCATAGAACACCGATCCCACCTGCGGCTTCTCAAAACCGAGCAGCAATCGCAGCAACGTAGACTTGCCACAGCCGGTGGTGCCCACGATGGCGACGTAGGACCCCGGAGCAATGGAGAGGTCGACGCCGTCGATAACGTTGGGCCCGCCCTCCTCATAGGCAAAGGAGAGGTTCGTGGCATCGATACGCCCTTCGAGGCTGTGCACTGCCTCACGCTCGCCGCTCGTCTCGGGCACCTGCTCCAAGAGCGGTCGCGCCAGCTCGAGGGTGGGTCCGACGCCCGCCAGCTGCCCCGCAATGGTAGTGAGCGACATGATGGCCGCAGAGCACAGACCATAGGCAGACTGGAACGCCATATACGAGCTGAGCGAGAGGTTTCCCGCACCTGTGACGTAGATAAGGACGCTTCCCAAAATCGATACGCACGGCCCCAAGGCACCGAGCAGGATGAGCGAGAACGGCGGGGCGTACTGTGCCTCGGCCTTGGGCTGGTAGCTGGTGGCCCAACGATGGAAGGCGCGGGTCTCGGCACCGGCGAGCTTTATCTTCTGTATGCCCGAGAACAGCGAGAACACCGTCCCCTGCAGCTGTGCCTCGGAGCTCACCAAGCGCGTCTGCAGGCGGCGCTGCCCAAGCACGGTGAGGACTGCAACAACGAGTTGCATGCCGATGGCAACAACAGCGGGTACGGCCATACCCGGCGCTAGGCCCCGGATTTGCACGAGGTAGACAAGCGAGAGGATGCACGACACGCCGCCGTTGAGCAGCGCCCCCATGAGCGTCGTGCCGAGTGACTGCATGGCGCTCATGCGACTCGCCACATCACCCGAGCTGTAGGTCTTGAAGAACTCAGCCGGAAGCGAGATGAGCCGCGCGAACGTCGCCGACGAGAGGCCACCCGAGACCTTCTGCGTGACACGCGCGTTTGCCACGGCGTTAAAGACGCCCAAGAGGTAGGTGCCCACGGCGACGCTCGCGAGCAGCACGGCGGTTGTCGCCAAACGCAGGTCGCTGCCGGCGGGGATCACCGAAGAGAAGAGGAGCCCCGTCACACTGGGCACCACCATGCCCACCAAGGTCACCACCAGCGAACCGACGAGCACGACGGCCCAGTCCGACGGCGTGGGGCAGGTAAGGGCAAAGCGCATCATGTCGCGCGCGGTAAGCCTCCTCATGGGAAGCGGCCTATAGAAGCAAATCGCATCGGGCTCGAACTCCGAGGCCGCGTGTCCGCCTATGCGCACCTCGGTGCCGCGCGCACGGTCGCGATAATAGTAACGACCAAACCTATCCTGCAGAAGCGCTACACGCGCCCCGTCTTCGCGGCGCCTCGCCAGCACCGGGCCGTACATGTCCCTCCACCATTGCCCGTCGAGGGTGACCGGGCGATGCATCACGCCGCGCGACTCCAAAAGATAGGCAACCTTCTCGTCAAAGTCCGTCAGCTCCGAGGGCACGTCACGCTCGGGCAGGCCGAAGGCACGGCAGAGGTCGGCAAGCACCGTGTCGTCCGCATCGTTAAGACGCATGCCCGACCCAAGGGGTTGCTCGCGGTTCACCGTGCCCGCGAGCGCACGCACCGCGCGGCGCACATGCAGCGCATCATGCCCCTGTCGCTCGCGTATCTGCTTATCGAAGCTGTGATCGGTACTTGGCATGTGCACCTCCCTATTCGTTCGAGATCAGCTGCTGGTACAGGCCGTCCTGCTCGAACAGCTCCTCGTGCGTGCCGCGCTGCACCACCCGGCCACGGTCCATCACAAGAATGAGGTCGGCATCGCGAACGGTCGAAAGACGGTGCGCGATCACAATGGTGGTGATGCCGCGTTCTGCCACCGCGCGCGTGAGGTCGAACTCGGTGCGGGCGTCGAGCGCACTCGTCGCCTCGTCAAATATCGCAATCGTCGGCTCGCCCGAGAGCACGCGGGCGATCTCCATCCGCTGCCGCTGCCCACCGCTAAAGTCCTTGGCGGCTTCGCGCATGCGGTGGTCGTAGCCGCCCGGGCGCGCCATGATGTCCTCGTGGATCTGGGCGTCCTTGGCGGCTTGGATGGCACTTCCGTTGGAGATGGTCTCGTCCCAGAGCTTTATGTTGTCGTAGACCGTGTCCTCAAAGAGGTAGCTGTCTTGGTCCACCACCATAAGCGAGCCGCAGAACACCTCCTTGGGAATGTCGAGCCGCCGCATCCCGTCGTACAGGATTTCTCCGGACCACGGCTCGTACAAGCCGCCCACCAGTTTGGCGATGGTCGACTTGCCGCAACCCGACATGCCCACGAGAGCTATCTTGTCGCCGGGACGGATGGTGAGCGAGAAGTCGTTGAGCAGCGGCGGCTCCAAGGGCGAATAGCCAAAGGTGAGGTGACGTATGTCGATGGCACCCGTGAGCTTTTCGTAGCACACGTCGTCCTCAAGCGTGGTCGGCCCTTGGGGCTGCTCCCGGTACTTCATAACGTCCTCGATGCGCTCCATCGAGGCACGCATCTCGATAAGGGCCTGCGTGGCCGAGACCAACGCCGTCGCAGGCTGCATGAACTGCCTGAGCACGCCCTGAAACGCCGTGAGCATACCGGCAGAGAGGTGGCCATCCATGATGAGCTTTGCCCCCACCAGCAGCACCGCAGCGCTTGAGAGGCTGTTTATGAGGGCGGGCACGCCCACGAGGAATCGTGTGCCATCCACCTGCTCCACCTGCGCGCGCTGGGCCGAGGCGGCGTAACCCGCCCATTGCTCGAAATAGCCGTTTTCGGCACCGGAGACCTTGATCGTCTCTATCATGTCGATACCCATGTAGGTGGCGTTGCTCACCAGCGACATCTCGTGCATCTGACGGCGTTGCGCCTCCATCGTAAGGTTGGAAATCCACGCTCCCACCAGGCCTGTGGCCACGATGGCGCCAATGCCAATAAGCGAGAGCCCCACACTGTAGCGAAACATGATAACGAGGTACGCCACCAGCAGAATCGCCTCGTTGAGCAAGGGGGCAAGATGGGCCACCAGCGTCTGCGCCACCGTGTCGTTGAGCGACTGGCGACTGGCGAGGTCGCCAGGACGCCGTTGGGCAAAAAACCTCATGGGCAAGTGCAGCACATGCCAAAGGAACGACGCGTTTGCCGAGACGGCGAGCTTGCCCTGCACGCGGTAGGTAGTGGAGGCGTGAATGAGGCCTGCGACAAGCACAAAGACGGCGGTCGCCAGCATGGCCGCAACGAGGGGAGCCAGCATGTCGTGCGCACCAGCCGAGAGGATGTCGTCGGTAAAGACGCGGGAAAACGCGGGCATGAGCGGTGCGGACACCGCAGCGAGAAGCCCCGTGAGCATGAGCAGCAGAATCGCAGCCCTGCTTCCATGCAGGCGGCTCGAGACGAATTTCCACACCGAGTCGGGCTTGCCGCCCGGCACGAACTTGTCGGTGGGGACCATGGTGATCACGATGCCGGTGTAGGAGCGGTCGAACTCCTCCATGGAGACCCTTACGCGGCCGCGCGCCGGATCGTTAATGAGGGCTTGGCCCCTCTCGAACCCCTGCAGTACCACAAAGTGGCTAAAGTTCCAGTGAATAATGGCGGGATAGGTAACCTTGGTCTGGAGGGACCTTCTCTTGTACTTATAGATGTGCACCTCCATACCGTGCTTTTGCGCCGCTCTGGCAATGCTTGAGGCCTTTGCTCCGTCGCGCGAGACACCGCAGTCGTCGCGCAGCTGGTCCAGCGGGACGCGCAGCCCATAGTATGCAAGCACCATGGCAAGGCTCGCAGCGCCACACTCGGTGGCCTCCATCTGCATGACCACCGGGACGCGCTTGCACGTGGTGCCTGGTTTCTGCGCGACGGCCACCTTCGTCTTCGTGCGCGGCACGGAAGCGGTCGTGTGGGCGGGTCTTGACGTCTCTGCCATGGCCGGCCCCTAGTTAAGTACGTAGGTTATGGGAGCCACGTCTGTGAGCACCACCGAGACATCCACGAGCTCGCGCGGTTGAAGTCCATAGGCGTTCTGGGCATCCCCCTCGTAACCGATGGTGATGGCGTACTGGTAGAGGTCCTGCGTGTCGCCCCAGAGCGTTTGGAAGCGCCAGTCGGAGCGCGTCTGCTTCTGTACCTCCTCAAAGGACATTGGGTCCTCCCCAACGGCAATAACGGTGCCCTGAATGGACTGGCCACTGGCAAGCGCAATGTTTGCCTCATGACCAACGAGGTACTGGCCACCAACCTCGAGCGGCAGCAAACAAAGGATATGGTTGGCGTCTTCCTCATACATAACGCCCTTGGTACTCTGGGTCTTGGCAATGCTACCCGTAAAGCCCCACACGAGCGCACCGCACACGATAAGGACAAGCGCCGCTACAAGAACCCACACCGAGGGCCTGGACACACGTATGTACTCGTCCACCTTCTCGGGCGACTGCATGCGCTCAAGGCTTTCTTGGGTAAAGAGCTGCTTATTTGTTGCCATCGTTCGGCCCGTCTCCATTCGCCTGGTCGAGGGGAACGCGGCCCCTCGGCGCTCGCTTGCCGGGAACTCAGAAGGTATCGCCATAGCCCGAACGCAACATGTTCTCAGTCACGTCATCCCCCTTTGTTATGACACTGGTTTATTATTCATAACATGTTACCGTGGTGTCAGGACAAGCCCGCGACTAACGAAAGGCAACGACATGGCAGATGAGCAGCCAACCAGAAGCGAATCGCATAAGTGGGACTACGTTGGGCGTGAGCTGTTTTCCATTGGGCAGGCCTGTGCCGCGTGCGGACTCTCGCGATCAATGCTCATCAAGCTTGAGAATGCGGGTTTC
>JAFWKQ010000028.1 GCA_017545665.1 Atopobiaceae bacterium
ACCATTCCCCCCGAATTCCCCCACGAAGGCAATCGGACGGCGTCTCCGCGCCGTCCGATTAAGCCTGTTTTCCCTGCTAGTTAATCTATTGCTGCCGATGCGCCCATGTACCGCCCTCTGTGTTCCCTACCCGAAGGGCAGTCATTTTCGGGCTTCTTCAAGGCCTGCAAGCTACTCTTCTGATCTAGATTCGCGACATCAAAGCGCAAACTTTTCGAGTACGCTCGGCACCATATCATCCGTGCGTGTTGCGATGTCCTCAACGGTCCATGCATCATGGTCAGCGATGCCGACATTGATGTTCAAGCCGTTCAAATAACCGACGCTGTTCCCGCTCTTGTCCTTGCGGCTCTTCTTCTCCTCGAAAGAAAGGTTTCCAAGCGTGCTGTTGTAACCAGTCAAAGTAAGATTTCCGAGAGTGTGGACGTATTTGCTCTGCAGCTCCTCCGCTCTTGCCCTGTTGCCGCCAGCTATCATTTCCACCCAGCTGTCGGGAATGTTGCGTCCCTGCGGAAATACGTGCTCGATGGTCCAGACGTATGTGCCAGACTTGTACCTCTCCCAAAGGCCCTTCATCTCCTTCGTAACCGAAGGCTTTGCGAGTGTTGCGAGAATGAAGCGCGTAGTATCAGGGTTGGATTCGTAAATCGGCCCCCGCAGGCGCTCTTCAAATACCGAATCGGAAGCCGACACTGCCATGAGTTTAGATCTGATCCCCTCAACAAGATTGGCGCCCTTGAGTCCTTCGTCGTCCGCTTCCTCGATGATTCTTATGAATAAGCGAGTCAGATCGCGCGTTGGCGGCATGTCCGTGAGGTTCCTTCGGACAAAGAACCTCGTCAGGAGCTCGCATACTTCAACAAGCTCCGGCTTTCCTATCTCGAGCTCCCCTTGCCGTTTCATCAGGTTGAGTAAGAGCAAGTACGAAGGTACACCTTGGACGTTGGACAGGTCGAATAGCGCGTCTTCCAGCTCTCCGTCGTCCTCGTCATCTGTCTGTATGATTTTCGAATAGACCTTCGCGTTCTCGACGAGCCAATCTAAAGTCGCCGATGGATCGCGCTTTACCTGCGCTTCGTAAATGGAGAGGAGGTTCGACTTTGTCGCTACAGCACCAAGGGGGTACCTTGCCTCGCCTTCGACGAAGGGCATGTTGACCGCGCGCCTGAACGCATCGTAGCTCTGCCTGAAGAAACGTTCCTGGGTCTTGTAATCGTCGCCCAGTAACTCAAGCATGTACTGCCATTGGTCGAAATAGGCATCCAGCTCAGACTCGTCTTGCACTTTCAAGTTTGCCAAAAGGGAGTTCTTGATGAGGTCAACAGCCGTGAGCGGTGTTCCGCGGTTGTTGAACGATTCGAACAGCACATAAGCGTCCGAATGCGACGAGACGCTGATCTGCACGATGATTGCCGAGTTCATCTTCTTGAGCAGTTCAAGACATGCCGTTACAGCATCGTCTTCTCCCGAAACAGCCTCGTCGATCCTATCGCTGAAATAGCGGTAAGCACGATAGATTTTCCTGAGGCCGGCGTTTTTCGGCCTCGGCTTCTTCTCCTCGAGACCGGCGAACTCGGAAAGCAGCGACCTGTAGTCTCCGAGATTGTCGCTTTGAACCTGTGGAACCACCCTTGTAAGCCCTTTCTTGCCCTTGAGGACAAGCCTGTTCTTCAGATTCAGGTAGGTGTTGAGCACGTCTTCGTCGTCGATGAACTCCGCCTTGTGCTCGGAAAGCTTATGATAGAAGGCAGTGAGCAATATGCTGATCGTGGTGAGCCGCTGCTGCCCGTCTATGACCTCAAGCTCAGTGATGCCCGTTTCGGGATTATGGCCGTGGTCTATGACGATAATTGACCCCAAGAAATAACCGAGTGGGTTATACATGACATCATCGAAGATGTTCTCCCAGTCCTTGTAGCGCCACGTGTATTCGCGCTGATACCTCGGAATCCTGAAAACGACCAACGCTTCTGGGTCCAAAAGCGCGCCAATGCTCGGTTTAGTTACAGTTTCAATCATCGATAGCTCCCTCGTTCTTTGAATCGAAAAGGCTGATAGTCCTTTATATTCCAAGCGCCTTCCTGGCAGCCGCCACCGCATCCCCGTCGGGATAGAAATCGGGGCTCACGCTGCCAAGTAGCTCCTGAGAGACGTCTTGCAAATCCTTTATGCAGCCCAACGGCAGCAGAACTTTCTTCGCGCCGGCGTTCTTGGCGACGCGCAGGATGTCCTCGAGTCCTTTCAACTCGTCCATCGAGCCGGACAGCCTCAGCACTCCGGGTATCACGAGCGAGGGCTCCACGGGCCGGTTGCACGCTGCAGAGCACAGGCCCACAAACTCCGCCAGGCTCACCTCGTCGCTCGGACCCTTCGCCTGCAGATCGTTGAAGAACAGCAGGTAGTCCTTCTGGTCGAGATGCATTCCGGCGGCAACGCGGGGAGCATTGACGGTGAAGAAATGCCATGCGGCGTCGACGCTCTCCCTCGCTGCACGGTTGCCGCCGACACCCTCGTGCTGGAACTTGCAGCTACCTGCCACGGCCTTGTTCTCGAGCTTGTAGACCGCGTACTCGTCGGAGATGGAGCGGCCGACCGCGAAGACGTGCCCGGGCTGCAGCGGGGCCTCCGGAACAAGCGTGCCGGACGATTGCTCCGGGACGCCGACGACCGTCACGAGCGTCGGGTTATCGGCGTCGACGTAACCGAGCGCCACGTCCATGAACTCGACTCCCGCCATGATCTTGAGCTGCTCCTTGACGCGCCGCCGGCCCTCGATCGCATAGTCGAGGATCATCTTCGCGTCCTCGCGCGTCATCTCCTCGTCGGGAAACAGCAGCTTCATCAGCCCACTGAACGTCTTGCGCACGCCGTTCTCGTCGCGCGTGTTGAAGTCGCTGTTCAGCCGGAAGAACCCGTCGAGGTGGTGCGTGTAGTCGCGCCTGCGCATCCCCTTGCAGAACTCGCTCAGGCAGTCCGTTATCAACCCGTAGTGGTCGGTGAGGAGGTCGGCCCGCATCTTGGGGACCTCCCAGCCGGGCAGGTAGCAGTGGATGCGGTCGAAGAACGCGCTGTCGTCGTTGAACTCCGGCGGGAACGGGTCGAAGAGGTGCGTGGTCTTGAGGATGCTCTGGACGCTGTCGTTGATGTTCCCCTCGAACACCAAAGACGCGTCGCCCTGGAACGATTCCCGGCCGCGCGCGTAGGTACCGCCCGCCATGTAGCCCTTCAGGATCTGAATGGCGTTCATGTCCTTGAAGTGCATGCCCGCCACCTCGTCGAAGGCTATGACATCCCAGTTGCCGACGAGCCCCGTGCGCTCCAGCGACGTCGCGCTGCGCTTGCTCGCGTTCAGCCGGCCGAAGAGGTTGGCCGTAGTGGTCTGCCCGCCGGATAGGAGGATCGCGTACGGGCTCACCTCGTTGTAGACGTGGCTCTTGCCCGTGCCTCGCGGCCCGAGTTCGCAGAGGTTGTAGTTGCGCTCGACGAGGGGCACCATGCGCTCGATGAAATGCATCTTCGTGCGGAGGTCCATCCCCGTCGGCTCGTATCCGGCGCTGCGCAGCAACAGGTCCATCCATTCACCGGTCGTGAATGCCTTCCGTGCATCAAGGATGTCGTCCATGTTGAGGTTCGGCATCTGTATGGGCGTGAGGTTCCCTATCTTGAAGGGGTTGTCCTCCGGGCCGGCGACGCGCGAATGGCGGCGTTTTGCCGGCTTCGCATCGCCGAACACGTCGGCGAGCTCGTCTTCCAGCTCGTCCTCGAGCCTGAAGTGATCCATGCGCAGGATGCACCACATGCCGCCGCTCAGCATCTTGGGGTAGTCCCGCACGTAGTCCTCCGGCATGACCACCGGGTCTATGCTCAGGTTCGCGAAGGACGCGACGTAGATGTCGCGGTACTCGTCGAGCTTGGCGGTGACCTTGTCGATGATGGTGAACTGCCTCAGCTCGCGAATCTTTGACTTGATGCGCTCCGACTCGTCGGGACGCACGTAGTTCTCGGCGAGGATCTTTCGGATGCGCGCGAGGCCCTCCTCGACCATCGCCGAGTCGTCCGTCGAGCAGTACATGCCGAGCAGGTACTCGAGCACGAACGTCGGCACGTTCGCGCCGCGCTTCATCAGCGCCGTCAGATCTTTTCTGACCGTCTTTCCCGGGAACGCCCCAACCACCTTCTTGTCGAGCTCGTCGGCCTCGAACGCCGGCACGACGACCGTCTCTTCGCTCATCAGCATCTCCTTAGAACCCGAAATCGTCCATGGGCACGAACGCTATGTCTATCTGGAACTCTTCCTTCCAGGCGATCCCGCCGGTCTGCGAGTCGCGGCATACGAGGTAGTACGCGGCATGGGGGTCGTACTGCAGGCCGGCTTTCAGCCCAAGCTGCACGCGCGACACGCGGGCGGTCTCGTCAGACGTCGTCATGTCCGCAAGGGCCCGGCGTACGTCCGAAACCTCGTTTCCGGACGCGTCCGTCATCGAGAGCTCGTATTCCGCGGGAAGGACCTTGCCCTCCGCCGGCTGCGCCTGGAACAGCTCCACGCGGAACATCATCGAGGTCACCCGCCTGTTGGTCGAGAGGAGCTTGAACTCCGCCTTGGCGCGCTCCTCGAAACCCTTCCGGCCGCTGCGCTTGTTGCGGAACTTTATGACGGGAACGCACATCTCCTGCAGGCTCACGCCGCCGTGAACGTAATTCTCGCCCGGCCCCGCCTTCTTGATACGGATGCACTCCCTGGGCGCGAGCCCCGTGTACTCCCCGCCGTCGATGTCCGTCATGTTCATCTTCACGAACACCATGGCGTCGGGATCGAGCCCCTTGCAAACGGCATAGCGGCGCCCCAACTTGAGCTTCTCTCCGCCTATGTCCGACGCGGAGACCTTGTCCCGCTCCTCGAGGGGGTCGCGCGTGTAGAGGAAGCCGTGGTCGGCGGTGATGAGGACCCGGGTGAAGTTCAGGTCTCCGGCGGCTATCTTAACGAGCGACACGAGGTCTTCGATTGCGGTTGCGCACGCGTCGAACACCATGTTCTCCGTCGAGTACTCCTCGCCGGTGGCGTCGATGGTGTTGTGGTAGACGTAGACCAGCTCGGACCCGCCGACGAGTTCCTTGCGCTCCGCGCGCTTAGCTGCCATGAGCCTCTTGCTCTGAACGCAGATGGCGCCGGGCTTCTCAGAGGAAAGGATCGCCTCGCGCTGCTCGGTGGAGTAGGTCGGGAGCCCGTCGAGGTAGACGCCACCGTCTGATTCGCGAAGCTGCATGACCCTGTGCGGCAGCAGGGCGGCCATGCCGAACTCCGTCACCGTCGGGAACGCGCCCTGCATGCTGCCGAGCTCTGCGGATCCCTGCGTGTCTCTCTCGAGCCTTCCCGCCAGCTCGCAGGCCACCTCGTAGCGGAGCGCGTCGCTGATTATCACCATCGTCTTCTTCGCGCCTTCGGTGCCGAGGAATATGTTCTCGAGATAGAAGCGGTTCTGCCTCGGCACGCCCTCCACGTAGCCCGCCTCTGCCCAGGATTTCTCGCAGGCAGCGACCCAGCACGAGTTGCTGTCGGCGAGGAACCAGTTCACGTACACGCGCTCCATCCAGGCGGCGAGCGCCTCGAGTCCGTCCTTGACCGCATGCGGTATGTCCGACACGGACCTCTGGCACGCGTCGGCCGCGCGGCAGAACGCGCGGTAGCAGGAGTCCATCCGAAACCAATCGGTCGTGTAGGCCTTCCACACCTCGTCCGGCACCGCGTAATGGAACCCCTGCGTGTGCGCCCTGTAGAACACCTGCGCGTCCACGGCCGATTCGAGGGCTCCAAAATACGGCTCGACGCGGCTGAACCAGCGGAGGTTCTTCCTCCGCTGCAGGATCGCCTTGGCCTCGTCCGAGCGGTCCGCCCCATTCGCGAGGCTCCCGAAGAGGTCGGCGAGGATCCGCTCGTTGATGCAGGGGAGGACGTCCGCCTCGCAGAGCTGTACGGCGCCCATGGAGGCGAAGCGGCTCTCCAGGTTGCACAGCTCCTCGACCCGGCGGCAGATGGAGTAGAGCGCTCCGGACAGCTCGTCGCAGGCCATCCACGCATGGGCGATGTTCAGGCAGAACTGGCCGTGCGGGGCGCTCATGCGAGTCTCGAGCCCGGCGAGCGATCCGTCGGGCACCTGGAACGAGAGCGCGGTCAGCAGCAGGTGCGCGGCCATGTCGTCCAGAGACGTGAGGTCTCCCGCATACCCCGTCCTCTTGCAGACGAAGTTCGCGAAAGCCGCCGCCGCGCCGTACTTCTCGAGAGAGCCGAAGGGGTCGTCTCCTCGGTCCAGCGCGCATAGGTAGGTCCTCACGATGGACTCCGTCGAGAGGTCGGGCGCGTCTATCGCGCCGCCGATGACGCCCAGCGCCACGTCCTGCGGCGATTGGGCGTGAGGCATGAGCTTCCTGAACCGCTCCCTCCTCTGGGCGGCGTTGAAGTAGTCGCGGAACATCTCGACGCCCTCGACGGCACCGTCCGTCGCCCCGAGCTCGTCAGCGAGCATCGTCGCGAAGTCCGCCTGGAAGTGCTCGGCGATCAGCTCTATGTCGGCGAGCCAGTTGCCCGCGAGCCCCTTTCCCGAGAGGTCCTTCTGGGCGCGCTCGTATATGAGGAAGTCCGCATCGGGCTCGAGGCGGTAGATGCGGCGCTTGAGCTCGAAGGCCGAGCCCTTGTCCGTCCTTGCGAGCGCCACGGGGCGCTTCGTCCCGAGACCGCTTCCGGAAAGGCTCTCGAAATCGTCCTCGAAGGAGCCGTCTGCGTCATGCCACACGACCACGCGCCTGGTCGCCGGCGGTTCGAGGGGGGCGTCGAACTTCGCCCTGATCTGGTCTATTGCGTCTATCTTCTGGGCCATATTCGCCTCCTAGCGGTCGAGGCTTCCGGGATCGAGCAGGAAGTCGAACAATCCCATGGTCACTATGCCGTGCTCGTCGCGGCTCACGTTGACCACATCCTTCACCACGACGATCTTCTTGAACGAGTCGTCGATGCTCAGAAGCGACGCCTTCTCCTGGGCGGCCTTCGCCGCATCGGGTATGGCGAAGGCCGACTGCACGTAGTAGCGCCTGCCGGCGAGGTTGGCCACGAAGTCGACCTCTCGGGCCACGGGATGCTGGACGCCCTCGTCGTCGTACTCGCGGCTCTTAACAACGCCGACGTCGACCGAAAAGCCGCGATAGCGCAACTCGTTGTAGATGACGTTCTCCATCAGATGGTTCTCCTCGTCCTGGCGGAAACCCACCCGGGCATTTCGCAGCCCCACGTCCTCGAAGTAGTACTTCAGCGGCGAGCCGATGTACTTGCGGCCCTTGACGTCGTAGCGGCTCGCGGCGCTCACGAGGAACGACTCCTCCAGGTAGCCGATGTATGCCTTCACGGTGTTCAGGCTGATGTCGCTCTTGAGCACGCTCTTGAACGTCGCCTGGATTTTCGAGGCGTTGGTGAGCGAGCCCGTAACCGAGGCGAGCACGTTCAGCAGGTCCTCGAGCTCCTGTGTCTTGCGCAGCCCGTTGCGCTCGATGATGTCGGCGATGTAGGTCTCCTCGAAGAGGTTCTTCAGGTACGCGGCCTTCTGCTCGGGCGTGCCCATGGTGGCCACCAGGGGCAGCCCGCCGAACTCCACGTAGTCGGCCCAGGCCCTGGCCTCGCCGTCGTCCCTGCACTGCATGAACTCGCCGAAAGTGAGCGGCAGCACGTGCACCTCGTCGCCGCGCCCGCGGAACTCGGTGACGATGTCGGTGGAGAGGAACTTCGAGTTGCTGCCTGTCACGTACACGTCGACGCCGGGCATGCGCGAGAGCTCGTTCAAGACCTCCTCGAAGTCCCCGAGAAGCTGCACCTCGTCGAGCAGCACGAAGCGCTCCCCGCCGCCCGCCAGCCTGGGCGCGGCCCATTCGAGGAACGCGTCGGGGTCGCGCAGGGGACGCGAGCTGCGCAGGTCGAAGGCCAGCTCGACCACGTGGTCGTCTGCCACGCCGTCGGCGCGCAGCACGTCGCGGAACAGTTTGAACAGCAGGTAGGATTTGCCGGCCCTGCGGGCGCCGGTGACCACCTTCACGAGCCCGTTGCCGCGCCGCGCCGCCAGGTCGCGCAGGTACTTGTCCCTCTTGATCTCCATATCTGCCTTCCTAATGACGATTGCGAACTTACAAGCACGTTTTTGTCAACAGAATTATATGCCTCCCCGACGGGGAGTTCCATCGTCAAAGCGAGAAAGGAAGGAAATGATGGATGATAAGACCAGCGCCGGCATCAGGCCCATGACGTTCCAGGAGGCCGTCGAGGGGTGGGCGGAAGAGCGCGAGAAGCTGCGCTACGTGCAGGCCTACACGGCGAGGAGATCGAGGCAGAAGGCCCTCCTGTTCGAACCGTGGATCGGCGACAAGGCCATCGACGAGGTCGCGCCGGCGGAGATCCTGCTCGCCCTCTCGGAGCTCGGAACCTCCGGCGGAAGGCTCAAGGAGGGCCTCTCTTCGGCAACGCTCCGAGCCGCGCATCTCGCGGCGTCGCAGGCGTGCGAGTGGGCGGTCGGCCAAGGACGCGCACAGGGCAACCCGTTCACAAAGGTCAAGCGCCCGAAAGCCAACTACCGCCAGTCAAGGTTCCTCACGCAGCGGGAGGCGACCGAGCTCGCAACCAAGGTCGCGCGCAACGCCGAGGCGTACATGATGCTCGACGACGTGAGGCACGCCTCGTTCTGCCTGGCCGTGTGCATCGCGCTCGCGACGGGCCTGAGGCGGGGCGAGGTGTTCGCGCTGAAATGGGACGACGTCGACGGCGACCGCCTGCGCGTCGGGGTGTCGAAGGCCGTGAAGGCCGACGGCAGCGTCGGCAACCCGAAGAGCATCGCCGGGGTTCGCAGCGTGGCCATCGGCAAAAAGCTCATGAAGCTGCTCGGAAAAGCGGAGGAATGGCACAGTGAGATCCTGCCCGCCGACAGGCCTGCAGGATGCGCGCGCCTCATCGTGTGCGATGAGACCGGAGGGCGCGCCAGCATGAACGCATTCGAGCACTGGTGGCGCAGCTGGGCGGACAGGAACGGCTTCGTCGGGCTTCGCTTCCACGAGCTGCGTCATACGCACGCCACGCTGCTCATATCCAACGGCGTCGACGTGAAGACCGTGCAGATGCGCCTCGGTCACTCGTCGGCGGTCGTGACGATGTCGTGCTACGCGCACGCTATCCCGCTCTCCGACGGCGCCGCAGCGGAAACGCTCGACGCGGCCCTGTTCGACTAGGCCTGATGCCGCCCGCAACGGACCTGGCGTCCCTTGCGGGCGGCGGCACGGTTTTCGCGTCTGGCGCGCGCGAGAAGCTGACGCGGTTAAGGGCCGAGCTCGAACCGCTCGCGAGGCGCTATGACGTCGTAGTCGCCAACCCGCCCTACATGGGATCCGGCAGCCTTGCGAAATGGTCTAGCGAGTGGGTGAAGAAGCAGTACCCCGACGAGAAGAGCGACCTCTGCACGAGCTTCATCGAGCGTGGTTTCACGCTGAGTCGAGCAGATGGTTTCGACGCGATGGTGACGATGCAGTCATGGATGTTCCTCGGCAGCTACGAGAAGATGCGCGGCAAGATCCTGCGCAAACACGAGATTTCCTCCATGGCGCACCTTGGGACACGCGCGTTCGGCGCTATTGGTGGTGAGGTGGTTTCAACCACCGCTACAGTGTTCGGCAACACTGCATCAGCGACGCTTGGGACCTATTTTCGCTTGGTAGATATGGGATCAGAAACAGAGAAACTGGAAGGGCTCTTGGAGGCCCTTGCAAACCCCGACTGTGGATGGTTCTACCTCGTAAAATCTACTGCGTTCAATGCTATTCCCGGGAGTCCGATTGCATACTGGGCAAGCAGCCTACAAATTCGAGTGTTCGAAAACCCTTCTGCAAAAAGA
>JAFWKQ010000029.1 GCA_017545665.1 Atopobiaceae bacterium
AGCACTTGGACCACCACGCGGGCAACATACAACCAAATCCACGTCGAACGCGCACGGCTGGCGCAAAGCGCTATAATCGTTCGTGCCACAAGTCCATACGAACCACAAACGAAGAGAGGGACATCATGGCCGCACAGCATATGGCAGAGCAGGTAACCCGACGCAAGAAGCGCAATCCCTTTGTCGTCTTCCTTGTTGTACTGCTCGTACTCGGCATCCTTGGCGCAGGCGGATTCTTTGCCTACAACCACTTTATGAAGTTCACCGTAACCGCAAACGGACAGGCCGTCACGCTTCATCGTGGCGACACGGTGCAGAAGCTCCTCGACCAAGGCGTCGTTTCACCCAAGGCCGGCAACCTGCTTGCCGTGGACGGCGCTCTGCTCACGGAGGGCGGCGGCCAAAAGTGCTCGGTAACCATAAACGGCAATGCCGCCGACGTGAACACGCCCCTCACAAACAACGCCAAGGTGGAAATCGGTGACGGCGAGGACGCCATCGAGGACGTTGACGTGTCAGAGGAGGCGATTCCCCACTCAACCGATGAGGGCGATCGCAGCTTCTCCGCCTATTGGAACGGCTCCATCCACTTGCTCTCCGATGGCAAGGACGGCAAGCGCGTAACCAAGACGGGCAAGGTTTCGGGAAAGAAGATCGAGGAAGTCGTTGAGCAGCCCATCAACGCCGGGTACCGCATCTATACCGCAAAGCCCCAAGACAAGGCAATCGCCCTCACGTTTGACGACGGCCCGTGGCCCGAGACAACCGACGCCATCCTTAACGTGCTCGAGCAGAACAACGCAAAGGCGACGTTCTTCACCATCGGCAACCAGATTGCGTCGAACCCTGCCCCGCTCAAGCGTGCCAAGGAGTTGGGCTGCCAGGTTTGCACGCACACCTGGGACCATGCCGCAGGGTCCGGCGAGGGCGTGAGCATAAATAAGATGAGTGCGGACGAGCAGGTACAGGAGGTCGAGAAGGGCTATGCGGCCATAAAGGACGTCCTTGGCGAAGAGCCCGCGCACATCCTCCGCGCACCGGGCGGAAACTTCTTTGGCGACAGCATCTCCATCCTTTGGGGTCACGTAAATGCCGAGATCGGTTGGGACGTGGACACCGAGGACTGGAAGCGCCCCGGTACCGAGGCCATATACAACATGATCATGTCCGTCCAGCCCGGTCAGGTAATCCTCATGCACGACGGGGGCGGCGATCGCTCGCAGACCGTGGAGGCCCTCAAGCAGGCATTGCCCAAGCTCGCTGAACAGGGCTATTCGTTCGTGACCGTCGACGAGCTTCTCTCCTACGGCATGCCTGGTGCCTAGCCACAAAAGGCTCACAAGGTTACAGGTCACTTGTTAGCTTTTTGCCCATATGCCCCATTTCGAGCACGTAACGTTGGTCTTTGGCCGCTTTGTTACGTGCTCGCTCACATTCGCTGCCACCTTGCGGCCACGTGCTACCATAGGCCGATTCAAAGCGAACGCAAGGAGGTAGCGCGATGATAGCCGTGGTAAGGCAGACGGCCACAGAAGAGCAGCTCGACCACCTGATTCGGTGGATACACGGGCAGGGATTCAAGACGCATGTGAGTCGTGGCGATAACGAGACGATCGTTGGCATCATCGGTGACACCTCGCGGATGGATCCTTTCCTCCTCGAGTCCATGAGCATCATTCGCAGCGTACAGCGCGTTTCCGAGCCGTTTAAGAAGGCGAGCCGCTCCTTTCATCCCAGCAATACCGTGGTCGACTGCGGCCACGGCGTGCTCGTGGGAGATGGTAGCTTTACGGTGGTTGCCAGCCTGGACGCCATGGAAGACGCCACGCTCGTGGAGGCGTGCTCACGCGCTAAGGAGGCCGGTGCCACCATGTTGCGCGGCCGCGCCTACGTTCCTCGCACCTCTCCGTACTCATTCCAAGGCATGGGCGAGAAGGGCCTCGATTTGCTGGCCCAGATGGGGAGGGAACTCGACCTACCCGTTATCGCCGAAGTGCTCGACCCACGCGACGTCCCCCTTTTCGTGCAAAAGGGCATAGACGTCATACAGGTTGGCGCACGCAACGCGCAAAGCACCTGCCTCTTGCGCGAAGTGGGAAAAACAACCACGCCCGTGCTGCTCAAGCGAGGGGCCTCAGGCACCATCGACGAGCTGCTGATGGCGGCCGAGTACGTAATGAGCGAGGGCAACTCCAACGTAATGCTCTGCGAAAGCGGAATCCGCACCTTCGAGACGCGAACCCAGCGCACCTTTGACGTTAACGCCATTCCCGTTCTCAAACACCTCTCGCACTTGCCCGTCCTGGCAGAGCCCACGCACTCCGCGAGCTATACGAGATACGCTCCTCCCCTGGCCTTCTCGGCAACCGCGGCAGGCGCTGACGGCGTGCAGCTGGAAGTGCACGCCGCACAATCGGGCGACCTCTCGGACGATGGCCATGCCCTCACGACCAAGCAGTTGCGCTCCACCGTGTGCGGCATGCTTGGCATACGTGCGGCGCTGGAAGCGCAGAAAAGCGAGGAATAGGCCATGGCAGCAGATCAAACGCATAAGACAAACGCAACCAGGGGTCCGAGCGTTCCCGAGGGAGCCACCTTCGTTGGCGGCCGCGTAGGCGTACTGGGGCTTGGCCTTATGGGAGGCTCCTTTGCCAAGGGGCTACACGAGGGAGGACGCGAGGTATATGCCTGGAACCGCACACGCTCGACGGTTGAGCTCGCCATGGCCGAGTGCGTGGACGGAGAGCTCGACGACACCACCGTTCCAACCTGTGAACTCTTAATATTGGCAGGCTATCCGCAAGTTTCTGTGGAATGGCTTAACAAGATGCGAGATAGGATTTCGGCAGGAGCAATTGTCATCGACGTGGTTGGCGTAAAACGTAACATCTGTCGTGACTGCTTTGCCATCGCCCAGGGCTACGATTGGCACTTCATCGGCTGTCACCCCATGGCAGGCACGCAATACTCGGGTTTCGCATACACGCGGGCAAACATGTTCCACGGCGCGCCCATGGTGGTAGTCCCGCCCCACGACATGGACGACTTCGTGCGCGTGGACATCCTCGCGCGGCTCAAGGCCCTGCTCGAGCCCTGCGGCTTTGGCTCCTACACCCTAAGCACGGCAGAGCACCACGACGAGGTGATCGCGTTCACCTCCCAGCTTGCCCATGTGGTATCAAACGCCTACGTAAAGAGCCCCTCTGCAAAGGTGCACAAGGGCTTCTCGGCGGGAAGCTACCGCGACCTCACGCGCGTGGCGCGCCTTAACGCGCAGATGTGGACCGAACTCTTTTTGGAAAACGGCGACTATCTCTCCAAGGAAATCGGGATTCTTATACACAACCTCCAGCAGTACAAGGATGCCATCGACAAAAACGATGCCGAGGGACTCAAGGCGCTGTTGGAGGAGGGCGACAGGCGCAAGAAGGAGGTCGAGGGACAATGAGCGGACAAGACGCGCACGTGGTAGGAGTGCACACTCCCACGAGCGACTACGACGTGCACGTTGGATGCGGCATACTGGACGAAGTGGGTTCGCTGGTACGCAAGGCCGCGGGAGGTAGGGCAGCCGCCGTCATAAGCGACTCTAACGTGGCTCCGCTGTACGCAGGGCGCGTGAGATCCTCGCTCGAAGCTGCCGGCTACCAAACCTGCCTCGTCACCTTCCCCGCAGGGGAGCGCAACAAGCGTTTCTCTACGCTCGAGAACATCCTCGAGGAGCTCGCACAGGCCGAACTCTCGCGTGACGACGTGGTGGTTGCGTTGGGAGGCGGCGTGTGCGGCGACATGGCCGGCCTCGCCGCTTCCCTTTACCTGCGTGGCATCAATGTTGCCCAGGTGCCCACGTCGCTCTTGGCAATGGTGGACTCGTCGGTGGGCGGTAAGACCGCAGTGGACCTGCAGTCAGGCAAGAACCTAGCCGGAGCCTTTTTGCATCCCCGCGTGGTGGTGGCGGATGTGGAATGCCTTCACACCCTCAGCCACGAGCTTCTCACCGATTCATGTGGCGAAATCGTAAAGCACGGCGTGTTGGCCGACCCAGCGCTGTTTGAGCACATAGTCGCATGCCCCGTAAATGCCCCCAGCACGGACGATGCGCAAATGGCGAGCATCGTTGCCCAAAACGTCAGGATCAAGCGTGACGTGGTTAACGCCGACGAGCACGAACGAGGACTCAGACAAACGCTCAACCTCGGGCACACCTTGGGGCATGCCATCGAAGCGGCAAGCGACTACCAGCTTGGTCATGGGTCCTCGGTTGCCGCAGGCCTGTGTTGCGTGGCACGTGGCACAGAGCGCCTTGGGTGGACGCAGCAAGGTTGCGCACGGCTCATCGAGCAAGCCTGCGAGGCGCATGGCCTTCCCACGAACACCAACCTATCGGTACGGACCATCATGCGCTACGCGACCCACGACAAAAAGCGTCACGGCACCACAGTCAATCTGGTTGTTCCAGAGCGCATTGGCAAGGTCTCCCTACGCAGCGTGACGCTCGAGGAGCTTGAAGAGGTCGTGCGCCTGGGATGCGGTATGGCGGAGGCGTGAGAATGGACGCAACCATACAACCTTCCACGCTACATGGCTCCGTCGAAGCCGTGTCGTCAAAGTCCATGGCGCATCGCCTGCTCGTGTTGGCCATGTTGGCAGACCAACCCTGTGAGTTCGTCTGCAACACGACCTCACTAGACATCGAGGCCACGGCCCGTTGCCTGCAAGCTCTTCAGGACGTTCGGCATTCGCAGGAGCAAGGCTGCAGCAACAAAGCTCCCTGCGTGTTGGATTGCGGCGAGTCCGGCACGACTTTGCGGTTCCTCCTGCCGGTTGCCTGCGCACTTGGCATTCCCGCCCGCTTTGAGTGCCACGGCAGGCTCATACAACGCCCCCTGGCACCCTTAGACCGCGAGCTTTGCAAGCATGGCGTAGCCCTTGAGCGAGAGGACCGAGCCATGCTGGCAACAGGCAAGCTCGCGCCCGGTCGGTTTGTGCTGCCAGGCGATGTCTCCTCCCAGTTCGTGAGTGGATTGCTGCTTGCAGCCTCGGCACTCGATAGGCCCTCGGAAATATGGGTAAGCGCTCCCGTGCAGTCCCGTCCCTACGTAACCTTAACAACACGCGCCTTGGAGTTGTTCGGACAGGACGTGTCGTGCGGCAGCGTAGTGTACGAAGGCGTTACCTACGAGCGGTTCTTCGTAGACCCGAAAGCCCTTGTTGCCCCGACCAGGTGCGTTGTGGAAGGCGACTGGTCTAACGCGGCGTTTTGGCTGGCTGCCGGAACCCTCGAGCGAGAGGGACTCACGGTGTTCGGACTCGACCCCGCAAGCCCTCAAGGCGACCGTGCCATTCTCGCCGCGCTCGCAGGATTCGGGGCGCGCATCGCACGCCGCACGGATGCAGTACGAGCCACCATGGACTGCCCGCGTGCGGCACGCTTAGACGTTAGCGCAATACCCGATCTCGTTCCCCCGCTTGCCGCCATAGCTGCCACCGCGCCGGGAACCAGCAAGCTCACCAACGCGGGCAGGCTGCGCCTCAAGGAATCGGACCGACTCGCGTCCGTAAGCGCGGCCATCAACGCCTTAGGCGGGCATGCTCGCATAATGGAAGACGACCTTGTTATACGGGGCGTTGAGCGACTGGTCGGCGGTACCGTTGATGCCTGCAACGACCATCGCATCGCAATGATGGGTGCCGTGATGGCCACCCATGCAACCGGCCAAGTTACCATTACAGGCGCCGATTGCATAGCCAAGTCCTATCCCACCTTCTGGGAAGACTATGCAAGCTTGGGAGGAAGAGTCAGCCTCTCTTCCATAGGCGAAGGGTAAGAAACCATGCCATCGACGTTTGGGACCGCATTGCGCGTTCAGATTTTCGGACAGTCACACTCCCCCGCCATTGGGTGCGTAATGGAAGGCCTGCCCTCAGGCTTCCACGTAGACCTCCAAGAGCTCCAGCGATTCATGGACCGTCGGGCCCCGGGACACAACGCATGGTCAACGCCACGCAAGGAGGCGGACGCACCCAACATTGTGGGTGGACTCAACGAGCGTGGCGAAACCTGTGGCACTCCATTGGCAGCCCTCATACGAAACGCCAACGTGCGCTCTGGCGACTACGACGAGATTCGGCGCGTCCCCCGACCAGGACACGCCGACTACGCCGCCTGGGAAAAGTGGGGAAACAGCCACGACATTCGTGGAGGCGGGCACTTCTCGGCACGCCTTACCGCGCCACTTTGCGTAGCGGGCGGCATTGCGTTGCAGGTCCTCAAGGAGAGGGGCGTGCGTATAGCGGCACATGTGTCGCAAGTGGGGCAAGCCGTCGACGAGCCGTTCTGCGCTCTTGACAACACTCCCTCATCGCTGCAGAAGCTCCGCCGCCAAATGGACACCTTGCGCTCGGGTCAGGACAGAGGCGAATTTCCCACCATAGACCCTAACGCAGGCGAGGAGATGAGGCAGGTCATAGACCTGGCGCGCCAGGACCAGGATTCTGTGGGAGGCGCAATCGAGTGCGTTGCCACAGGCCTGCCTGCGGGGGTGGGCGGTCCGCGCTACGACGGCATCCAGGGAAGCGTGGCACGCATCGTGTTTGGCATACCCGCCGTCAAGGGCCTCGAGTTTGGAGCGGGCTTTGCCGTTGCCGGCATGCGTGGCTCGCAGAACAACGATTCCTTCGAACTTCGCGATGGCAAGCCTTGCCCTCGCACGAACAACGCGGGCGGATCACTAGGGGGCATCTCCTCGGGCGCACCCATACTCTTTCGCATGGCCGTAAAACCAACTCCCAGCATAGGCCTCGCCCAGGATTCGGTGGACCTCGTAAGCAGTGAGCCCGCAACGTTGCATGTACGCGGTCGCCATGACCCATGCGTCGCCGCGCGCGCGGTTCCCATTGCGGAAGCCGCCCTGGCCCTGGCACTGCTGGATTCGTGGCTCGCATATCCGCCCGCCAAGGCCTAGCGCAAAGGAAGACCGCCGTGAGGAACCGATGTTACCCGCATATGTGAAAGCAAACGATTGGCATATCATGAGAGACCTCAGCGAGATTCGCACTCAAATAGACCGCATCGACACCGACTTCTCCAAGCTGTTCATGGAGCGCATGGAGGTGTCCGCGGACGTGGCAGAGTACAAGCGCGCCACGGGAAAGCCCATCTACGATCGCGAGCGCGAACGTGCCAACATTCTTGCGGCGAGCGAACGCGTGCCCGAGGAGCTTGCAAGCTACGCCACCATAATCCAATCCGTGCTTATGGAGGCATCGCGCGAGGCCCAATACAAGGCCCTCAAAAGTCAAAGCGCCATCGCAAGCCGCATAGAGCAAGCCATCAAGAGCGCGCCGTCGGTATTCCCCCGAAGGGCTCGCGTCGCCTGCCAGGGCGTCGAAGGCGCATACCAACAGATAGCCGCCGACCGTATGATCCGTCGTGCGTCAATTGCCTATCACAGCACCTTCGAGGCCGTGTTTGAGGCCGTGGAGCAAGGTGCTGCCGACTTTGGCGTGTTGCCCATCGAGAACTCCACGGCAGGCTCCGTCAACCACGTATATGACCTCATGATGCGACATGACTTCTACATCGTACGCAGCTGCAGGCTCAAGATCGACCATAACCTGCTGGTCAAGCCAGGCACGCGCAAGGAGGACGTGCGCATAGTGTATAGCCATCAGCAGGCCATAAACCAATGCGCCGACTACATTGCGAAGATTCCCAACTGTCGCGTGCACGTTTGCGAGAACACCGCCAAGGCAGCCGAGATGGTGGCCGCGTCCGATCGGGACGACGTCGCCGCTCTTGCCTCCCGCGCTTGCGCAAAGCTCTACGAGCTCGACGTGGCGGACTCTGCGGTACAAGACAACCAGAACAACTACACCCGGTTCGCGCTCATCGCCAAAGACCTTGTCATCTATCCCGGTGCCGAGAGAAGCTCCCTGATGGTGGTCATCAACCACGAGCCGGGTGCGTTGTATAACGTGCTCGCACGCTTTTACGCACTCGACATCAACCTCAACAAACTCGAGAGCCGTCCCATCCCGGGAAGGGACTTTGAGTTCATGTTTTACTTTGACATCGAATGTCCCGCCGCAGCGCCGGAGTTTGGCATGCTCATGAACTCACTCACCGACGTGTGCGAGGAATTTAGGTACCTTGGCTCCTATACGGAGGTAATGTGATGGAAGCCCCGTCCACCAACGCAAGCTTTGGCCTGCTCGGTCGTACGCTCGGCCACAGCTGGTCGCCCCGCATCCACGCCACGTTGGGTAGCGTTCCCTATACGCTGTTTGAGCGCGAGCCCGAGGATGTGGAAGACTTCATACGCAATGGCAGCTGGCAGGGCATCAACGTAACGATACCGTACAAACGCGAGGCGGCGCTGCTCGCCGACGAGCGAACGTCCCGCGTGGAGCGGCTTGGGGTGGCCAACACGTTGGTACGCAAGCAAGACGGATCGATTCTTGCAGACAATACCGATATCCTTGGCTTTGGCTGGATGCTCGAGCGCTTTGCGCAGCGCGAGCTGGGATGTGCGGCACACCAGGCCCTCAACAACGCCAAGGTGCTCGTGCTTGGCTCGGGAGGTGCCAGTCAGGCCGTGCAAGCGAGCCTTCGCGACGTCCACGCAAAGCCAGTCGTCATATCGCGCACTGGTTCCGAGACCTACGACACGCTTGCCGAGCGCCATGAGGATGCCGTGCTGGTGGTCAACACCACACCCGTGGGGATGTATCCCAACTGCCCTGCCTCTCCCCTCACCGATAGCCAGCTCCAGGCGCTGACTCATCTAAGAGGCGTTCTGGACGTGGTTTACAACCCCGAGCGCACAGGCATCTGCCTTGCAGCCGAGCGCCTGGGGATCGCATACGAGTCAGGACTTGCCATGCTCGTGTCTCAGGCGTTCTACTCGAGTCAGCTTTTCCAAGACAAGAGACTCGACAATGACCTCATTCCCAAGATTGAACAGGGCATTCGACGCCATACGCGAAACGTGGTGTTCATAGGTATGCCCGGCTGCGGAAAGACGAGTGCGGGACGCCGGCTTGCGCGCATGACAAACCGGCCCTTCGTCGACTTGGATGACTTGTTTGTGGTAGACCACGGACTCTCCCCTGCCGAGTGCATAGAAAGCAGAGGTGAGGATGCATTTAGGGAGCTGGAGACAAAAACCGCCGCCTCGTATGGGGGACGCTCGAATCTTGTCATCGCCTGCGGCGGCGGCATCGTTACACAAGGTCGCAACTATGACCTGCTGCACCAAAACGGCACCATCGTGTTTCTGGACCGTCCTCTGGAAGAGCTGGCCACCGAAGGCAGGCCCCTCTCAAAGACGAAGGGCATACATGCGCTGGCACAGCAGCGCATGGGACTCTATAGGGAATGGGCAGACCTCGTCCTTGTCTGCACGGGATCGGCCGCAGGAGACGCCATGGAGGTCCGCAAGCTCTTGGGACTCTAACGTTGCGGTTGCTCGCGTTCGCGGCCCACACGTAATCGTTCACCGCTCGCTCTAAAATCGTGTTTAATAAAGTGCACGTAGAACCTATAATTTAGTCATTGGATTTAACTACTTTACTTTCGTTTAAAAGAATGAGGGTGCAGTGAACAAGGACGAGGTGGCTCGCGAAGTGTTCGTGGCGCTGGGGGGACACGAAAACGTGCTTTCCAACACCGTGTGCATGACGCGCCTTCGCATTACGCTCAATGACCCGCAGTCGGTTGACTACGAGACTCTCGGCGAAATACAAGGGGTCCTTGGTACGGCAACGCGCGGCAAAAACGGACTTGAGGTCGTTTTCGGGCCACGCGTCATAGACGGCATCTATCACTCTTTCATCAAGCTCACGGGAATCTCGGGAGGAGTTGAGGATCTCTTCCCCATGTCGCGCCAGGACACCAACATGCGCGTACATATTCGCACCAACAGGCAACGCACCGCCGATCTCTCGGCCGCCCGCCGCAGCGAGCCACTGATTGACGAAAGCGAGATAGATGTGCTGCAAAGCATATTCAACGATCGCGAGGAAGGCCAGGCGAGGAATGAGCCAGAGCTCAAGCGTCTGGCCGTCATTAATGGACCGAACATCAACCTGCTCGGTCTTGACCCCACAAAAGTGGAAAGCGAGAGAGACGACTATCCTGGCCTACTCGAATTGTGCAAGCAAGCTGCGGAGGAGGCAGGGTTCTCTCGCTGTTCCTGCTATCAATCCAACCATGAGGGCGACCTTGTGGACATGATTCAGGATTGTCTGGACACATACGAGGCCATCGTAATAAACCCAGGCGCCTACGAGGACTCAAAGGCACTCAGCGAAGCGCTGCGAGCCGTTTTGATTCCCGCGGTGGACGTGCATCGCCATAAGCTCACGCAAGTGGGCGAAGTCGGCAAGGCATGTTTGAAGGTGATAAGCGGTCTTGGCAGCGAGGGATACAGGGTGGCTATTAGCACCCTAACAAACCAACTCGCGTAGCAGCGTGGCACAGTTATACCTGGTGCAAGCGTGCCACGCTGCTAATACACCATACCCATGGCCTCGCGCACCTCGTCGAGCGTTGCGTTGGCAACCTCGTTGGCCCGACGGTTACCCTCGGCCAGCACGTCATGGATGTAATCGCCGTCCTTCTCCAGCTCGCGACGGCGCTCGCGAATGGGCGCAAAGTACTCATTTACGGATTCGGTAACGTAGCGTTTGAGCTGTCCCGCGCCACCCATGCCAATCTCGGTCGCGATATCTACGGGAGCACGGCCCGTCACCGTTGCGGCCGTGGTAAGAAGCGCCGAGACGCCAGGACGATTCTCGGGATCGAAGGTTATGTTGCGATCGCCGTCCGTCTTAGACTTTCGAATAAGCTTCGCCGTCTCGCCCTCCGTCATGGAGATGGCAATCGCGTTGCCATACGACTTGCTCATCTTGCGCCCGTCCAAGCCAGGCAGCAGCGGAGTGGAGGTGAGCAGACCGTCTACATCGGGAAACACCTTACCAAAGCGCTTGTTGAACCTGCGAGCAATAAGGCGCGTCTGCTCGATGTGTGGCAGCTGATCGCGCCCCACGGGAACGATGTTTCCCTTGCAGAACAATATGTCGCACGCCTGATGAACAGGATAGGTGAGGAGCAGGCCCGTAAGCGCATGCCCACTTGCCTCCTGCTCGGCCTTCACGGTGGGGTTTCGCTGCAGCTCCGACTCGCTTACCAGCGAGAGAAACGGAAGCATGAGCTGGTTGAGGGCTGGCACGGCCGAGTGGTTGAATATCATCGTCTTTTCGGGATCGATACCGCACGCGAGGTAGTCAAGCACCATGTTGTGCACGTTGTCGGCTATGTGCTCGGTGGTGTCGCGATCGGTAATCACCTGGTAGTCGGCAATGATGATATTGGTCTTCACGCCTAGTTCCTGCAAACGAACCCGCTCCACAAGCGTACCGAAATAATGCCCAAAGTGCAGGCGCCCGGTAGGACGGTCGCCCGTAAGCATGACGTATTTCTCTGGATGCTCGGGCAGGTCCGCTTGGATCTGGTTGCTGCGACGCAGCGCCGCCTCATAGCTTCTCTCGTTGGGCATCTGGCAATTCCTTTCGACTCTTTTGCGCAACCTGCATATAATAGCATGTTGTTGCGGCAAGACGCGTTAGAGGATGCCACTCTTGTTGAGGTAGCGCCTGCACACACGCCAGCTGGGATAGTGAAGGTCCATGAGCGCGTGGAACTTGGGTCCGTGGTTGGGCACATGCAAATGGCAGAGCTCATGCACGAGTACCATCTCCAAACACTGTGGAGGTGCCTCCACCAAGGCGGTGTTGAGGCGTATGCGCCCCGTGCTCGTGGTACACGACCCCCACCGCGTCTTCATACGACGCAACGTGACGGAAGTCGCATGCGCACCCACGCGCTCCTCACACTCGGGAAGCAAATCTTCCAGGCGCAGGCGAAGCTCGTCCCGCTTCCAGCTCTCAACAAGTGCCTCGCGATATTCTGACGACGAGCCCGCCGGAACAGAGAGCACGAGGAGGCTTCCCTCAAGCGAGCAGTACGAGTGATCTTTAGTCTCTCGCACGCAGAGCTCCACCTCCTCACCCCACACCCTGACCTTCTCGCCAGACTCCCATTGAGAGGGCATGGCGGGTTTGGTCGCCTCCTTTCGGGCCAGCGTTCGCTTAAACCAGTCAAGATGCCCCAGGGCATATTGTTCTGCCCTTTGCCTCGAGGTATTCCAAGGCACGCTCATAAGCGCCTCGCCGTTAGAGCCAATGCGAAAGTTCACGTTCTTCACTCGCTTCCGCGTAACAAGGATGCGAATCCCGTCCAAATCCAACATAAAGCTCGGATTTGCTTTCTTTGCCATTGTCGTTTGCTCCAACTTCGTTCAGAATATAAATTCGGCTGAATTGACCTTACGATACCGTCGCATATGAGTTATTGTTATAGTGCCTATGGAAAGGAGAGTCCATGCCAAGTTCGCAAGGAACAGACGCAAGCAAGTCTTCGCTACGAAGCGGCTACCTGAACCTGTGCAAGAGCATGCCGAAGGACTTCTCATCCCGCATAGATGGCACGGTGCGCCAGATGCTAAAGCGCCTGGATTTGTACAAGGAGACGGACCTCGTATTGGGTTATGTACCCATTCACGAGGAAATTGATACCATGCCCATCCTCAAAGATGCGTTCGCTGCGGGAAAGCGCGTTGCCCTTCCCTTTATGGACACCAAGACGAACAAGATGCGCTTCTACGAAATGGAATCGCTCGACGCCGTTACGCGTGGGGCACGCGGGCTGGCGCGTCCACCGCATCCTGACGACACCCCCCTTGACGTAAAAGACTTCCTTGGGTCGATTTGCCTGGTGCCGGGTCTCGTCTTCGACGGCGAAGGCAACCGCATCGGATACGGCGCAGGGTATTACGACGAGTTTTTGGCGTTCTATCCCGGCCATAAGATAGGCCTCGTACGTTCCGTACAGATCAGCAGCAACCCGCTCCCACGCGAAGAACACGACATCCCCGTGGACGTGCTCATATCGGAGGGGAGCATCTGGCAGTGCCGTCGCATAGATGTAGTAAGATACCGCAGCTAAAAAAGCTGACAAGGGGACAGGTCGCTTGTCAGCTTTTTGCTATGCGATTGCGTCGTCACGCATGGAACTCATATCACGCGAAAGCGAAATCACGCCCGTGCGGCAGCTCTCCAGGATCTCGTAGTCGCGCATGAGGTCTATGAAGTTGTCAATCTGCTTGGTAGACCCAACCAACTGCAGAATAATGTCGTCACGGTTATACTCCATAATCGTCGCACCAAAGGCACCTGCGGCATCCAGAATGTCGTTTCGTTGCTCGCGCTCACGGTTCGAGAGCTTTATGAGCAGCAGCTCGCTGCTCACCGTGTCCACTTGGTCCAACTCGCGCACCACGCACACATCGGGCAGTTTGTGCAGCTGACGCATGAGCTGCTCCTTGGAGGCGTCGTCGCCATCGAACACGGCCGTTATGCGGGAGAAGGCAGACGTCTCGGTTTCCGATACCGTAAGCGAGGCGATGTTAAAGCGTCGGCGTCGGAACATGCTCGTAACACGGTTAAGCACGCCAAAGCGGTTATGAACCAGGATGGCAAACGTATAGCGATTCATCCTATTCCTCCACCCTCACAATAATGTCGTCCAGCGCACCGGCTGGTGCCAGCATGGGAAGCACGAGCTCGTCTTCGTCAACCTTGCACACGATCACATACGGGCCCAATGCCGCCGCGGCCGCATCGAGCGCATGTCGCAGCTCCCCGAGCGTTTGCGCAAGGGCTCCCTGGGCACCGAAGGCCTGTGCCAACGCAACGTAATCCGTATGCCTGTATCCCGAAAGCGTTGTGTTGGAATATCTCTTGTCATAGAACAAGCGCTGCCATTGGCGTACCATTCCCAGCGTGCCGTTGTCCATGAGCAACACCGTTACGGGTGCCTGGGTGGATACGGCAGTGGCAAGCTCTTGTATGCTCATGCCCAATCCCCCATCGCCCACCACAAGCAACGTACGCCTGTTCGTGGCCAGGCTCACGCCTATGGCCGCCGGTAAGCCAAATCCCATGGCGCCAAGGCCGCCGTTCGTTACAAACGTGCGTGGACGATCGAACGTAAGATACTGCGCCGCCCACATTTGATGCTGTCCCACATCCGTCACAACAGGGCTCTCCGAAATCCTGTGCCTGTTTGCCTCCAGCATGATCGCGCGAGGCGTAAGCCCAATTCTCCTATCAAGCTGAGACGTCTCGTCCACACGAAGACTGGACAAGAGCTCGCCCCAGCCGCGATGGTCCGCCTGGTCTAGCAGCGGGAGCAAGGCATCAAGCGCCAAGCGCACGTCACCAACGATGCCAAAGTCGTCACTCGTGGTTTTGTTGATCTCGGAGCTGTCCACATCCACGTGCACGATGTGAACCGCCGCGCCAAACCGTTCGCGATCACCTGTGGAGCGGTCGTTGAACCTGCAACCGAGCGCGATTATGCAGTCAGCGTTCTTCATGGCCTTTGTTGCGGCATAGCGCCCATGCATGCCCTCCATTCCCAAAAAGCGCGGATGGCTGGTGGGAATGGCCGACAAACCCATGAGCGAGCTCACCAGCGGTGCGTCCGCCTTCTCCGCCAGCTCCATGGCCTCGCACTCGGCACTGGCGGAAACCACTCCCCCACCCACATATACGAGCGGACGATGGCAGGCGTTTATGCATGCCGCGGCAGCCTCCAGCTGGGAGACGTCCTGCAGAGTTGGCTCCTCGGCCAAGACGGGCCCCGCCGGTTCAAAGCTGCCAATCGCCTGCTGAACGTCCTTGGGAATGTCCACCAACACGGGGCCAGGACGGCCAGATTTGGCAATGCGAAAGGCCTCCCGCAGCGTATCAGCCAGCTCGTTGACGTCATCGACAAAGTAATTGTGCTTGGTAATGGGTAGCGTGACGCCCGTAATGTCTATCTCCTGAAAGCTGTCCGTACCAATTTGGCCCGTGGCAACGTTGCCGGTAACAATCACAAGCGGGGTGGAATCCATAAAGGAGGCGGCGATTCCCGTTACCAAGTTGGTGGAGCCAGGCCCGGAGGTCGCAAGACAAACGCCAACCTCACCCGTTGCGCGCGCATAGCCATCTGCCGCATGCGCCGCTCCCTGCTCGTGGGCAACGAGCACATGGCGAATCTGATCCTCATGCGCCAACAACGCATCGTATATGTCTATGACCGTGGCGCCAGGAAACCCAAACACGAGGTCTGTTCCCTGCTCCACAAGCGTGCGAACGACAATTTCGGACCCTGTTAGCTGCATGCCGCAAATCCTTTCCGCATAGAACATAGCGCGATTATACGCCACTGCCTACGGAGCGTATTCCGTTAGTTGCCGTTTGTGCCCCAGCGATTGCGCGCGCCCCGTATGGGGCTCCGCGCTCGCCTCGCTCGCCCACTTCGTGAGTCGCCCCATACGGGGAGGGCGCAATCGCGGGGGCGTGAATGGCTAAGGTTGCGGTGCTTATATGCCAACTTGTTACATCAGCTTGTGTTTTGCGCGTTGTGCGAGAAAATATTGGTTCGTTTACTGTTTGCAAGCAAGGGAGGCATCCATGTCAACTGACGAGAAAACGATGCACGAGATTGGCGAGCGTATCCAGGGACTGCGCGAAGCCTGTGACGTTTCGCGCGAGGACATGGCGGCGGACCTCGAGGTAAGCGTAGAGACCTACTCAAAGTGGGAGGAGTCGGGCGCCGACGTACCCATATCCGCCATCTATCACATGGCGCAGCGCTTTGGCGTCGAGTTTACCGAAATCCTCACCGGCACGGCCGCAAAGCTCAGCACCTACCAAGTAGTTCGCGCAGGCGAAGGCCGAGAGGTAGAACGCTATCCGGGCTACCACTTTGAGGACCTTGCCTTCCGCTATCAGAACAAGATCATGCAACCTCTTGAGGTCACGATCAATCCCTCCGACGAGCCCGCCAAGCTCGTGCAGCACTCAGGGCAGGAATTCAACCTGGTTTTGGAAGGTACGCTCATCGTGGTGTGGGGCGACCGCGAGTTTCGCCTGAACCCCGGCGACAGCATTTACTTCAACCCCACGGTTCCTCATGGTCAACGCTGTGGCGGCGGCATTCCCGCTCGGTTCGTTACCATCATCGCCGAGTAAGAGGATCTGCAGGCAGCACAGCAGGAAAAGGGTATTAGAGCATTATGAATCACATTCTGAGCAAGTATTGTCCGCGCATCGACTTTAACAGCTACGAGGACTTCTTCAAAAACTTTGTCATAAACGTCCCCGAGGACTTTAACTTTGGCTACGACGTCGTGGACGAATGGGCACGCGTGGAACCCAACAAGAAGGCGCTTCTGTGGTGTGACGACCATGGCAACGAGCGTGAGTTCACTTTCACCGACATCAGCAGGCTCTCCAACCGTGCGGCAAACGCGTTCTCAAAGCTGGGCATTCGCAAGGGTGACGTTGTAATGTGCATCCTGCGGCGCCGTTGGGAGTACTGGGTCGTTGCCAGCGCGCTCTGCAAGATTGGCGCGACCATTATTCCCGCCACGCTGCAGCTTACCACCCACGACATACAGTATCGTGCCAACACGGCAAACGTGCGCATGATCGTGTGCATTGACGACGACTACGTGTGCACGCAGGCAGAGGGCGCCCTCGAGGAAGCCCCCTCCATACGAAACAAGGTATGCGTCGCGGGCAAGCGCGAGGGCTGGCTCTCGTTCGACGAGCTTATCGAAAACGAGTCTGAGGAGTGGGTGCGCCCAACGGGCAAAGACGCCACTTCCTCGCGCGACATCATGCTCATCTACTTCACCAGCGGAACCACCGGCAACCCCAAGGCCGTCATGCACAACTTTGCGCATCCTCTGGGTCACATCATAACTGCCAAGTATTGGCAGCAAGTGCAGGAGAACGGTCTGCACATGAGCGTTACCGACAGCGGCTGGGCCAAATTCGGATGGGGAAAGATCTACGGCCAGTGGATCGCCGGAGCCGAGATCTTCTGCTACGACATGGACAAGTTCGTGCCGACCAAGCTGTTGCAGCACATGCAGGACTACAACCTCAAGACCTTCTGCGCCCCACCCACCATGTACCGCTTCATGCTACAGGAAGACGTGGGCTCCTACGACCTCTCCAGCATCGACAACTTCGCCACAGCCGGAGAGCCCCTCAATGCCGACGTCACCATTCGCTGGGAGAAGTTCACCGGCAAGAAGATTCGGGAGGGCTTTGGCCAAACCGAGGGCCCGGTACTGCTGGCCACCTTCCCCTGGATCGAACCCCGCCCGGGTTCGATGGGCAAGCCCTCTCCCCTGCTCAACATAAAGCTGCTCGACGACGAAGGGCATGAGGTGGAAGACGGCGAGGAGGGTGCCATTTGCGTAACGAATCTCAAGGGGGCCTACCCGCCCGGCCTCTTTGTCGGCTACGTAAACAACCCCGAGGCAACGGCGGAGGCCGTTGGCGGCTCATACTACAACCTGCATGACATGGCCTGGCGTGACATCGACGGATACGTGTTCTTCGTGGGTCGCAACGATGACGTCATTAAGTGCTCCGGCTACCGCATTGGACCCTTTGAGGTTGAAAGCGCGCTCGTAAAGCATGAAGCCGTGGTGGAGTGCGCCATTACGGCCGCCCCCGACCCCATCCGCGGCAAGGTCGTAAAGGCCACTATCGTGCTCGCACGCGGCTACGAGCCTTCCGACGAGCTCACCAAGGAGCTTCAGACATGGGTCAAAAAGGAGACGGCGCCCTATAAGTATCCGCGCATCGTGGAGTACGTGGACGAGCTGCCCAAAACCGTAGGCGGAAAGATCAAGCGCAAGCTCATTCGCACGCGCGACGGCATGCTGGAAAGCAAGACCCACTCGCACGGCGTGGACAAGAGCCATGCCGACGAGAGCTGGCACAACAGATAGGCTCAGCCAAGCGCGACAAAAGAGGCTCTCCTGCCAAGCGCGGGAGAGCCCCTTTTTTATCAAATGCACGGCAAAGGCATTATTGATAGTAGCCACATTGCTCGATTTTGTTCTTAAACGAAAATTCGTAGCATTGTCAATGCATAGATTATGGTAACTTTTGTTGTAATGGACACATAAAGACACATACTTTGTTTTAGAAAGGAACGAAATGTCTCAATTCGTCCTTCCCGAACTAAACGCAATGCAGCAAATTGCCAACATCGTGGCGAGCCTTTCAACCCAGGAACGCAAACGTGTTGCCTCGTGGCTGGTTGAGTACGCATCACAGGAAGCCCCTGAGACTGTAGAGGAACCGGACGGATCCACCCATTCCGATGCTGTTGACAATACCTCAACCAACTCCGCAGACGAGTCCCTGGAAATGCGTTTCACCACCTTTGGCGACCTCTATTCTGCCGTTTCCCCCAAGAAGGGAGCACAGAAGGCTGCCGTTGCCGGATACTGGCTCGAGACCGAGCAAGGACAGCGTTCCTGGAAAGCCTCTGAGGTCAACAAACTACTGAAGTCCATCGACGTAAAGGTAAGCTCCATATCCATCGTGCTCACCAATGCCGTCAAGGTGGATGACCCCCTGATTATGGAGCTCGAACGGATGGGCGATGGCGAGCGTTCGCGCAAGACCTTCTGCCTGAGCGAACGCGGGCTGGCTTATGTGGAGGGCGCTTCGGGAAAGACTGCGTAACGCCAAGGTGGCACATTTGAACCAAGTATAACTGTGCCACCAAACGAGGACTGCCGAGCACGCCGCCCTTTATAGGCCGCGCGAAACGCGGACCAATCTACCCCACCCTCAACGGCCCGTGGGGCAGATGTGGACGGCGCCCTCGCCTATGGCGCCGTGCGAGTTCCGCAGCAAGCGACCGCCAAAAAAAACGCGCGCGAAGCGCGCACCAACCTATCCCACCCCCAACGGCCCGTGCGTCTGGGGGTAGACGCGAGCCGCCGTTGTTCCCGCGCGCAGTTCCGCAGCGAAGCGAGGACTGCCGAGCACGCCGCCCTTTATGGGCCGCGCGAAGCGCGGACC
>JAFWKQ010000002.1 GCA_017545665.1 Atopobiaceae bacterium
CTGCCCGTTCTGCGGCGGCGAAGCGGATGTTTTTACATACAACAATGAAGAATACGATGTTAAATGCCGCAACCCATACTGCCTAGCTAAGTCTAGTCGTTGGGACACCGAAGCCGAGGCAATCGCAGCGTGGAACACGAGGGTCGTGCGGACGTGCAAGTTCGTCAGCAGTAAAGGTTCCGACTACCCGCCAGTATGTTCTGCATGCGGGTATGAACTTGGCATATACGACTGCGAGTGGTTTGAGGACGGCACCTACGGATACGAGCGAAACTACTGCCCCAACTGCGGGGCAAAGGTGGTGTGCGAATGAGCACGAACAAGCTGACAGCCGAGCAGGTGCGCGAGGCGATATTCAACGGCAGCTCATACGCGAGCTATGACGGTGTGAAGTATTACGCGGATGGGATCGGGATGCAGGCAATCGCCGACGAGCTGAACGCAAAGCTGGGCGATGCGTACACCCGCGAGGAATGCGAAGCGGCTTTCGTGCACGGCTACTCGCTCGGCTCGCTGCCAGTTGGCTCAAACCCACAATGGGACGAGAACAGGCAGACGGTAGACGAGCACATGGCAGAGCTGGGCTGGGTTCGCGAGCGGACGTGCGAGATTGAAGTGCGCGAAAGCGCATGGGGCGGCTATACGCGGCATTGCGGCAATTGCGGAGCCGACTTCGACTGTGACACGCGCAACAGGCAGAACTACTGCCCGAACTGCGGCGCGCGTGTCACAAAAAGTGACCAGGATTTGTGACAGGAGGTGGGCGAATGAGCAAGTTTGACTACTTAGCGACGGCGAAGAGCCACATCGCGCAAATCGACGGCAACCACCCAGTCGAGTACGTCAAAGCATACGCGCTCGCGGCGATAGCCAACGCGCTCATAGCGATAGCGGAGAGGATGGAGAAGAAATGACTGAGTACATCTACGACACCGCCAAGGTCGATACGCTGTCAACTCAAGGCTTCACGGGCGAGGAAATCATCAGGTGCAGGGATTGCAGATTCTGCAAACCAAACAAGGGAAAAATTAAAAAAGACTTTCCTATGTGGTGCGAGTTCATTGAGTTAGACATGGGTGATGCAGATGCCTTCTGTGCATGGGGAGAAAGGCGGGGAAAATGGCTGAGTACATAATCACGGGCAAACAGCTCGAATGGCTTGGAGTGCCCGACATATTCACCGAGCAGGAAATCGTTAGGTGCAAAGACTGCGCCTACTACAAAGAGCGCGAGTTCCTTCCAGACGAGTGCGTGAGGGACGGCTACCTGATGGACGTGGAGCCTGACGGGTTCTGCAAGTGGGGTGAGCGCAAATGAGGCCGATGCACTGGGTTGTCTACATCGACAACATCAACACCAAGCGCATCGAAACGTTCGACGTGTTCAAGCATGCGGGTTTCGCCGAGGACGTTCGCAAGGCGTATAAGCGACACAAGGACAACTTCGACGCTTTCTCGGAGGACGTTCGCAGGTCGCTGGCCTACTACTTCTGGAGCCGTTGCGAGTGGGAGGTAATCCTCAGCGCGTGGCCACCGACGAACAGAATCAGCCAGCGCAAAATCGACGTGTACGAGCAAGTCCGCAACAACTGGGACGTTTTCATCGCGTACGCGTGGAATCGGTGCCATGAACGGAAACGGAGGGGCGAATGAGTGATTACGTGATCGAGCGACGATGGGCGATGCCTAGCGGCGCTACGTTCACTATTAAGCCGATAAAGGGCATCGTTAGTAACGAGGTATTTGAAGCGTACATACGCGCAAACGGCAACGCTGTAATCATTGACCCATTCGCACGCAAGTCTCAATTCGGAACGTTAACGAACGACATAAACCCAGAGTATTCGACAGACTATCACATGGATGCGCTCGACTTCATGCGAGAACAACCTGACGAGATAGCCGACCTCGTTCTATATGACCCGCCATACAGCATCACACAGGCCGCACAGCTCTACAAATCGTATGGAAAGGAAAAGCTAGAGGTAAACGTCTCGAACATGGCTTACTGGGCGCGGTTGAAGGATGAAATAGCGCGAGTGCTAAAGCGGGGGGGGGGTTGCCATTTGTTGCGGATGGAACAGCAACGGACTTGGAAAAGAGCGGGGGTTCGTCATGGAGCGCATCCTGCTCGTTCCGCATGGTGGCAGCAAGAACGACACAATCGTTACCGTCGAGAGAAAGGCGAACGAATGAAGAAATGCGACAAGGACAGGACACCGTGCCTTCACGAGCCGTGCCTGGAGTCGAACGGCATCGGGTGCTGCAAGGATTGCGACTTCGGCGACACGTGCGCATCCAGGTGCTTCAAGGTATCAAATGCCTAAGACGTTCACTAGCGGATACATCAACAGGTTAAACGAAGCATGCGACACCATCCAATGCTCTCAGGAATGCGAGGGCATCGGGTGGTGTCCTAACGTATACGAAACGGAGAGACATGAGCGCACGCGATCGATTCAATCAAACCAGGGACGCGGTAATCGAGCATCACAGAATCTGCCTGGAAATCATGGCATGCGGCGAGGATTGGAAACCCGAAGAGGTGAGAGTCCCGAAGGGTGACCCGACATGCACAAAGGCGCTGCACATGCTGGATTGGAGCGACAAGCTGGAAACGCTCGAAGCACGCAAAGACGAGCTGGAAGAGTTCATCGGTTTGACGCTGGAAATCATCGAGGGCGTGAGGGATGGACTGGGCGAGGAATACGCCGACGTGCTGGATGCGAGGTACATCGACTGTCTCACATGGCGGGACATGGGAGTAAACAAGTCCACGGGCAAGCATCGGGTATCAGTGGCGTGCGATTGGGTGGACTCTTTGGGAGTTGCAAAGATACTGAGGGGTGAGTATGAAATCTAAGGCTTACGAGAATTACGTCAAGGAAAACGCCACGAGGGCGCAGGTTCTATCCCGCCACTACGACGGCAAGCCACCGTCCGAGATTGATTCCGAGCTGGGACTGTTGCCGGGCGAGTCCAAGCGGATTGTGGTCAACTGGTGGAAGTACGACACAACATGCAGCGGTTAGGCTCGAATTAGGCACAACATATTGATTTTGGCCTACTTTCGGGTAAAATCTATATAGTCGAAAAACTATACGAAGCGTCCCTTCGGGGGCGCTTTTCTTTTTGATGCCTATGGAATACTTGGGAAACGGAGCCTGGATGAACGGGCCAGCGCACTACTACGCAAACAATGCGGGTAGGACTTCTGCCACATGGCGCAAGATGCGGATGCAATGCTACCAACGAGACAAGAAGGTAAACGCTCCCTGCTGGATTTGCGGACAGCCTATCGACTACAAGGCGCGTCCATCCTCCACGGCTGAGTCTTACGAGCCAGACCACCGCTTCCCTGTCAGCACGCATCCAGAGCTGGCAGAGGTGCCTGAGAACGTGCTACCGAGCCACAAGAAATGCAACCGATCGCGGCAAGCGAAAGCTGGCATCAACTCGCTGGGCGATGCGTCCAGGGCGTGGTAAACAACCAAAAGTTGATTAGGCGCAAACGTTGCGGGTTTGCACCTTAATAACCGAATAACCAACCGATTAGAGAAAGCCGTCATTGCCGCAACCAGTGACGGCTTTTTCTTTTGGGAGTTGGAATCATGGCGCGTAGAGGGCGTGGTAATCGATTCGAGATTTGTATACCGATTGCTGTATGCATGAGCCGTGACTTTGGTATTTCGTATCAAGACATTGGGGCAGCTTTTGGTTGTGCTCGTTCGACTGTTGCAAAGAACCTGAAAGCAAATGACTACAAGTGTCAAAAGCGTAAAAGTCCTGCAAGTGGACGAAACCCCGGCAACGTCAAGTCAAACGAGCAATCCGAGCGAGAGTGCCGTGATAGGTTTTTTTACCTTTGGGACGAGTACGGATATAGTGACAAATTCGAGTTCATTGGTGGCAGAACGTCAAGCAAGGGTAAAGTAAAGCTCAGATGCAAGCTGTGCGGCGAAGAGTTCGAGCGGTTTGGGAATCTAGTGCAACAACACATAAACACGCGATGCCCTAATTGTTGGATTCATTTAAATGACGAGACGATAGCTCCAAGGGATTACAAGCTGGCTGAAAGAATAGTAAGCGACTATTTGAATGGTGCTGCTGTCTATGAGATAGCTAAATACTACAACCTGCAAGAGAGGCCAGTTTCAAAGATGCTGCACGATTGCGGGATAACGCCAGATTGCCGAAGAGCTGGCAAACGTAGCAAAGAATCTGATAAACGTCGTAAAGAGAAAGAAAAGCTAAAGCAATCTCGTGTATTAGTCGAAAGACGAATAAAAGACGAATTGTGCGAGTTGACTTCAAGCGTAAAGCAAATGCGTTTGTTGCTTGATGTGATTAGTGCTGAGTCTACAAGGTTGGCGCGAAAGACTCGCATCGATTACAGAAAGATTGACGAGTTCGCAATCCATGAGCCGAAGCTGGTCGAATGCAACGAGTGCGGCGAAACGTTCTTATTCTGGCCTAGCTGGGAGAGATACGGTCGGCGTGTTGCTCCAATGTTCTGCTCGGAGCGTTGCTCTAACAGGCACGCGAAGAGATCGCAAAGAGGTAAAGACAACATCAGGCATCGACTCAGACGGTACGGAAACGAGCACGCAAGGCGTGATCCGATAACGCTCGACAAGCTATTAGAGCGTGATGGTAACAAGTGCTACATCTGCGGATGTGAGACTGACAAGAGCGACCACACATATAGCGCGAATGGTTACTTCTGCTGTGGCAGTAAGTACCCGACAGTTGACCATGTGATACCGCTAAAGCGTGGCGGGTTGCACGTATGGGAAAACGTCAAAATTGCGTGCCATCGGTGCAACTCACTTAAAAGCGACAAATTGCTAAGTGAGCTGTAGGGGTGGTATGGCCTTCAAGCCTTGGAAGTTAGCCGACGGCCAG
>JAFWKQ010000030.1 GCA_017545665.1 Atopobiaceae bacterium
CCTACCCGCGCGTGGACAACACCGTGTATCCCCGCTCGCTGGACCTGCGCGAATGTGTGAAGACCGTGAGCGCCGTACAAGCATATGCGCCCGTGTGCAAGGAGCTGCTCGCGCAACCCAAGCTCACGCCAACCCGTGGCAAGGAAGAGACCACCGACCACCCTCCCATCTATCCCACGGCGGCTGCCAATCCCGAGGACATGCAGCCTGCGGAATGGAAGCTCTACAATCTCGTAGCCCGGCGCTTTTTGGCGACGCTCATGGACGCCTCGGTGAGCGAGAGCACCAAGGTGAGCTTCTCGATTGGCGGCGAGCCCTTTGTGACGTCGGGAACGGTGCTGGTAAAGCCTGGCTTCCGCAAGATCTACCCCTATGGCCTGAAGAAGGACGACCAGCTTCCCGCCCTCGAGAAGGGCTACGTGTGCGACGTAAAGACCATGCACCTCGATGCCAAGCAAACGGAACCGCCCGCTCGCTATAGCCAAGGCCGCCTGATCCAGGAGATGGAGAAGCGCGGCTTGGGCACCAAGTCGACGCGAGCGAGCATTATCCAGCGCCTGTACGACGTAAAGTACCTTAAGAACGACCCAGTGGAGCCGAGCCAGCTTGGCATGGCGGTAATCAAGGCGCTACACGAGTTCGCGCCGCCCATTACCACGCCCGAGATGACGGCGGAGCTTGAGCAGAGCATGACGCGCGTGAGCGAAGGCGCCGACACGCAGGGCCACGTGGTGGATCAGTCGCGTGCGGCACTGGCGGAATGGATCGGAAAGCTCATCGAGCATGTGGATGAGCTGGGCAACGAGATCGCGGATGCCGTGACGGCCGATGCGAAGGTGGGCGTCTGTCCCAAGTGTGGCAAGGATCTGGTGATGAAGTCGTCGGCAAAGACGCGCGGCTCCTTTATTGGCTGCATGGGATGGCCCGATTGCGACGTGACGTACCCCGTGCCGACGGGACGAATCTCTCCCCTGGAAGGCGTTTGTCCGGAATGCGGCGCTCCGCGCATAAAGGTGCAGCCATTCCGCCAGCGCGCATACGAGCAGTGCGTCAATCCCCAGTGTCCCACCAACTTTGAGCCCGACCTCAAGGTGGGGGAGTGCGCCGTATGCGCGCAGGAAGGGCGTCATGGAGACCTTATTGCCCACAAGAGCGAGCGTACCGGCAAGCGGTTCATTCGCTGCCAGAACTATGAGGAGTGCGGCACGAGCTATCCTCTGCCTGCGCGTGGTAAGCTGCATGCACTGGGCGAGACGTGTCCCGATTGCGGCGCGCCCATGGTTGAGGTAACCACCCAGCGTGGTCCATGGCGCATATGCGTAAACATGGATTGTCCCAGCAAGGAGAAGAAGACAACCGCGACGCGTCGTCGTGGTGGCAGGCACACAAAGAAGAAGTCGTAGCGCATGCGGGGGATGCCCGTCCCATAGCTTGCACACTGAAGGGCGCGAGGCTTGCTATACTGTGTGCGTACATATTGCTGAGGAGGTTGTGCGATGGCGAGCAAAGGCCTGTTTATAACGCTTGAGGGCGTTGACGGTTGCGGCAAGTCCACTCAGGCGGACTTGCTCGTGGACGCGCTCCAGGCAAGGAATTGCGAAGTCGTTCGCCTGCGCGATCCGGGGAGCACCCGCCTTTCCGAGAAGATTCGCCTGATGCTGCTCGATCCCGCCAACGAAGACATGTGCGACGAGTGCGAGCTCTTGTTGTACGAAGCCGCCCGCGCGCAAATGGTACGGGAGGTCATTTTGCCGGCGCTTGAGCGCGGAGCGGTTGTTGTGTGCGACCGCTATACCGACTCGACCTTTGCGTATCAGGCGGGTGCGCGTGGCCTATCGCCAGAGCTCGTTCGAATTGCCAATGGCATCGGCGACTGTGGCGTGACGCCGGACGTTACCCTGGTGTTCGATTTGAGCCCGGAAGAGGCGCTTTGCAGGGCCACGAGCGAGGGACCAGATCGGCTTGAGGGAGAGGGGATGGCGTTCCAGCGGCGCGTGCGCGAGGGATACCAACAGCTCGCGCAGAAGGAGCCCGGCCGCGTGCGCATGATTGACGCGGTGGGATCCATAGAGATCGTGCGCACGCGCATGATGAGCGCCCTGAGCGATGTGCTCTAAGGCAAGGAAGTCCCCCGCCTTTTCCTTGTCTTCCGTAGTTGAGTGAATGTCGTACGAAGAGGATGTCTGTGCCAAACGTCTACCAAGTTCCGCAAGCGCTTACGTGTCTTGCGTATCAGCCGCGCGTGCGCGATTTTTTGTCTGCCGCCTATAGGGAGGGACGGCTTTCGCATGCGTACCTATTTCTTGGTGCGCCGGGGTCGGGCATGCTGGAGGCGGCCGACGCGTTGGCCCAATGCGTGGTGTGCCCAAATGATGGGGACGCCTCGTGCGACGAATGCATTCGCGTGGCCTATCACACCCATCCCGACGTACGTCACTACGCTCCCGAGGGCGTGGCAGGCTATTTGGTTGGGCAGGTTCGTTCCATAGTGGAGGACGCTGCCCTCTCTCCCGTGCGCGCCTCATCCAAGGTATACATTTTGGACGGAGTTGATCGGCTGCGCGGAACGGCGGCGAACGCATTGCTCAAGACGATCGAGGAGCCTCCTTCTGGAGTCATGTTCATCCTCATCGCTCGCTCTGCCGACGCCGTGCTTCCAACGCTCGTTTCCAGGTGCCAACAGGTGCCCTTTAGGGTCATTCCCAACGAGGTTGCCTTGGGGCTGGTGCAACGCGGAACTGGGGCCAACCAGAGTGAGGCGCGTATTGCGCTTTCGGTTGCCGGATCGCCGGAGCGTGCCATCGCGTTCCTCTCGTCTCCCGATCGCCGTGGCGTGCGTCGCGATGTGGTGCGTACGCTGGGTGAGCTTGCGAACGACGACGCATGGGATGTGCTGTGCGCGGCGCAGCTGATCTGCGAGAACGTGCGCAAGCCCTTTGCCAAGAGCGGTGGGGGCAAAGGTGCTGCGCCGAGTCCTGTGAGCGAGCGTGATGCGGAGTACTTGTCAAAGAAGGCTCTTCGTCAAATTGAGGAGGCGCAGAAGCGAGAGCTTACGGCGCGCGAGCGTTCGGGTATGATGGAGGCTATTGCAGCCGCAGAGTCCTTGCTTCGCGATGTGCTTGCGCGCTGCGAGGGGGCGGTGGAACCCGTCGTAAATGAGGATGTTGAGGACGTGGTGGATCGCATCGCGCGGTCTTGCTCCACGGCCGCGGCCCTGCAGGCGCTCGATGCCTGCAGAATTGCGGCTGCAGACATTGCCCGCAACGTAACACCCCAGCTGGCCATGGAGGTCATGCTGCTTGCCATAAAGGAGGCTCTTGTATGACGTCTGTCATACCTGTTAAGTTTGCCTATGCCGTGCGCGATTTGTGGTTCGACCAGGCAAACACGGATGCCCAGGAGGGCGACCACGTTATTTGCTCAACCGAACGCGGCACGGAGATTGGCTTGGCAACGGCCCCCGCACGTGAGGTGAGTGCCACCGAACTCAAACAGGTCATTGGCAACTCCACCCTCAAGCCGGTGCTTCGCATAGCCACTGACGCCGATCTGGATCGTGCGAACGAGCTCGCGATCATGGGTGACGAGGCGTTTCCCATGTTCCGCGACCTCGTAAAGAAGAGCGGGCTCGACATGAAGCCCGTGGGCGTGGAGTATCTGTTTGGTGGCGAGAAGGTCGTGTGCTACTTTGCCGCCGAGGAGCGCGTTGACTTTAGGCAGCTTGTTCGCGACGTGTCGCATGAGCTGCATCAGCGCATAGACATGCGGCAGATTGGCGTACGCGAGGAATCCGCCATGGTGGGTGGCTTTGGTCATTGCGGGCAAGAGCTGTGCTGCGCTCGCTTTGGCTTGTCTTTTGAGCCTGTGTCCATACGCATGGCAAAGGAGCAGGACCTGCCCCTAACCTCAAATAAGATTAGCGGCGCATGTGGGCGTCTTATGTGCTGCTTGCGCTATGAGTTTGAGGCGTATCGTGACTTCAAGGGTCGTGCGCCCAAGCGCAATGCCGTTATTGACACGCCTCTGGGCAAGGCAAAGGTCGTGGAGTACGACACGCCGAAGGAGCAACTTGCGCTTCGCATAGAAAGCGGCAAGATCGTAAGGATCCCCCTGGCCGAGATGGTCGCATCGAAGGAGGCGGTGAAGAAGTCGGAGGAGCTGCATTGTCCTTGCAGACCCGACACCGTGGTCCGCGCCTCTTTGGAGAAGTTGAGCTCGCCTGACGTGCAGATGGCGCTTGCGGAGCTGGATCGCAAGAACGGCGTGGTGGTTGAGGACGAGTTTGACTCCGCAGACATTTTCGTGGAAGCAAAGCCTCGCAAGCGCCGCAATCGTAGGAAGGCCGCGCGAGCAGAGGCACCCGTCGCCCCGAGCACGAAGCAGAAGCAGGAGCCTGCTGGCAAGAATGCGGCTCCTGCCGAAAAACGCGTTCGTCGTCGGAGGCGCAAGCGCTCCGCTGCAGGGACGGCTGAATCGCCTGTGACCGCGCAGGGCAGTGCTGCGTCGAATGCGGCGGCGCAAAGCGCGCCTACGCAGAGTGCCGACAAGCCCAAGGAGGGAAGGCGTCGCAGACGGCATCGCAATGCCAGTGCCAAGCCAGCTGTTGGCACGCCCGCAGGTACGTCCGCCAGCCAAACGCCCAAGGGCCAGGGTGCCAAGCCCAAGCCAAAGCGTCGGCCAGGCGATCGCGGGGGACAAAAGACGCCGCATGGCGGACAGAAGGCCCCGCAACAGAAAGCCCCGCAACAGAAGGCTACGCAACAAAAGGCCCCGCAACCGCAACAGAAGGCCCCTCAGGCCGAAGAGGGAACGCAAAAGCGCCGTCGTCGGCGTCGCAGGCGTAGCGGCGGCGATAGTAATAAGCAGGCGCCACAATAACGGACGGGCGCAAGCTTAGGGACAGGCCCCGAGTTGAGGTTTCGAGCCTCCGCTCGGGGCTTGTCTCAAAAGAGCTGACAAGTGACCTGTCCCCTTGTCAGCTTTTGTCTCAAAAGAGCTGACAAGCGACCTGTCTCCTTGTCATACTTTTTTTGACAAAACCGTACAGGGTTCTGAACTTTTTCTGTACCCCGTGAAGGTTATACTTTGATTGTGCGAGGCCGATGGCTCAGGGAGGGCCGGAAGGGAATTCTTATGTTGGAGCGTACCCTACATGGAGTCAACCTAACGGGTTGGTTGAGCCTTGAGTCTTGGGTCACGCCCGAGCTCTTTGCGGGAACGGGCTCTTTGGGAGAGCGCGGTCTCATGCAAACGATTGGCGAGGAGCTCTATCACGATCTTATTGCCGAGCACAGACAAACCTTTATAACTCGAGAGGATTTTAAACACATTGCGCGTCGAGGCTTCAATGCGGTGCGGATTCCTGTTCCGTGGTATGTGTTTGGCGAATATGGTCCGGAGCCAGGTCCCTATGTTGGGTGCGTTGGCAAGCTGGACGATGCGTTTGCGTGGGCAGAGCAGTATGACATTTCGGTTTTGCTTGCTCTGGGCGTGAGTCCTGGCGCAAACGAGGAGGAGGACATCCTGTTTGGAAATGGGCACAACCGTCGCGAAGAGGTGCTGGACGTACTGGCTGCGCTCGCACGTCGCTATGCCGATTTCAATTCGCTCTTCGGCATTGAGGTTGCCTATGAGCCGGTGGCCCAACGTCGTAAGGGGTTTATGGGCATAACCGAGGGCGTACCGCTGCGGGTTTTGCGTACGTATTATCGCGATGCCTACGAGGCGGTGCGCACAGGGGGTGGAGAGAGACCCTACGTCGTGCTGCCCGATGCCGGCGTTCCCAACATGTGGCGCAGCTTTATGGCGGGCAGAAGATATCGCAACGTTTGGCTTGACTGTCACCTGTACCACTATACCGACCAGGTAGACGCCACGGGCCCAGCAGGTGCCGCGGCCTTGGTGGCTCGCTCGCGCAAGACGTTGGCTCAGGCGCAAAAGTGCGGGCTGCCGGTAATGGTGGGCGCGTGGTCGGCTGCGTTGCCGTTTGCCGATTCCCTTATGACGCCGGAAGGCAGAATTGCCCTGGAACGCGTCTACTGCGCGGAGCAGATCGCTGCGTTTGAGGAGCGGCCAGCATGGTTCTTCCAAACGTGGAAGACGAGTGGCCATCTTTCGGGTTGGGATTCCCGCATTGCACTTTCGAGCTTCGAGCGGAGCATGCTGGGATGAGCGATGCGCAACGCGGCATGCTCTCTTTGGTGGGGACGCCCATTGGCAACTTGGACGACGCCTCTCCGCGTGTGCTCTACACCTTGCGATCGGCTGACGTTCTGCTGTGCGAGGATACGCGCGTTACGTCTAAGCTCTTGTCGCGGTTTGACATTCACGTTCCGTTGCAGCGTTGCGACCAAAACGTAATCGCCTCGCGCGTAGAAGGTGTGCTTGAGCGCGTTGGCGCCGGCGAGCGAGTGGCGTTTGTGTCTGACGCAGGCATGCCAGGCGTCTCGGACCCAGGGCAGCATTTGGTGGACGCGGCGCTCGATTGGGGGCTGCCTGTGGAGGTGATTCCTGGGCCTAGTGCGGTTACCTGCGCTTTGGTTGCCTCTGGCTTGCCCATGGAGCACTTCTTCTTTGAGGGGTTTTTGCCACGCAAGGTCGGCGCGCGCATGAGGCGCTTGCAAGAGCTTATGCCCGTGCCGGGTGCGCTGGTGTTCTATGAGTCGCCGCACAGGGTTGTGGCAACGGTACAGACGATTGCCGACGTTATGCCGCGCAGGCGCGTGGCTCTGGTGCGTGAGCTCACCAAGCTGCACGAAGAGGTTGTGCGCGACATGGCGCCTGGGCTTGCAGACAAACTCGCTGCACGAGACGAGATTCGCGGCGAGTGCGTTTTGGTGGTAGAGGGTCCCTCAGCGGACGAAGCGTTGCCTGTTGCGCGCGTGGGGAATCTGGACGACGAGATTCGTGCCGGACTGGAGGCAGGGGAGTCCAAGGCCCGCCTTGCCAAACGCTTGTCAAAGCAGTTTTCGCAGCCTCGCGCCGACGTGTACAATCGCATTTTGGAGCTCACATAGGCTGTTTGGGAATCACGCAAAATGCTCCGTGCGAGCGGGTGGCAAATCAGACCCGCAAGCGTTTCTCAAACAGGCTGGCTGTGAGACATTCGCCCTTTGCAAGTTTGGGCCTTGCGATCGAGGCGCTTCCAGCGTTTTCCAAGGGGGTTGGTATGACAGACAAAAACGTGGAAATGGCGCGACGCGTGGCACGCGCTGTGGAGCAGTCTGGCGGCAGGACGTACTACGTGGGCGGTTTCGTGCGCGATCGGTTGCTGGGCAAAGAGAACAAGGACGTGGACATTGAGGTGCATGGGGTAAGCGTACCTACGCTGGAGACGATCCTGGATGGACTTGGCGAACGGCTTGCCATGGGCGCCAGCTTTGGCGTCATGGGTCTTCGTCACTACGATCTTGACATTGCGATGCCGCGAAGCGAGAGGGCAATCGGTGGGGGACATCGGGATTTTGAGGTGGTCGTAGACCCCTTTATTGGCCAGCGGAGCGCCGCGCGCCGTCGCGACTTTACCATCAATGCGCTTATGGAGGACGTGCTCACGGGAGAGGTCCTGGACTTTTTTGGCGGAAAGGACGACCTCATGCACGGACGTATTCGCCATGTGGACCCCACCACCTTCGTGGAAGACCCGCTGCGGGTGTTGCGGGCAGCTCAGTTTGCCGCCCGCTTTGGGTTTGAGGTCGATTCCAAAACGCGAAGTCTGTGCGCTACCATGGACCTCACGACCTTGCCGGGAGAGCGTGTTTTTGGCGAGTTGGAGAAGGCCCTGCTCAAGGCGTCGCGTCCGTCGGCATTCTTTGAAGAGTTGCGTCTTATGGACCAGTTGGGCGTATGGTTTGCCGAAGTCGAGGCGCTTGTTGGTGTTCCCCAAAACGCCGCGTACCATCCCGAGGGAGACGTGTGGACCCACACCTTGCAGGTGCTCGACCGTGCGGCAGAGCAAAGGGAGGAGGCTTGCTATCCGCTTGGCCTGCTGCTTTCGTCCGTATGCCATGACCTTGGGAAGGCGGCCGTGCTGCAGGAGGTTGATGGAACCATCCATGCCTATGGCCACGAGAAGGAAGGGGTTCCACTGGCGCGACGTCTTTTGGGGCGTCTTACGCGCGAGCAAAAGCTCGTTTCTTACGTGCTCAATATGGTCGAGCTGCATATGCGGCCAAACCAGCTGGTTGCAAACGGTTCACGAGCAAAGAGCTACATGCGTCTGTTTGACGCCTCAAAATGCCCGGAGGACTTGCTGCTGCTCGCAAAGGCAGACCATGAGGGGCGCGTTTCCGCAGATGGGCTCGCTGTACCCGAGGCCTATGCGTCGATTGAGGAGCATTTGCAACGGATGCTGGCCGAATACCATCGCCGTATGGCCCAACCCTACGCAACGGGAAAGGACCTTGTCCAGGCAGGCTTCGCTCCTGGTCCGGCGTTTGGTGAGGTCCTCGACCATGCCCATAAGCTTCGGTTGGCGGGACGCCCCAAAGAGGAGCAGATAGCTGCCGCCGTTGCCCTGCTTCGTAAAATCGAAAGGAGCGAGTCGTAGGGGAGGCGTTTACCGTTCGCGCCCCTCGCTAGAGCCTAAGCCCGCATACGGCTCCACGTTCGCTTCGCTCACTCACTTCGTGAGTCGCCGTATGCGGGCTAGGCACAAGCGAGGGGCGCGAACGGTAAACGCCTCCTCCAAGGCGCCCCATCTACAGTCCCCAATTTGCACGGCGTTTTACCTTGTCGCTATCCTACAATGGTTAGCATCTGTTGCGCAAAACGGGAGGGACCAACATGCTCAAAGACAATAAGATTTGGGTCGCTCAAGGCGATAACCCCTGCTATCTTCTGCTCAATCAGGCAAACCGCCATGGACTCATCGCAGGTGCGTCGGGCACAGGCAAAACGGTGACGCTCAAGGTCTTGGCCGAGGGATTTAGCGACGCGGGCGTGCCGGTGTTCATGGCAGACGTAAAAGGCGACATCACCGGCATGGCGCAGGCAGGCGAGATGAGTGACTCCTTGCGCAGCCGCATGGAAGCCTTCGGCATCGACGAGCGCGAGTTCGCGTTTCAGGGTACGCCATGCCGCATTTGGGACATGCTGGGAGGTTCGGGCATTCCCGTGCGCGTAACCATTAGCGATATGGGACCGCAGCTTCTGAGCCGCCTGTTGGGACTCACCGAGGTACAGAAGGGCGTGCTCAACATCGTCTTTCGCGTTGCCGACGACCAACAGATGCTCCTCATCGACCTTAAGGACCTGCGTGCCATGCTCACCTATGTGGCCGATCACGCCAAGGAGTACGAAACCAAATACGGTCGCGTGTCCAGCCAGTCGGTTGGCGCCATTCAGCGCGCTTTGATTGCCGTGGAGGATCAGGGTGGCAACATCTTCTTTGGCGAGCCCAACCTCGACATCATGGACTGGTTCGAATGCGACTCCTACGACCGCGGATACGTAAACATCCTCAATGCCACCGAACTCATTAACACCCCGCTCATCTACTCGATGTTCCTGCTTTGGATGCTCTCCACGCTGTTCGAGCGCCTGCCTGAGGTGGGGGATGCCGAAAAGCCCAAGCTCGTATTCTTCTTCGACGAGGCTCACCTGCTGTTTAACGGCATGCCTAAGCAACTGGTAGACAAGGTCGTGCAAGTGGTAAAGCTCATTCGATCCAAGGGCGTGGGCGTGTACTTTATTACGCAATCGCCGGCAGACATTCCCAACGAGGTGTTGGCACAGCTTTCCAACCGCGTGCAGCATGGGCTGAGGGCCTATACGCCAGCCGAGCAAAAGGCCGTAAAAGCTGCGGCGGCGAGCTTCCGCGCCAATCCCGCATTCGATGCCACCGAGGCGCTGCAAGACATTGGCACGGGAGAGGCCCTGGTGAGCTTCTTGGACGAGGATGGCAAGCCAAGTATGGTGGAACGTGCTCGTGTGCTGTTCCCAGGTTGCCGCATGGCGGCCGCAGACGCGGGCATCGTGTCCAACGTAATTGCCAACGCCTATGAGCTCATGGGCAAGTACGAGGAGGCGGTCGACCGCGAAAGCGCCTACGAGCTCATTGAGGAGGCTCGAGTTGCAGCCGAGGAGGAGGCGAAGGCCGCAGCAGAGGAGGAGGCCGCCCAAAAGGAGGCCGAGCGTCAGCGCATTGCGGAGGAGAAGGAGGCCGAGCGCAAGCGCATTGCGGAGGAGAAAGAGGCTGAGCGCCTGCGCTTGAAGGCGGAGAAGGAAGAGGAGCGTTTGCGCCTTAAGGCCGAGCGCGAAGAGGATCGTCTGCGCCTGAAGGCCGAGCGAGAGGCCGAGCGGAAGGAAGCCGAAGCTAAGAAAGCCCGCGATCGTGTGGTGGGCAACATCGTCAACAGCGTGGTGGGAAGCATTGGTCGTGAGGCCGGACGCCAGATCACGCGCGGCATCTTTGGTACGCGCAGGTAGCGGCGGCACACTTATACCTGGTATAAGTGTGCCAACCCAGGCAGGAGGGGAGCGGTTATGGACTTTGAGCATCCGTTGGGCGTAAAGCGTGTGGGGAGCTCGCGCACCATTGCCACCCGCATGCTACGCCACGAAGACATGAACGGATCCGACCGTCTGTTTGGTGGGCGGCTGATGGAGTGGATTGATGATGCGGCGGGCATTGCGGCGCGGCGGCACGCAGGTTGCGCGATTACCACGGTTGCGGTGGACACGCTTGAGTTCAAATACCCAGCGTTTCTCAACGACATCGTAACCATCGAGGCGTGGGTCACGCACGTGGAGCGCACCTCCATGGAAGTGCGGGTGGATACCTATGTGGAAGACACCGCCTCTGGCGAGCGACGCATGATAAACCATGCCTATCTAACCGAGGTGTGCATAGACAATAACGGCCATCCCACGCCTGTGCCATATGGCCTTGTTGCCACCACGGACGCGGAGCACGAGGAGTGCCAGGCGTCGCGCAAGCGCGCCGAGCTGCGCAAGCTCCGTCGCGAGCAGGGCATATAACGCAGGTGGCACACCCCGCGCATGGGGCGCGCGGGATGGGGTATACTGATACGTGCCAGCAAAGCCCGCATCCTGTAAACGACTCACGGGCGGCGCCGGTCATTAATTAATGGGGACCCGGTTGCAGCCGGGTTCTCCCTTTTACATCCAACGTCATCCATTCACTCGCGCTTATGTTTCTCCCACCGTCTCCTGGCGGCCAGAGCGAGCCTGGCCAGCCGATCGATCACGGTTGGCGAGCCGGCGGCCAGGGCCGCGACCACCAGTGCAAAAAGAATTTCGTGTATAGGCATATCGCCCTCCTTTCGAAGGGCGCCGCCCGCGCGCGGACTCTGCTGGCACGTGCGGGTCATTCTAGCACGACGGTCGGACATGGAGGTGTGCAGCCGTAGTCGATTCCTACCCGCTGTACTCGGCGGCGATCGCAGGGCCTTCCGAAGACTCCTCCCCCTCGCTGCCGGCGTTTCGCACGATGGCGTCGAAGTCCACCATGTCGCGCACCGTTACGCCGAGCCCCGCGGCGATGCGCTCCATCATCTCCAGCGTGGGGGATGCGTAACTTGGGGCATGCCCCTGAGGTGGGATCGCCCTCGGGTTTGTCCCCAAACCAGCGCCCGAATTGCGGCGGAAGCTAGCCGCGTCCGCGCAAAGATTGGAACGCTAAACCAAGGGGGTGGACGATGGCACTGCGACCGTCAAGGTCACGGGGCGTAGAAACTACTCGGGCGTGAAGTCCGCGACGTTAAGGGTCGTTGCCCCTCCGTGTACTACCGCGTCCACGCCCAGAACGTGGGATGGATGGGCTGGGCCAAGAACGGCGTCCGCTCCGGCACCGCCGGCTTCGGCTACCGCCTGGAGGGCATACAGGTCGTCCTCGTGCCCAAGGGCGCCAAGGCCCCGACGGCCACCTACCTCGGCATCCGCCAGGCCAGCTCGCGCCCCTTCCGCCAGAGGTAGCGCGTGGCACACTTATACCTGGTATAACTGTGCCACGCGCTCAGGGCTTGTCTCAATTTGGGATCGCGGTCTCTTCCTGCACGATGAGGTGCCCTTGTCGCCCCCTTTGGGCTACAATGATGCACTGTTAGCTCAAAAGCCTTCGTCATTGGGAGGTACCTATGTCCGACACCAATCGCAAGCCGTTCTATGTAACCACACCCATCTACTACGTCAACGCTGCCCCGCATCTGGGGACCGCCTACTGCACGATCCTTTGTGACGTGCAGGCGCGCTTCCGCCGTGCGATGGGCGAGGACGTAAAGTTCCTTACGGGCCTCGACGAGCACGGTGAGAAGGTCCAGCTGGCCGCCGAGGACCACAACATGACACCCCAGGAGTGGTGCGACAGTCTGGCCCCTGCCTTCCACGACATCTGGAAGACGCTGGAGATATCCAACGACGACTTCATTCGTACCACCGAGCCGCGTCAGGTGGCAGCCGTCCAGCATCTGTGGAACCGCATGAAGGACGCCGGCTACATATACAAGGACTCCTACGACGGCTGGTACTGCGTGCACGAGGAGACTTACTACACCGAGACGCAGGTTGCCAAATCCGACGAGGAGCACGGCGTGGAGGGTCAGCATCTTTGCCCCGAGTGTCAGCGCGAGCTCCAGCGCGTGAAGGAGGAGAGCTGGTTCTTCAAGCTCTCCGAGTTCCAGGACCGTCTGCTGGCGCTCTACGACGAGCATCCCGACTTCGTTATGCCCGCGTTCCGCATGAACGAGGTACGCACCTTCGTCGAGAGCGGCCTGCGCGACATATCGGTAAGCCGCACGAGCTTCGACTGGGGCATACCCGTACCGTTCGATGACAAGCACGTAACGTACGTGTGGTTCGATGCCCTTCTAAACTACGCCACTGCCGTGGGGTTCGGCGACCCAGCGATGGCAGACGAATACGCGCGCCGCTGGCCGGCCCAGTACCATGTGGTGGGCAAGGACATCATCCGCTTCCATTGCGTCATATGGCCTGCCATGCTCATGGCCATCGGCGAGCCTCTGCCCGAGCACGTGTTTGCCCACGGATTCCTTATGGTCAAGAACGAGGAGACCGGTCAGGGCGAGAAGATGTCTAAGAGTCGCGGCAACGCAATCGCACCTCAGGACGTCATCGACCTGTTGGGCGTGGAGGGATACCGCTACTACTTCATGACCGACTGCGTGCCCGGCGAGGACGGCGCGATTTCCTACAACCGCATGGAGCAGGTGTACAACGCCGACCTGGCCAACAGTTGGGGCAACCTCGTGAGCCGTTCTCTCAACATGAGCGCCAAGTACTTCGACGGCAAGACGCCCGAGCTGCCCGAAGGTTGGGCGAGCCGCGCCAACCCGCTGCGCGACATCGCGGACGGCTTGGCTGAGCGCTATGCCGAATGCATGGGCGTGTTTGACTTCGTGGGCGCCAAGGACGCCGTAATGGAGCTCGTGCATGCCGCCAACCACTACATCGAGGACTCCGCCCCCTGGACGGTTGCCAAGGATCCCGCGCGCGCCGGCGAGTTGGAGCAGATAATCACCAACCTGCTTGAGTCCATTCGCATTTGCGCGCACCTGTTCGCGCCCTTTATGCCTCAGACGTCGGTCGAGGTGTTGCGTCGCATGTCGCTGGAGACCGAGGCGGATTGCACCGATTTGCTGGCTGCTTGCCAGTGGGGCGGTCTGGCGGGCGGCGTGCCCGCAACAAAGGGCAACGCGCTCTTCCCGCGTCTGGGTGGAAAGAAGTAGCGCGAGGCAGGCAAAGGGGAGTATCCCCATTGTCTGCCCTACGTTTTAGGGAGGGGCCGTGGCCAACTCGTATTTGGCAAATCCGCGTGAGACGCGTGCCGTGCTCGAGCGGCATGGGTTTTCTGTCAAGCACAGGCTCGGTCAGAACTTTTTGGTAAACGATGCCGTAATAGGTCGCATCCTGGCGCTAGCTGAGCTGGAGCCCAGCGATGTGGTGTACGAGATTGGTCCCGGCATCGGTACGCTTACGGTTGCCATGCTGCCGCGGGTACGGCGTGTGGTAGCGGTGGAGGCCGACAAGAGCCTGCCACCCGTGCTTGCCGATACCTGCGCGCGCGATGGAGAGAAGCTTTCGCTCGTGCAGGGCGACGCGCTTAAGGTAACCCCCGCCGACCTTGAGGCTGCGGCGGGGGAGGCTCCAAATAAGCTTGTGTCGAACCTACCATATCAGGTGGCGGCGACCGTTATTCTGGACACGCTGCAAACCATGCCTTCGGTGCGGTGCCTGGTCGTTATGGTGCAGGCGGAGGTTGCCGACCGCATATCCGCACGGTCTGGAACCAAAGAGTACGGTGCCTATACGGCCAAGCTTGCACTCTACGGGCAGGTTACAGGTCGCTTTGAGGTGGGGCCGGGCAACTTTATGCCTGCGCCGCATGTGGATTCGGCCGTGGTGCGCATCGACCGCACGGAGGCGCCCGATGCCGACTTGGCTCAGGTCGCGCAGGTAATAGATGCGGCGTTTGCGCAGCGACGGAAGACCATCCGCAATTCCATGGCAGCAAAGGGATATGACAAAGCCGTGCTTGACGCCGCGTTTGAGGTCGCCGGCATCGACCCGCGCGCTCGTGCTGAGGTTTTGTCTGTGAGCGACTTCGTGCGACTCGCTGAGGAAGTGTCGAAAAGAGAGTGCTTTAGCGCCGAGTCTCGTTAGAGTCCTTTGGGCTTTTTGCCAAACAAACGCACATGCGCGGCAAGCGCGTTGCTGGCAGCTCCTTCGGGTAGCGGCGCTCCCTTGCCGAATACAGCGCTATTGATCATGCTTACGTAACGAATGAGGTCGGCGGATTCGCTTTCGTGTATGACGCTGTCTGCGCTAATGAAGGCGCTGCCAATGAGGGCATACAGGTTGATGAGGCCGCAAACGAACAAGTCGGAGAGGTCGTTCGTTTGCCCCTCGGCAGATACGGTACCGTCGCTCTTCGTAAACTGGGCGCGCTGCACGCTCTTGCCCATCTCGTTGAAGATGAGCACGGATGCAGGCACTGCGTGTTCGAAGTGAGTGTCACCTACATCATTGCGAAACAACTCAAAGTCCACGTGACTCAAATCGATGTCGAAGATCTTGTTGACGACGCGGATTTCGTTGGGGTCGGTGGGACCGCCGCGGCCCACCCCATCGAGGTACAGCACAAAGGCAAGCAGGTCACCACGTACGCGCCCCTCAAGGCTAATCGCTAGCTTTCCCGTTTTGGCCATGAGCTTGTCGAAGTTTGCCGCGATGTTGAGCGTGGAATCCAGTTCGCGCTTGATGGCGTCAAGGGAATCCTGGTCGAGCGCCCTTACGGAGCGCTTTTTGTTGAAGAGCGACATACGGAGCCTTTCTCGAGGTCCTGCATTCCTATTATCGCACGACTTCTGTTGTGGCTCTGACGCGAAATTTGCATAGAATATATCAACAAGATGGTAGGTTCGATAATAAGTATTAAAGTCCGAAGCGAAATGTAAGGCAGAATGCGGTTTTGTGCTGACATGCACGCGAGAATTGCCTTCTGGGTTAGAGATAATGTAATTATGTTATAAATTAATGGGAAATGAATCTGTTCAAAAACACAAAAGCCCAGTTGACGTACGAATCGTGCTCGTTCATTTTACATTAGGTAAAGTATGCAACGGGAAATGAATTTGTTCAAAATTGCAAAACCCCAGATGGCAGCTTATTGATGCCCATTCATTTCCCATTAATCTCTGCTTAGGTGCAAAATACCTAGCGATGCCACCCGCATCCCGCCCCTGCGACCAGCCCGCAAACGGCGACTCACGAAGTGAGCGAGCGAAGCGAGCGCGGAGCCGCGCACGGGCTGGCCGCAAGGGCGGGATGCGGGCGACCACCTCACATAGGCGCCTCGCTTTTGCAAATCGGCGACAAACCCCTATCATAGGAGCATTGCGTAAATGCAACAGAGGGAGGCATTTGTGAGCAAGCAGTTGCTGAGCGGCAACGAGGCCATCGCGCAGGGGGCGTGGGAGGCTGGCGTTGCAGTGGGGGCTGCCTATCCAGGCACGCCGTCCACCGAGACGCTCGAGAACCTAGTAAAGAAGTCGGACGTCTACTGCGAGTGGGCGCCTAACGAAAAAGTTGCGCTGGAAGTTGGCCTTGGCGCATCCATGGGCGGGGCGCGTACGCTCGTTACCATGAAGCACGTGGGCGTAAACGTGGCAGCCGATCCATTTATGAGTGCGGCGAATACGGGCGTGGGAGCCGGCCTGGTGCTTTTGGCGGCAGACGACCCGTCCTGCTATAGCTCGCAGAACGAGCAGGACAGCCGTCATTACGCGGCGTTCGGACGCATTCCGTGCCTGGATCCGGCCGACTCGCAGGAGGCCTACGAGTTTGCCCAGCGTGCGTTCGAGGTTTCGGAGCAATTCGACACCATCGTTATGCTGCACGAGACCATGCGCATCGCGCACACCCGCACCATGGTGGACGTGAACGGCGAGCGCACGGTCTGCGAGCCCGACGCTTACGAGTCTCGTCCCGAGAAGTACGTTATGATGCCTGCCAATGCGGTGCGACGCACGCTCGTTGCCAACGAACGCGAGGATGCGCTCGTGGCTTGGGCGGAGGAGAGCGATCTGAACCGCGAGGAGATGCGCGACACGCAGGTGGGCATCATCTGCGCAGGGGCGCTGTACACGCACGTGCGGGAGGCATTGCCCAATGCCTCCGTGCTCAAGCTGGGAATCTCCTGGCCGCTTCCGCCAGCCAAGATTAGGTCCTTTGCGGGCAAGGTGGACAAGCTCTATGTGGTCGAAGAGGCATGCACGTACTTCGAGACGCGTGTTCGGGCGCTTGGCGTGGATGTGTCTGAGCCGCCCGCGGGACGCCTTCCGCGCTCTGGTGAGGTAACGCCTGCCCATATTCGCGCGGCATTTGCAATCGAGGAGCCTGCGCACCTAGCGCCTGCCGAGGGCTTGCCGCCGCGTCCTCCCGCATTCTGTGCCGGCTGCCCTCACCGCCTGGTATACTGCGAGCTTCGTCGAATAAAGGCAATCGTTACCGGCGACATTGGCTGCTATACGCTGGGGGCCGTGGCGCCGTACCGTTCGGTTGATTCCGTAATAGACATGGGCGCGTCCTTGTCTATGGCGCATGGAATGGAGCTTGCGGGCGTGGCAGAGCGCTCGGGGCGTCCCGTCGTGGGCGTGATCGGCGATTCCACGTTTGCTCACTCGGGCATCACGAGCTTGCTGGGGACGGTGTATAACGGCGGCAAAGGCACGCTCTGCATCCTGGATAACCGCACGACGGCTATGACCGGCACCCAAGGCAATCCCGTAAACGGCGTGACGCTCACCGACCAAGCCGCGCGCGTAAATCCGCTGGACGTGCCGGCGGGCAAGCAGCTCGATCTTGTGGCGCTGTGCGAGGCCATTGGCGTCGATGAGGTGGAGCAGGTGGATGCGCAGGACCTGCGTGCCATACGCGCTGCCCTCAAGCGGGCGACAAAGGCAACCGACAAACTCAGCGTGATTATCTTCAAGTCGCCCTGCCGTCTGATCGATCGGTCGCGCAAGCCCATGCCGACCATCCACGACTGTCGCCGTTGCGGCACGTGCGTGCGCATCGGCTGCCCCGCATTGGGCAAGGACGAAACGGGACATCCCGTAATCGACCCCACGCAATGCATCGGCTGCGGCCAGTGCGTGCAATCTTGTCCGTTCGGCTGCATACACGAGGAGGACTAACCATGCCGCACGATACTTCCGCTGTCGCCGACGTTACCACGTCTGGAAGGCGCGTAGAGCTCGAAGAGACCAAAACCATACTGCTGGTAGGCGTTGGTGGCCAGGGCACCATACTCGCAGGCAACATCCTCGCCATGACCGCCGCCGAGGCGGGGTTGGACGTTAAGGTGTCCGAGATCCACGGCATGAGCCAGCGTGGAGGCTCGGTTTCTACCATCATCCGTGTGGGCAAGAAGGTGGAGTCCATGATTGCCGACCCGGGATGCGCCGACGTCGTGGTGGCGTTTGAGGCCGTTGAGGCCCTGCGTGCGCAGCAATTCTTGTGCGAGGGCGGCACCATGTTCGTGAACGACGAGCAAATCGTGCCTGTGTCGGTGCACGTGGGGAACTTCACGATGCCCACCGACGTGCACGAGCGTTTGCAGGAGATTGGCGCCGTACTCATACCCGCCGGACAGATTGCCCGCGACGCCGGTAGCCCTCGCTCCACGAACGTGGTGCTGGTGGGTGCCCTTTCCACAGCATTGCCGTTTACGGTGGAGGAGTGGAAGGATGCCATAGCCAAGCGCGTGCCAGCACACACGGTGGACGCCAACCTTGAGGCGTTCGAGCGCGGCCGTGCGGCTGCGCAGGCGTAAACGAGCGCAAAGGCAGACTGAGGGGCAGGCCCCAGCTTGAGGTTTCGTAAATCTCAGGCTGGGGCCTGTCCCTCAGTCTGCCTTACCACCATTCACGTGCGTGAGGATAGTCCTTGCGCAAGGGTGCGAATCCCGCACGGTGGAGCATCTCGTCGCATTCGGGCACGCTCAAGTTGTGAAGTCGGCAAAAGGCGATGGCCACGTCCCTTGAGCTGCGCGGGCTAAGCGCATTGGTGCCTGCGCGCTCAAGAAACTCGCTGGTAGTGGGAATGTCTAGTCCGATGCCAAAAGCAAGCTGGATGAGCTTGTCGCGCTTGGCCAGTCGTTGTCCCGCAAATATTTGATAGGCAAAAGTCGGGTTGAGACCCGCTCTTCGTATGGCGTCGCTTTTGGAAATGCCAATAGTGATTACGAGTTCGTTTGACCATTCCGAAAAGCTTCGGCTGTCCAAAGGTGCGTGTGCGAGCGCCGTCTTAAGATCGTGCCCCTCGGTTTGCAGGAAATCCCATTGGTCCATAAGCGTCCTCCACGTTATTGTCTTGCCCAAATAATGCGCTCTTACTGCGAGCGTTTCATTAGCTGCTGGCATATTTGCAAGATGGCGTCCTGTGGAATGATGCTTGCCAATCAAAGAGACAAGTGCTCGAAGACGCCGTTTTGGTATATGCCGTAACTGGCGGACCCATCCTTGGGGATGCCCACGCTACCGGGATTAAAATAGCGCACCCCGTGCCTCTCGTCGCTCATTTGGTTGACCTTTATATGCGTGTGCCCATATACGAGCGTGTCGCCGGGTGCGAGCGCAGGTAGATTGTGCACGCTGTTGTGCAGTCCTGGCCCGTACACATGGCCATGTGTTAGGAACAGCGTACGACCCGTACTGGGGTCAAAGAGCTCGTTGTACGTTGCCATGCACGGGAAGTCCAAAACCATTTGGTCGACTTCTGCCTCGCAGTTGCCTCGAACGGCGACGATTTTGTTGGCGTATTGGTTGAGAAGCGCAATGACGCGCTTGGGCTCATAGTCCGCGGGCAGATCGTTGCGAGGGCCATGGTAGAGGAGGTCGCCAAGGAGCACTAGCCGGTTGGGCTCATGAACGCGAACGGCCTCCATGAGCCGTTCGCATGCGTCTGCCGCGCCGTGGATGTCGGATGCGATGAGCAGTTTCATGTTCGATTCTCTCCAATTCAAACCAAAGCCTTGGGTGCAAAGGGGACAGTCCCCTTTGGCTCGCCTACGCACGATGGTACAAAGGGGACTGTCCCCTTTGGCCCCAAAATCCGTGGTAGGATTGAGCAAAATCTCAAGCAAAGGATACGTTATGGCACAGGTTAGCAACATTGAGGTTCGCGGAGCGCGCGTACACAACCTAAAAGACGTTAACGTGAGCGTACCCCTCAACCAGGTGGTGGGAATCGCAGGCGTGTCGGGGTCGGGTAAGTCGAGCCTTGCGCTGGGCGTTCTGTATGCCGAGGGCTCGCGGCGCTACATGGAGGCGCTCTCCACCTATACGCGTCGGCGAATAAGCCAGTCGGGGCATGCGGACGTGGATGAGGTGCTGCATGTGCCTGCTGCGCTCGCGCTGCGCCAACGGCCGGGCATCCCGGGCGTACGTTCGACGTTCGGTACCTCCACCGAACTTCTCAATCACTTGCGCCTGCTGTTCAGTCGTCTGGGAAGTCACGAGTGCCCCAACGGCCACCATGTACCACCTACCATGAACGTCGCGTTGGAGCAACCTATTGTGTGTCCGGAGTGCGGTGCGGAGTTTTTTGGCCCAGGTGCCGAGATGCTGGCGTTCAACTCCGATGGCGCGTGCCCTGCATGTGCGGGCACTGGCATCGAACGTCAGATTGACGAGTCTACCCTCATCGCGGACGAGAACAAGACCATAGACGAGGGCGCCGTTGCGCCGTGGGGACACCTCATGTGGTCGCTCATGAAAGACATTGCGCGCGAGGCGGGCATTCGTACCGACGTGCCATACAAGGATCTTACGACAGAAGAGAAGGAATTCGTGCTTCATGGCGCGCCGAACAAGTATCATGTGCTCTATCACAACGAGAAGAACGGCACCGCCGGCGAGATGGACTTTACCTACTACTCTGCGCGCTATTCGGTGGAAAACGCACTGTCCAAGGTAAAGGATGAGAAGGGCCTCAAACGCGTGGCCAAGTACCTTCGCGAGATGCCCTGCACGGCCTGTGGCGGCACGCGTCTTTGCGATGCCGCACGGGCTCCGCTGGTGCGCGGCATAAACTTGGCCCAGGCAAGCGCGCTCACGCTCGACGAGCTGGTGGAGTGGGTGGCAGGTGTTCCCCAAAGCGTTCCCGAGCCCATGCGACCCATGGCGCAAAACATCGTGGACAACATGGCCGAACCCATGGAACGCTTGTGTCAGCTTGGGCTTGGCTACCTCGCACTCGACCGCGCGAGTTCCACGCTCTCTACGGGAGAGCGCCAACGTGCCCAGCTGAGCCGCGCCGTGCGCAACCGTACCACAGGCGTGCTCTATGTGTTGGACGAGCCGTCCATTGGCCTGCACCCATCCAACGTGGACGGCCTCTTGGGAGTGATGGAAGACCTCGTGGTCGATGGCAACTCCGTTGTGGTGGTGGATCACGACGTCCGTCTTCTGCGCGAAGCCGACCACATCATAGAGGTGGGTCCCGCTTCAGGCGCGGACGGGGGTACGATTATTGCGCAAGGCAGCGTGCATGAGGTTGAGAAGAACCCCGCATCGCGCATCGCCGGGTTTCTCTGTGGCGAGCGGAAGGTTGCCGTTCGGCCCGTCTGCCCAGAAGACGCTGTGTTCGAACGCGGGGCCATTGAGCTTGCGACGGGTGCCATTCACACGGTTAAACCGCTCGAGGTGCGCATTCCGCGTGGACGGCTTACTGCGGTTACGGGAGTGTCGGGTTCGGGCAAGACCACGCTTGTGCTCGAAGGTCTTGTTCCCGCCCTGCGGGCAACCATTGCGGCGGGCAATGTGGATGCGCCGCGTATGCCCGCGCATGTGCGTAGCATAGACGCCGAGGGTATTCGCCGCGCGAACCTCATAGACTCCACGCCCATTGGTGCCAACGTGCGTTCTACGGTGGCAACGTACTCGGGCGTGCTCGACGATTTGCGCCGTGCCTATGCGGCGACGCCAACTGCAAAGAAACGAGGCCTCAAGATGGGCGCCTTTTCGTACAACACGGGCGCGTTGCGCTGCCCAACTTGTGATGGCACGGGCTCCATATCGCTCGACGTGCAGTTTTTGCCTGACGTGGACATTGTGTGCCCGGACTGCCGAGGTTCTCGCTACGCACCCGAGGCGTATGAGGTGTTTCGTGCACCGGGCAAGGGATCCACGGGTCCCGGCTTCTCTTTGCCCGATCTTATGGCAATGACAGTGGATGAGGCTTTGGACGCCACGTCTGGTTTGCGCAAGGCACACCAAAAGCTCGCCACGCTTTCGGGCTTGGGGTTGGGATATCTTACGCTGGGGGAGGCCACACCGGCTCTTTCGGGCGGAGAGGCCCAGCGTCTCAAGCTTGCGAGCGAAATGGGACGTCGGCAGGAGGACGCGCTCTTCGTATTTGACGAGCCAACCATTGGCTTGCATCCTCTGGACGTGGAGGTGTTGCTGGGCGTGCTGGAGCGCCTCGTGCAAGCGGGTGCTACCGTGGTGGTGATCGAGCACGACCTGGACATGATTTCCAACGCCGACTATGTAATTGACATGGGCCCAGGCGGTGGCGAGGCGGGGGGTCGCGTGGTGTGCTGTGGAACTCCTGCCAAGGTAGCGGCATGCCCTCAGAGCATTACGGGGAAGTATCTGCGCGGATGAGGCTTGGTTGGTGCTGATGGCGCGGCTCATCCCGAGCTATTTGTGTCACGGGGACGTGTGTCACGGGGACGTGTCCCTATAGTTTTGTCAAGGGGAATTTGAGCCGAAATCGGTCTATCGTTGGGAGTTTTCGACAATGGCGCCTTGCACGTTAACGGTTTTCGACAGGCATGGCGAAGCCGCCCGGCGGCACGTGCCGGAGGGCCCTCGCGAGTCCGGTTGCGCGCGCCCGTCAGGCGGCGCCCTCCCACCTCGACGGGTCGTACGGCTTGAGGTCGCGCATGACGGCGAATATGACCTTGAGCCGCTTCCTCGCCACCGCCTTCAGCGCCTTCTTCCTCCTGAGCTTGTCGCTGCCCGAGGACCTCTCGAAGACCCTGTCGTAGTACCTCCCGAAGTGGCCCTTGGTCCCTATCAGGGAGTTGACGGTGTATATCAGCAGGTTCTTGAGCTCCTTGTTGCCGGACTTGGGCGCCCTGGCGTGGTCGATCGAGGTGCCCGACCTGGAGTCGGCCGGCGCCAGGCCGCAGAAGGAGGCGAGGCGGTCGTGCGTCTCGAACAGGGAGATGTCCACCAGCGAGACGAGCGCCTCGGCGCACACCGGCCCGATCCCGGGGACCGTGAGCAGGCAGCGGTAGCACTCGTCGCCGGCGAGGATGCGGTGCGACTCCGCCTCGAGCCTGTCCGCCTCGGCGTCGGCGCGCAGCACGTCGGCCGCCAGCCAGCGCACGCAGCCGTCCTCGCCCTCGGGGTGGAGGCCCCGCTCGACCGACCGCTCGCAGAGCCCCCGCAGCCCGTCGGCCTCGCCCTGGGGCGCGCCGAGCCTCCTGCAGAGGGAGTTGTAGCGCCTCCTCGTGCAACCGGCGATGCCACTCGCCCCGCCGAGCTCGGCGAGCAGGCCGACGAGCCAGGGCAGCGAGAGGTCGCACGCGGCCTCGAGCTCCGGGTCGCCCTCGAGCAGCACGGCGTGGAGCCTGTTCCTGGCCTGGGTCGCGAGCTTCACGCAGTGCCTCCTCTGCGACCCGAGCAGCCTGGTCTCGCGGGGGTCCGGCGCCGGCAGCAGCGCCTGCGGCGACGCCTCGGACGTGTGGGCGATGACCCACGCGTCGGTGCGGTCGTTCTTCGCGACCCCGGGGTACATCCTGCGCGCCTGGCACTCCGCGTGCCCCGGCAGGTAGGCGACGTCGCAGCCCATCGCGCGCGCCTCCCTCACCACGAGCGAGCCTATGTTGTTGCGCTGGTCGACGGTCACGAGCACGCCGAGGCCTCCCGCGAGCGCCTTGGCCTCCGCGATCGCGTCGCGCACGTCCTCGCGCCTGTTCGCGACCGGCCTGTCGACGACGGTCCCGCCGCCCTTGAGCGCGCACGCCCAGTGGAAGCTCTTACCCACGTCGAAGCCGAGGTAGACGTCGTGCGCCGACGATATCCTGCTCCTCTGCGACATCCCGTGCTCCATGGTGGTATCCTCTCTCTCGTCTCCGGCCGACCGGGACGGCCGTGAGGGCGGGCACCCACATTACGTAGCCGTGACGCGCGCGTCCGGCAGGTCCCTATCAGCCCTCTCCCGCGGCATGGGCCCCTCCCGGCGGCAGCACGTCCCTGGCCGTCCTCTGCGGCAGGGGGCGAGGGCCGTCCGGGAGGGGTCGGTCGGCAAGCCCGTCTGGGCCTGCCACCAAGGTTAGACGATTAAAGTGATGATTAATGTCCAAAACTAGGTGAAGTTCCCAAAGGGCTTGACATTACTGTAATGGGGGCG
>JAFWKQ010000031.1 GCA_017545665.1 Atopobiaceae bacterium
AGAGCAGAGCAGAGCAGAGCATGGGCTAACTGCGCCCTTTTTGCGTCCTGCGGGGCGCTTGAAACTGCATACAACATTCGTGATGGATAACCGTCGGACTTGATGGGGTAAGTATGCCCTGTCAGGTTCGGCGGTTTTTGTCATACAAAGAATAAATCACAAGGAGGAGTCTTACATGAAACAGAAATTGGGAAGGAAGCTGCTGAGCTTTTTGCTCACGCTGGCGATGGTCGTCGGGCTGGTGCCGGGGATGAGTTTGACGGCGTATGCGGATAATAACGAGACACTGCTGACCACCATTACACCCACAGGTGTAACAACCTACAGTGAAACTACAAGTGGAGTCGTTACGGTCTCACATGATAATGACGATTATATGCAGGACTATGGATGGGTGTGGCGTATGAAGGCTGGTACTCTGACGGTTTCGGCCTGTGAAGGGTACACTATCACCAAATGTATATTCAAACAAAGTGATTATAAGCGTCCTTTCACATTTTCAAGCGCATCGTTTGAACTTCATTTTGTACAGCTTGATGAATTTACGCTTAGGTGTCAAGAAAATCTTGATTTTGATGGTATCTCATCAATCGAGGTGTATGGGTATGCAACGCAGACCATCACCGCCGAGGACGTGACCGTCACCTACGGCGATACCGGCAAGGCTGTCAGCGCCAGCGTGACCGACCCGAAGACGGGCGGCGGCACGATCAGCTACGCCGTCAAGAGCGGCAGCGAGGAATATATCGGTGTAGACGCCTCTACCGGCGCGCTGACTATCAAGAACGTCCCCGCGGAGGGCAAAGCCTATGTCACCGTCACAGCGGCGGGAACTGCTGCCTACGAGCAGGCGACCAAAGATGTGACTGTGACCATCAACAAGGCCGAAAGCTCCGTCGCCGAGGCGCCTTCCCCCACGAACCCGGCCTACACCGGCGAGGCCCAGGCGCTCGTGACTCCCGGCACCGCCGAGGGCGGCACCATGCAGTACTCGCTCGACGGCAAGGAGTACTCCGAGGCGATTCCCACCGGCGCCGACGTCGGCGCCTACACCGTGTGGTACAAGGTCGTCGGCGACGCCAACCACAACGACACCGAGCCGCAGAAGGTGACCTCGACCATTGCCAAGCCCGATCCCAAGCCCGATCCCAAGCCCGCCGACGCCGTCGCCCTCTCCGGCTCTGGCCACGTGCAGAACGTGGGCGACGTGTCCGGCAGGGCGTCCGGCAAGGGCGTCGTGGTCGGCACCGAGGGGCGCGGCCTGCGCCTCGAGGCACTTAGCCTCAGCCTGCCCAAGGACGTCGACGGCGGCATAGAGTGCCGCGCCCACGTGCAGAACAAGGGCTGGGGCGACTGGGCCGCCAACGGGAAGGAGTGCGGCACGAGGGGCTCCGGCCTCAGGCTCGAGGCCGTGCAGGTGAGGCTTACCGGCAAGCTGGCCGACGCCCACAGCGTGTGGTACCGAGCCCACGTCCAGAACCTGGGCACGCTCGGCTGGTCGCGCGACGGCCAGGCGGCGGGCACCGCGGGCCGCGGCCTGCGCGTCGAGTCGCTCGAGGTCTGCGTGCTTCCCAAGGGCGAGGTCCCCGAGAGCGGCGCCGGCAGCCGCGCCTCCTTCGTGGGCGCCGTGGGCGGAAGCGCGCACTCCCAGAATGTCGGCTGGGCCGGAACGTCGTCCTCGCTCGCCCTCGGCACCACGGGCCGCGGCCTCAGGCTCGAGGCCGTGAGGCTCAACGCCCCGGCGCTCCCCGAGGCGTGCGGGATCTCCTACGAGGCACACGTGCAGAACGTCGGCTGGCAGGGCGCTCGCTCGGCAGGCCAGGTCGCCGGCACCACGGGGCAGGGCCTTCGCACCGAGGCCGTGAGGATCTCGCTCACAGGCGAGGCGGCCAAGGAGGGCAACTACTCCGTGTGGTACCGCGTGCACTCGCAGAACCAGGGCTGGCTCGGCTGGGCGCATGACGGCGCCGACGCCGGGACGGTCGGGCGCGGCCTGCGCGCCGAGGCCGTGCAGGTGCAGGTCCTGCCGCAGGGACAGGTGCCCGCGGGCTACGACGCCAGCAAGGCGGCCTGCGTGAGGTAGCGGCGAGTACATAGTCCCGGGCACGCTCGTGCCCGCTCCAGGCGATGGGGATACTCCCCTTTGCCTCGTACGAGGCAAAGGGGAGTATCCCCATCGCCTGGCATTATCGCCTGCGAACTTCCGATATTGTCGGCAGCCGAGACGTTGCCAATAGAATCGGACATTACGAGTCCCAAATCGGAAGTTAGGCCGCTCCTCAGCCCGGCCCTACGCCACGCCCATGTAATCCAACATGCCTGCCACGGCCACCTTTGTCGCCGCCACGGCATGCACCACGGTGTTGGGCCCGGTAACTACGTCGCCCGCCGCGAAGACGCCCGGCACGGTGCACATGCCGTGCTCGTCCACAATAAGCAGGCCGCGATCGTCGCCCTCAAGCCCCTCGGTGGTGAGGATGAGCTTGTTCTTGGGCTTCTGGCTCACGGCCACGACCACCGTGTCGCACTCCACCTGGTCGAGCTCCTCCTCGTAGCCCACCACGCGGTCGTCCTCGTCGAAGATTGCCGTCCGGAACACGGGTCCGCGCTCGTTGATCTCGCAGATGGCCTTGCCCTGCACGAGCTCGCAGCCGTCGAGCAGCGCGTACTCCAGCTCGTCGGAGCTCGCCGATATGTGCTTGGACCGCGCGTAGAGCGTCACCTCCTGCGCGCCCTGTCGGAAGGCCGTGCGCGCCACGTCCATGGCGGTGTTGCCCGCGCCGATCACGGCCACGCGCTCGCCTATCTCGGCCGTCTGCGGGCTTCGCAGATAGTCCAGGCCAAACAGCACGTTGCCGCCGGCCTCGCCCGAAACGCCCAGGGTTTGCGCGCGCCAGGTGCCCGTGCCCACGAACACCGCGTCGTATCCGTCGCGGAAGAGGTCCGCGATGGTGAGCGAGGAGCCGATGGCCGTGTTGTGCCGCACACGCACGCCGAGCGCCTCCAGAATCTCCTGATAGCGGTCGAGCACGTTCTTGGGCAGGCGGTACTCGGGGATGCCATAGCGCATGACGCCGCCGAGCCGCGGGTTCTGGTCGAAGATGGTGACGTCGACTCCCACCTGCGCCAGTCTGAGTGCCGCCACGATGCCCGCGGGCCCGCCGCCGATCACGGCCGCACGCTTTCCGCAGGACTCGGGCCTTTGGAACCGCACGCGATCGAGGTAGGTGCTCGACACGTAGTGCTCGATAGCCGAGAAGTGCACCGGCGTCCCCTTGCGCCCGAGCACGCAGTTGCCCTCGCACTGCGCGCCGTGGTTGCAGATGAGGCTGCACACCGCGCTCATGGGGTTGTTTTGGAAGAGAACCGCGCCGGCCTCGTCCATCCTGCGCTCGCGGAACAGCTGGATCGCCAGCGGAATCGCCGTGCCTACGGGACATCCCCTCTGGCACATCGGTCTCTTGCAGTTGAGGCAGCGGTCGGCCTCCTCGACGATGTGCAGTGCCATGGTGTTCTCCTCTCGCCTTTGATGGTGTGAGGCCATTGTATTCCAATGCCAGGAAGCCGCCTGTGCTGAAATACTGTACCGAGTGGCGTTGTTCAAGCGATTCGGCGCCCATAACGGGAAACGGGCGGGTGGCTAAGCAACGGAGCGTGCATAAGGGCCCCAAGTAGGGGACGGTCCCCAAGTTTGGGTTTCTCGAAACCCAAACTTGGAGACCGTCCCCTACTTGGGGCCCCGTCGGCGTGCCGAGCGCTCACCCGCCGTTCCGATTGTCAGTGAATTTAAGAGCTGATGACAAAAATATGAGGATTTAGGGAAATAGAGGGTGTCGTTTCCCCGTATACGGCGATAAGACACTCGCAAAACCGCAGGTACACAGCCCGATTTTTGGCCGTGATATTTTTGTCCGTTTTCTATTTCCCTAAAAGCTAAAATTTCTGGCATCTGCTCTTAATTTTACTGACAGAAATCTTGGCAGTCTCAGCGGCGTGCGTTCAGCGCGGCCGTTGTTGCGACCGTTGGTTGCCAGATGTCGCAAAACCCGCTCCTAAAGGCGCCCGAACTCAGCGCCCGCCACCTCGACGAAGCTCTGCACCAAATCCCTGCCGTCGCCCTCCCTGCTATAGAAGCCATAGCTCGCCCGGGTGCTGTCGCGCCATCTGAGAACGCGATGAAACGGGTCGGGCATGGTGTAGACGGTGGGCACGATCGCGTAGCCAAACCCCGCATCGACCAGGGCATATGCTTCCGACGAGGTGGCGCACTGCGTGGTTTTGTCCGCATCGGTTGCGGGCAGTGCCGCCTGCGCGCGGTAGCCCCGCCTGCGCAGGCTGGGCGGCAGGCACATTACCTGCGGCATGCCCGCGACGTCTTCGCGCCCCACCTCCTTAAGTTCGGCGAGCGGCGAGTCCTTCCTCACGACGCAGCTCAGCCCGTCGTCGACGAGCTCCGTAAACGCGATGCCGCCCACCGCCGGCGACTCGCTCGCAAAGCCCATTACGACGTCTACTTCCTCGCGCTGAAGCCTCGCGATGTTCGCCTCGCGGGGTCCCTGCGAGAGCAGCACGTGGATTCCCTCGCGCTCTCGTCGCAGGCGGTCGAGCACGGGCACCAGGCGCATGGGCTCGTTGGAGTCCGAGTAGGCAACCACCAGCTCGCCGCCGTTGCCAAAGCGTCGGGCGCGCTCCTCGGCTGCGTAGGCAAGCTGCAGAATCTCTTGGGCGTCTTGCAAAAACGCCTCTCCCAGTTGAGTGAGCAGAACTTGTCGCGTCGACCGCACAAAGAGTGCGCCGCCGAGCTCGCGCTCCAGAGAGGCAACCTGCTTCGAAACGGTTGGCTGCGAAAGGTGCAGCTCCTCGGCCGCACGACGAAAGCTCAGGCTCAGGGCAACCTGGACGAAGCACTCGAGCTGTGCAGTATTCACGTTGCCTCCCATTGATTCCAAATGTGAATCGCTTATTGCATCACTCTATCAAACCGCCCGCGTACAGCGTGCGAGAATTGGAATACAGACGCACGGGAGGCAGACGTGAGCAGGCAAAAGACGATGAAGGCACTCTCCATAACGGGAATCACCACGGCAGAGGATGCGGCGCTCGCAGAGGTGCCGGTGCCCAAGACTCGTCCTGGATGGGCGCTCGTGCGCGTGCGTGGCTTTGGCCTCAACCACGCCGAGCTGGAGCTGCGCCGGTCGGAGATCCGCGCCGACTACATAAAGAAGCCCATCATCCCCGGAATCGAGGGCGTGGGCGAGGTCGCAGACCCAAGCGACACGGGGCTTGCGATTGGCGACAAGGTCTGCATGCTCATGGGCGGCATGGGCCGCGCGTGGGACGGCAGCTATGCCGAGTACTGTTTGGTGCCCACGTCGCGCCTGTTCGCCATTCCCGAGGCCGCGCGAAACCTTCTCTGGGCAACGCTCGCGGCCATTCCCGAGACCTACTACACGGCGTGGGGCTCGCTCTTCGAGGGGCTGCAGCTCAAGCCGAGCGACACGCTGCTCGTTCGCGGTGCCAGCTGCGGGCTTGGATACGCCGCCGTGCAGATCGCGCACGCCCTTGGATGCCGCGTCATCGCCACCACGCACCGCGAGGAATACGCGTCGCTGCTTCGCGACTATGGTGCCAACGAGGTCGTGCTCGACACCGGCACGCTCGCGCAAACGGACGTGCACGCAAGCAAGGCGCTCGAGCTCGTCGGCCCCAAGACGCTGCAGGACACGATGGCGCACCTCTTGCCCGGCGGCATCTGTTGCAACACGGGCATCCTCGGCGGCATCTTTACCCTGGACGGCTTCGATCCCATAAAGGACATCCCCAACGGCCGCTATCTCACGAGCTTCTTCTCCAACTATCCCACGCAAGAGGCCATGGACAAGATCTTTGCGTTCGTAGCCGAGCACGGAATCGGACCAAACATCGCCAAGGTGTTCTCGCTCGAGAGCCTGAGCGAGGCGCTCGCGATGCAGGAGTCGGGAGGCTTCCAAGGCAAGCTCGTGGTCACGAGCGATTAGGCGCAGGGCCACTTTGGCGAAAGCCATGGCAATAGGAATGCAAGACCAACAAGAAGGAGACAAAAAATGGCAGAATTCCAGAACACAACCGCCTGCGGCACCCCCGACCCCGCAACCGCCTGCGGTACGCCTGACCCGGCGACCGCCTGCGGAACCCCGGACCCCGCAACCGCCTGCGGCACGCCTGACCCGGCGACCGCCTGCGGAACCCCGGACCCCGAGTAGCCTCGAGGCTCGCGAACAGCAACGTCCTGGCGGTCGCCACGTGCGGCCGCCAGCCGTATGGACCCCACAGAAAGGCATCGTCTATGCCAGCGCGCTTCCCGATACAGTGGCACATAACCGACACCTGCGACCAGCGTTGCAGGCACTGCTACATCTTTGCCGAGGGCGCCCCTCCCGTGGTGACCATGCCCTATGATGTCTGCGCACGCGTGGTGGACCAGATCGAGGACCTGTGCCAGTGCCTTGGCATGGATCCCTACGTCTATCTGACGGGAGGCGATCCCATCCTGCATCCGGACTTCTGGCGCGTCATGGAGCTGCTCCACAGCCGCGGCATCCGCGTAGCCATAATGGGGAACCCCTTCCACCTTACGCCCGAGGTCTGCGCCCGCATGCGTGAGCTCGGCTGTGTCAAGTACCAGCTCTCGCTCGACGGGCTGCGCGACACCCACGACGGCTTTCGCAAGCCGGGCTCCTTCGACGCCACGCTCGCCGCCATCCCCCTCATCCAGGATGCGGGCATGTGGGCAAACATAATGACCACCGTGTCGGCAGCCAATGCCGCGGAGCTGCCCGACCTCATAGACCTGGTGGCAAGCCTCAACGTGGACGTGTATGCCTTCGGCCGCTATTGTCCCACCAGCGGACAGCGAGTGGACGAGTTCCACATGGAACCGCTTGCGTATAGGGACCTGCTGATCGAGTGCCAGCGGCGCATCGTCGCGCAAAAGGAGCGAGGTGCCTGCACCTTCTACTACAAGAAGGACCACCTGTGGAAGCTGCTGGAATGGGAGCAGGGTACCTTTACGATTCCCACGGGCGCCGATCCGCACGCGTTCCACGACGGCTGCCACTGCGGTCGCGGACACCTTACCATCCTTCCCACGGGCACGGTCTTTGCCTGCCGACGCATGGAGTCCCCGGTGGGCGACGTGGCGCGCGAGTCGCTTGCCAGCATCTACTTTGGCGAGCGTATGGACGCGTACCGCAACATAGGCGGCTTCGAGAAATGTGCAGCCTGCCCGCTGCACGGATGGTGCCGAGGCTGTCCGGCCGTGGCGTTTGGCTATACGGGCAGCCGATACGCCGCCGACCCCCAGTGCTGGCGGACGCCCGCCTAGCGATGCCATGCAGGCGGGTGTACCATTTATCAAAGTCTTAGCAACGACGCAGGGAGGCACGTGATGACCAACTCAGTCACATTCCAAAACAACACCTACGTACCCGTGGGCACGAGTGTGGGACTCACCGAGCTCGACGGCGAGCAGCTCATCCGTGTCGTAAAGCCCGAGGAGAACACCGAGCCCGACGTGGCCACCTACGCGCGGCTGCTGGGACCCGGCTTCCACGACGGAACCATAGAGCTGGACGTTCGGGCGCGCCTCATGCCCTGGGCCAACATCGACTGCCGAGGCTTCATTGGCATCGTGTTTCGCGCAAGCGAGGCGAACGACCGCTTCGAGGGCTTCTACGTGCGCCCGCGCAACGGTCGCAGCTGCACCGACCCGCAGCGCCGCATCCACACCATGCAGTACTTCTGCTATCCCGGCTACACCTTCGCGTACTTCCGCGAGCGCGGGATTGCCGACTACGAGGCCAAGGCAAACATCGACATGGACGAGTGGGTGCACATAAAAGCCGAGGTCACGGGCGCGTCCGCGAAGTTCTACGTGGATAACATGGACGCCCCGGCGCTTGTGGTGCCCCAGATGTTCGGCGGCTCGGACGCCCGCGGTGCCGTGGGGCTCTACGTGGACAACGGCACGCAGGGCCACTTCAAGAACCTCACGATCTCCTATGCGGATTAATAACATCAGGCAATGGGGAGTATCCCCATTGCCTGATGTTATTAGCAGGCGACGGGGCGCTCCCGTCCAGCGCCCGATCGCGCCGACTTTTGCCTCCGCGAGGCGCCAGGCGGCGCCAGCGGGGCATTCCGAGCACCCGCCGTTCCGACTGTCAGTGAATTTTAGAGCTGATGCCAAAAATATCAGGATTTAGGGAAATAGAGGGTGTCGTTTCCCTGTATACGGCGATAAAACACCCGCAAAACCGCAGGTACACGGTCCAATTTTCAGCAGTGAAATTTTTGCCCACTTTCTATTTCCCTAAAAGCTAAAATTTCTGTCATCTGCTCTTAAATTTACTGACAGAAAAGGCGGGATGCTCAGATGACGCTCTATTTATGCGGGATGGCCGCGCTGGACGTGCTGCGCCATTTGCGGTCAACAAACGACGGACTCGTTCCCGGAAAGGTGCCCCGACCTCGACGTTTGCGCGGTGCCATTCACGCGAGCAAGGAGCTCAACGCGCTTAACGACGACGCCCAGCGCGTCCTCTCGCACGTGCGCGGCAAAGTCGAGGCGCTCGTGCCCTCAAGCGATCGCCTTACGCACACCTCACGCCTTACCACGCGCCTCTGGAGCGGTGACCTCCCGCACGGCGCCTTCATAGACATCGGCAACAACGTCTGCCTCAGCTCGCCCCAGTTCCTCTTTCTCCAGTTGGCCCCAGTCCTGAGCGAGATAGAGCTCATCAAACTCGGGCTGGAACTCTGCGGCTTCTACAGCTGCTGGAGTCTGCCCTCGCTAACCGGCGGCAAACAGCAGGATTCCAGCGACACCACCTACGGCCTCATGCCCGTCACCAGTTTGTCTAAGCTTTCCACGTTCGTGGAGCACCGCAAAAACACGCGCGGTGCCGTAAACGCCCGCAAGGCCTTGCGCTGGGTGCTCAACAACTCCGCCTCGCCTGCGGAGACGGCGGTGTATCTGCTGCTGTGTCTGCCGAGACATCGCGGTGGCTTCGGCTTGCCCAAGCCGGTGTTCAATGCGCGCGTGCGCGTGACGACCTCCACCACGCACCAGAACCGCTACCCCGACCTCTACTGGCAGGCGCATTCCCTGGACGTGGAGTACCAAAGCGACTATGCCCATACGGGGAACTGGAAGCGTTATCGCGATTCGCAGCGCGAGGTGGAGCTCGAGGCCGAGAAGATCACGGTACTTCCGCTCACGCGCCTGCAGCTCGAAAACGTGGACGACTTTGAGGCGTTTGCCGCAAGCGTGCGACGCAACCTCGGTCGACGCGCGAGGCCCACGCCAGACGGTTGGCGGCCAAAGCACCTCGAGCTGCGTGAGGCGCTGCTCTCCTAGGGCCCCATCTGCCGTGCGCCATCCGTGCTACCATGGAGTCGACAAGGGCGAGGGGGGGAGGCCGACATGAGCATGTACGTTAACCCGGGCAACGGGGGATTCCAGCGGATGCTGGCAGACGAGTACGTGGACAAGACCAGACTCATCGCCCTCGTGAACGACGTAATCGGCACGTCGCGAAGCCTCGTGTGCTCCACGCGCCCACGCCGCTTCGGCAAGACCTTCGCCGCCGAGTCGCTGGTGGCCTACTATACCTGCGGCGCGGACTCGCGCGAGCTCTTCGAGGGACTGGACATCTCCCGCGACCCGAGCTTCGAGGAACACCTCAACGCCTACAACGTGGTGCGCCTGGATATGACGGAGTTCAGGGGCGCCGCGGACGTCTCCGCCGAGGTCTCCCGCGCGATTCTGGCCGACCTGCGCGCGGAGGTGCCCGAAGCCGGCGCCGGTAACGAGGGGAGGTTCAACGAGCTCACGTCGGCCTTCGCCGACTTCGTGGCCGCCACGGGCCGACGCTTCGTCTTCGTGATCGACGAGTGGGACGCGCCCCTGCGAGAGCGCCGATCCAAGGAATCGCAGGAGGACTGGGTGTTCATGCTCAGGACGCTCTTCAAGAACTTCACCTTCACCGCAGACGCCATCGCTGCCTGCTACATGACGGGCATCCTGCCCATCGTGCGTTACGGCACGCAGTCGGCGCCCAGCGACTTCGACGAGTACACGGTGCTGGCTCCAGATGACTACGCCCCCTACGTGGGCCTCACGGAGGCCGAGGTGGCGGCCTTGGCCGAGCGCCACCACATGGACATGGCCGAGCTCCAGCGCTGGTACGATGGCTACGAGCTGCCCTACGTGGACAAAGCGTCGAACGAGCGCAGGATCGTGCGCGCGTACGCCCCCTACTCGGTGATGCGCGCCTGCAAGCGCCGGCGGGTCGGCCCCTACTGGGTGAGCTCCGAGGCCTTCGCCGCGCTGCGCACCTACGTAGACCTGGACTTCGACGGGCTGCAGCAGTCGGTGGTGCAGGCGCTCGGCGGCGCAAGCGTGCGGGTGAGCACGTACGGCTTCGAGAACAGCATCCACGACGTCGAAAGCCGCGACGACGCGCTCACGCTGCTGTGCCACCTCGGATACCTCTGCTACGACGCGGCCACCTCGACGGCCCGCGTGCCCAACGAGGAGGTGCGCGCCGAGCTGCGCCAGGCCGTGGCGCAGAGCCGCCACGCCGAGGTGGCGCGCATCGTGCGCGAGAGCGACGTCCTGTTGCGGGCTACGTGGGACATGGACGAGGACGCCGTGGCCGACGCGATCTCGCACGCCCACGACGACGGCTGCGCGCCCGTGTACTACAACGACGAGCAGGCGCTTCGCGCGGTGGTCAAGTCCGCTTACATCGCGGCCGCCGACCACTACGCCACGATCGAGGAGCTCCCCTCGGGCCGCGGCCTGGCAGACGTCGTGTACCTCCCCAGGCGAGGCGACCCCTTGCCGGCGCTCCTCGTGGAGCTCAAGTGGGACCGTTCACCCGAGGCTGCGATCGCTCAGGTGCGGGACCGCGACTACCCGGCCGTCCTGCGCGGATGGGGAGGCCCCATCCTGCTCGTGGGCATCACCTACGACCGCAAGTCCAAGCGCCACACCTGCCGCATCGAGGAGGCGTAGCGCGCATAAGGAGGACTAATAACATCAGACAATGGGGAGTACCCCCTTTGCCTGGGGGAGGACGGAGGCATCCCATGACCAAACCCAGCCTGGACCCCAAAGCCCTGGAGCAGTACCTGCGCTTCTCCTATCCCGTGGATGGCTCGTTGTTCCAAGGCCAGAAGAAGGCGCCCGTCCCCGAGGTTCGCTTTAGCGTGACGCCAGGGCGGAGCAAGGACGACTACCTGCAAGAGCTTCTCCAGATTCTCGAGAGGATGCTCGCCGAGGAGCGGCAATGCTCCGACGCGGCGTTTTTGTCTTCGGGCGTCGACTCGTCGCTCATTGCCTTTGGGATCCGCGCAAGAAAGACCTTCTCCGTGGCATACGAGGAGGCAGAGTTCAACGAGTCCGACCTGGCGATCCAGGCGGCGCGGGAGCTTGGCAGCGAGCACCACGTAGCCAGAATAGGCCCCGCCGAATACCTTGGCACCGTGGACGAGGCCCTGGCAAGCCGACCGGCGCCCACGGGAGACGCCTCCTACGTGGCCCTGTTCATCGCCGCCCAGGAGGCGGCACAGCACACGGACGTCGTGTGTTCCGGAGAGGGTCCGGACGAGCTGTTTTGCGGCTATCCCTGCTACAACCGCTACTTCCAGAGCCCAAGCGAGGACTTTTGGCTGGCCACGAACACGATAATGGACATAGGCGAGGTGCCAGAGCTGGCTCGCTACGGCGGAGACGGCTTTCTAAAGATGAATGCCTTCGACCTCTCCATATGGATGCAGAACAACATCCTTCCCAATGTTGTCGCTGCGGCACGGGGCGCGGGAATTGCCATCCGCACGCCCTACGTGCGGCCAGACCTTTGGGACTTCGCGCTGTCGCTCCCGCCCGGCCTCAAGGCAAACCAGACGATGGGCAAGCTGCTCTTTCGCGAGGCAGCGCAGCAATACGTCGGGCGCACGATCGCCTTTAGGGAGAAGCGGGGGTTTCCCGTCCCGGTGCGCAAGTGGATGCGCCTCGAGTCCTACAAGGAGCGAATCTGGAACACGCTTACGGGCGCGTTCGCACGCGATGCCCTTGCGTGTGTGGACGTGGAGGGGGCTCTTGCGGCATACTATTGCGAAAACGACGAAAGCGCTTGGAAGCAAGTGTGGGAGATGTTCGCATTGATTCGATGGCTCAAGACCGTAGGTGAACGCAAACAATGAACTCAATCTCCGTCCTCGACAGTCAATACTCCGTTCGAACGGTCTTTACGAACAACTCGGATTGGCAGAGCCATGCGGATTGGCATCGCACTGAATGCAGGAACGCGGCGTTTGAGGAGTACCTTCGTGTGCCCCTTAACCACGTGTTCTATGCGTACGAGGGGCACACGGGCAACGTCCTTGCCGTAACGGTCGAAAACGTCGGGGAACTCGAGGCAATGGACAAGATCGAGATCCCCGAGCGCATTGGAGCGTACGATGCCTTGGTAACGGACATTCCCCACACTATGCTCTGCATTTGCACGGCGGACTGCCTGCCCCTCTTTTTATACGACCCGCGGCAAAACGTCGCGGCAATAGCCCACTGCGGATGGAGGGGCATTTGCAACGGAATAGTGTCCAATACCGTTCGCGCCATGGTGGGGCGTTTTGGCACAGACCCAAGGTATGTTGCCGCCGCCTTCGGACCGAGCATCTGCAAACGGTGCTATGAGGTTGGCGGTGAGCTCATGGACGCCTTCGCAAAACGCTTTTCGTCACAAGAGATTCTGAGCCTCTTTGAGGCACGTACAAACGGAAAGTTCCTTCTGGATACCCGGAAAGCCGTCGCGCTTGAGCTCCTTCGCGCGGGCGTTCGGCAGGAGAAGGTCCACGACGTGGACATCTGCACGCTCGAGTCGGATGACTATGCGTCCCTAAGGGGTGAGGGGGCATACGTGGAAGTCAGGCGGCAGATGTTTTCGGGCATCGTGCTCACGTGACGGATGGAACCAACATGATTGCGACGAAAGAGCTAAAAGAAGAAGACGGCGTGTTTCGCAAGCCAGAGCTTATCGCGGGCGCCACAAAGAAGATGGCCGTAACCTATATTGTTGGCGCCGTCTGTGCGGCACTCGTAACCATAATCGACTCTCTGATCGCAGGCGTGAGCATGGGGCAGGAAGCGTTGGCGGCAATCGCTACCGCCGGCCCGTTGCTGTGTTTTGATCAGATCCTGCACTGCATGCTGGGCTTTGGCATCGACAAGCTCATGATCCAGGCAATCGGCGAGGGGGACCACAAGAAGGCCAACCGCATCTTTGGCGCGATTCTTATAGCGGTATTCGTTATATATGCGTGCGTGTCTGGCGCGCTCATCGTGTGCGAGCGACCTTTGCTCATGGCGCTTACGCAAGATCCGAAGCTTTCGGACATGGTTGTTTCGTATACCGTGCCCCTGTTTGTTTTCTCAGCCTTTTCCGAGGTGTTCCTTTGCATAGAGAGGGCATTTCGCATTGACGGGCGGGCGAGGCTGTTCTCTAAGCGCGGCATCGTTACGAACGTGGCAAACATAGCCTTCGACCTCCTTTTGGTAAGCGTCTTCAACTTTGGAATAGCCGGCCTGGCCTGGGCCTCGGTAATAAGCACGACTATTGGGTACACCGTTACGCTCAGTCACTTCTTCAGCAAGAAGCGAACGGTTTCGCCGGACTTCTCGGTTATTCACTCCTTCGATGAGCTGCTTGACTACGTGAAGCAAGACATACGTTTGGGCAGTTCCGCCACGCTGGACGAGATTTTGGACACTGTGGCGCTCAGCGTGCAGACGGCCGCCATTGGCTCCATGGCCGGGGCTGGGGGACTCGCGATTTGGACGGTGTACAAGTCGCTGCGTGGGGTAGTGGTTTCCGAGGGCAACGGAATCTCTGCAAGCGTGTCGGTTCATGCGGGCCTGCTGTTTGGCCAGCGGGATTATGACGGAGTAAGGTACTCAATTCGGTCGGGGATCACGCTTGCCATTTCGGTGTGCGTGGCGGCTATATCCATTGTGCTTGTCCTGGCTACGCCAATTGCCGCTGCCTATGGCATAGATCCGGAGATCCGGCAGCTTTGCGCCGAATGCCTTCGCATAGGAAGCCTGGCCTTTCTCGCTATGGTTTTCCTCAACGTTACCACCATCTACCTGCCATCCGTGAACAAGACAAGAATCGCGGGTCGCTTGGTGCTGCTCGAGCATGGCTTGGTTGTGCTCGCGACGGGAATTGGGCTTGGGCTTGGGCTTGGGTTGCAGAGCATATTTGTGGCATACGTGCTTGCGGAATGGGTTGCCGCATCGGTTGCGGCAGTCATACTAACACGTGATGGGCATTGGCTCGTGCCCGATTGCAATCCGCAGGAGATCGTGAGCTACTCCATTTGCCTGAGGCCGGATCAGATTGTTACGGTGGGCGAAAACATAATAAGTCAGCTGCATGACCGCGCGTATCCCTCTCGGTTTTGCGCTAGGGTGTCGCAGGTAATACAGGAGAGCATAAGCTACGTGGCAGGGCACAATCCCGGGGAAGAGATCGATACGGACGTTGAGATAAAGGAGCAGGACGACGGCGTAACAATAATGATTACCGATGCCGGCGTGCCCTACAACCCTTTGGCGGAGACGACTACCAGAGACATGAGCAAGGTCGGTGAGCTGGAGAAGGTAATCATCTTGGGATTCTCCGAAGAGGTGAGCTACGACAGGGTCCTGGACCTCAACAGGATGGCGCTGTACCTCGTTCCCGCCGAAGCGTCCCAGACGTCGGCCTCGGCAGCCCAGGCGACGGCCTGATCGGAGGGCGACGAGAGGGGGAGGCGTGGAGAAGCCCTACTTGAACTGGCGCCAAGACGATGCGTTTCTCAACCAGGCACAGGCGTGGCCAGCCGCGCTCTTTCCCCGTGCCACCTACCATTACTTTCGGGACTGCGGCTGCGCTGTGTGTGCCCTTGCAGTGATGCTCAGGCATTGCGGCGCGGAAATGGAATCGAATGAGGAGCTTTTCAACCCCTGGGTACTCAACCAGAGGCTCATTGACTGCGGCGCGTTTGACTCCGCGGCCGACTTGCAGTTCGATCGCGTTGGGCGCTTGTATGCGCTGGAATACGTGGGAAGGGCGCCCTGCACGGCGGATGTGCTGGACGAGCTTGCATCAAGTGGCGCTCTGTGCCTCGTTACCGTGCCCGGGAAGAAGGCGAAGTGGCACTTTACGGCATTGCTGCGCGTGCTTGAGGACGATGCGGTGCTGTACGACCCGAATGTTGGGAAGGCGAGACTGAGCTCCTACGATGGACCGCTTGAGATTCGCGTGTTTCGATTTACGGAAGGACAACCATGAAACTTGGCGAGGTACTGCGTGATGTAGCGTGCTCCTACGTCCGAGGGGCGTCCGATGACCTTGCGGTAACGGACGTGGCGTACGACTCGCGTTGCGTTGAGCCTGGGGCGCTCTTCGTGTGCGTGCCGGGCGCGGCCCATGACGGGCACGACTTCGCGCCGTCTGCCGCGCAACGGGGTGCGGCCGCGCTGGTTGTCGAGCGCGAGCTCGACCTTGCGGTGCCGCAGGCAATCGTTGCCGATGCGCGCGACGTCCTTGCGCGGGCTGCTGCGAACTTCTTTGGGAACGCCTCACGGCGCATGCAGGTTGTGGGCGTTACGGGAACCGCCGGCAAGACGACCGTAACCATGCTCGTGGAACACATGCTGCGCGCGGCAGGCATGGAGTGCGGAATCATTGGCACCATTGGCAATCGCATGGGCGACCGCATGTTCTCTCACCGCTATACCACGCCGGAGTCCCGCGACCTACAGGAGATGCTGGGCGCCATGGAGGGTATGGGCGCGCAGGCGGTGGCCATGGAGGTTTCCAGCCATGCGCTCCTTACGCATCGCTGCGCCCATACGCACTTTGCCGTCGCCGCGTTTACCAATCTCTCGCGCGAGCACATGGACCTGCACGACAACATGGAGGACTACTTCGCCACCAAGGTGCGCCTGTTCTTTGAGGAGGACGTTGCGTCGCGCGTCGTGTGCACGTCTACGGACTGGGGACTGCGTCTCGCGCGGATGCTGCGTGAGGCGCGCCGCGACTTCGTGGAGGTGTCGTGCGACCACACGGCAGACGTTTGCGCGAGGAAGATTGTGCCACGCGGCCTGGCGGGAAGCTCGGTTTGCGCCGAGGTCTTCGGACAAGAGCTGCGCTTTGAGCTGCCATTGCCGAGCCGCTTCAACGTGGCGAACGCGCTCGTGGCGCTCGCCGCAGTGTGCCAGATGGGCCTCGATCCCGCCCGTGCCGCCGCAATGCTTGCGTCCTTTGCCGGGGTGCCGGGGCGGATGGAGCGCATCGATACCGGAGGCAGGGGTTTTACGGTTGTGGTGGACTTTGCCCACACGCCCGAAGAGCTTGTCTATGCGCTTCGCGCGGCCAGGGAGGGCGCCACGGGGAGGGTGGCGGTTGTTTTTGGCTGTGGCGGAGACCGCGACAAGGGCAAACGCCCGATGATGGGCGAGGCGGCGACTCAGGCCGACTTCGTGGTGGTGACAAACGACAATCCCCGCACCGAAGACCCCGCTGCCATTGCGGCGCAGACGGTTGCGGGCATGGGGGCCGACGCCGCACGGGCGCACGTGCGGCTCAACCGACGCGAGGCGATTCGGGATGCCTTGGCGTGGGCCCGTCCCGGCGACGTGGTGCTCATTGCCGGAAAGGGCCACGAGACGACGCAGACCACGGGTACCGAAACCGCCCACTTCGACGATCGCGAGGTCGTGAAGGAAGAGCTCGCGGCATTGCCTTAATTCCGATTGGGCCCCAACTTAGACGGGTCCCAAGTTGAGGTTTCGCAAAACCCCAACTTGGGACCCGTCCCTTAGCTAGGCCCAGATCTTGTCTACGCGTTAAAGGCGGCGCAGATGGCGTCGAGCAGCATGACCGCGTAGGTTTGGGCGTCGCTTACCGTAAAGGTCCCGTTTTCGTTTGCGCCACCGGGTGAGAGCTCAATGCGCACGACGGGGACGTCTTCCATGGAGCTCTCGCATGCGGTCTTAATGCGCATGGGGAGCGTGTTGGGGTCGTCCACCACCACGTTAGGTACGCTTTCCCCGTCTTTGAGCGGCGTGGTTGCCAGCACGAGCACCGCGCGGTCGCCAGGGCGTCGGTGCTGTGGCGATTCGACAATGTCCAGACCGCTCTTGTCGTTGGTTGCCGAGGCGAGGTTCCACACGCGTCCCGCCACGTTGCGCGAGATGGGGTCCTCGGCGGTAATGGAGATGCTTACGTTTTCCAGCACGTTGGCGGCACGCGCGAAGCCCATGGACCCCAGGGGATGCGGACCCGATGCGGGCTTGCCTGCCCATACGTGGTGCAGACGCTCGATGGCGTCAAAGGTAACGGGGAATGCCATGCCGTCGGGTAGCTCGCCTATGCTCTCTTGGAACTGCTTTACCGCGGCCTCGGTGTGGGGACCGTAATAGCCGTCCACCTCTCCCGCCGAGAAGCCCAAGATGTTCAGACAGTGCTGAAGCTGCCTTACGTCGGCGCCATGGAAGTTGGGGAGACGCAAATACAGCGTGCGGTCACCCATCTTGTACGACTCGTCTACCAAGGTTACCCAGGTTTCGGAGTCCACGTCTTGGCCAAGGGAAAGACCCTGGTTCAGGCGAAAGTGCGTTACGGCAGTTGCGGTGGATATGCCAAACTCCTGACGTTCGCGCTCCGCCTCGTCTATGGAGTAACCAATGGAGCAGAGACGCTCCTGTATGTCTTCGACTGCTGCGCCAGTCATTCCTTGTGTGATGGGTTCCATCGTTTGTCCTTATCGTGGTCGCAGGAAGTTCTGCCTCTGCGCGCTCCCTGTTGCTATGCGTTTCGCTCTATGAAGAAGTCTGCCATCGAAAAAAGCACCTGGCGGGCATCTTCGGTAATGGGTGTGGCACGGAGCCCTTCCTTGGCACGTCGTGTGAGTTCGCGTGCGTACGAGCGGGCATGGTCGAGTGCGCCCGCCTCGTCTGCAAGCTCAATGGCGCGGTCAACGAGGTCCTTTTGGGTCGTGCCAGAGGAGAGAATCCCGATGAGCTCCTCCCTCTTGGGTTTGTCTAGATGCTCGAGCGCCCACATCATAACGAGCGTGCGCTTTCCCTCGGTTATGTCGGACCTGTAGTCCTTGCCTTGGGCTTCTGCGTCGCCCACAAGGTTGAGCAGGTCGTCTTGGATTTGGAAGGCCAAGCCGGCGTTCAGGCCAAATTCCCTGAGTCCCTCTATTGAGGACTCGCCGCCTCCGCCACAGATGGCCCCAAGCACCAAGGGAGTCGCGGCCGAGTAGTGGGCGGTTTTTCGACGCGCCATGGCAAGGTAGTCGGACGTGAGGACGTCCCAGCGTTGGTCGCGTACCCAGCCTAAGTCGAGGGCCTGCCCCTCCAGGGTTTGGTTTTCCATGTCAACGATCTCTTTGAGCAGGGCAATGCGCGTTTGGGAGTCAAGCGTTTCGTCGTTGAGCACACAGCTCGAAACACTTACGAGCGCAGCGTCGCCTGCGTTTATGGCAAGGCCGGTGCCCTGCGAGACGTGGAGGCAGGGAATGCCGCGCCGCAGGGAGCTTTTGTCGGCTATGTCGTCGTGTATGAGCGCTGCCGCCTGAAAGAGCTCCACGGCGGCGGCAATGCCGTAGGCCACGGAGGGATTCGCGCCCACCGCCTCGGCGCCGAGCAGGCACAGGACGGGTCGGACGCGCTTTCCTCCTGCGCCTACAAAGTCCGCGAGCGGGTCGTACAAATACCGCCTAAGATCGTCGACCTGATCGGTTTTGCTAAGCGGAAGAGGCGCGTGGCCGAGGACGCACTCATCAATCGCTCGCTTGTGGGTTGCGAGGTATGTGACGAAGGAATTGCCGTCCGAGCTCACGCTTTACCCCTCGTAACCGTTGGGATTCTTGGACTGCCAGTTCCAGCTGTCGCGGCACATCTCGGCGATGCCGTATTGCGCCTCCCAGCCCAGCACCTCGCGGGCCTTGGTGCAATCCGCATAGTTGGCGGTAACGTCGCCGGCGCGTCTGGGCTCGATCACATACGGGAGCTCGCGCCCACAGGCTGCCGAGAACGCCTTGATTATTTCCAGCACGGAGGTTCCGGTGCCGGTGCCGAGGTTGAACACCTCGCAGCCGGTTTTGTTTGCCATCCAGGCGAGTGCTGCCGCATGGCCCTCGGCGAGGTCCATTACGTGGATGTAGTCGCGCACGCCCGTGCCGTCGGGGGTGTCGTAGTCATCGCCAAACACGTGCACGGCGTCGCGACGGCCCACCGCAACCTGGGCCACGTAGGGGAGCAGGTTGTTGGGAATGCCCTTGGGATCCTCGCCCATGAGGCCCGAGGCGTGGGCTCCGATGGGGTTGAAGTAGCGCAGCAACACGACGTTCCACTCCGGGTCGGCGGTTACAAGGCCTGCGAGGATCTCCTCGATCATCCATTTGGTCCAGCCGTAGGGGTTGGTCGCGGGTTTCTTGGGGCTGTCTTCCGTAAGGGGCAGCGCGTCTGGGTCGCCGTAGACGGTTGCCGAGCTGCTAAAGACGATGGATTTGCATCCATGGTTGCGCATAACGTCCACGAGTGCGAGCGTGTTGCCGATGTTGTTGGAGTAGTACTCAATGGGCTTTTCCACGCTTTCGCCTACGGCCTTGTAGCCAGCAAAGTGGATTACGGCGTCTATGTCAAACTCGTCGAACACGGCGTCGAGCGCGTCCTTGTCTGCCACGTCGGCACGCACGAAGGTTAGGCGCTGCGCTGCCTCGTCGCCTACTATTTGGTCTATGCGATCCAAGACCTTCTCGCTCGAGTTGGAGAGGTCGTCCACAACGACGACCTCGTAGCCGCGCTCTAGGAGCACGACCACGGTATGGCTGCCAATAAATCCGCAACCGCCGGTAACGAGCACACAGGTGTTTTGTACGTCTTCTGTTTTGGTCATAAAAACCTCTTTGGATAGTCTTGCTACACATCGCACTAGTATACGTCTTGAGAGCGATGGTCGTGCGTTGGTTTGGTTTGCGAACAAAACATCCAGCCATGGGGGCT
>JAFWKQ010000032.1 GCA_017545665.1 Atopobiaceae bacterium
GGCTCTTGTAGGCCCTAAATTGGGTATAGAACCGCAGATGGGGCCAGGCCCTGAGCTTGGGTTTTGGTAAACCCCAAGCTCAGGGCCTGGCCCCAATCTAGGGTAGCCCGATGCTATCCCGCAATCTCCTTAACGGCCTCTATGAGCGTATCCACGTCCTTCTCGGTGTTGTACATGCCCATGCTTATGCGAACCATTGCGGGTGCAGAGAAGCCTGGCTTGTCGCGTTCGGCTAGGATCTGCGCGTCGGATATGTCCATCAGACGATGGCACAGCGGGTGCGCGCAGAACTCGCCCTGGCGCACGGCGATGGCCCATTTGTCGGCGAACTTCTTAGCTACGTCTGCCGCGTCGAATTTGTCTACGTTGAAGGTAAGGACACCCACGCGATCGTCGATCTTGTTTGAGTCGGCATAGAGCGTTATGCCCTTGATATCCATAAGACCATCCAGCGCGCGACGCAGCAACGTCTGCTCATGTGCTTCTATGGCCTCAAAGCCCACGGTATTGAGCGCCTCGCAAGCCTTTGCCAGACCGATCTGGCCGAAGTAGTTTGGAGTTCCGGCTTCCCACAGCTCAGGCGTCTTAAGCCATGTGGCATCATAGTCGGTAACGACGTCGACCATGCCGCCGCCACGATACACCGGCACATGCGCATTCATGATATCCGTCTTGCCAATAATGCAGCCTCCGCCAAAGGGGGCATACATCTTGTGGGCCGAGCACACGAAGAAGTCTATGTCCTCAGCCTCCGCCGTACCCTTGAGCGAGAAAGCGCGGTGACTTGATATCTGAGCGCCATCAACCACCATGAAGGCGCCCGCCTCGTGCGCGAGCTTTGCGATGGCGTGCACGTCGTGAACGTAGCCCGTAACGTTTGAGGCCGCCTGCACCGACACGACGTTAACCTTCTTGTCTGCAAGATGTGTCTTGAAGTCCTCCATGCGGAGGCGTCCCTTATCATCGACCTCCACATAGCGCACCTCCGCGGCATGCAAGCGCCAAGGAAGGTCGTTGGCGTGGTGCTCGGAGCGTGTGGTGAGCACTATCGCACCTTCCTCGCAGAGGGCGCCTGCCACCTTGTTGAGCGCGTCGGTTGCCGTACCCGAGAAGGCGCAGGTATAGGTAGACTCGGGCGCACCGAAGAAGTCCAGCACCACCTTGTGCGCTGCATTGAACGCCTCGGTTGAGTGAGCGGACTTCTGTCCCTTACCGCGGCCGATAGAGCCATAGTAGGGAAGCTGTGCCTGAATCTCCTCCACCACGCTCGTGAGCGAAGGCGTGGTCGCACCGTTGTCGAAGTTGATGGCCGGCTTCATCGACCCATCGGCGAGCTTAACCTCCGCATCGATACCCACGAATTCGCTGCGAGCGAGCAAGCCCGTTTTCGAGTCTATTTGGAGCTTTCGTGCGCTGGTTGCGGATGCCTCGCTGGCGCTTGAAACACTTGAGGACGCCCCTGCCGACCCTGCGCTTGTTTGCGTGCTGCATGCGCCCATGAGCATGGCCGCGATGCCCGCAACGGAAAAACCTCCTGCGCGCAATGCATCGCGCCGCGTTACATTTGTCATATCGAGCCCTCATTCTCTTGTGAAAGGGTATAGCTATAACTGAAATTATAGGTCATGAATACCGTCGGAACGTAGCATCGGTGTTCATCGCGTGCCATGCTTCTTTGTGAGCGGTTTTGTCTGCTACTATGGAGCGAGTTTACGAGGATGTTAGGGGAGAGGAGCCCACACCCATGAACGTTTTGGTAATCAACGCAGGAAGCTCGTCGCTCAAGTTCCAGCTGCTGGACGTAGACACGCGCGAGGTGTATGCGAAGGGCAACTGCGAGCGTATTGGAATCGACGGGTCCTTTGTTGGCTACGAGAGCATTGCCGTCGACGGCAAGCAGAAGAAGGAAGTCGCGCTTCCCGACCACAAGACCGCCATCAAGTACGTCATAGACATAATCGAGGAGACTGGCAAGGACTTCATCGGCATTGGCCACCGCGTTGTTCAGGGTGGTTGGTACTTCCCCGAGTCCAAGATCGTCACCGAGGAGACGCTTGGCTGGGTCCGCGAGGTCGCCCCGCTGGCGCCGCTGCACAACTACGCCGAGGCCGACGTAATCGAGATCTGCCACGACATGTTCCCGAACAAGGGCAACGTGATCGTGGCCGACACCTCGTTCCACTACAACATTCCAGAGAAGGCGCACCGCTACGCCCTGCCTCGCGACGTGGTGGACAAGCTCCACATTCGCAAGTACGGCGCCCACGGCACGAGCCATCGCTTCATCTGGCGTGCGACCAAGGAGTTCTTGGGCGACGACGTGCACAAGCTCGTGAGCTGCCACCTTGGTTCGGGCGCTTCGCTTGCTGCCATTCAGGATGGCGCCGATATGGACACTACCATGGGCCTCACCCCGCTCGACGGCCTCATTATGGGCACGCGCTGCGGCACCATTGACCCCGCGACGGTATGCTACCTCGTACGCGAGGGCGGCTACACCATCGACGAGGTGGACACCATGATGAACAAGCAGTCCGGCCTGCTGGCCCTCAGCGGCATTAGCTCCGACTCGCGCGACATAGAGGACGGTGTTGCAAAGGGCGATGCGAACTGCAAAATGGCCTTGGATATGTTCTACTATCGCACCTCTCAGCTCATCATGGAGATGGCGCAGGCCATGCACGGCTTCGATACCATGGCGTTCAGCGCGGGAATCGGCGAGAACTCCAGCGTTATGCGCCTGGGCGTTGCCAAGGAGCTCGAGTGGATGGGTGTGAAGATCGACGAGGAGGCCAACAAGGTGCGCTCGGACGAGGTGCGCGTTATCTCTGCCCCGGACTCCAAGATCCGCGTGCTCGTAGTCCCCACCAACGAGGAGTACATGATTGCCCTCGACGTGGCCGAGCTGCTGGGTTAGTCACGGCGTCCTTGTTAGGGGTCCTAAATCCCAAATATGGGTCAAGTCATAGAGGGGGCGTGGAAAGCGCCGTGATCGGACAGTCCTAGCTTAGCTCGGAAATTCGCACGGCATGCTTTCCAGCGCCCCCTCTATGACTTGACCCATCCTCAGGGTTAGCCTACGGAAGTTTGTTGCCGGCCGAAAGATAGATCTCGTACCATTCCTCGCGACTCATCTCCCAGTCGCAGGCGGCAGCGCTCATGCGAACGCGCTCGGGTTTGGTGGTTCCCACTATTGCCTGCATCTTTGCGGGATAACGGAGCACCCAGTTTATGGCCACCGCCGTGGGTGTGGAGTCGTGCTCCTCGGCGATGCGCTCGAGGGCCTTGTTTAGTCCCGCATAGTCGGGGTCGCCTAGGAACACGCCGCCGAAGTATCCGTGCTGCAGCACGCTCCAAGCCTGAATGGCCATGTTGTGCTCGGCGCCATACTCCAGGATGCCGCCATCGCGCATGGCAAATGCGTCGACTTCCATATTCACGTTGAAGAAGGAGTCGAACATGGGGGTAAAGGCGGCGGAGATCTGCACCTGGTTGGCCGTTATGGGCACGTTGAAGTGGTTTGCCAGCCGTCTCATCATAGCGGGATTCTGGTTGGAAACGCCAAAGTCTATGACCTTGCCTGCGGCCTTGAGCTCGTCGAAGGCACGCGCGATCTCATCAGGCTCCATGAGCGCGTCGGGACGATGGAGTAGCAGAGAGTCGATGTGGTCGGTCTTGAGGGCGATCAGACTGTTGTCCACCGACTCGATGATGTGGTCGTAGGAGAAGTCGAAGTAGTTGGACTTTACTTGCGGGTGGGGACGAATGCCAAGCTTGGTTTGGAGCCACACCTTGTCGCGCAGTCTGGGACACAGCGCAAAGGCATTGCCGATGATGGACTCGGACGGTCCGTAGATGGGGGCGGTATCAACGGCGTTTATACCGCTGTCCAGCGACGTCTGAATGAGCTCCGCCACCTCTTCGGGCGTCTTGTTCGCAATGCGCATGGTACCGAGTATGACCTCCGAGACCTGGACGTTGCTTGGGCCGAAAGAGATGTAGCGCTTCCTTGCTCCTTTCAAAGATATGTTATTAGGCATATTATTGAGTATAACGTATAAGCCAAGTAGACATTGAACATGCGGTATGCGTTAGGAAGGCGTTGGATTCGTGCGTTTGCTTGAGCGTTTGATAGTTGGTAGACTGTCAGCAAATCAAAGTATCCTATTATGCTATAAATTAATGGGAAATGAATCAGTTCAAAAACGCAAAAGCCCAGGATTTGCTCAAAAACCAATCCACCATTTCCCACTGCATATTTTATCTAACGGGAAATGAATCTGTTCAAAAATGCAAAAGCGCAGGATACGGTCAAAAGGACGGTATTCATTTCCCATTAATTGTACAGGTTACTGAATACTGAACTTCGCAATTTAGTCGAAGTTGCCTCGCGGATCCCAACAGGAGCGTTCAACGAGTGTTTTGGCGGATTATACGTGGAAGGCCATGGCTTTATGAGCCGTGGGTGGGGGTTTGCCGGGAATCGTCGCTGGGAGGACCAAGATATCGTACCGAAAGCACGAAATGGTGCCTGTAGCGTATAATTTATCGTATCGTGAGGTGATGAAAGGAGACGTACATGCTGCACAAGACGCTCAAGCCCTTCCCGCAAGACTTCCTATGGGGCGCTTCGACCTCGGCCTACCAGGTGGAGGGCGCCGCGCTCGAGCACGGCAAGGGCCCGTCGGTTCAGGACGTAAAGGAGCCGCCTGAGGGAACCAGCGGCTTTGAGGTGGCCGCGGACCAGTACCACCGCTTCAAGGAAGACGTAGCCCTTATGGCCGAGATGGGCTTCAAGACATACCGCTTTTCCATTAGCTGGGCGCGTCTTTTGCCCAAGGGAACCGGCGAGGTAAACGAGGAGGGCGTGCAGTACTATTCCGACCTCATCGACGAGTGTCTTAAGCACAACATCCAACCGCTCGTCACCATGTATCATTTCGACTTGCCGGCGGCGCTCGACGAGCAGGGCGGTTGGGCCAACCGCGCGACCGTGAACGCGTTCTTGGAGTTCAGCAAGCTCATGTTCGAGCGCTACGGCGATCGCGTGAAGTACTGGCTCACCATAAACGAGCAGAACATGATGACGCTCGCCGCCGAGGCGATTCTGGGCATCGATACCTCTGCCCCAGGTGCTACCAAGCTCATCTACGAGCAGAACCACCACATGCTGTTGGCTCAGGCCAAGGCCATGAAGCTCTGCCACGAGATGCTCCCTGCGGCCAAGATCGGCCCCGCGCCCAACATAGCGCTGGTGTATCCCGAGACGGACAAGCCCGAAGATATCCTGGCCGCGCAGAACTTCAACGCGCTGCGCAACTGGCTCTATTTGGACATGGCGGTGTATGGCATCTACAACAACATCGTATGGAGCTGGTTGGAGGGCCAAGACGCGTTGCCCGCCAACATCCTCGACGGCGACATGGAGATCATGCGTGCCGCCAAGCCCGACTTCATCGCGTTCAACTACTACAGCACCGCCACCGTGGCGGCGAGCGACGGCACCGAGAAGGCCGGGCGTACCGGAGACCAGCAGCGCCAGCTCGTGATCCCCGGCTTTGCCAAGGGCGTGCCCAACCCGCACTTCCAAAAGACCGAGTTCGGATGGGAGATTGACCCGGTGGGCTTCCGCAACACGCTGCGCGAGGTGTATTCGCGCTATCACCTGCCCATTATCATCACGGAAAACGGCTTGGGCGCCTACGACAAGCTCGAGCAGGACGAGGCCGGTAACGACGTGGTGCAC
>JAFWKQ010000033.1 GCA_017545665.1 Atopobiaceae bacterium
ACTCCGACGGGAGCGGCTATTACTGCGCATGCGAACGTATGGGCTGATTGGATGCAACGTGACGGCGTCGATTTGTTCATGTAGCCGTTCGGATCCCCGCACGTGCGCCCGACCCACAGCGGCGACTCACGAAGTGAGCGAGCGCAGCGAGCGCGGAGCCGCATGTGGGTCGGGCGCACGTGCGGGGATCCGAACGGCTAGCACGGCCGTGCGCAAAGTTGCAATTGTGTGAAGACAAACAAATGGTTGACACGGCGCCCCATGTGGTGGTAACGTATCTCTTCGCGTCACGTTTGAGGAGGATTTATGCGTACTCTAGTTACTCTCGCGTGCACCGAGTGTAAGCGTCGCAACTACACCATAAAGAAGAACAAGAGCAACAACCCCGAGCGATTGGAAATGAAGAAATATTGCCGGTGGTGTCGCAAGCACACTGCGCATAAGGAAACGCGCTAGAATAGTGCTCCATACACACGCCAGTAGTTCAATTGGTAGAGCAGCGGTCTCCAAAACCGCGTGTTGAGGGTTCGAGTCCTTCCTGGCGTGCCAGTAACTTCCGCCGGCTTTCCCTTCGGGGTTAGTCGGCGTCTACGATAAGGGACCTTTTTTCGGGAGGATGCAAGGATGGCCAAGAGGGAGCGGAATAAGAGGGCTGCTCGCAAGGCTCGACAGCAAGAGCGTGAGCGGATTGCAGCTGCTCAGGCGGTTTCTGCCGCAAATGCCCCGCAGAAATCGAAATCGCTCTTTAGCAAGTCAAAGGATAAGGACGAGAAGAAGCCAAAGAGCGTAAGCAAGGCTGATCGTAAGGGCTTCCAAGTCGTGACTGGCTATTTTTCGGATGTCCGTGCCGAAATGCATCAGGTAACGTGGCCTTCTCGAATTGAGCTACGCAACTACTCTGTAGCCGTAATTATTATGCTCATTATATTTGGCGTCGCGATTTGGCTCATCGACACTGGATTCGTGGCTGCGCTTGTAAACTATACGAGCTTGAGGGGATAACATGGCAAAGCGTTGGTATGTTGTTCACACCTATTCGGGCTATGAGAACAAGGTAAAGGCCGATCTCGAGCATCGCATCGAGACCTATGGCGTTAGCGATCTTATTGTTGACATCCAGATTCCCGTTGAGAAGGTCATCGAGATCAAGGATGGTGGACAGCGCGAAACCAAGGAATCCAAGGTGTTCCCCGGATACGTGCTCATTCGCATGGAGCTCAACGACGACACGTGGTCCATTGTGCGCAACACAGCGGGCGTAACGGGTTTTGTTGGGTCGGACGGCACCGCGTCGCCTCTGAGTCGTGCGGAGTATCGCAAGATCATGGGTAGGGGACATGGCAAGGATGGTAGGCCTTCGGCACCTAAGCCTGTTACCAACATCCAAGTCGGTCAGCATATTCGCGTGAATTCGGGCCCGCTTTCGGAAATCGATAGCGAGGGTGTGGTAACAGAGGTTAACCCCGAGGCCAACAAAGTGAAGGCGCTTATTGAGTTCTTTGGTCGCGAGACTTCCGTGGAGCTCACAATAGATCAGGTAACGGTTATCAACTAACTAGGGTATATCTGCCAGTTCCGGTATCGGTGAGGATAGCTTCTCGGTCCTGGCTAAAACATAGAACGATTGTTTAGTCTTTCAGGAGGAGACATGGCAAAGCAGGTTACACACTTCATCAAGCTTCAGATTCCCGCCGGACAGGCCAATCCTGCCCCTCCCGTGGGTCCTGCCCTGGGTGCTGCGCAAGTAAACATCATGCAGTTCTGCCAGGCCTTTAATGCCGCTACCAAGGATAAGGCCGGCGACATCATCCCCGTTGAGATTACCGTCTACGAGGATCGTACGTTTGACTTCATTACCAAGACCCCTCCCGCGGCGCAGCTCATCAAGAAGGAGCTTGGCCTCAAGAGCGGCTCTGGTGTGCCGCAGCGCGACAAGGTTGGTCAGCTCACGCAGGAGCAGCTCACCAAGATTGCCGAGATTAAGATGCCCGACCTCAACGCAAACGACATTGAGGCCGCCAAGAAGATCGTGGCAGGCACCGCGCGCTCCATGGGCGTTACCATCGCCGAGTAATCTATGTACTACCGCTGAGCGAGGCCTGTAAGGATTTCTTCGCCTGGCTCAGCGTTCGGCTTCGCCTCATGCGCTACGCGAAGTCAACCGTCGAAGAAATCCATACAGGCCCGTCTTTCGGGCACACGCAGATGTGGGAGGGCAAGGCAGCCCGTTGACCACAAGGAGGAAAAGATGCCTAAGCACGGAAAGAAGTATCGTGACGCACTCGCGAAGGTGGATCGCGAGAAGTTCTATAGCCCGATCGCGGCTATGAATCTGGTAAAGGACATTGCGCCGGGCAAGTTTGACGAGACCGTAGAGGTTTCCATTCGTCTTGGTGTAGACACCCGCAAGGCCGACCAGAACGTTCGCGGCTCCATCTCGCTGCCTCACGGCACTGGCAAGAGCGTTCGCGTTGCCGTGTTTGCCGAGGGCGAGAAGGCACGCGAGGCAGAGGCTGCTGGCGCCGACATCGTTGGCTCCGACGATTTGGTAGCTCAGGTTCAGGCTGGCGAGCTCAACTTCGATGCCGCCATTGCAACGCCCAACATGATGGGCAAGGTTGGCCGTCTTGGCCGCATTCTTGGCCCCCGAGGCCTCATGCCCAACCCCAAGCTCGGAACCGTGACCATGGACGTTACCAAGATGGTCAACGAGCTTAAGGCTGGCCGTGTTGAGTATCGTGCAGACCGCTACGGCATCTGCCATGTTCCCGTGGGCAAGACCTCGTTTGATGCCGAGAAGCTCGCCGAGAACTATGGTGTTCTGTTCACCGAGCTCCTGCGCGTAAAGCCTTCCAGCGCGAAGGGTCGTTACGTGAAGTCGGTTGTGGTTTCGTCTACCATGGGTCCTGGCGTCCGTGTGGACACCCAGCATACCCGCGACTTCCTAAGCGAGTAGCGAAGCAAGATTAGTGCAATGAGAGCGGCCCCACGATGGGCCGCTTTTTTTATGGCGCGGAGCGTGTCACGGGTGTGTCACGGGGATGGGGGCGTTGACGCTTCAGGCGATGGGAGTACCCCATCGCCTTTATGCTGAATCTCGAAAGAAAAATCATCCAAACGACTAAACGAATTAAGTCGTTTGTGGTAGAATGCTAGAAAAGAGGCAATTCGACCGTCATCCCATCAGTAGAGTTGGAGGTATCCATGGCGAAAATACTTGCATTCATTCAGTATGTGCACGACATCTGGCCCATAGAGGGTGCGGATCACAAACGAAGGCATCGTCATTCGCCTGCAGATGCCTGTATGCTCGCCGACGGTGGGAGTGAGCCTCTCCATGAAGGTGATTGACAACGATTACTTGGTGAGAAAGGCCAAGAAGGGTTAGCGAGTTTCTGCTGCAAGGCGGTTCGAGTTCGATATCGCGCCCTGTCTCCCATGCCGTCCCACCATTCCTACCTGCCTTCGTACTCCACTACGATCCTGTCGGAGCCATCCACAAGACTACACGCGACGTCCTTGGGGACGATGACGATCTCGTAGCCACAGGCCTCTGCCACCCTCGCCAGGGTGTCGACTCGGGGGCAAACGCCTTGGGCGAGCGTAGAGCTCACAAAGGATTCCGACCTTCCAATCTCTCGCGCGACCTGTCGGCCCGACTTTCCGCTCGCCTCTATCATTGCGCGCATGGCGTCGTTTGCGTTCACGGGGTCTCCTCCTACGTACTTATGCGTGCTACATGCTTCCAGTGTAGCGCACATGAATATTAGGGGCCATTCGGACAGAACCTATGCCTACTTCTTGGATGCCTTGAGCCTCTGAGCTGCCACTATCCCACTATTCTTCTTATTGAAAAGGTATGGACAAAAACATGCTTTTTGTCTGACCTGTGCACAAATAGAGTACGAATGCTCTGTGTAGGAAGGAGTTAGAATGACGTGCTACGCTATTGAAGACAAAAATGTCTATACGGGGTTTCATCGCGGGGCGCTTGGTGGGTTGGATGCCAGCGAGCGTGAAGAAGCCAAGCTGGAGAAGTCCTGCTCTTATCCGAGGGATTGTTACACACGGATTCTAGATCGGATTCCCAACCAAGATGTTCATACAAGTGGTGCGAAGCCGGTCTGCAAAGCAAACCTAGGCTCGTCTTTGAGGGACTGTCTACTGAGTAGTACCGTTGACCATTTGCGGAACATTGCGTATGACGCAAGGATTTCACTATCTGGGGCAAGTAGAAAGGCCGATATTGTAGAGCTTCTCTTCAATGAGCTGCCAAAGCAGTTAGATAGGTTCGACGGGATCGTTTCGGGCTTTGGGTTGGATGCGCTTTCCGTGGTTGAGCGTCTGCTCGAGGGAGAGTTCGTTGAGGGAGGACGACAGTCGCGTACTAACGAGATGAGCTCGTTCCCCTTTGCGTTCTTGTGCAAAAAGGCAGGCAATCTTACTTGGTTTATGCCACTTGAGCTTCGCGAAGCCTTTGCGAAGGTAGATGTGCGCAAGTATTCGAGACGTCAGGAGACGCGCGCGGCCATTGCAAGGCTCCTTTCGACCTACGTGGTGCTCGGCGGCATCGTGCCGGTACAGGAGGCGCTTGATGCATACAGGCAATGTGTTCCAGAAGATTTGTTTAGCGAGGAACAAGCCATGCAGGCCGTGCATGAACTTACACGTGGTTTGCGGAGCCCATTTAGTAGGTGGGAACATGAGGGGGTTACGTATATTGCCTTGGCCGCGTATCCCATACGCGCCGACGATTGTGGGTATTGCGACTTCACGGATAGCTCTTCGCATAATTATCGCTTGGAGTCAATGAGAGATGACGAACTGTATGCCTCCTTGGTGACGTGTCGCCAACAGGTTTTGCCTCGAGCGGGGATGGGTGACTTGCTACACAAGTCGGCGAGTGAGTACGTATACGGCCTGCCTTGCGTTCAGTCGCTCGTGAGCTATTTTGACTTGCACGTGCCCAGCGGCGAGAGCGAATACATGTTTGCCGACCGCATGGTGGACGAGCTGATTTGCAACTTTATGTTTAGGCACCACACGTTGATTGCGGAACTCGGGCGGCTCACGCGGCAGGGGTGGTATCTGTGCGAGGGCTTCAACACGGCGCCAATGCTTACATCGCTTGTCGTAAGGTTGTATAGGGAGCTTCCTCGGTGGGAGTTCAACGGTTGGTCGGAGGTGGAATATATAGACATACAGGGATATCCCTGTTTGATTGGGGAGTCGTTGCTTGTCCCAAGCGAGTTCGCGCTGGCGTCGTAGCGTTAAGGTTGGACGTGCCAGGAGGGTGCCAGGGGACGGGGGAGTTGGCACGCCGGGCGTGTCAGCGCCCCCGTCCCCGTGACACTCAGCGCCCCCGTCCCCGTGACACCCCGTGACAGACCCCTGAGTTTTCGCACGAGTTTTGTGTGTTGGGTTGACAGCAGATGGCTGCATTGCAACAATACCAAAGTTAGCAAATAGCACGTCCGCTGCCAAAGACAGCCGGTGCCGTAAGGCTTAATGGGTTTTCCCGCCTGCCGAGGTGGTCTTGAAGACACTCTACCTTCAGGGTCCCGTCTGGCTGCGCCATGCGGGGCTTTGTTCGTTTCTGGCCTGCCGCATGCGGTGGTTCGTGCCTGGAACGCAATAGGGGAGGTGTATTACATGCCGAACAAGAGCAATGTCGAGATGCTCGAGAAGGTCAAGCAGTCGATCGAGTCCTCAAAGGGCTTCTTTGTTATCGACTACCGTGGGCTTACCGTAAAGGAGGCTCAGCAGGTGCGCAGGGCACTGCGCGAGGCCAACTCCGAGATGAAGGTCTACAAGAACAACATCGTGCGCATCGCTTTGAAGGAGGAGGGTCTGCCCGACGTGAGCGAGAGCCTCGTGGGCACCTGTGCCTACGTCTTCTTCGAAAACGATCCCGTTGATGCTGCCAAGGCCATCAAGAAGCAGAGCGAGGAGCTGAAGAAGATCGAGTTCGTTGCTGGCGTCGCAGACGGGAAGGCCCTCAATGCCGAGGAGGCAAAGGCCTACGCCGATCTTGCCAGTCGCGACGAGCTTATGGCTCAGCTGGTGTACGTCATGGCGAGCCCGCTTCGCGGAATCGCTTCCGTATGCGCTGGTCCCGCCCGTGGTCTCGTTACTGCGCTCGACGCTATCGCCGAGCAAAAGAAGGAGGCCGCGTAAGCGGTTGCGTCGCATGTGCGGCGCGCTTGTAATAAATAGACTGGACGCATAAGGACGCGTCCTAACTTTGAAGGAGACAAACATGGCTGTTACCAAAGATGAGATTATTGAGGCTTTGAAGGAAATGACCGCTCTCGAGCTTTCTGAGCTCGTGCACGAGCTTGAGGATGTCTTTGGCGTTTCCGCCGCCGCTCCCATGGCTGTTGCCGCTGCCCCCGCTGCCGGTGGCGCTGCTCCCGCCGAGGAGGAGAAGACCAACTTCGACGTCGAGCTCACCGCTTTCGGCGACAAGAAGATCGGTGTCATCAAGGTTGTCCGTAAGCTCACCGGTCTTGGCCTGAAGGAGGCCAAGGAGGCCGTTGAGGGCGCTCCCAAGGTAATTCTCGAGGGCGCAAAGAAGGAGGACGCCGAGGCTGCCAAGAAGGAGCTCGAGGAGGCCGGCGCCACCGTCACCCTGAAGTAACCTCGCCTATCTCGCAAAAGTCGAATAGCTTCAAATTGGGACAGGCCCCAAGCTACGGTTTCAAATCGTAACTGGGGCCTGTCCCAATTTCAGGCAAATAAGGTTGGCGTTTTGAGCTTGCAGCACAATTCCTTCACATACAAAATTATATAATCCGAGGTAGATAGGGTAGAAGATTCTAAGTACTCCAAATTGAGAGAAAAGTCAATACTACAAATTGACTAACGGGTTTCATTTCGTTAATCTATTAGATTGCGAGAATTTCGCACTCTCATCTCTCTCGAAGGAGGAAATGCCTGGTGACTACGCATATGTCTTCCACCAACGCGCAAAAAGGGAAACGCGAGCGCGTGAGCTTCTCTAAGATTGCGCCCGCAATGGAGCTTCCCAATCTCATCTCGGTGCAAAAGGAGTCGTTCGATCGCTTTATGAGCGATGGAATCCATGAGTCACTGGATGAGTTCTCACCCATCACCAACACGACAAACAACATGGAACTGCGATTTGGCGAGCACTTCTTTGAGGAGCCCTCCCACAGCATTGCCGAATGTCGTGACAAGGACCTCACCTATCAAAGGCCGCTCATGGTGATGGCCACCTACATAAATAAGGATACTGGTGAGGTTAAGGATCAGCTCGTTTTTATGGGTGACTTCCCCGTTATGACGCCGCGCGGCACCTTTATTATTAATGGCACCGAGCGTGTGGTCGTCTCGCAGCTGGTGCGCTCCCCGGGTGTGTACTTCTCGCTGGATATTGAGAAGGTGCGCGATACCGAGCGATCTCGTGGAGCGCGTAGGGCAAAGGATGCCGCCGAGCCGGTAGAGGCCGATCGCGAGATGAACCTTGAGCGCGTTCAGTTTATTCCCGCCCGTGGTGCCTGGCTCGAGTTCCAAATCGACAAGCTCGGTCGCCTGGTAATGTTCTTGGACCGTAAGCCTCGCATGAGCGCGCTGCTGCTTTTGCGCGCGTTGGGTATCGCAACGACCAACGACGAGATCATTGAGCTTTTGGGCGACAACGACGTCGTGCGTGCCACGATAGACCACGATACGATCCTTACGCGTGAGGAAGCGCTGATTGCAATCTACAAGAAGCAGCGCTCGGACGATCACGCTACGTTGGATGCGGCCGAGAGCCTGCTCAACGGTCTCTTCTTTAGCGAGGACCGCTTTGACCTCGCTCCGGTGGGCCGTTTCAAGATCAACAAGAAGCTGGGGCTGGAGTCCGAGTCCCGCGTTCTCACGAACGAAGACATCGTGAGTGCATTGCGCTATCTGTTGCATCTGCACGAGCTCACGAGCCGTCGCGAGAAAGAGGTCGGCTACGAGTTCGACGACATCGACCACTTTGGCAACCGTCGCGTGCGTACGGTGGGCGAGCTGGTGCAGAATCAGTTCCGCATTGGCCTTTCGCGTATGCAGCGCGTGGTTAACGACCGCATGGCGACGCAGGATCCCGACGACATCACCCCCTCCTCGCTGATTAACATCCGCCCGATCGTTGCGGCTATAAAGGAGTTCTACGGATCCTCGCAGCTCTCGCAGTTTATGGACCAAAACAATCCGTTGTCGGGGCTTACGCACAAACGTCGCCTTTCGGCCCTGGGACCAGGCGGCCTTACTGGCCATAAGTCCGGCTCCAGCCGTCGTACCAATGTGCCTGCGCAGGTGCGCGACGTTCACAACTCGCACTATTCGCGCATGTGCCCGATCGAGACGCCCGAAGGACCTAACATCGGCCTTATTGGCTCTTTGGCGCTCTATAGCCGCGTGAACGACTTCGGCTTTATTGAGTCGCCTTACCGCAGGGTGGTGGATGGCTGCGTTACGGACGAAATCGTGTGGATGACGGCCGACCAGGAGGAGGAACACAACGTCGCTCCCGCCAGCGTGCCGTTTGACCACAAGACGGGCAAGTTCATAACCGTGGACTCGAAAGGCAACATCACGCATCCAAGCCAGATCATTGCCCGTACCACCGACTTCGACGGAACGTTTGGCGCGCCTGCGCAGATTCCCGTCGAGGAAGTCGACTTTATGGACGTCTCTCCACGCCAGCTTCTCTCGGTGGCGGCAAACCTCATCCCGTTCTTGGAGCATGACGACGCAAAGCGTACTCTTATGGGCGCAAACATGCAGCGTCAGGCAGTGCCTCTGATTCAGGCGCACGCGCCGCTTGTGGGAACGGGCATGGAGGCGCGCGCTGCGCTCGATTCCGGAGAGCTCGTATGCGCCGAGCAGGATGGCGTGGTAGTGGAAGTGGACGCGAGCCACGTGGTTGTTGAGTCGGACGGCAAGCGCATTGCCTACGATCTGCCAAAGTATCAGCGCTCCAACCAGAGCACGTGCATCAACCATCGACCCATCGTGCATGTGGGCGATGCGGTAGTGCAGGGCCAGCCGCTCGCGGACGGTACCTCCATCGACCAAACCGAACTTGCCTTGGGACAAAATCTCACCGTGGCGTACATGCCGTGGGAAGGCTACAACTACGAGGACGGTATCATCGTCTCGGAGCGCGTGGTTCAGCAGGACCTACTCACCAGCATCAACATTTCGCATCACGAATGCGATGCGCGCGACACCAAGCTCGGTCCCGAGGACATTACGCGCGAGATTCCCAACCAGGGCGAAGACGTGTTGGCCAACCTGGACGACGATGGCGTGATTCGCATTGGTGCCGAGGTTGGTCCGAGCGACATTTTGGTCGGCAAGGTGTCTCCCAAGGGCGAAACGGCGCTTACCGCAGAGGAGCGCCTGCTCCGCGCCATCTTTGGCGCAAAGGCCAACGACGTGCGCGACACCTCGCTCAAGATGCCGCACGGCGCCTATGGTCGCGTGGTTAACGTGGTGCGCTTTAGCCGCGATGCCGGCGACGACCTGCCGCCAGGAATCAACGAGAGCGTGCACGTATACGTCGCGCAGCGTCGCAAGATCCAAGAGGGCGACAAGATCTCGGGCCGTCACGGCAACAAGGGCGTCGTATGCCGCATCCTTCCCACCGAAGACATGCCTTACATGGCCGATGGCACGCCTGTGGACGTGCTCTTGGACCCGCTGGGCGTTCCTTCGCGTATGAACGTTGGCCAGCTGCTCGAGTGCCACCTGGGTTGGGCTGCCAAGAACGGATGGGACCAGGAGTCCGACGACTCCAAGCGCTATGTCCCGGGCGACATCTTCGTCTCCACGCCCGTCTTCGACGGCGCCACCGACGTAGAAGTGGCCGAGGTGCTGCGTCGCAGCAACATCAACCTCGTGAACAAGGCCATGATCGAGTATGGCGAGCACATGAACATGGACTTCGTGCCTCAGCTTACCGAGTCCGGAAAGACCACCCTCTACGACGGGCGTACGGGCGAGGCCTTCGAGAGTCCCATTACGGTTGGTACGTCGTATATCCTCAAGTTGAGCCACATGGTGGACGACAAGATCCACGCCCGCTCGAATGGCCCGTACAGCCTTATTACCCAGCAGCCTTTGGGCGGCAAGGCGCAGTTCGGCGGTCAGCGTTTCGGCGAGATGGAAGTTTGGGCCCTGTATGCGTATGGCGCCGCCAACGTGCTTCAGGAGATCCTCACCGTTAAGTCGGACGACACCACGGGTCGTACCGAGGCCTATAAGGCGATTGTAAAGGGCGAGAACGTGCCTGCGCCGAGCATCCCCGAGTCCTTCAAGGTGCTTGTAAAGGAGATTCGCTCGCTGGCGCTTGACATCGAACCGCTTGTATACAAGCACAACGGCGATCGTAAGGCCGAGCAGCAGACGAACGTTGAGCATGATGCCGTAAGCACGTTTACCGACGACCTGGCACACGGTTTGGGTATACAAGACGATGCCGAAATGGTAGGGGTCGATCTTATCGGCGGCGACATTGACGACAAGGAGTAGCTAACGTGGCAGATTTCGAAACCACAGACTTTGATGCGATCAAGATCTCTCTGGCCTCTGCCGATAAGATCCGCAGTTGGACTCATGGTGAGGTAAAGAAGCCCGAGACGATTAACTATCGTACGTTCAAGCCCGAGAAGGACGGCTTGTTCTGCGAGAAGATCTTCGGTCCGACCAAAGATTGGGAATGCAGCTGCGGAAAGTACAAGGGCACGCGCTTTAAGGGCGTCGTGTGTGACCGCTGCGGTGTGGAGGTTACCCACCACCGCGTGCGTCGCGATCGCATGGGCCACATTGAGCTTGCGGCTCCCGTAAGTCACATCTGGTACTTTAAGAGCCCCAGCAACGCGCCGCTGGCCCGCCTTCTTGACATCAAGAACAAGGACCTTGAGTGCGTTCTCTACTTTGCGAGCTACATCATTACCGACTTGGACAAGGAAGGCCGTGAGGCCGACGAGCCGGATCTTCGAGAGGAGCTCGAGGCGAGTCTCGAGGAGATCGAGGCCGACTACGAGCGCGAGGAAGCGCTGCTGCGCGACGAGTACGAGGATTCCCTGGCTGCCGTGGATTCCGGCGACGAGTACGCCGACGTTGAGCCCATGTCGGAGGAGGAGCTGCGCATAGCCATCGCCGACCTGCGCGAGGAGTACGACGAGGAAAAGCAGCTTCGCCAAGAGGCATTCGACCGCTTTATGCACCTCGAGGAGCGCGAGCTCATTAGCGACCAGTTGCTCTTTACCGAGATGCGTCGCTACTACTCCATGTACTTCGAGGGCGGCATGGGCGCCGAGGCCGTACGCGACCTGCTCCGTAAGGTTAACCTCGACGAGGAGGTTGAGAAGCTCCGCGAGATCGTTGCCGACGAAAAGACCCAGAAGCAGCGCCGCGAGAAGGCCATCAAGCGCCTTGAGGCCGTAGACGCGTTCCTTAAGGGCGGAAACGACCCCTCCAACATGATCCTGGACGTTATCCCCGTCATCCCGCCCGAGCTGCGTCCCATGGTGCCGCTCGAAGGCGGACGCTTTGCTGCCTCCGACCTCAACGACCTCTACCGTCGTGTGATTAACCGCAACAACCGCCTCAAGCGCCTGCTCGAGCTCGATGCGCCGGCGATCATCGTGAATAACGAGAAGCGCATGCTTCAGGAGTCCGTTGACGCGCTGTTTGAGAACGGACGTCGTGGACGTGCCGTAACCGGGCGTGGCGGCAGGCCCCTCAAGTCGCTCTCCGAGGTGCTCAAGGGCAAGCAGGGCCGCTTCCGTCAGAACCTGTTGGGCAAGCGTGTCGACTATTCCGGCCGCTCGGTAATCGTGGTTGACCCACACCTCAAGCTGCATCAGTGCGGACTTCCGTCCGCCATGGCACTCGAGCTCTTCAAGCCCTTCGTGCTGCGTCGCCTTATGGAGCTCGGCAAGGGCATCGAGAACATCAAGGGCGCAAAGCGCGTGGTAGAGCGCGGCGAGCCCGTGGTGTGGGACGTGCTGGATGAGGTCATCAAGAACCGTCTGGTTCTTCTCAACCGCGCACCGACCCTGCACCGTCTGTCCATCCAGGCGTTTGAGCCCGTGCTGATTGAGGGCAAGGCCATCCACCTGCATCCGCTGGTGTGCAAGCCCTTTAACGCGGACTTCGACGGCGACCAGATGTCGGTGCACGTGCCGCTCTCCACTCAGGCCCAAACCGAGGCGCGCATCCTCATGCTCTCCTCCAACAACCTGCGCTCGCCGGCTTCCGGCGTGGTGCAAACCGTGCCTTCGCAGGACATGGTCTTCGGTACGTACTTCCTCACCACAGAGAAGCGCGGGGCCATGGGCGAGGGTCGTGCCTACATGGACTTCGAGGACGTGCTGCGTGCGTATGACGATCGCGGTCAGGTGGACATTCAGGCCAAGGTCGAGGTGCGCGTGAGCGCCCAGGATGCCAACGAAATAGAGGACGGCCGTAGGCTCTTCCACGTTAAGGACGTAAGCTTCTCCATGCGCAAGAAGAGCAAGAAGGACGCCAGCGGTCGCGTGGTTGAGCAGTACCCCTGGGAGGAGATTGACGAAGCCACGTGGCAGATCAAGCGTCGTGACGACGACAAGGCCACCGAGCTGCGCCGTAGGATCGTGGATAACGTCTACGACGTAACCGACAGGCCGGTACGCATTTCCACCACGGTGGGCCGCATCATATTCTATCGTCAGTGCCTGCCGGCCGACTACCCCTTCGTCAACTACCAGATGAGCAACAGCGACATCAAGGCGCTGGTAAACGACTGCTGCGATCGCTATTCCACCACCGACGTGGAGCCCATCCTGGACGCCATCAAGCAGACGGGCTTCCACTACGCCACCCGCGCGGGCCTCACCGTTTCGGTGTGGGACGCAGTGATCCCGTCCGACAAGAAGCAGATGCTCGAGACCGCGCAGAACAACGTCGATCAGATCAACCTCAACTACGAGATGGGCTTCGTCAACCAAGACGAGCGTCACCGCGAGGTGATTCGCGTGTGGCAGGAATGCGCGGAGACGCTGGGCACCAAGATGCTCGACGGCTTTAGCGAGGACAACCCCATCTACATGATGGCCGACTCCGGCGCCCGAGGCTCCACCACGCAGCTGCGCCAGCTGGCCGGCATGCGCGGACTTATGGCCGACATGAAGGGCGATACGATCGACCTTCCCATTAAGGCAAACTTCCGCGAGGGCTTGGAGCCGCTGGAGTACTTCATCTCCACCTATGGCGCTCGTAAGGGCCTGGTGGACACGGCATCGCACACGTCTGACTCCGGTTACCTTACGCGTCGTCTGGTTGACGTCGCGCAGGACGTCATCGTGCGCGAGGAGGACTGCGGCACCGACGAGTTCTGCACCTACGACGTCGTGAAGCCGGGCGAAAGCCACGTGGATACCGACTTGATCGGTCGTTGCTGCCCCAATGACGTCGTGACGCCTGACGGCGAGGTTATTATCCCCGCTGGCGGCTACATCGAGAGTCGCGAGGACCTTGAGCGCATGCATGCCGCCGGCATAGAGAAGGTGGGCCTGCGCGCGCTGCTTACCTGCAAGAGCAACTATGGCGTGTGCCAGAAGTGCTATGGCTGGGACCTCTCCACGAGGCGCCCCGTAAACATTGGCACTGCGGTTGGCATCATTGCCGCGCAGTCCATCGGCGAGCCGGGTACGCAGCTTACTATGCGTACCATTCACTCCGGCGGCGTTGCGGGCGCGGACGACATCACGCAGGGCCTGCCTACGGTTGCCCGCATGTTCGACGTGGTAGGCAACGTTAACGAGAAGATTCTGGGACGCGAGGCCGACCTTGCGCCCGAGAGCGGCCTTCTGCGCGTGTACACCGAGGGCACCGAGTATCTGCTGCAGATCGTGGATGCCGACGACACCTCCCGCATTCTTTCCGAGAAGCGCGTTCCGGTGTCGGTGCGCTTCATGCCCAAGTTCGACGACGACATTAAGGCCCAGCGTTTCTCGCCAGTGCGTGCAGGCGACCAGATTACGCACGGCTTCGTAAACTTCCGCAAGCTCCATCAGCTCACGGACATTGAGTCCACGATGCACACCTTCGTCAAGTCGGTAAAGGAGGTCTATACCTCACAGAGCGTAGACCTCAACGACAAACACATTGAGGTTATTGCACGTCAGATGCTGCGTCGCGTGAAGGTTACCAACCCCAACGACTCCAACTACCTGCTGGGTCAGTACGTGGACCGCTACGTGTTTGCCGACACGGTGCGCAACATCACCTTGGCTGGCGGCAATCCTCCCGAGGCCGAGCCGGCCATTCTTGGTACGCTCAAGGTGGCAAGCTCCATCGACTCCTGGCTGTCGAGCGCGTCGTTCATTCGTACGGCAGGCGTTCTAACCGAGGCCGCCATTAAGGGCGACACCGACCACCTGATCGACCTTAAGTCCAACGTTATTGTGGGCAAGAAGATTCCTGCTGGTACGGGACTTAAGGCCTACGAGGACGTTAAGCTCACCTATCATGGCAAGACCATTGATGGCCCCACCAGTCCCATGGCCAACTCGTTGCCTGAGTGGGCGCCCGACTCCCTCAAGACCATCGAGGAGCAGCTGCCCAAGCGCCTGGATTGGGTGGGAGACGATTACGGCTTTGGCGGATACTCCAAGAACGGCCGTACGCTTTCGAGCGAGGATGCCAAGCTGTACCTGTTCGACGATCTTGGCGTGTCGCAGCGTTGGACCAACAAGTTCAGCGAGGTGGGCATCGAGACGGTGGGCGACCTCATTGGCAAGACTGAGGACGATCTGCTCCGCATAGACGGCATCGGCGCCAAGGCAATTGAGGAGCTTCGCGACGGACTTGAGTCTCGTGGCTTGCTCTACATCCTTGAGCCTGAGGACGACGAAGTGGACAACGAGGATCTGTCCCAGCTACTCAACATGGTGTTCTCGCCAGACTCCGACGACGACGTGTTGCTTGGTACGGCCGCGCCTGCCACGCATCACTACGACGAGGAGGAGTTCATTGGCGGCAGCTCGTCGGTAAACGATGAGGTCATAAACGAGAAGTTCAGCACCTACGGCGACCTCTACGCGCACTTCTCGCGCATGGAGGAAGAGGCCGAGGAAGCGGACGACGAGGAGTAGGTAGGCGAGCCGCCTTCTGCATAGCCTAACTTAAACAGGCCCCAAGTTGCGATTTTTCGAAATCGTGGCTTGGGGTCTGTCCTTTCGGGGCCTTCCTTTAGTTGTTTTGCGGACAGAACCAGGCCGCGGGCCTCCCTGCCGTGCGCACTTTTCTGCGTCGTCGGCATGTCGCTCGGGGGCCGGGTCCAAAGATTGGCCCGCAGGCTTCCCCACCGGGCACACAAATCGGTCTTTTGTGTGCCCGGTGGGGACGTTCGCGGACCGAAAAGTGTACCCGGCTACTTCGATCTATGAGGCTGTGTCTACAAATTTACGGCTCGATTGAGGCCTTGCCGTTCTACACCTAGCGCTTGCATATGCTATATTCTTCTGTATACTTATAGATGAATACATGAGCAGACATTCATATATAAAGGACTAACATGGAAGAACAGACAAAAAAGTTGCTTGCAAACGACGCGGTTGTATACGGCGCTACGCAGATCTTCGACGCGCTTTCGGACTTTACGCGATTTCAGATTCTGTCGGCCTTGTTGGCGGGAGAGAAGAGCGTTACGGAGCTGCAGGAGGTTTGCCACGTTTCGCAATCGGCCATATCGCATCAGCTTAGGCTATTGCGCGACAGGAGCCTTGTTACGGCTCGACGTGACGGCCAGAGATCCATTTACTCCTTGGCCGACGATCATATTGGCCTGCTTATTGGCATAGGACTTGAACATGCGGCCGAAGAGGAGGGAGTGGAATGATGCTGGATTACAAACTGCGCGACCACGACCACGGCCACGACCACGGCCACGACCACTGTGACTGTGGCCACGACCACGACCACGACCACTGTGACTGTGGCCACGACCACGACCACTGTGACTGTAGCCACGACCACGACCATCACCACCACGGACATTGCGATTGCGGCTGTGAGCACGATCACGAACACGAAAATGTGCCGACTCGCGAGCTCGAGGGCGAGCCGACGTTCTCCTTCCACGTGCTCGACGTGGATTGCCCAAACTGCGCGCTCGGCGTGCAGAATGCCGTGCGCAACCTAGAGTGCGTGGAGGATGCGCGGTTGGTGTATGCCACCGCGACGCTCGACGTAATTTGCGATCCCACAACAAACGTGACGGAGTGCAAGCGTCAGGTTCTGCAAACGGTGCGCTCATGTGGAGAAGACCTTGAGCTCACCGATGAGGAGCGTGTGGAGCTTGAGGCCGAGCGGCCTTGGTTTGTGGAAAACCGCGAGAAGATCCTCATGAGCATATCGGCGTTTGCGCTGGTGGCAGGACTTGTTACGGAGCATCTGCTTCATAACGACCAGCGCGCCATACCGTTTTACGTTGTGGCCTCGCTCGCTGGTCTTGTCTACATTGCCCCCATGGCAATTGCATCCTTGCGCAGGCGCACTGCCGACATGAACGTCCTCATGTGCATTGCCGTCATAGGTGCGCTGATCATTGGCTTTACGGGCGATCCGGAGGTCTTTGGCGACGCCGCAATCGTCATCTTCCTTAACCAGGTGGGCGAATGGCTTGAGGGTTGGTCCATGCGCAGGACTTCCGGTTCGGTACGCCAGCTTATGGAGCTTGCGCCAAACGTGTCGCACGTGGTCACGCCTGAAGGCACTACTACGGACGTGCAGACGAGTGGCGTTGGGGAGGGCTACACGATTCGCGTGCTGCCGGGCGAGCGCGTGCCCCTTGATGGCATTATCGTTCAGGGGGCGAGCTCGTTCAACGAGGCCCCCGTCACAGGCGAGTCGGTACCGCAGGACAAGGGCGTGGGCGCGGAGGTGTTCGCGGGATCTCTTAACTCGAATGCCGTCGTGGACATAAAGGTTACCGCGGACGAGGACGAAACCACGCTTTCTCGCATCGTGAGCCAGGTTCAGGGCGCCCAGGCCGAGAAGGCCCCTTACGAGAGCTTCGTGGACCGCTTCGCTGCGATATATACGCCCCTTGTGGTGGCGGGTGCCATCGTGCTTGGCATTGTTGTTCCACTCATAATCTCAATCGCGCACGGCTCCTTTGACGCGGACGTGTGGCATCACTGGGTGTATAGGGCCTGCTCGCTGCTGGTTGTGGCGTGCCCATGCGCGCTGGTAATCTCTACACCGGTTTCGTTCGTCTCGGCGCTTAACTGCGCGGCTCGTAGCGGTGTGCTAGTAAAGGGCGGTGCATACTTTGACATCGCAACTCGGGTGACCAACATCGCATTTGATAAGACGGGTACGCTTACCACGGGTGCCCCCGCGGTAACTGAGGTCGTCGCTTTGGGTGGCGTGAGCGATGGGGAAGTGCTGTCAATCGCAGCCACGCTTGAGGCATCATCCACGCATCCTTTGGCCCATGCAGTGGTGGACATGGCGGAAGAGCTCGGCATAGAGCTTCGTGCCGCGGAACAGGTTGAGGAAATAGCGGCAAACGGCGTTCGTGGCATCGTGGGCGGCCGCACATGCTCGATTGGAAAGCTGGGCTTTGCGCGCGAAGAGGGATCGGTGGCAGACGAGGTAGCACAGGCGGTTGAGCGCTTGGGCGAAACGGGGGCCTCCGCACTTGTAGTTATGTGCGATGGGGTGTCGGTGGGTGTCATAGGCGTTGCGGACACGTTGCATGAGTCTGCGCCAGAGGCCTTGGGAAAGTTGAAGACGGCTGGAAAGGGCCTTGCCCTGGAGATGCTTACGGGCGATAACGCCCATGCGGCTGCGGCGGTTGCAAGGCAGGCGGGCATTACCAACGTTTCTGCGGAGCTGCTTCCAAGCCAAAAGCTCGATCGCATTGGTGAGATTCAGGAGTCGGGTGGCGTCGTTGCCATGGTGGGCGATGGGATCAACGATGCGCCCGCGCTTGCCAAGGCGGACTTGGGCGTTACCATGGGCGCTGCCGCTTCCGACACCGCCTTGGAAGTTGCCGACGTTGCGCTTATGTCTGACGGTCTTAAGCAGCTGCCGTCGTTCTTCCATCTGGCAAAGCGAACCATGAATGTCGTTCGCGAAAACATTGCCTTCGCCATCTTCGTAAAAATGCTGGTGTTCGTGCTGGTAATAGCGGGAGTCGCCGGTATGGGGGCTGCGGTGTTTGCCGACACGGGCGTGGCACTCATCGTAATCGTTAACGGCATGCGTCTGATGCACGTATCAAAGCTGAGCTGGTAGGCAGTGGGGCTGTCCTACAAGTCTGGGGCTGCCCCATATTCACAAAACGGAAGGAAAGCCCATGAAAAGACGCGCGTTCTTATTGGTGGGGTGCACGATCTTGGCCCTTGTCTGTGCCCTCATATTGCCGGCATGCGGCTCAGGCTCTGGCAAATCGTCGAGAGCGGGATCATCTTCTGAGGTAAGCAGCCAGAAGGCTGAGGATGAGAGCTCGAGCAGTAGCTCCAAAAAGGAGACCCAGTCCTTAGAGGACGCGCAATCTGCTGTCGACGAGAAGGGAACGTACACCTCCAAGGAGGACGTGGCCCTCTATCTGCATACGTATGGACACCTTCCCAGCAACTACATAACCAAGGACGAGGCTCAGGATGCCGGATGGAAAACCGAGGGCCTGGACTTGAACGAGGCGTGTCCTGGCAAGTCCATAGGCGGCGACCGCTTTGGCAATCGTGAAGGCAGGTTGCCAAAGGCCAAAGGCCGAACGTGGTACGAATGCGACATCGACTACAAGGGCGGCACGCGCGGGGCCAAGCGCATCGTCTATTCGAGTGACGGGCTTATCTACTACACCGACGACCATTACAAAACCTTTGAGCAGCTCTATTAGGAGGCAGATCATGACGCGGCCCAAACGTGTGGTTCTAAAAGAGTCGAGCCTGGAGTCTGTGGATGAGGCCCACGAGCTGCTTGCGCGTGAGCTCGACTTTCCCGATTACTATGGTGCAAACCTAGACGCGCTGGAAGATTGCTTGGCCGAGGTGTGCACGCCCACGCGCATCGTGGTAAAGCGAGGCGAAGGCGAGCCAAAGCCATGGTTTGACGACCTGGTAGAGGTGATTCGCCAATGCGCCCAGCGAAGTTGCTACGTGGGCTGTACGATTCGCGAGTCATAGGCTATGCTGGTTCCCTCTTGTTTCGATTGGGGGGGTAGCGCATGAGGCGTGTGACGACGTTTGTTCTTGCGTGGGTGCTGGCAATAACGACGGCCTTGTCTCCAGGTCTTGCCTGGGCTTCAGAGGGAGTCGATGTCGGAGGGCAAGAGCCTGCTTTGGCGACTGATCCTAGTGGCAAGGAATCGAATCAAGCGCAGGGCGTGGATGGCTCGCGGAGCAAAGACGATGCGGTCGCGCAGGGTGAGGGCCAAGAGGAGGCCGAGGAAAAGCCGGCAGAGGAAGACGGTCCGAACAGCAATCCCGAGCACCTAGACGAGGTGCCTGCCAACGTTGACGGTGATGTCGCAAAAGACTCAAAAGACTCGGAAGAGGCGTTGCAGGAAGAAGCCGACACGCCTGCCGTCCTCCAGACGGTCCAAGAGGGGACGCTGAGTGCGGAGGCTGCCACGGTACCCAACGTCGAGTACGTCGCCCACGTTCAGAACATAGGATGGCAGAAGAGCGTTACCAATGGGGCCGTTGCGGGAACCTCGGGCAGAGGCCTTCGCGTTGAGGCCCTCCGCATTTGGCTTAAGGGACTCAAGTCAGGCCAAGGCGGCCTCGAGTACAGAATGCACGTTCAAAACAAGGGCTGGCTCGATTGGGTGCGAGACGGCGCTCTGGGCGGAACGTCGGGCAAGGGACTACGAACCGAGGCGTTTCAACTGAGGCTGTATGGCAAGGCGGCAGAACAGTATGACGTATGGTACCGCGTGCACGCCCAGAACGTCGGCTGGATGGCATGGGCAAAGAACGGCGAGCTCAGCGGTAGCGAAGGTCGGGGCCTGAGGCTCGAGGCCGTTCAGATTCGCATTGTTGCGCACAATACGACGCCGCAGGGACTGGAATCGTCAAACGTCTCGTACGCCTTTTTGACGTCCGACGGGTCGTCAGCCGCTTCCTCCGGCGACATTCGCATAACGACCCATGTGCAGAACATCGGTTGGAGAACGGCAGTTGGTGGGGGCGCCACGGCCGGAAGCACGGGTAAGGGCCTGCGTCTTGAGGCCTTTAGGATCAACACCTCTGACCCCGTCCTTTCGAAAGGTCTCACATACCGTACGCACGTTCAAAACATTGGTTGGCAAGATTGGCAGGCGGTGGGCGGTACGGCCGGCACCACTGGCAGAGGCTTGCGCATAGAGGCGCTGCAGATCGAGCTTGACGACGAGGCTGCCCAGAAATACGACGTGTACTACCGCGCGCATGTGCAAAACGTAGGTTGGATGGCATGGGCCGAAGACGGCGAGATGGCTGGCTCTTTGGGAATGGGCTACCGCTGCGAGGCCATACAGATTCGAATCGTGCCCAAGGGGCAGAAAATACAGCTCCCTTCGAGTGGCTATAGGGGTGCGGTCATTAACGCGTCGGCAAGGAAGCCGCCCAAGTTGAGCATAAAGCTCGTCCCGCAGCTTCAGCACGGCACCAAGCCCTTTGGGTATCAGCGATGCATCGTAATGCACGACACCACGGAGTATAGGCCGTTCGACTATTGGATTGACGCGTGGATTCGACGTGGTGGGTCGGGTACGCACTTCATGGTGAAGGAGGACGGCTCCATAAGGCAGTATGCCGACCTTAACCAAATATGCTGGCATGCGGGCGGAGCAACGAAAAGCGGTCTTGACGCAAAGTTTGGGGTAGTTGCCTACAAGGCCAATGCGGGAAGCGCCATGAACCAGTGCTCCATCGGCATAGAGATAGACCATGTGATCGATGGGCGAGGCTACCCGGAGGCGCAGCTTGATGCCATAGATGCGCTCATAGCCTACATTGACGAGTACTACGGATTCCAGAGCACGATCCTGCAGCATAAGGACTATCACACGACCAACGGAGACTGCTCGGCGCAGTTCCAAGGATACCTTCGCAACCTGCAGCGGCATCGCACCACGCGATAGGGGTGCCCGACGGCCCCTGGGCACGGACGCTCATTTGCGTGCGCCTATGCACGGTCGCCCTCCAATGGCGTGATGTGATGCGGTACACCTCCTTGGTAGGTGGGCGAGACCTCGCCGTCTATGAGCGGTCGGGAGTAGCGCTCGAACAATGCCGTTACGTTCATGCCGTCGGCGGAGATAAACTCTCGCGGCACCTTGCGCTCCTTGTTTGCCACCTCGGCAATGGGGGAGAGCGTGGTGTCGTACAAATAGGGCTTGTCATTTATGCGCTTGATGGCACTCATCATGGCCGTCTTGCCCTCATATGCCGCAAGAACCCCCGAGCCGCCGAGTGCGTAGGCCTCGGCGAGGTCGGTCGCGCTGGCAACGTGGCTCGCGCAACGCTGCAGGGTCGACAGCTCAATGGCGCGCGTCTTGCAGCCCAAGGCGGCGCGCGTCATGCTTGCAAGATAGCGTCCGGTGCCCGAAAGGGAGGCAACGTGGCCAAAGGCGTCCAGACGCGTGCCGTCTGCAGCCTCTGCTGCCGCATCGCAAAGCAGGGTGCCGTCGCGATGGCGCACTCCCTCGCTTACGGCAACCACAACGGTGTTCTTGCGTTCGAGCAAAAGCGACAGACGGTTGAGAAGCGCTTCCTGATTGAGCGTCACCTCCGGGAGAAGCACGAGGTCGGGACAAGGATTGCCCAGCGTTCCCGCGAGGCACGCCGATCCCGTGAGCCAGCCGGCGTCTCGGCCCATGATCTCCACGAAGGTGACGCTCTTGAGGTCGTAGACGCTCGAGTCGCGCGTGATCTCGCGCATGCTCGTGGCGATGAACTTTGCGGCGCTCCCATAGCCAGGCGTGTGATCGGTGCCCACGAGGTCGTTGTCAATGGTTTTTGGTATGCCAATAAAGCGTATGGCGCTGTTATGCTCGGACCCCCAACGACTGAGCTTGTCGATGGTGTCCATGGAATCGTTGCCGCCTATGTAGAGCACGGCCCCAACCCGTGCCTCCTCAAAGCGCGCAAAGGCGTTCTTGAAGAAGGCGGGGTCCTCTTCGGGTTGGGGGAGCTTGAACCGGCAGCTGCCCAAGAAGCTCGCGGGCGTGCGACGAAGGAGCTCCACGTCCATGGGGTCGCCGAGCGTGCGGTCGAGGTGCACGATGCGACCCGACAGGAAGCCCTCTATGCCATAGCGCATGCCCAGTACGTGCGCGCCGAGGTCGCGAGCGGTGTCAAAGGCTCCGGCCAGGCTCGCGTTTATGGCTGCCGTCGGACCTCCCGATTGGCCAATGAGTACGTTGGTGTTCCATGCCATGTGGCTTCCCCTCTCTGCTCCGTCGTGTTCCATGCTAACACGCAACGCGAATACGCGAGAAGACAATCCCATAACCATTCGGGGGCGTCTCTCCTTTGGCTGTGGAAAAGCAAATATGAAAAAAGCATACCACAATTTGACTTTTGGTCGTATACTAAAAGGAGAGCATATGGTAAAGGCGGTGATCACCGTGAACAATAAGTTGTTTACAATGATTCGGCGCTTATTTGCCCTGTTTGCAGCAATTGTCTTCTTGTTGCTCATTCCTCATAGAGCCGCATTCGCCGAGCACGCCAAGGGGCAGATAATCGTCGTCTTCCAAGATGGGGCCACGTTGTCGACCGACGCCTTGAGCCAACGGGAGGGCGACGAGATCGGACCTCGACCTTCGGAGCGCGATTCGAACTCCGCTCCCAAGGCCAATGACGGGATGGACGTGGACCAAGAGCCTGCGCTCGAAGAGGGTGCGGATGGCAAACAAGAGGGCATATTGCGCTCCCAACAAGGAGACGCCGCCATAGACATGGAGGATGGCCTCCAGGAGCTCGGCTATGAGGTCGAGGCAACGCTCGACAAGCAGGACGGCGAAACGACGGTCTTGTGCGACGTTCCTCAGGGGGTCAGCGTCGAGGAGGCTGTTGCGCGAATTGAGGAGCTGCCAGGCGTGGAGTATGTGCAGCCGAACTACGTCTATCGCATCGTTGACTCCTCGATCCAAGACAACGTCCTTGCCAGCTCCGCACTAAGCATCGACCAGCAAAAGAATCTCGTGGCCGCCCATGTGCCGAGCGCGTGGAAAGAGGCGAACGTAAAGACGAACGGCACCATTTCGGTTGCGGTTATCGACACGGGCTGCAGGCTCACGCACGAAGACCTAAGGGACAACGTCGATGTAGACCATGCGTGGGACTATTGGAACGGAGAGGAAGGCGTTGGCCAAAAGCTCACAAGTGCCTCGGTCCCAAACAATGGCGACGACGAGGGGCACGGTTCGCACGTGTGCGGCATCGTTGCGGCCAAGGCCGAGAACGGCCTTGGCATAGACGGTGCGTCATATGACGCCAGGGTAATACCGATCAAGGTTGCGAACAGCAATGGACGAGCATACACTTCGGACATGGTTCTGGCAGTGAGCTATGCGAGGCAGCTCAGGCAAAGCAGCGTTCCCAACCTGCGAGTAATTAACATGAGCTTGGGTGGTGACACATACGACCAAGCCATGAAAGACGCCATAGACGATGCCACCAATGCGGGAATCCTTGTGGTGTGCTCGGCTGGCAATGACTCTTCCACATCGCCGGTATACCCTTCCGATTTCGACAACGCGTTTTCGGTGATGGCGCTCGAGGAGGATGAGTCGTTTGCTCCCTATACCTCCTACAACGAGCACAAAGACATATCCGCCGTGGGAATCGCCTGCTCGGCGTACAACGGGTCAGACAAAGACTATGACACCCGGCTTGGCACGTCTATGGCGGCACCGCTCGTTTCGGGAGTGGCGGCGTTGGTGTGGTCGGTCAACCCCGCCATGTCGGTGGACCAAGTTCGCGCCATATTGCTCGATACCTCCCAGCCGATAACCAAAACCAACGGTGCCAATCTTTACGAGCGTCTCTATGACAGCGAGCTGGATACGCAGATAAACCAAGTCAACGCATACGCTGCTGTTGTGAGGGCCCAAGAGACCTTTGGGGCGGGGGCGACAAAGAAGAAGGTCGCTCCGCCAAGCGCCACGAGCTTCAAGTACAACGGGAAGGAGCATGTGGGAGTGCCCGACGGCGTAGGTTACTCGCTCAAGTTGGGTGACGTGGTGCTAGAAGGCAGCTCGAAGGCAACGGATGCGGGAGAATACGTTGTTACGGCGACTCTCGACGATGGCTATACGTGGACCGGGCTCGAAGGCGATGAGGCCAGTGCAAACATAGAGCTCCACTGGTCCATCTCCAAGGTACCCCTTAAGGCGACCTACGTGACTCAGGTGGTCGCTCCGAACACGCCCTGGGAAAGCATACAAAACACCATTCGGTACTCGGGGTTTGTCAACGGGGAAACCGAAGGCGATGTGTTTGTGGGCGAGATGGGAAGCCCTTCCGTCCAAAAGCCCAAAGACTATGATACATACTGTGGCGAGTCGGGGCACTCATGGGTGCTTGTCCCAACAAAGATCGAGCTCACCAACTACGACATGGAGTGCGTGGAAGGAAAACTCATACTATGTGAAGACAGCGCGATACTGCGCAAGGTTCCTGCGTCGACGATCGCCTTTGTTTACGATGGCGCCGAGCACCAGGCCGTAAGAGAGGGCGATTGGTACGAGCTGTCGGGAGACGTGCGCAAAGTGGCAGCGAGCAACATCAAAATCATCAACGGCGAGCCGGTTACGGGTTCGGAACGCTACGAGCAGTACGAGACCACCATCACGCTCAAGCATCCAACGGATTATTGGACCGACGGAACGCAGGGGCCCAAGTCCGTTCGCTGGGTAATAAAGAAGAGACCCTTGAAACTTACCTACAACGAGAGTTGGGTCCTTAAGGGAAGCTCCATTCCTCAAAACATCAAGGTGGAAGGGTTTGTGGCAAGCGAGGAGTCCGCCATTCTTAACAGCGCGACCTCCGGGTTCAAGCTGCCTGCCCTGCGATGGAGCAACATGGACTACGGATTTCGCGGAACACGAATTACCGACGAGATCGCACGCAAGATACTGGGTACCAGAGGGGACTACACGCTCATTCCCGATCCCTTTACGGAAGGTGGCAACGACTACGACCCAACCAGCAACTACGAGTTTCAGTCGTTCTCGCCGGGCACGCTGCACGTGTGCGATGCGGTTGGGGTGCCAGCGGCAACAAACCGCACGTACAACGGATCCGTTCAGCGAGGCGTGGCCAACGGGAACGGCTATGCGGTGAGCGGAACTGCCACGGCCACCAACGCGGGTACCTACACGGCCTACGTTACGCCAAAAGGCGGATACCTATGGCCCGATGGCAAAAGAGACAAGCGCGCCATAAGGTGGAGCATAGCCAAGGCATCGGTGGCGAGCGCGTCGGTGGCCGCAATTCCGAGGCAGACGTATAGGGGGTCGGCAATTACGCCTGTGCCAACGGTGAAGCTCGGAGCAACGGCCTTGCGTCGCGGCGTTGACTACGACCTTACGTACGCCAACAACGTCAAGGTGGGCCTCTCGACCATAACCATAAGGGGGAAGGGCAACTGCACGGGCACAAAAAGCGTTACGTTTTGGATAGGGGCGGCAAGCATTGCGGGAGCGTCGGTTACGGGCATAGCAAACCAGGCGTATACGGGCAATGCGGTGACTCCGCTTCCGACGGTGAGGCTCAACAACAAAGTGCTGAGGCTCAATGTTGACTATAGGCTATCGTATGCCAACAACGTGAGAGCGGGTACGGCTAAGGTGGTTGCCAACGGAATCGGCAACTACAACGGTTCCGCATCGACGACGTTTCGCATTGTGGCGCCGAGCGTCACCTATCGCACCCACGTGCAAAACATCGGCTGGCAAGGCTGGCGCAGCGATGGTGTGATGTGCGGTACTAGCGGACGGGGCCTGCGATTGGAAGGTATCAACCTCAAGCTCAGTAGCCTGCCGGTGAGTGGTGGCATTCGCTATCGCACTCACGTACAGAACATCGGCTGGCAGGGCTGGCGCTCGAACGGCTCGATGAGTGGGACTTCGGGTCGCGGCCTGCGCTTGGAGGCCATAGAAATTCAGCTCACGGGAAAGATGGCCGAACGCTATGACGTGTGGTATCGAGCGCATGCGCAAAACTTTGGCTGGTTGGGTTGGACGCGCAACGGCGGTCGCTCTGGAACCGCCGGATATGGCTATCGGCTTGAGGGGATGCAGATTCTGCTTGTGCCCAAAGGCCAGGGAGCTCCGTCAACCACATACCGCGGCATCCGCCAGACCAACTGGCGCTCCTTCGCCCAGCGGCGTTAGTCTGTAGCCCTTATCACAAAGTCTGTAGCCTCCCTGGCAAAGTCTGTAGCCCCTCTCACAAAGTCTGTAGCCCTTATCACAAAGTCTGTAGCTAGGACGATAAAGTCTGTAGATAAGAGGCAACGGTATTCGCAAAACCGCAGCTCATGGGCTTGTCAGTTTCAAACTGTATTAGAAAAGCTACAGACTTTGCACGAGGGATTACAGACTTTGCGCGAGGGATTACAGACTTTGCGCGAGGGATTACAGACTTTGTGAGAGGGGCTACAGACTTTATGCGGGCTGGATGCCGATGCCCACCATATCCGGACCCGTGTGCACGATAAGATCGGCCGAAAGCCCGGAATATATGAAATCGACGACGTTGTCTATTTCGGCACGCAGCTGCTTTTCCAGCTGGGCAAACAGCTCGTTGTTCTTGGTGCAGCAAATGCCAATGCGCACCTTGGAGAACTTCTGGGCGCACTCGTGCACCAAACGCACCTCGGTGGCAATGGCGCGCTCCCATCCCCGGGCTTTGCGGGCGACTACGTAACAGCCATCAGCGTCGCACATAATAACGGGCTTAATATTAAGCACGCTGCCCAAACGGTAGGTAACGGCTCCAATGCGGCCGCCCTTGTACAGGTAATCCAGCGTCTTGGTGGTAAAGAACACGTCGCTCTTCTCGGACAGGTCGTTCAGACGCGCTTCTAGCTCGCCAAAGGGCACCCCATCCTCTACCATCTGCGCGGCACGCATTACCACCATTCCCGCAACGACGCCAATGCTTTTTGTGTCGATGATTACCATGGGGAAGTCGTCAACAAGGCGCGAGACCAAGTGCACCGTTTGGTTTGTGGCCGAGAGCGTGCCGGATATGGTGACAAAAACGCCACGCTCATAGCCGTCGCTTTTGGCCTGGTTTATGGTCTCCATAATCTGCTCGGGAGAGGGAAGCGAAGTCGTGGGAATCTCCTGCTCAAAACGCTCTATTACCTCTTCGGTGGTAATGTCCACGCCGCTTTTGTAGGTTGTTCCGTCCTTGTAGTTAATAAGTAGGGGCACCACGCGCACGTCATGGTCGCGGACAAAGTCCTCTGGCGTGTTCGTACCCGAATCGGTGAGAATTGCAATTCTTTGCTCGTTCATATCTCTTCCTTGTAATGGGAATATATACGGAGACTAAGATAGAAAGGACTATAGCACTTGCGGTACCATTATGAATCGAGGAAGGGACGTATCGCATGCCAAACAAACCGTTTCCTGCAGAAGAGGATATTCCCGGGATTTCCCAGCTGGACGACTCCGGAAGTATGCGTCGCTTTATCTTTGACGAGCCTGCGGTTATTCGCAGGCTGGAGCAGCGTTCTGCCTTCGAGGGCATTACCTCAAATGGAACCATTGCGGCTGCCTGCATGGTCTTTGCCGCCATTCTTGCCGTGATTGTGGCAAATTCCCCCTTCTACGAGTTTGTGGAGGAGGTGCTTGATGCCAAGATCGGCTTCATCCTGGGCCCGATAATTGCCGAAATTCCCTTTGTGGAATTTGTAAACGACATGCTTATGGCGGTCTTTTTCCTCTTGGTGGGAATAGAGCTCAAGTACGAGATGACCGTGGGTCAGCTCCGCAGGCCGCGTCAGGCGGCGTTGCCCATGCTTGCGGCGGTGGGAGGCGTCGTGGTGCCCGCCCTGCTGTTCCTGTCGTTCAACAGGGGCGAGACGTCGAGTGGCTGGGCAATACCCATTGCAACCGACATCGCCTTTGCGCTGGGAGTCATGTCGCTCTTGGGCAATCGCATTGCGCCCGAGACAAAGGTGTTTTTCCAAACGCTGGCAATCGCAGACGACATCCTGGCCATTGTGGTGCTGGCGCTCTTCTATGGCCAGACGCCCAACATATCTTGGTGCGCGGCCTCGCTGGGCGTAATACTCGTTCTGGCGCTCCTTAACGGTGCGCGCGTGTATTCCCTCAAGCCCTATGCTGTGGCGGGCGTCGCGCTGTGGGTATGCATGCTCAACTCGGGCATACACGCCACGCTTGCGGGTGTTATCCTGGCGTTCTTCCTGCCGGCGAAAACCGATATTCGCCTTTCGGCGCTCCATGACTGGCTGGACGTGTGGGCGGCAGAGCTGGACGACACCTACGACGACGAGACGCACGTGCTTGGCCAGCACGACTTTACCGACGACGCCAACATTGTTGAGCGCGTTATGCATCACGTGACGCCGCCGCTGCATCGTGCCGAGAGAAACATTTCGGTGTTTGTAAACTTCGTAATACTGCCGCTGTTTGCGTTCGTGAATGCCCAAGTTCGCTTTGTGGGCGTAGACATGGGCCTGATTGTGAGCAACTCCGTTACCATAGGAGCCTTTGTGGGTGCCGTGGTGGGCAAACCCGTGGGCATAATCCTCGTGACGTTCCTGCTGGTGCGAATCGGTTTTGCCAAGCTGCCACGAAATGTGGATTGGGTGCAGGTTGTGGCCGTGGGCATCATGGGTGGGCTGGGCTTTACCATGTCCATCCTCATAGCGGGACTTGCCTTTCCCGATCCCATGTTGGTTATGGCAGCAAAGTGCGCCATTCTGGCGGGTTCGATTACCTCGGCGGTGCTCGGCATCGTGTTCGTGCGCGTTACCGAGGTGGTCTTGTCCTCACGTCACAGGAAAAAGGCAGCCTGACACCTCAACTTGGGAATAGGCCCCAATTTAGGATTCGAGCGTAACCTTAACTTGGGTTTGCCCTAAGCCGGGGTTACTCCACGGTACCGTAAAGATAAGCCCAGCCGTGCGCGGTAATGATGGAGTTGAGCTGATCGCAGAGCCTTGCGCGCTTGTATGATCCCGCTGGCAGGAGGTTTACGACTTCCATAAGGTCATCGGAAAGGTCGTTTATCTCCGCGCGCACGAGAATGTCCATGCGGGGCACCGCATGCGATGGATTAACGCGATAGACATCGTCTACCAGGCGCTGCAATTCGCCGTACTCGTCTGAGGGCGTGGAAGGGGAGATCATGCAGGCCTCCAAGGTTTTGATCGTGCTCACTAGGTTGCGCCTATGGTAGCACGTGTGCGATATACTCTTGGGGACTCATTGCGAAGGAGGACCCTATGGCAAACGTATATCAAACCATGAGCACCGCTGAGCTCGACGCCTGCATAGCGCAGCTCGAGAGCGAGGCCGAAGCCATTCGCGCACAAGAGCTTTCGCTCGATATGGCGCGCGGAAAGCCCAGTGTGGAGCAGACGGACTTGTCTCGTCCCATGCTAGACCTCGTTTCGAGCGACATGAGCCTGGTGGACGAGGGCGCTCCTGCCGACAACTACGGCGTACCCGATGGCCTTCCCTCGGCACGTCGACTCGCGGCGGAACTGCTGGGCGTCGATCCTGCCAACGTGATCGTAAACGGATCCTCGAGCCTCAACCTCATGCACGACCTGGTGGTCAATGCCTATACGCAGGGTATTGCGGGCTGTGAGCCATGGTGCAGGCAGGGCGAAGTCAAGTTCTTGTGCCCAAGCCCTGGTTACGATCGCCACTTTGCCGTTACGGAGCGCTTCGGCATCAAAAACGTGCCCATTCCCATGCAGGAGGATGGGCCAAACATGGATGAGGTGGAGCGCCTGGTGGAGGGCGACGCGTCGGTGAAGGGCATATGGTGCGTACCCAAGTATGCCAACCCCACCGGCATTACCTACTCGGATGAGGTCGTGCGTCGCTTTGCCTCACTCAAGCCCGCCGCTCCGGATTTCCGCATCTTCTGGGACAATGCGTACATAGTGCACGATCTTGTCGATGAGGGCGACAAGCTCCTCAACATCTTCGACGCGCTCGAGGAGGCGGGCACGACCAACCTCGTGTATGAGTTCTCGTCCACGGCCAAGATTACGTTCCCCAGCTCAGGCATGGCGTTCGTCACGGCAAGTCCAGACGATATGGCTGCCATACGTGCTGCCTTTGCCCCCGAGCGCGTGAGTCCCGAGAAGATCTCGCAGCTTGCCCATGTGCGTTTCCTCCATGACGCGCAGGGCGTTCGCGCGCATATGGCAAAGCACGCAAGCATCCTGCGTCCGCGCTTTGACTTGGTGCAGAGCAAGCTCGAGGCGGGTCTGGGCGATTTGGGTATCGCCACGTGGACAAAACCTCGGGGAGGCTATTTCGTGTCGTTTGACGGCCCTGAGGGATCCGCGAAGGCAATCGTGGGGCTCATGTCGTCTTTGGGCGTAACGCTTACGGGCGCGGGTGCCACGTGGCCGTATGGAAACGACCCACGCGACACAAACATTCGAATCGCGCCCACGTTCCCGTCCCTGAACGACCTTGGGTCCGCCCTGGACGTGTTCGTGGTTGCGGCAAAGCTCGTGTCGGCGCGCCTGGCACGCGCCGAGCGATAGCCGCTTGGGTACAAAGGGGACTGTCCCCTTTGGCCCATCTGGTGATCGCGTCCCCTCGCCCACGCCGGCCCGCGAGCGGCGACTCACGAAGTGAGCGAGCGAAGCGAGCGCGGAGCCGCGTGCGGGTCGGCGCGGGCGAGGGGACGCGAGTCATTTGGCCAAGGCAGCTGTGGAATGACCGCGACTTGTTTTGAGTTGCCTTGATTTTTATGTAGAATCGACAGACGTGCTTGTCCGACGCTTGACTGTGGGCGCGCAACGCGCATATTTCTAAAGATTGCATCTATATATGTGTGACACTGCTCACACGAGGGAGGTAGGGCAAACATGGCAAAAAAGCCGCAAAAGGAATTGGGCGGTCCGCGTAAGATGTCGCTTGGCATGAAGATTGTGGTTGGCGTCTTTGCTGTAATAATGGCGCTTTCCATGACGTTGCCATCGCTTACACAGATCTTTGCGGGAAGCGCAGCCAGTGCCGCCTCCTCGTCGAGCGAGCAAGAGCCTGAGCAGAGCTCCGATAACCAGAGCTCAAGCACCAAGGAAGGCGAAAACAAGGCCGCCGACGACGCAAAGGCCCAGGAGGGTAAGGATGACCCTACGGCCAATGTGCCCAATAACGAAACGCTCAAGAACCTTGCCGACCAGAACAAGGATGCCGTTGAGAAGTTCAACAAGCGCCTTGAGGAGGACCCCAAGAATCTGGCCGCACTTCTCAACCTCGGACAAACCTACATGAATTGGGGTAGCAGCGCCACCTACAGCAGCACCACCGATGAGGAGAAGGCCTATTCCAAGGCGCTCATCACCAAGGCCGCGGGGTTCTACGATCGCTACCTGGAGCTGCATGATTCCGATGCGGCGCGAGTCCAGCGCATAATGTGCGACTCCTATGCGGGCGACAACGACAAGGCATTGAAGGAGCTGGAGGAGCTCAGCGCCCAGAAGCCCGATTCGCCCGTGGTGTTGGTGTACTTGGGCATGATGTACGCACAGCAGGGACAGAACGAAAAGGCAGTGGAGACGTATAAAAAGATCGCCGAGGTGGATCCGGACAACGAATATGGCTTTGCCGAGTATGCCGAGCAGGGCATCGCTTCGGTCAACTCGTCTCAGTCGTCGTTCCAAGACCTCACTAACGAGAAGCTCTTGGGCACCAAGTCTGAGCCTACGGACGGCCTTCCTGGCGCGATTGCAAACCAAAGCAATACGTCAGGCCAAGGAAACACCGGCATGATTCAAACCATCCAATAACCATTGGCGAATGAGGAGCAAAGCATGTCACTAACGGTATCCACCCATGAGCGGGACGGCGTAACGACCGTGTGCGTTGCGGGCGAAGTAGACGTCTCGTGCGCCTCGCAGCTGCGGGATGCTTTGGACGCCGCCTTGGAGCAAGGCGCCACCTCGTTGGAGGTCGACCTGTCAAAGACGCCCTATATCGACAGCACGGGCATTGGTGTGCTGGTGGGAACGGCGCATAGGGCCGCAGAGGCAGGAACGACGTTTGTGGTTGCCCACCCGCAGCGCAACGTTGCCCGTGTGCTCGGCATGCTTGGCGTAAACGAGGAGCTGGGCATCCGCGACTAGTCGGCTGCCATTCGCGTAACGACGCAGGAAGGTAGGCATACGTGTTTGGCATTGGGGAGACTGAGCTCGTAATTATCGTGGTGTTTGCGTTTTTGCTCTTTGGGCCCGACAAGCTGCCGGGAATGGGCCGGACGCTGGGGCGCGTTTTGCGTCAGTTCCGAGACGCATCCGAAGGCTTTACCGAAGTGGTGCAAACCAACATAATGGACCCCGCCTCGGAAGAGCTGGAAAAATCGCCCAAGCAACGCAAGCGCGAGGCGCAGGCTTCCGAGGTACAGGCCCAAGAGGGCGTTGAGGGCCAGAATGCAAGCGCAGAGGACTCTGTAGAGCAGAAGGCGCCCAAGCGAGAGACCTTTGCCGAGCGCAAGGCGCGTCTTATGGCCGAGCGCAAGGCGGCTGAGGAGGTGGCCAAGGCGCAGGGGTCCACGGGTGTTGCGGCGGAGCCCGAACCCGCGGGGCCACAGGTGAGCGCCAGCTCTGCCGTCGATTCCAAAGAGACGAACGACGCCGCATCGAACCAGGGCCCCACAGACAACCAAGAGCCAGAGCCAAAGCGCGCGAGCGCTGCCGACCTCTATTCGCTCGGCGCACAAAAGAGCTCTCGCACGCAGGCCAAAGAGGCTGCCAAGGAAGCGTCTGTGGAATCGACGAATGACGACTCGGGAGAGGGGGTCGGGGAGGCCTAGCCGCCAGCTACGCGTCCCCCATGCCATATGCCAATAGGACCAGCACGCATGCCCTTGTTTGACCACCTGTCCGAGTTTCGGCGCAGGCTCACGATTGTGGTCGTTTCGCTCATAGCCGCGGCAATCGTGGTGTACTTTGCCACACCGACGCTCATCTCGATTATGCTCGACCCCATCCGCAGCGTCTTGCCCGAAGGCTCGCAGCTCACGGTGTTGTCGGCCTTGGGTGGCTTTACCATACGCTTTAAGGTCGCGCTCTTCTTTGGTGCCATTGTGTGCACGCCCATCATACTGTGGGAGGTGCTTGGCTTCTTCTTGCCAGCCCTCACCGAGAAGGAGCGCAAGTGGGTTCTTCCGACTATCGCGGCCATGGTCGCCCTCTTCTTTTTGGGTATGGTCTTTTGCTACCTCGTGATCCAAAAGGCGGCCTTCGGCTGGCTCGTGGAGCAGATAACCCAGTTTGCCACTGCCACGGTAAACGCAGAGGACTATCTCTCCATCATGATGCTGCTTGAGGTGGGATTTGGCATTGCGTTCCAGCTGCCGCTCATCATCTTCTATCTATCGATCCTGCACGTGGTGCCCTACCGCACCTTTCGCGGCCAATGGCGCTATGTGTATGTGGGGCTGCTCGTGCTCTGTGGCGTGGTGACGCCCGACGCGTCTCCCATAACCATGGTGCTCATGTATGCCGTCATGCTGGCCCTCTATGAGATTTCGCTTGCCGTTGCCCGTCGCGTGATTATTCTGCGTGATGGCAAGGAGGCTCTTAACTGGACGCGCGAGCAATACGCCGAACGTGCACTCAAAGACGATTAACGACCGCCCACGATCTACAGCCGCTGCCTAACCACAACAAACCGAGGAGATACTTTGAGACTCGTCGTTACCGAGAAGAACGATGCCGCCACCCAGATTGCACGCTTGCTGTGCGATGTGGGCAAGCCCAAGGCCGACAAGGTGTACAACACGCCGGTGTACCGCTTCAAGCACGATGGTGACGAATGGGTAACCATCGGACTACGGGGTCATATACTCGCGCCTGACTTTCCCACACAGCTTAAGTACGACAAGAAGCAGGGGTGGTATGGCGTTACCACAGATGGTGAGGTGCTGCCCGCGCACGTGCCGGACTCCCTGGCCCGTCCGCCTTACGATACCAAGCGCAAGCCCTATCTTGCCGATGGCGTGGATATAAAGGGCTGGAAGGTTCCCAGTCTTCCGTACTTGGTTTGGGCCCCCATCGAAAAGCTTCCCGCCGAAAAGGAGATTATCCGCGCCCTCAAGAACCTCGCGAAGAAGGCCGATTCGGTGATCATAGGCACCGACTTCGACCGTGAGGGAGAGCTCATCGGATCCGATGCGCTGCGTCAGATTCGTGTGGTGGCGCCAGACGTGCCCGTGAGCCGTGCGCGCTATTCCGCGTTTACCAAAGGCGAGATCGATCATGCCTTCTCCAACTTGGTTGACCTCGACCAGGACCTGGCCGATGCCGGTGAGAGCCGTCAGTACATCGACCTTGTTTGGGGCGCCGTGCTCACGCGCTACCTTACTCTGGCGCGTCGCGGCGGCTTTGGAAACGTGCGCTCGGCCGGTCGTGTGCAAACCCCAACGCTTGCGCTGGTGGTGGAAAAGGAGGAGGAGCGCAACGCCTTTGTGCCCGAAGACTATTGGGTTATAGCGGGCGAGCTTACCTATAGCGGCTCCGACCCCTTCAAGACCACTCACGCAACGGCGCGCTTCAAGAAGAAGGAAGAGGCCGACCTTGCGTTTTCGCACGTAAAGGACGAGAAGACGGCCGAGGTAACCAATGTAACCAAAAAGTCGCGCACCCAGCGCCCTCCCGCGCCGTTTAACACGACGTCGCTGCAGGCCGCGGCGGCCTCCGAGGGCCTTGCGCCCTCGCGTACCATGCGTTTGGCGGAGTCGCTGTACATGCGAGGTCTTATATCCTACCCGCGCGTGGACAACACCGTGTACCCCTCGTCGCTCGACCTCAAGGGCGTCGTTCGCGAGGTGGGCAAGGTCCCGCAGTACGCCGCCGTGGCCAACAAGCTGCTCGCCTAGCCCAAGCTGCGCCCCACCCG
>JAFWKQ010000034.1 GCA_017545665.1 Atopobiaceae bacterium
AAGGCTGACAAGGGGATGACAAGGGGATACATGACAAGGGGACAGGTCACTTGTCAGCTTTTTTATGACAAGGGGACAGGTCACTTGTCAGCTTTTTTATGACAAGGGGACAGGTCACTTGTCAGCTTTTTTATGACAAGGGGACAGGTCACTTGTCAGCTTGACGAGCAGCCGCCATGTTTCATCTGGTGACGAGAACTCATCTGGGCCACGGCGTCAGTCCCAGCATCATTGCCGACGCCGTGACCTCACTCCCGCGACTCGAGGACGTCAAGCATCTGGCGAGGCGAAACCGCGAAGGGCTCCTGCAAAAAGTGCTTCGCGTAGCCTGTTACGAGGCTCGCATCCCGCTCCTCGCGAGCGCTGAGGGTTACCGCGTAAAACTCGACGTCCTTCGGGTCGGGAACACGGCTCAGCTCCTTTGGCGTACCCGACGGTGGCCGGAAGGCCGCCGAGGACTCCAAGGCAGAAAGGACACGCGCAACCAAGCCAGCATCGAACCCGAACTTCTTCCTGGAGAGGACCTCTGCATACTCGTCCTCGATGCCAGCGCCCATCACGGGAACAAGCGTACCCGTGAGCGCGTGCGCCAGCACCTACCCCGGGATGGACTCCGGTTTGAGCAGCGCCGATACGACGACGTTGGTGTCGATAACCGCGTATACCGTCCTAACCACGACGTACCGCCCTCTCCGAGCGCACGGCGGAGATCTCCGCTTCGATTTCCTCGAGCGTCATGTCGGCGACACCATCGGCTGCCGCTCTCTTCCCGAGCTCGGCCATGGCGGATAGACCATCCGCGGGAGTGCCGTTCTCGCGGGGCAGCGTTCACGATAACGATCACACGCTTGACGAGTCCACACTCAAGCTGGCCACCACACTCGTCCCTCCCGAATTCCTCCCCGCCTGGTCGTGGTACCAGACAATGCAGGGCAGTACCATCCCTCGGCTCCCCCCGTGGCAAAGATGCGCCGAAAGACGTTCCGATCAAGCTTGCCGCCCAACGAGGAATCCATACCCCAGGAGTGGCCTCTCTTGCAGATGGGTGGCGGAACGACCGTAGGTACGCGCTCACTATCTACTCATCCACGGGGGATCGGTATGCCGACAAGAGCGTGATTCACAGGAACGGTGGCACATGGCTCTTTGATTACAAGGCGCAAAAGACCAAGAAAGGCAGAAAGAGGCAGTGGGACCAAAACCAACCGTTGATCAACTGCCATGAAGACGGTATCCCCGTAGGCGTATTGATCGGGCAACCAAGTGGTGGATACCTCGTACTCGGGCTCGCATTAGTCGAGAAGTACGACTTACGAACTGGGTTCTTCACTTTCCATGGCCCCGTTAATGCCACCACTATGCATGAACATCTATTCCGATGACGATTGATGGCGTGCTTTCTCTCAATATCCGAAATGGGGTATCCCATTTGAACAAAGGGGGTACCCCTTTTCGTGAAACGAGTTTTCGGACAGCCTGAGAGGGAGATCGGGTGGACGGCAGCGAAACGGGCAACTGCTGCCAGTTTGCCAAACCCAAGTGACACAAGTCAGCCAACCGTCAGCGGCATGCACCCAGACGCTCGACGGCGGCCTCGAAACAGCTCTCCATACGAGAGATGGATCCCCGCGAAATCCCGTCAGCAATGGCGAAACGCCGCCAAGCAGCAAGCTCACGCGCCATGTTTTTGGCCGCAAGAACCGCATCGACGCGCCGCGTACGGAACTCTTCGCATACATCGATCGCCGTCTGTGGCACGGCAAGCCGCTCGTCAAAATCGGCCGCACAGCTCAGATACTTCTCGCCATCGCCTTCCGTAGGATTCACGTCGAAGACCGGCGCAAGGTTCCAGCCCGTATCCGAGCGAAGAAAGCCGTGGTTGCGCATGTGGTCGTCCGTGTTTCCAATGGCGCAAGAGAAGAGCAGCCGCAGCCAAAGCTGCCGTATATCCTTGGTTGGACTCGCTCCATTCCACTCCAAGAAGTCAACGAGCTCCAAGTAGGAGTAGCTCCCCCCGTCAACCCCCTGCACCGCCGACATGCCGCTTAGATAGGGGATGCGTTTTGCGCCCTTGCGATCAAACCTATCGAGCACAAGAATGGCACGCTCCAATTGGCCCTTTGGCAGACGAACCAGCCTTGCGTTAGGAGTCTCAATCCCGCAGCGTCTGGCAAGCACCAAGGCTACGTGCTCCCACGCACAGACGTCTTCCATCGCACCTTCATCGGCCTTTGGGAGCTTGGCTATGCAGAGCTGACCATGCTCTCCGACGACAGAGGCTTTCGGACGCGTGCCGCCCAGAGATGAACCCGCCATCAGGAGGTCACGGACATCCGCATCCATATCCGTAGCAGCAAGGTCGGCCTGCGCAAGAAGCTTAGGAAGGTCAGTCTCACGCGGTACGCCCACCTCATCAGGTGCCAAGGCAACGCCTTTGGACCACACCCGTAGTGCCCCTTGACGAGCGACATCGCTCACACCTACGAGATAGTCACCCTCCCAGAGCGAGCGTGCCGTACGCTTGCCTTCCCGAGCCGCCCTTCGCTCTGCCCGCAACATAAGGTTGCGACCCCATCGGTCTGGCATGCAGTCCTCAAAGGTCATGAATAGTGGCTTACCACCTGCATGGACCGTCGCCTCGCCCAGCGGGAGGTCGGGAGAAATCTCGAAGGCATCCTTTCGCAGGATGTACGAGCGATCGTAGACGAAGCTCGCGCTCTGCTGCCCGCGACGAACGTTGGTGTAGAGCGTTCCACAAGGCACATCCATCCCGTCAAGCTGGACCGTTACTTGAAGCTCCAACGCATTCACCTCCGCACACGTTGCGGCGTGTCCTCATCCGCCCGAAGTCGACCCATCGGCGTGCCCAGAGGGTCGCTTGCCGCCACCGTCGCGTCAAGCAGGCCGAGCACCCTAGCCACACGCAGGTAGTTCTCAAGCGAGCCTGCACCCGTGTTGAGCAGACGACGCAGCGTAGGTACCGATATTCCCGCGCGATCGGCCAGGAGCTCCACCGTAATGCGCTGCTGGCGGCGAGCAAGGCTTAGATGCGCGGCGATTTCCCTCTGAGCGCGCTGGACAGGTATGGGTGTGTGCGTTGACATTTCAGTCCTTTCTATAACAATAAGAATTCTATCGGTTATTAAGTTAATATGCAAGTTTTCTTACGTTTATACTTATCTCACAGCAAAGTGGTATCTGCTTCGCAAGGAAGTTCATGGACTATGTTGAGACCAGCGGCCATTTGGAGCTCGGACGTCTCAAAGCTGTCGCTTCCGCACACCATGCCGACCGCCTCGACCGTAATCTTGTGGACGGAGTCGAAGCCCTCGCAAGGTATCGCCCGCTCCGCGACCATCTTCTTGAGAAACATGCGGATGGCGGTGGGGAGGTCCAGCCCCAGCTGCTCCGCGACGCTCGTGGCATCGGCTCGGAGCGACTCGTCCATTCGAACCTGCACAACCGTACTTGCCATATATATCACCTCAATTGTAATGGTTTGTATGTTGGTTAAATTATTGCTGAAATACGTACGGTCTCTTGCAGACAAGAGCTGGGGGGTCCCGGCATTCTTTTTTGGAGGGAAGATGCGCCAGGCGCATGCATACGGAGACACGTAAAGGCCAGGGGTTAACAACCGTCTTCTACTCCCTCGAAGATGGAGATGAACGGGCGCTCGAGGTCGCGCGTCGGCGCGTTTCAGGCTCGTCTCTGCGCACGAATACCTTACGATGAGACCAGCGAAGCGGACGATCATACCGTCGTAGAGCCTCAGAGCGCCCTTGTTCTTGTGTGGGTGCAGAAGCAACAGGTAGGACGAATCATCCATTCCTGGTTGTATTCTCAATCCTGACGCAGCGCGTATTTCCCCACCTCGCCAGCGCCGCCAGGCAGCTCACGCAAGACGGACCCCGTTTCACTTCCAAACTCACCCTAGTGTTTGGTTTTTGGGTATCCGTATTTGAGGGCTCGCATTTTCGGGCCTCCTACCTGCGGCGATGCGAGGCGCCATACCACCCGCGTGAGAAATGCTGCCCCAGATTTCAAACAATAAGCCCGTTTTGGAAGCGGAACGGGGTCCGTTCTGCGTGAAGTGCGGAGAGGGGCATGCCAGCGGCCTCCTCACCCATCGCAACCCACCAGCCGCGCCAGCGAGTCTGGAACGGAAGACCCGTTCCCTGCTTCACCCTGTTCAAGTATGGCGCAGATGTCGAACTAGCAGCCTTTCCTCGCGCCAATGGCGCCAGCAGCTACGACGAAGGCGCCCATGGCGAGAAGGACGGCCGCCCCAGCGTTCGACGAGCAATCGCCCGTATTCGCAAGCTTGGCAGAGGAACGTCCAGAATCGGAGGAAGTAGACTTCGATGACGCCTCTGCCTCTGCCTCTGTCCCCGTCTCCGTGTAATCGGGCTCATCGTCACCTCGCGCCGCGCCCGTGCCCGCACCGTTCGACTCCGCCTCGGGAGGTCGCACGGTAAATGTGCCCGATGCGACCCCACTGTCCGTAAAGTGCACGTCAATCTCATGCTCGCCCAACCCCAAAGAGTCGAGGAAGGGGCTTTCGAGCGTAACCACCGTGCTACCCGCTTCGACCCTATAGTCCTTGGTGGGAAGTATCGAGTTGTCTACTGCAACGAAGTCAAAGAGGGCGAATGGTGCGTTGACTCGGAATATGAGACCAGAGTCAGAGCCAAGAGTATGCACGCCCTTGTCACCTTCCACGATCTTGTACCTTTGGGAATCAGTCGAGCCGATTATCTTGAATTCCGAATCGGACAAGTCCGCCTCCACAACAGTGGCGCCATCCGCTCCCCCATCAATAAGAGTCGTTCCGTGCTGCTTTTTATATGCGCTGTCCCAAATTCGCGTTACGTAACCCTTTTGGTCGATGACCTCGATAAAAGCAACCCTCCACATGCCTGGCGTTATGTCTGATGTGACATCTAAGGGGAACGATGTCAGGCGTGTGTCCGTCGATAAGTTGGGGAATACCAGGATGCTCCCACCGCGGCCAGGCTGGTAAAGACCGAGGCGATACACGAAGCTGAGTCCATCCTCATCGGCAAGCTGGTAGCCAAGGGTCTGCGTGTCTCCCACGCCACACTCGTCCTTTTCCGCGGATATGGACAGCAGGGACGCGGCGTGAGGGTCCACGTTGTAATCCAAGGCGAACTCGGAGCCGCTCAAGTCTGCTTCCGAATAGGAAAGCCCGGTTGATTCCACCTGGGGAAGCTTCGTACCGTGTTCGCTCGCATACGCACTGTCCCATATTTGGGTAACATAGCCAAGCTTGTCACAGACCTCCATTCCAACAACCCGCCACTTGCCCGCCTTTAGAAACGAGTTCACCTTAAGCGAGAACTCGCTCTCTGTACCAGGTCCGTCAAAGGTCCACAGCCCCTCCGTTCCAGGCTGATGCAGACGCAAGCTCGACACCCAGGTAACTCCATCGGGGTCATCAATTTTATACTTGAATTTCTGCGTATTGCCAAGCGTACAGGTCTTCATGCTCGCTTCAATAGATTCCAACGTCGCCGGGTGAGGATCGACGCTCCACTTGACCTCGAACGCTGACTCAGATAAATCGCCAACGGCAAGAGTCGCCTCATCCGACTCCTCTCCAGAGATTTTGGAGCCGAATCTACTTACGTACGCCCGATCCCATATGCGCGTTACATAGCCCTTTTGGTCAAGGGTCTCGACGCATGCAACTTGCCACTTTGAATTAGCCTTCTTTTCAACGAGCATCTGCGCTGTTACGAACCATGGGAACGAGGACGCGCATGGATTACTTTGCGGTGACTTCAACGAAAGCATGGCGCCGTTGCCGCCAGGGTGGTAAAGGTGCAGTTCTGTGACCCTGGCCACCGCAGCAGCGTCGTTAAAACGATAGGCGATGTCCACCGTATCGCCAACGGAGCACTCTTTTTTGCTTGTTGTGATTGAAACAATAGATGTGCGGTTGGGGACCGAGCTGCTACCTATGGCCTCCGCCTCGATTTCCAAAGGGTCTTCCTCAGCCATAGCATTCACTTCGACCGTTGAGTCGTCAACCGACTGGCCAGGCATGTCATAGGTGACGGGCAACCTCTCCGTGGCATATGCGGTTGTCGATACAAGAATCGCGATTGCAAGCGCAAATAGAACAGAAAGAGTCAGCACACGCTTTGTATTGGCCACCAGTACCGCCCTTCAACGGTTAAGCTATTCATGAAAAATGATACAATAGAGCAGGGTGGCTGACAACGAGTTATGGGTTTGAATCATCCCCGCGCGTGGTACGAGCGATTATAATTGCACACCCCCTACGCGACCGAGGCAACACCTTCCGTCCAGGTGCCTTTTTTCACATGAAGGCCGATTCCATGCTCCTCACAGAACTTCGTTACCTCGAAGACGCGATTGTTGTACCAAGCCTTTGCGTCAGGGTATGAGGAAACGGCCCTGTTGTAGTTTGCCCTGCCGAATACTATCCGGTCGACGAATGCCACTGCCTCGAGCAACTCCGACAGGCGCTGCTCGTGAACATTGGGCGTCGGATAAGGCTCCATGCTGACCCACGTGGAGCACCCAGCGGCATGCAGCTCCTCGAGGGATCGCAAGCGCTCTGCGCAAGGCGCCGCGCCAGGCTCTGCGATCCTACGATAGCCCTCGTCTAGTGACACCAGCGTGATGCCATATGAGTTTTTGTCGCTGAGCTCCGTGAGACGCTCGGGCAACAGCCCCTTGGTGAGCACCGTGCAAGGTATCTCGTTGGCATTGAGCATCCGAATTGCTTCGATGCTCATCTTGCATACCTCATCGTACCCATACATAAAGGGGTCGGTCGTAAAGCAAAGCTGGACACTCTTTATCTTATGCCTGAGCCTAGGGATCTCACACTCCAGCAAGTCGAGCGTGTTCTCAACCAACAGGGGGCAACACCACTCCTCGTAGGTCGTAACCCGACCGAAGCGCTTGGCCATGAGATACGCATAGCACGGATACGTGCAACCGTGAGAGCACCCTTGCACGTGGTTCATCGTGTAGTCCCCGTACTCAACACCAGTCTTATATAGCATCGACTTACGCCTAATTGTTCTCATGGCTTTCCCTCCGCTCTGTTTCTCACGCGCCAATGCTGTTTAACAGATGTCTGGATATCTTACCTGAAACAATCAGGGCTTGCGGGCTATGATTCGCAGTCAAAGCATACAGCGCAAACAACGGCGCATTTCGCTCTGTCCTCAACACGGCAGGACCCCATACCCCTGGAAAATCCTGCCTATACCTTCTCGTCGCGTATTCCAATAACTGATCGACGCCCTTCTCTCGTTCGACCTCTTCTTCACCAAAGAGGCTCAGCTGTGTTTTCTCGTGATACAAATTGCGCCAATCCCTCTCGCCAAATATCTCGTCAAGGGCTTTGCACCAGTCCTCGGAAGGCAAGTGACTTGTTGGAAGCATCCTGATTATTGCGAAGAGTGGAAAGAGCATCCATACATCACAGCAAGTGTTTTTAAAGCACTCTAAAGAGCTCCATTTGAACTGAGTTGCAAACGGGTCGACAAATGACACGGCCCTGTCCTTTTGCCAGTCCATGTTCCCAATAAGCCCTGGGAGTTCTTTGTTCGCGTCTCCACAAATATAGACACAACGATTCGCACAGTCAGGGAACTGGCTTAGGATTCGGCAACGAAGCGCATCTAGCTTTGCCTTATTTAGCTCAATGAAATAGAAGCGATCGAATCCTCTTCCGCCTTCGATCTCGCGCTCTTTAGAGGCTGCGAGAGCCCTTAAAGACGAACCCTCGGTGAACGCCTCTGCATAGGCCTCGTTAACCGTATCCTCCGATTCATGTTTCCTCGACTGGATTGCATGTTTAAAACGCTGGATTCCCTCTCCAGAGAACGCATCGATGTAACTTAGCTCCCAACGTTGCTTCTGCATTACTTTTAGATAGCTGCTTATGTATGCCTCGACGCATTCCAGCTTTTCTACGCTCCATTGCCCACCAAATCCTCCGCCCAATGTTGCAGCCATAGCGCTCCCTCCTAACGTACGTTTGTTCGTATTCTAGTATAGTACATGTGTTCTGTTTCTGCAATGTGCATGTCCATTTTTCGAAAAACAGATCGCTACGCTTCATAGACGTACCGATAAAGGGAGGACAGCCGCTCCACCGTCTTGAGCAGCGCCACCACGCTCTCCCCCGCTTTCGGCAGATCGAAGAGGAGCATGTCCGCCCGCACGCTGTCGCGGCTCACGTGCCCGCCCGCTGGCAGCAGCACGGGCACCACGCGCTCGTGACACGGGCAGATAGGCACCGCGTGCTGCATCTCCTCGCCGTCAGCGCGGTGGCGCTGCCCGTTGGCAGCTCACGCAAAACGGACCCCGTTTCGCTTCCGAACTCGCCCTAGTGTTTGGTTTTCCGGTATCCGTATTTTCGGGCTCGCATTTTCGGGCCTCCTACCTGCGGCGATGCGAGGTGCCATACCGCCCGCGTGGGAAGGGCTGCCCCAGATTTCAAACACTAAGGCCACTTTGGAAGTGAATGGGGGTCCGTTTTGCGTGAAGTGCGGAGGGCCCGCGCGCCTGGCCGAACACACCTCCCTGCAGCGGCGACGTGCTAACATCTAGCCCAACGACCCTACGCGCGATATGGATTTGGCCATGAAGCTCGTGATGCTCAAGTGCCGCTCATGCGGCGCGAACCTCAACGTCTCCCCCGGGCAAAGGCTGGTCACATGCCAGTACTGCGGCACGGAGTTCCTCGTCGACAAAAACGGCGGGATGGATGCGGCCGGCGAGGGCGCGCACGAGGAGGGGGGACTCTGGACCACGAAGCACATGCTCGTCCTCGGCGTGGTCCTCTTCGGCGCAGCCTTCATAGCGTATGCGACGAACTCGCGATTCAGGCTCCTCGGCTTCTCGATCCAGGCGCTATGTCTGTTCGCCTACGCGGCGGTGCTCGTCAGGTTCCGGCGCGTCTGCCGCACCAAGGCCGGAAAGGCCCTTTCGATCGCCATCTGGGCACTCACGTTCTTCGTGGTCGTGGCTCAGATAATATTCTGGATAAACAACAAGTCGTTCACCCTGCTCCAGCTTTCGTAGGAGCCTCCGGCCACCCGGGCTTTAGCTCGCAGCTAATGAACGCTGCTCGTCGGTCACATAATCTATGGGTGCTCAATAGGACGCCAGCGGACTATAAGCAACCTTTAGCGTTTTACACCATGTATCTCATAGTGGAAAACTGCTACAAAACTATATCCTTATGCCAAAGCAACGGAACGAGCATCGATTGGAAGCTATATGATCAGTGCCGAGCTTTCCCATAACCCCTACCTCCTGGAAACCACCGCACGCTTTAACGGGCACTCCCCAAAAATCAACAGCGCCATCGAGAAATACGACAAACGTCCCCTTGTGGAGTGGGTCAAAGAGGTCCCCTGCATCTTCCACGACGAGATGAACGGATTCGACTTTGACTTTAGCTTCACGGGAACAGACGCAGACTATGCCAAAGTGATCAAAGCCTTTCGGAGTCAGGGCGCGGACCCCGAGGACGTGCGCATCACGCGCATGGGTGAGCTCGAAGACGTGCTGCATAAGAGGAAGGAGATCGCCAGTCTCCTCGAGTGGCTCGACTCCCATCGCAATCGCCGGTTCGATTTCGACAAGTTCATGAGCGAAAACTCAGAGACGCTCGACGCCTCGGTGCCGTATATCATCGTGCAGGAGGAACCCTCGCGCCTCGAGCTTCCCCTCGTGAGCATCGAGGTGGTGGAAAGCGTGCTGGAGCTCGGCGGCACGGTGCTCTTTAACGTCCCCATTCTCATTACAATAAGCCGCCAGAACAGGGCGAGGGTCCGAGACGAGCTGCGGAGCCTCTTGGCTCGCACGGACATCGAGCAACGGCAGCTCTTCTTCCTCATACACCCCGCGATGAACAGCGAAAGGGTCATCCGCATAATATCGGACCTCGGAGTAAGGCATCCGCAGATAGTCGACGGTCCAGACGATCAACGAATCATCGAGTACCTTGAGGACTATCCCGCAACCGAGTACGTACGGAAGGCAATCAGGGTACTTCGCACGGAGGTGGATGGCATAAAGGACATGCTCACGAGGATGAGCAGGTTCAGCGAGGCAACGAACGCCGGAGTCCGTGAGAAGGTAAGAACGCTCGACGCCAAGACGGAAGCGCTCAAGACTTCGCGCGCATGCTTGGAATACTATGGCGAATACGTACCCCAGCAGCAGTTCTCGAACGCCTGCAACGAGCTCATGGCCGCAATCGTTACGTGGCGCAACAAAAAGGTAAGCGTATCTGAGCAAGAGCAAATCGATAGGGCCGCGCTCGAGTACGCGCAGATCCTGCAAGGCGCGTTCCGCAGCTTCGAATCGCGCATAACCACAATGACGATGGCCGAGCAGACAAGAATCGACAAGTCCCTCAAGGATATTTACCAAGAGGCAGGTGAGGTACCGTTCTTCTCGCCAGGCGTGCCTCCCCTATCCGCTCCCCCGAGCTGTCCCGTGCCCAACATGAGGAACACCTTCGCGAGCATGACGGAGATAACGTACGTCAGCACAAGGAACGAGCTGCTCAACCTACTCGGCGCGTTCGCAGAGCAAAGCGACGAGAAGAAGCCGGTACCCATGGCAAACTACGAAACGTGGAGGTCGGCAGCGAGGGAGACCTTGATGCCGTTGGCGCAGGTCTACATAGACGCCCACACAAGCGCGCTGTCGGACTACCAGGCATCCGTTACAAACGCGTACAAACAACAACTGGAGGCCCTTATCCAGAAGTGCGGTGAAGACAAGGAGCAGGCAGCCTCCAAGCTCTCCCATGTAGAGCGCCAAACCCAGGAGGACTGGGACTGGCTGGCGGAGTTCGAGGACATGCTCGTCGAGATAGAGCGGAGCTAGGGATGGATACGCAGATAACCAGGCAGGAAGCGGTTGCGGAACCCATGGCCGTTACGGTCGAGGACCGCATCGACATCATAGACGACGCCATCCGCAAGAAGTACCTCGCACGCCTGTCGGATATGGACGTCGTGCCCATAGGCGACCTGCCGCCGCTCGAGGAGGACGTCATCGACAACGTCCGCCTCTACCGCATAGACGAGATGGTCTACCAAAAGGGCGAGCCAGTAACCGACAAGTTCACCACGGTGTTCAACACCCTGTCCACCTACAACGCATCGGCGTTCGTCCTAGTGGATTCCGACGGCAAGGAGACGCGGTTCTACCTTGGCGTTAGGAACAACGAGCCAGACGAGTCCCCAACCAAGCGCTCCACCGTCACCCTCGGCGACACCCTAAGCCAGACGCTCGTGGGCCACTTCCCCGGCGTTCGAATTCGCAACGAGGACAGGAAGTCCATAGTCAGGCTCGCCCAAAAGGTGGAGTCACTCGGCAGCGTTGCCTCGGTGAGCGTGGTCGGCAACAACAAGATCGTCGGCGAGCAGACAAACGAGCGTTTCGTGCAGGGCCTAGAGAAGCTCGTGCTCGCCATGAGCGGCCGTGCATACACGGGCGTCCTCATCGCGGAGAACCAGTCCCCGCAGGACGTCCAGCTCATGCGCAAGCAATGCCAGGACCTCTACACCAAGCTGTCTCGCTTCCAGCAGACGCAGCTCAGCGAGAGCACGTCTACCTCCTCGTCACGGTCCAAATCGTTCGCAGAGATGGACGGCAAGCAGAAGGCCGCGATGATCGCCGGCGCGGCGGTATCCCTCGCCGGCGTCGTAGGCGGTGCGACGGCAGGCGCGGGCAGCGCAGCAATAGGGCTAACGGGAGGCGCGATGATCGGAGGTCAGGTGGCGGGCCAGCTGGGCGGATTCATCAACTCGCTGGCGCCGGTCGAGCAAATCTCCGAAAGCGAGTCGCAGACGGTGAGCTCCACCATCGAGAACAAGCCCGTCGCGGACATGCTCTCGCTCCTCGACGAGCTCATCAAGAAGACCGACGAGTACGACAGCTACGGGCTCTGGCACGTAGCAGGCTACTTCATGTCCGACGACATGTCCTCGGCAGAGATCGCGGCGAGCAACTACCGTTCCCTCATGAACGGCGAGAGGTCGGGGCGCGAAGTTGCCGCCATAAACTCTTGGCGAAGCTACGGCAGCGAGAACCCCGCTGGCTTCCAGGCACTAACCACCTATCTGTCCCGTTTCGTGCACCCTCGGTTCTCCTACGGAGGAGGCGTCGTGGTGGACGCATCGACCTCCGTGAGCGGCAAGGAGCTCGGCCTGCATTTAGGCCTGCCAAGGGCAACCGTGCCCGGCCTGCCAGTTGTGGAGCACGCCGAGTTCGGCAAGGAGGTCACGACGTATCAGCTCATACCCACCCCCAAGGCCGTGGCGCCCGAGGACCGCATCACCATAGGCAGGATATTCGACCTCGGGCAGGTAACGAACAAGATCGTCGAGCTGGACAACCGTAGCCTCAACATGCACACGTTCGTTACCGGGTCCACCGGGTCGGGCAAGTCGAACGCCGTCTACCAGATGCTCGCCGAGCTCCGGCAGGACAAGATCCCGTTCCTCGTCGTCGAGCCCGCAAAGGGCGAGTACAAGGACGCCTTCGGCAGCCTGCCGGACGTCAACGTGTTCTCCACCAACCCCAACGTGGCAAGGCTCGTTAACCTCAATCCGTTCATGTTCCCGAAGTCGATTCACGTGCTGGAGCACGTGGACGGTCTCGTGGAGATATTCGGCGTATGCTGGCCCATGTACGATGCAATGCCGGCCTTCTTTAAGGACGCGATCCTCAAGTCCTACGAAGTGGTGGGATGGGACCTGGGCTCCTCCACCTTCGAGGGAGACCAGCTGGAGTTCCCCGACTTCGAGGTGCTCGCCGAGCAGCTCGACGAGCTCATTAGCGGGTCCGATTACGCGTCAGACATAAAGTCCAACTATCGCGGAGCCCTGCTCACGCGTGTGAGGTCGCTCACCGTGGGCCTCAACAAGTACATATTCACCATGGAGCAGACCCCCTACGAGGAGCTCTTCGACAAGAACTGCGTCCTCGACATAAGCAGGGTCAAGTCCGGGGAGACCAAGGCGCTCATAATGGGCCTTATCGTTTACGCCCTCAACGAGTACCGCGTGGACCAGAAGTCGGGAAACAACAACGGACTGAAGCACATAACCGTACTCGAGGAGGCGCACAACCTGCTCAAGAACACCACGGGAGGCGCGTCCGAGCTTGTGGGCAAGTCGGTGGAGATGATCACCAACACCATCGCGGAAATACGCACATACGGCGAGGGATTCGTTATCGTGGACCAGTCTCCGTCGTCTGTGGACATCGCCGCGATCAAGAACACGAACACCAAGATCATCCTAAGGACGCCCGAGGCCAACGATCGCATTGCGGTTGGCAGGTCCGTTGGCCTCACGGATGCGCAGGTAGACGAGATCGCAAAGCTCCCGAGCGGCGTCGCCGTCGTGTACCAGAACAACTGGATAAGCCCCGTGCTCGCCATGATCGACAAGGCCGCGGTGGACGAGAAGCCCTACGAGGCAGGCGACCTCCCAAGGCTCATGACGCAGAGGTCGGCAAGAAAGCTTATCACGCGCATGCTCATGCAGCCGTGGTTTAAAGGCAAGGGCATCAAAAAGGCGACGCTTCTCTCTGCCCAAAAGGTGCTAGAGCTCAAGCGCTCCAACCGAATCATGATCAAGAGCACAATCGAAGACTACGATCTGTTTAATTGCCAACTCATATGGCGGACGGAAGACATTCCAAAGTTACAGACGTTGCTAATAGACGTACTTGACATTAACGATAAACAGCTATCCACCGTTAAGGATGCGGACGACTTACGGGCGCTCGTTCAAGACCGATTGGGTGGAATGAAACCGCAAGAGGTAAACGATATCTGCTTCGTTTTGACGTATAGGAATGAGGGGTAACAATGGGGACAATTGATTCTATGGGTTCAGTCGATCTTTCAGCCTTACAGCCACATCTACAAAAAGCCACTGACGCGCTCTCTGGTCTTCACGGACAATTCGAATCGAGCATATCCTCCGCGAAGGATGCATTCGACGGCTTTGCCACGTCAGCACAAGACGCTGCAATCGATTCCGTTCGAATCGGCGACTCCCCCGTATCGGTGTACGACCATGGCTCATTTATGGATAGTGCCAAGAGGATGCTTGACGGCGCTATAGACAGCAACGGGAACAAAACCCTTGGGCTCAAGGAAATCAGCAACTGGAAGATGAACGAAGAATTCAGAGATCAGATCATAAACCAGCGCGCAGGATTTGCGGCCGAGATTGTATCCACTGAAAAAGAAAATATGCTAGCTGCTCGTGAAGGCACTGGGATTACCACATACCGTGCCGACGATCGTCCTGACCTCGGGTTCTCTAAAAACGATCAGTACGTTGACAAGATTCGTGTCGATGCAAACGGCGACACAGTTGAACGAGTGCAGACCAAGTTCGTTGGTAAGGATGGTGGTGACTGGGTCAAGAAGATGACGTCAAAGAAGTTCGATAAGTACTTCGAAGGAGATTGCGTTGACAAAATCGAATGCCCGAAAGATTTCTTTAAAGGTGCCAAAGAATACATCAGAGACCGATTTGATGAACTGAACCAGCAGCTTGAGAAGACGACCACGAATGGTAAGACGGAGGCGTCAGCAAATATCCAACGCAGAATCGACAAGCTTCAAAAACTCGACGATATGATGGAGCAGAGCTTAGTCACAAAGGACGAGGCACGGGTTTCAGTGCAACATCCTGATCGATATATTAAAAAATCGCTGCTCACTAATATGCTAGACCACAGTGTGCACGAGGGACTAAATAGCGCCGCAATATCTGCAGGACTCACATTCGTCACTTCTGCTACCGGACACTTTAAGGAGTTGATGGATGGAGATATTAGCACTGAGGAAATGGCGTCAAAGCTTATCGCTGAAACTGGTACGGCTGGTGTGGTAGGCGGGGCTTCAACTTTCATCACAACGGCCATCGCCAATACAATGCAATCTTCTTCCTGTAACTTGATTAAAAGTGTGGGCGGAAGTTGCCTACCCGCATCCATTGTCTCGTTTGGCGTTGAATCCTATGACTCCGTCATGGACTTTGCACAGGGCGTAATCGGAGCAGATGAGCTTGCTTACGATCTTGGTCACAACGCCGCTTCTATTGCTGGTGGCGCGCTCGCCGGTGGTAAGGTTGGCGCGATGGCGGGATCTGTTGCTGGTCCAGTAGGAACTGTTGCCGGGGGTTTAATAGGCGGCGTTGTCGGAACGGCCGTTGCAAGCGGCGCATACGAGACGGCAGTGGCGTATGTACCAGAAGTCGCTGGCGCAATCGCCGAAAACGTGCAGGGCTGTGCAGATGCAACCATAGACGTGATATCAAACCAGGTTCCCGAGCAAGTTGAAAATGCCAAAAATGCGTTCAACGACTTCTTTAGCAGCAATGGCATTCCGGTAAGCGTGTAGACAGCCGCGACAGAACCTTGAACGGGTTTCCCTGGAGTGTGGCAAGCAATTTCCGCAGCTCCCTGCTCGACTCGCCGACTGAGACCTCCCATCGGTCAGCTCCGACGGTAGGGACGAGCCTCTTGGCATACGTCGCCGCGCTTCGCCGCCGCGCCAGGCAGCTCACGCAGAACGGGCCCCGTTTCACTTCCGAACTCGCGCAATTGTTTGGTTTTCCAGTATCCGTATTTGCGGGCTCGCATTTTCGGGCCTCCTGCCTGCGGCGACGCGGGGTGCCATAGCGCCCGCGTGGGAAATGCTGCCCCAGATTCCAAACAATTGCGCCGCTACGGAAGCGAAACGGGGTCCGTTCTGCGTGAAGTGCGGAGAGGGGCATGCGAGCGGCCGATCGAACAGTACCGTCCATTGGCGCACCGCGACGATACCCCGCCCTCACCCGAAGTACTCCCCCGCTATCCCATCCAGCTGGGCCGCGATATCGTTGAACTCCCCACCCAAGTCCAGCGTCCGTACCTCGATCCGGTTGCCGCTCATCGCATACGACTGGTTCGGCTGGACCGCCTCGTTGGTCCGCGCATAGAGCAGCATCCCGCTCACCTTGTGGGGCCGCTCGCCAAACCCAGCCTCGCGGTTCTTCACGTAGGTGAAGATCTGGTACAGGTTCTCGGAGTGCACGCTGCGCGCGCCGTAGTGCCCATGCGTGCTGTGGCTGTAGAACTTCGCGTCGATAATGAGCACTCGGCTCGGGTCGTCCCTTCGCGTAAGCGTGATGTCGCTCCGCATGGTGGGCAGCAGCGTCCCCTCGCCGTCGTCAAGCGCCCACGGAATCTGAGGGGCCGTCGCGCGCAGCTCACGATGCTCCTTGTCGTAGTAGTTGAGGATGAACTTCTCGTAGAGCCGATGCAGGCACTGGTCGTCGATGAAGCTTGCCAGCCGGTGTTCGCCCTCGCTCGTGGTTAGCAGCATTCCCTCCGCCACGAGCCGGCAGATTGAAACCAGCATTCTATAGCTCTGGTTGCCGCGCGAAAAGCGAAACGCGTCCCAGCGCACCCGCGACAGCTCGACGTCGGCCACGTTTGAGAAGTACAGCATCTCGCGTCTGAGCGCAGCCCGTCGCCCCTCCTCGACCTCGCCATGCCGGACGAGAAGCAGGCACGTGGCCTTGATCACCTGGTTGAGCGCATTGTCCTCCGATAGCTCGTCGTATACGCAGGCAATCGCTCGCCGACGAGCAAACCTGGCCGCAGCGGTGCCAGCGACATCCACCTTGCCACGCAGCGCAGCAAGCTCCTCGGCCCTCTCCACATACTCGCGATGCAGTCCCTGCTTGAGCTGCTTCCCTACGCCCAGGGCCAGTATCGCAGCGAGGAGGTCATGCACGTGACTGAAGTCCTCGGTCGCAAGCCGCTCATACTCCCCTTGCCGTAGCGCCTTAAAGGCGTAGGCCAGCATGTGAAAGAGGTTCCTTATGGGGATGTTTGCGCCCTCCCTCACTGGAACACCCCGCGCAGCGCCGCCTTCCACCTGTCGACCTTGTCTTCGTCGTCGAACCAGTACTCCTCCAGCGTCGGGATGATGTCGAAGTCAACCACCTCGCGCAACCACTCGTCGTCACACGTGGTGCGACCGCACAGGTGGCTGTGACCTATCTCGAACCCCCTGCCAAGCGCCGGGTCATGCCGAATCTCCGCGTTAAGCGCCTGGATCTGCGTCACGAACAAGTCGAGCGTATCGCTCTTGAGTCCCTCGCGATACGCCTGGAACACCTCCGAGTCGAATCCCGGCCGCATCTCGAAGAACGCGAATCTCCGCCGCAGTGCGTAGTCGATGAGCGCGAGGCCGCGGTCTGCCGTGTTCATCATGCCAATGAGGTAGAGGTTCCCAGGCACGTAGAACTCCTCATCGCGGTACGCCAACGTAATCGGTACCCCGCGGTAGTCCCTCTCTATAAGCATCATGAGCTCGCCGAACACCTTGGAGAGGTTGCCACGGTTGATCTCGTCGATGATGAAGAAGTAGGGCCTGCCCGGATCCTTCTCCGCCCTCTTGCAGAATCGATAGAACACGCCCTCTTTAAGAGAGAAGCCCTCGCCATCGGGCTTGTAACCCATGATGAAGTCCTCGTAGGAGTAACTCTGGTGAAACTGCACCATCTGGATGCGTGAGTCATCCTTGCTGCCCATGATTGACCAGGCCAGCCGCCTTGCGCAGAAGGTCTTTCCCACACCCGGAGCCCCCTGCAGTATGAGGTTCAGCCTGCTATTAAGGACGCCCCTTAGCCGCTCGTAGCGCTCCTCGCTCATGTACACCTCGGAGAGGAAGTCCCTCTTCGTATAAGGCTCGGCACACCCAACGGAGTCGGTCGAACTCGTGGAGCTCGCATAGAGCCGCACATGCGACAAGTCCGCGAGCTCAAGCGCCTCCCTAAGCTCGGGGCGCAGCTTCCAGACGAATGACCCTTCTTCGCCGTCGCCTGAAGCCTTGCCAACGTACAGGATGGGCCACCACCGTGCGCCCTCGTCGCCCTGCGGCATAACGGGACAGTCGGTCGCCCCCTGCACGCGCTTTGCAAGCCCTTGAGATCCGCCGTTGTAGAACTGGGGAACCTCGCCATACTTCGCCGAAAGCTGCTTGCAGGTAGCCGACCCACCGCAGTCGAGGATGCGTCGCATGATTTGCAGACTCCCATCATTGAAAACCGACGAGTCGTTAAGGAGACCAGCCCACTGATCCGAGGTTATTCCCGGATCGTAGGCGTCGGCAGAGGGAAACCACTCATCCTTTGCCTGCTTCCCCGGGATGTCTCCCCCATCCCTCATGTGATGCCAGACGTAGTGACCAAAGTCCACCGTCATGGTGTGCAGCGCGTCATCGTGATCGCAGCCGTCGTCAAGGAGCGAGTCCAGGAGGTCGCGCAATTCCGGATCCGCCGCAAATCGGCCGCGTATACCGTCATACATAGCCTCGCTGTTGCGGACGTTTGTCGCATAGGCGCCCTTCTTTATGGGCAGATCGGTCTTGAACTGTTGCCACAGAGTGCGAGCGATGCTGTACTTGTATATGTAGTGCTTGGTCGGATACCTGAGCCAAAGGTACGTCGTAATTGAGTTCTCGTCCTGATAGTGGCTGTAGCTCTTGCCCTGTGACTCGTTGGGACCCTTGGTAGCCTCACGCAAATCGTCGCTCGCCCGCTTGAAGGCGTCTATGCGTTCCCATAGGTCCTTGCTTTCGTCGAACAGGTCGACGAACATCGCCCGCACGCGATCAGGATATGTCTCGGCAAATTCGCAAATCATGCCAACGGGAAACCTGTTTGCAGTGGTCAGCAGGTTTTCGCATCCAGACAACGACGCGTCCAGCATGCTCCCTAGGTCCTCGGCGGTGACGTCCCAGTTGTCCACAAAGGTCTTTACCGCCTTCCATTTGTAGCGCTCCTCACGCCAAAAGCCAGGCAGGTCGCGCTTGTACGCATGCAGCCAGTCCTCAAATCGCTTTTCGTCAAACATATGGGCCCTTCGTTGCGTGGCGGGTATCAAGTCTCGATGTAAAACCATTGTGGCAGAAGACAAGAGCTTGCATCTGTTACAGCAGGACTAGCGGACGGCTCCGTACGTGAGAATGTCATCAACCAAACGACGACACAAGGCCCGCAGCACCATGTATTTCTATTTTAGTGGCGTAAGTTAGAATTATGACAAACAGCACCTCAATGTTGGAGGGGAACTTGAACCACGACGAGAAGAAGCGCCTGCGTAAGCTGCTCCTAAAGCTCCGACGGGCGAATCTCGACAAGCCAAAGAGAAGGGCGACCTTTATGGAGGTCGCCGGGATGGAACGCCGCGAGGTCACCATAAGCAGGTTGCTCGCATTCTTCATGGAGAGCGAGGCCGAGCACGGCCTGGGGGACCTGTGGATGCAGTCGCTGCTGTCGGCTGCCACGGAGGCGGACGCACGCTTCGACCCGAAAGCGCTCCAAACCTCACCGACATCCTGCTCTACCGAGGTGGTGTGCGCAAACGCCAGGCGCGACCTTCGCATAGACATCGTCGCGGAGACCCCAGACGTCGTCCTTGGGATCGAGAACAAGATTGGCGCGAGCCTCTACAACGACTTGGCGGCCTATGCCGTCCAGGTGCGAAACATGGCCGGCGGCCGCGTGCCACTCCTGCTAACGCTGACGCTGCGCGACGAGGGGTCGGCGACGTCGGGGTGGGCCGCAAGGTGCGAGGAGTGCGGCGTGTCGCTCTGCAACGTTACCTACGACGCGCTGTTCGCACGCGTTAAGGAAGGCGCTGGCAACGCCATGCTTTCCGCAGACCAGGAGTGGCTCGGCCACATGCGCGACTTCATGATTACCATCGAGAACCTAGGGGAGACAAGGATGCAGTTCGACACAGAGCTCTTCGCGTTCATGGTAGAGAACGGACCGGAGATCGAGCTACTGAAGCGGAAGATGGAGGAGGTCGCAAGGGCCACGAAGGCGCAGGGCGTTCGCCTGCAGGCGGCGTTGGCCGACGACCCGGAAATCGCCGCGATGGGACTTGAGAAGCCGAAGGTCTGGTCGCCGGACAAGTACTACCTGTGGTGCTCGACCTACATCAATCTGGTCCTGCCCGGCAAGAGGGCATGGGCCCACCCCGAGATCTCGAACAACGTCGACAAGACGCAGGTTCGCTGCTGGGTGAGCGGCCCGGCGGCAAAGTCGATGGTCCGTGACGCAATGGTAACGGCAGGGCTGCCCATCGTGGAGGAGCACGACGAGCACCTCGTCTATAGGAATCTGCCGCTGGAGGCAGGCGACGAGGAGCTCATATCCGAGCTCAAGGTGCTGCTCAAGGCGCTGCTTCCCATCGCGAAGGGCTAGGTGCGCGCCCAAGGGCTCTTTTCATCCGCAACGACGATCGTTTCGATATGACGCGCCTCCCGCGTGAGGTTACGGATGCCTTATACAACAGCACCTCCAACACCACGCATCTCGGCTGTTGCGTATAGCGAAGCCTGCGAGCGCCAGCTTGTTGCGACACCGCAATCACAGAACGATCCGCACGACCTTATGCCTGGTCACCGTTTGTCCGCTTCCGTGGACGAATGTCGGCTTGATCCACCTCTTCTCGTAGTGCCAGTTGTCCCTTGTGCCAACACGACGGCGGGCGTAGTGGCCGCGTCTAAAGTGTGCCCTGCGAGATTGTTCCAATCCATTGGGCCCGTTGTAATCACGCTCGATCACCACCTGTACGCCCGTTGTGTAATCGACCCCGTCGCGGATCTCTGCTATCTGCGGCTGATTCTGCAAAGGCCTGTCTTGCCAGTCTTCGGACTCTCCCCCATTTATGTAGACCGTCTCGATGTTGGCGTTGTCGCAGTCGATATAGGAGACAAGCCTCTCGGCGATCGATTACCTTGACTTCATACCTTAAATCAGCAAAGTATGACTGATATACAGGAATGTCAAGCGCGTCTGCGGTTGATTTCAAGCGTTGTTTGTTAATGGCACAACAGTTAGCCCCAAAAGGGTGACAGACACTAATGAAGCGTCTTTAAGGAATGCGCTTGTCAGCAAGTTCGGAGCTTTACCCGACCACAACGATGGGCTGACCATGGCGTATCAAGGATTGACGTGTATGTGGCCCAGAATCGTTGATAGAATCCGCATTGCACCTATTACGCACTTCTGATGACGCTATTCGTAACCAAGTGCTTGCTTTATATACTGGTAATCGCCGACTTTGCGCCCTAGAGCATCCTTCTTCCAAAATGGGCGCGCCATCTCATCATAATCTCTCATGTATGATGGAAGCCAACCATACTGCCTGTAAAATGAGTTATACACGATGATAATGGTCTTACGCTTCTTCACCGCCTGACGAAACTCATGCTCCAGATAAGAGTATGTATTGATTGTCCCCACATCCTCTTCCGGCCCAGGAGTGTATGTCGTACCGTGCACCTTACAAAGCGACGTTCCCCCAGCATTTTGTTTATATGGAGTGCAAGGGCACAGCTCTCCTTCCGCATTCCTCCGACACGTAGACCCAGCATTACGATGGGCTGTTTTATCCCCGACAATGAAAAGAGCGGCGGATGAAGCGTTTATCTGGCTGTTAAACTCCGCCTTCAAGTCGCATGCACGACAGTCTGGGTCGCGTGTCACGCTCCCAGACACGACCTGCGCTGTATCGATATAATCAACCTTATGCGCGCTATCCTCTCCCCACTTGTGCAGTTCGTCAACTACTGCTCGATCGCCGTCATTCTCTGAGTAATCAGCACTTATGTAGACACGCTTGCCCATATGTTAACCCTCCTGTCACCCAGCTAGCTGATCGAACTCGCATCGATAGCCGATGTATTTCGCAAGCCGCTCGAAGTCAATACGTTGCTGAACATAATCCTCTGGAGAAACACAGACGATGAGCTTCTGAGCTAGCTTCTCCTGAGAACCCAGATACATGTCGACTATATCGAAAGCGACCCTATCACAAGATGCGTCCTTGATTGCTGCACGGCCAGCGCCGACAAGCGGCATGGCAAGCTCATCGCAATGCCCGAAGTAGTGTATTGCCCTCTTCAAACCGTCAAGAGCTTCGCTCACGTTCTCGTACGATTGACCAACAGGTTTTCCGTATTCGTTTACATCGTTCATGGCAAGGAAATAGTAGTGCTTTCCTTTGTAGTCGACCTTTGCTACAGTTCCCACAGGAAAGCGATTGACCACTCCGAATTCATCGCGCGCCCGCTCTCCATTCAGCCCTTGTTTGCGAAGACTGTCTGCTATGGCCTTGTCCAAGTCTTCAGTTGGACGCGTATATATCCTGCTCTGAAAAGCCCCTTGAACACTTCGAGGACTTATGTATTCCCCCTTCATCCTCGTCCGAAAGAAAGTGTTCGTGGGTATTACGACACTTTGCGCATCACAGGCGAACAGGTCGCCTACCTTAGCCTGAATCTGTAGTCCCGCGACCTTGGCCGTTGCAACGAAAAATGTTTTCTCCCGATTGGCCCATAACGCACAAAGCGCTCCAAGAACTACGAGAGCTACCCACCATTTCTCGCAGAGGCCCTTCGCTGCAGAGATTCCCACAAGGTTATTCAGAAGTACTGCGAATGCATATAGCGAGCTTACCATTCCAACCCACGTCTTTGCAATCTCCCATAGCTTCCTTGCAAGGTAAAGGTCCTTAATCATGCTCGACAGATACATTCTGAAGGAGCTCGCCATCGCTTTCCTCAATTCTCTCCTCCCAAATCCAGACAACGACGCCCTACAAAAGAGGCACAGGAATGCAAGACAAAGTGCAATGAGCGAAAGTGGCCACGCATCCAACAAATGTACTCCCGCCGTTTTGTAGCAAGCACGCTCGGACTCAAGAACGGAACTCTTGGCTGCTGATTGTGCCTGCCTTGTTTTCCTGTGCGTATGCAATGCCTCAATCTTGTTTTCCAGCGACGAGGTTTAGCACGAATCTTGGGCTCGCTCGCCGCTGGATGCCCATCCCCTCCTTCGCGGTGTTTGTGCTTGTCGCGACCGCCCATATGTGTCCGACGATGGCGGTTATTCCCCAATTCCCCGACTTATCTGAGCAGACACACATTGCGAAACAATTGTTGCCACGAATGCAGGCAAAAGACAGCTTTGAGCTAATCGCATTCTCGCTTCGGATGCAGTATCACGGAGGTCCTGCCAAGAGGCGAGTTCATAATCCTGTCCGTCATGCGATGGAGCCTGTTTAGCTCCTCGTTTACCGTAACCATTGTTATTTTAGCTGTCTCGCCAAACTCGCTTTCGAAAGTCTCTATCAAGGCTACCATCACACCGAATTCCTTTACATGAGGTCGCTCAGGCGGACTGCAGGTCAGCAAGGCGATTCCTCCAACAGCGCTCCCGCCAAGTCCGGATGCAACGCCTTGGACAAGTACGATGTATTTCTCGTAGACCATATCGGATGCATGGTCCTCGATTTTGATTACGTTGCTATCGTCCATAACCGCAATGTTCGAGCCCAGAATCGCATCAAAAAACATCTGAAGAGCAAGTTCTAGCGAAAGACGCAAGGCATGACAGTAACAGCAGCTGGCCATTAGGAAGTCCTCCGCGCTAAACTTGGTGGCAACCGCAATCCTTCTCAGGTATTTATGGGTCTCGTCAGAAGTGTAATCCAAATTCTCCATAAACTGCTTGTTGAGCATCCCCGATAATCCAAAGATCGTGTCTGGAGCGGCGCTCTCCACAATCTGGAGTACATCGCTGCTCATCAATTCCTGGTAGAGTCTTCCTCCTTTAAACGTTGCCGCGCATTCTGCGAAATCACCCCTGTTGAGAAATGGATTCACGCGTATCCTTCCCAACGAGTTCTCGTATTGCGCATAAGGGTCAAGAAGGGCAGATGCCTTGGGATACTTTTCGCGCAAATCCCCAATGCAACAATCGACAAACAGCGCAAGTGTTGCATGCGCTGTTTCCATTAGCTGTCGCTCGTCGATATCAAATCCCGAGACGTGAATTTGCGGGACACTGTTATAGCGTTCCGCATGCGTATCCGCCAGTAAGAAACCCAGGAACTGATGCCCTTCAAATTCCGCGACTTGGACAAGATCACCATGGGAAGGCTTGGTGAACCGCCCAAGCTCCCCCTCCGCCTCAACCATCACGCTCACGTCATGGACCAGAGCCCGAATCTCCCTCGACTTTGGATGGGATGCCAGCTTCTTGCATAGGCTAAAAACCGCACTTTTGAAATTATCTGCCATTGAAACCATTCCTCACGCTTTGCGACGCATTGCGAATCAGTTGTCTTTTGAGCTCAAACCTGACCTCTTTGTCCACAAGCTCTTTGGCCTCATGCTCGCCGACCAATTGGACTCGATTCTCTGGCTCATACCTCTCTGAAACAAAAAGAACACTCTGATCCTGTATGCGATTTAGCACGATATTGGGCAGCGTTCTTCTGGAATAGTACAAAAGCTTTTCGACGATCAGCCTTTCCCCCGTTGAGTCCTTAGTGACAAACGGATTCCACTTCGCTGGGTAGTATCTACACAAGCTGCTAAGAGCAAACAGCGCAATATACATACTCAGCTCACTGGGAATGGTCACCGGCTTTCCATTCTTTTTATGACCAGCCAGCAAATATGACTGTCCAGAGAGCGATGCCGGTCTTATATCTTTGCCCGCAGGTTTTCTGCGTAGAACAATATATGATTCTCCGTTATGGTCGGGGATACGTTGCGGCATAAGATACGCAGACGAGAAGCCCTCTATGGCGTTGAGCGTACTCTCTTCTTTGTCTTCGTCCACGAACGCCTTCTCGATAACTCCCTCAGAGGTGATGAATGACTGAAGAGGAAGGACGCATGAAGTCCTGTCTGTATAACACCTTTCAAAGTCGTACTTAACCTCCGCGATGGAATCTAGGAAATCAAACAAATCCCAGGTTCGATAATCACAGAAGTTGATGCCACATCCTAATTGCTTTGCAAACACGTGTATTCCACCGCTTGAAGGATTCTGGAATGTAAGGCGTGTATCTGCAATGAACTGCTTGTCCGAATCCTCGACGAGCTCGATACACATCCCGTGATTCTCAATACTAGGGATTTTGCCCGTCATCAGTGCACACATTGCATAGAACAGATTGGTTGTTCCGTAATACAGGAGTAAGGGTTCAACCTGCAAACTAACAGTTTTGCTGGCCTTGTAGTACTCATCCGCCTGAAGCAGTGCTCCAGATATACAGTTGGCTAGCTCTTCAACATCATCAGAAGGGGTTACGTGATTCTCTGTGTAGTAGCGCCTGATGTTAGCCTCATAAGAGTACTGAAGCAGCATTCTCCACAACTCTTCTTCTGGCTCCTCGGCAAATACGGTCAAAGTTTTCATTGAGTTACTCCTGATGAGGGGATTAAACCAAGGTAATCGGTTGTTGTTACTAAACTCTAATTGGTTGACGCAGATACGATAGTATTCCCATTATTGGCACGCAGTATACATACGAGTGTTCGTAAAACTACAACCCACAATCGAACACCGACATAGATTGAGCAGTGTCGTCTCGTGATGCCGCCAGACTGGAAGCGCGAACGGAGTGTTAGCATCGATATGTGAAAACGCGGAGGTGCGCTACTCTTCCCGCTTATCCGTGCTGTCGGTGACGTGCGCAATAGACACAATACAACGAAACGCGCATTTGATTACTGGCAATGTAAGAATCAGACGTTTAATGGTCAACTGAGCAGTAGTGTCTGATGGTGCCCCCAATCCGATGACATTGGTACCGAGATTCCGATGAAGATGGTACCGTGCGAACATTTCCTCGAGGAGGCCAAAGGGGCCTCTTGGAAGAAAGGGGCATTGCATGCCCAAGAGAAAGAGGCTGCTGGTGATGCTCGCGCGGCGGACACAGCCAGGCTGACGTTGCCGCGATCGTCGACTGCAGCAAGAGGCTAACCAAATGGCAGACAAACCCTCTGCGACTGGATCGACGAGCTCACCCCAGCAAGCGGAAGTATCGCGGTCCCAAATCCATGTCCGAGCCGACGCCCTTCGCCATGAAGGTGCGGGTGGTGACTGGCACGCATACAAGCAGATGAGCACTACGGAGACGTTCCGCGTCTTCGCTGTCCACTACGACTTCGACTTCAGGTTATGCAACCCGGAGTCTGGCCACGAGAAGTCAAATGTCCAGCGACTATGCGCCTCAGTGTATAGTCGTTCTATATCCCTTCAGCACTACCAGGCCATCCATGAGCATTAGCCATCTCTTAACGCGCAGGACTGGTAACACCCGAGTCTTACCCTCAGCCTCTGAATGATTAGATTACACACAATTTGGTACAAGAACGTATTGGCTTCCACGCCTGCGCAATCATCGCGCACCAACGACTATATCCCCCAACTCTCAATAAACTCCTTAGCACTCCGATACGCTGAATCATCTAGATCTGGATGACGTTCTAGCACTGCAGACAACCAATCGGTCGCGTGTCCGCCCGCATCGGGAACAAAGTGCTCCAACTCCCCACAGGGGACCGGATAGATGCCTCTGCCTCTCAAACGAATCATCAATGCATCCAAGTTCATACGTTGATCACCACGAACAGCGTCCAGACCCATATCCTTAAGCTTTGACCAAGCACTCTTGCAACTTATAAGGGTGCGCAAGCTCTTTATCTCTCGCTTGTCCAGCCTTTCACCGTTGTAAGCATCGAGCATTCTCCGCACGTCTTCGCGCTTTGGCATTTTCTTATCTTGCGATTCAAAGTATCGTGAAAGCACGTTGTAATCCGATTCGATCTCTGACCAATCACCACCGCACGACTCATACAAGTTTCTGATCTTTGCTCTTTCGTTGAGTATGTCCAAGTCAGGTATTATGCGCAGGTCGATGCCCATTGGCCGTAGCGCCTTGGCAATCGCTGCCAGGCGGTCCTTGCCACCGCATGGAATAAACGCTGTTCTTCATATGCGCCCCCATCTTTTGCGAATCATTTCCATAAAGCTGTGAATTATTCTTTATGGTATCATAACTGTATTCAGCTTTCATAAAGATTTCCTCTAGCCCTGCGAACCCCAGAGTCCCATCAATCAAGATCAATTGTTTAACGTCAAGCCCAGATACGCAACACAAATCTGGTAATTGCTGTAAGACCAAAACGCTGCCACACGCTCATAAGACGCCTCTGGCGTTGATATAGATACATCTTGCTGAATGCTCGTTGCCAGAAAGAAACGCTGTGGCATCCTGATTATATTGACAATTTTAATTGTCAACGACTAGCAAGGGGACAGGCCTTATGGATGCAAAAGAGATTGCTGATACGCTGGAAAGGCATCAATCCTTGCTGGACTCTGGGGCGCTCAGCCAGGAGGAATTCAACGCTCTTAAGGCCAAACTATTGTCGGATGCCACAGCACATGACGAGACGTCAAAAGAGCAGGATAACCCGCAAAAGGTAGATGCCAACGCGGAGGTAGCCAACGCGGAGGTAGCCAAAGCGGAGGTAGCCAGCGCGGAGGTAGCCAGCGCGGAAGAGGAACTCCCCCCACTTGAGGTCGTTATGTTCAGAGTGGATAAAGGCGATATGTCGACTACAACCGCCAAGATAAAGGACCCTCTTACCAACGAGGAATGGAAATACCCGAAGAACTACTCCACAAAACTGTCTGAGCATCCAAAGGTCGGATACCATGCGCTGGCAAACATGATAGAGCAGGACACCGGAAGAATAGTAAAAAGGCACTCATCATGGGAAAGAGACGACCGACCCGTAGAGGTATTCTTCGAGTGGGGCAAGGATCGCCATCTAAACGCCAGGCTTAGGCTTCCAGAGGCCAGCGAAGAGATAAGGTACGGGAAGCACTTTGTTTTTCCTAAAAACACCAACCCGAAAGAATTTTGCCAGGGAGTGGCTTGAGATATCGAGCGGGATCTTGGCAGGCCTGTAAGGTGGCACGCGCCTGAGGGCAAGGCTGATAATATAAGTATGGCGAAGATTGTTGCCATCGTGGTTGGATCGGTTGCCGGGTTGCTTGTCGTGGCTCTTGTTGTGGGATCCATGCTGCTGGCATTGTTAAGTAAGAATGGCTCTTCCAGCAGCCGGAAGACAACCACAGCAACGAGAAATATCGACACGTCTTACGACCCGGTTGATGCCTACTTGAACGCTAAGGAGTTCGAAACCCTTAAGACCAACATCAAAGTCGCGGGTTCGGATCTAGATAAGATAGTTGCAAACGGCGATACTTCAGAAATCAAACTTAGAAGATCGCTAGTTTGGAGCGCTCTCCGCGAGTTCGAGGCACTCTCAGCTCCATCAAAATGCAAAACCATGCGAGACAACTACGTCTATGCATCTGAGAATCTGGTATACGGACTAGATTATTATTACGACTATTTTACGAAGTCGAAAACTAGCGGAATTTGGGCTAATGCAGACGCATGTATCAAAGAGGCAACAAACTATTTAAATATAGCTATGGATGAGGAAGAGAATCTGAAGTACTAGCTGAGACTATCATACGCATCTCTGATACATGTGTATACGATACGTCCCGCACCCAAGCGGTTGACGTTCGCCTAGAACAAAGCCCCTGGCCTGTTAATCCACGGGCTCGGTGGCGTTACGCTTGCCGCCATGCAGAAACGGACGAATCTACCGCAAACAGGAAAAGAGCTTTTGACGCAAGAACATGACTTGAAATCCGAGCACGCAACAACAATCGCGCTGGACTAGCACACGAGAACGATGATTTCCACGCTCACTCTGTCTGGGTAAGCAGTCCGCGGCAAAAACTCTTAACATGTATGCCCTCAGATGTCACTAAAGCAAACCTTACGATAAAAGCCGTACGTTGTCCATCCCGCTCTGTGACTCATCGAATTGAGCGTTTGCATGCTCGAAGACTTCATCGTTCCACACCCTTATAACGTTGGAGTAAAACAGGCGCTGCACGGAGAGCACGACGTTGGACGGCCTGTACATGAGCATGTCTGTCTTGTGGATCGCTCCCACCACGCTGGCGTCTACCTCCCGCTTCACAAGCGGTTCCCGCTCGCTCGAGGCATCTTGTAGCAGCATCTCATAGAAGGGCAGAAGGTGACGCGCGTGACTCTTCAGGAGCGAATCGAGGTGATCGTATTCGATCCTGTCATCAATGCTTGTCGCGAAATAGAACTTCAGCCTTCCGGTAAAGGGATCCAGATACACATGGTTGAAGAGGTCAATGTCCACTATGCATCCATGTACCCTGCCCTCGCCACCGAACGCCCTCACCTCTTCTGCAATTGTGTTGATGGCACTCATGTACGACGAAAACGCTTTCTTGACCAGGCTCACGTACGGAATCATGCGCTCAAAGTAGTATTTGGGGTCCTGTTTCTCGATCTTGTTAATCCGGCCGCCTGACAAAAGGTACATGTCTCCCGTCCGCTCCCACTTGAACAGGAACAAGTACACGGACTCCCGCTTGAGCATGAGAATCTGACCCTTCCGATTAAAGGAACCAATAGGTATGCCCCTGGTCCGGTTGAAGTCAAGGTAGTCGACGTGCTCCACCTCATGTATGCCGTCGGACAGACGGCGGAACGGGTCGTAGCGACCCTCCACGTAGAAGCGCTTAAGTCCCGCGACCTGTCTGCTATAACCGATCTGGTTGTCCGCATATGCCCTGGCATCGCCCTCCTCCACAAACGTGTTGCGATGCGTATGCCCGCTGACGTATACCCAGCCAGGCTGATAGTCGAGAGATGACCAGTTCGACATGGGGGTGTGCGTCGCCACTATGACGTTCGCGTCCGGCGCGAGCCTTCGGATTCTCTCGTGCAGCTTAGAAAACTTGTCGGACAGAGCAGTGTCTTCTGCTCTGCTCGTGACTACGTCACGGTATAAGCCTTTCTCCGCGTTGTACTCATCGCAGAGCCCCGAAAAGCCGATGCCGCCGAGTATGACATAGCTGCTCCGATGCAGATAGCTCGTCAGCTTATTGTCATCCTCATCCCTGAGCTGATCCTCGCTTATGTAATAGGGCTCCATTCCCCTATAAAGCACAAGCGCTTGGTTCTGGAGAAGACATATGCCCCTAAAGCTACCCAACATTTCGCGATACTTGTCAACGACGTCGCCGACCGCAGGCGTGCGTCTCCCTTTCGGGCCATCGCCCGACCAATCCCACAGCTCGTGGTTGCCAAGAACGCAGACAATCCTGCCTTCCCAGGCCTTCCTTAGCGCTCTGAAGAATATCTCCGCCACTTCTATGTTGAACGACGTGTCGCCTAGCACGAGAAGTACGTTCGTACGCTCTGATTCCGGTACGCTCTCGGCCAGCCCGACAGCGATACCTGTGAGGAAGTCCAATATCTGGCGCTCGGTCGCCTCTGTAGGGAACTTGTTCACGAGCATATGGTTCAAATGAAGATCGCTCACATAGTAGAAAGGGCGCCCAAATTCGAACCGCTTGGGTGGGGTCATGTCCCTCACCGCACAAGTCAGAGACACGCATTCACTCGGGTTGCGGACTTCAGGAAAACTAACCCAAGCAGACACGAGCCTGTAGTATGCTGCGCTGTCGTACGCGCCTATTCGCCTGAGTGTCTCCACGGGAACGTTCACAGACGAGATGTCGTGCCTCGAGGCGTCGTAGTCATCAAACGAGTAGTCTCTGAACTCAACCATAGAGAGGTCACCGCCCAGCAGCGCGTCGAGTTCGTCCAGACTCTTTGGTCTAGATGTGAAATTGAAGATGTCAATATATCCGTCGTCGTTGGCGAATGGACGCATGCTCAAAAAGACGCGCTCACAGTCGCATGAAATTGATTCGGTAACTACGAAGTGAAGGCTCTTCTTTATCCATCTTGCGCCGGTCGTCCTTCTCATGCCTAGCCGTCTCATGAGCCGCGCAACGACTGGATCGCGCAGGCAGTCCCTCCCGATGCTCTTCAGCGCCTCCATCTCTCCTAGCGTCGGTAGCGAGGACTGGTTCCCCTCCGCATCGAGGAACGAGGTAAGCCAGCCGATAAGCATGCTTGTAGTAACCAACTTCCGCGGTACGAAAGGGAATGCCTTCGGGTTTCTTGAACACGCCTCTTCGCAGATGTCGCTGGTCTTCTCCTTCTGGGGGAAGTACTGGAGCGCGAGCGGGCACTGCCCGAACGCCAAATCCAGCAGCTCGCGAGAGGGTCTAGGGACGAAGTGGATGGTCCTCCAATCGCGAGAAACTGCGTCGTACGCGAAATCGTTTAGGAGTCGTGGTGGTACGTAGCGGATGCATACTGGCTTGTCATCGACGGCTGCCCTGCACATCTCAGGAGTAACCAGTCGGCTCGGGACGCTGCCCAGGGCCTCCCCATCGTTGGCAACGGCAATCGCTGCGACCTCTGCATCGATGAGCTTTTCCGGTACGTGCTTCAGAAGCGAGCCGTGTGACGCGACGGCGGCAAGTGCCATCTCCCTATCGCAGAAACGGCAGGGTATGTACTGAATCGAACGCGCGTCAGATTCGAAAGCGGTTCGCGAAATCTTTTTCGAAATACGCCTCTTAGGCACATAGCGCAGGGCCAAACCATTGGATTTGACCATAGACAGAAACAGCTCCCTACTTTGCTCGTCCGCCGGCACCAGCTCTATTGCGGCGGGGTTGCTACGGACCGCATCCTCGTAGATGCCCTCGTATCGGCAGTTGGCAGGAACATAGTGCAGGGCCAGCCCATTACTCTCCACTTCCATCTTGTAGAGACGAGGGTTTCTCCTGAGTATCATCTTCGACACGTAGGTCAAGGCACAGCCGTTTTGTCGAAGCGCCGTAACCACTTCTTCTAGCGTTTGCTCAGACTTCTTTATTCCTTTCAAGGCACAACCGTTCATACTGAGCGCAAGAAGTCGATGCTCCGGACATGACTTCACGACAGTTTTTGCCATGTAGAAATACTCAGACAGGTACTCAACCATCTGCTCGCTTGTTAGTCCGTTACGATACGCGTCCACGTCGAGCTTTGTCTTTGAAGTCAGTCCCTCTGTTGACATGGTTGTTCCTCGCCACTTCGTACTATGCTGCTAGTAAAATATCATTTTACATTCGAGACATTACTTTCCATATGTATATTTTGGGGCACGAGTATTCTTATGGGCAGCAAGGAGCTACCGCGGAGTACCAATCGCCTCAACAGCTGTATGAGCACGACAAAGACGCCGCACGCGAGCGCATTGTGCTGACGATGATTCCTTACTACAAGGAGGCTGCACGATATAAGTAATCACCCAAGGCAGCGCATACCATAGCAGCTGCTTGATGTCCAACATCTGCACCCCGTCCTCAATAGCCGTTGTCTCCGACTCCCGCACTCCAGGCTTCACAGCGAGGGCTGATTCGACATGCGTTTACCCAGCTACGAATCCTTGCGAGACAATCACTGCCGGCTCACTTTGTCATTAGCTTTAGCCGCTTGTTGCTGTAAGCCTATACTCACCTGTGATTATTCCAGGCCAAAACGGCCATCGTTCCAAGCCGTCAGTCCACCGTTCCAGGCGTCGGCACCCGTTACGGGCTAATGGCCACCCTTTGCTCTGTGTGCGTGCCTACCGCCATCGTAAAATGCCCTCGGGACAACGATGGGCTGGAGTGTCACAGCGTCGCAAGCATTACGAAGGCATCGATCTCGGATAGCTGAGTGCCATCATTGCCATCAGATCGAAGTGCGTGCTTTTAAAGTGATGTATCGCTGTCCGTCGAGCGTAAACAATCGTCATCGCTGTCCAGTCCGAGATCTCGAGGCTTGAAGAAAACTTGCCGTCTAACCTTCAACGAAGATCAGGGCGGACCGATATGACTGGAACAATGGACCGTTTTCGTTGGAATGGTGGACCGCTGGTTTTTGGAGAGGATGCCGGTTTGCTCTGGAATATTCACACCTGGCGGGCAATCAAAACCAACTAGGCATCTACCCTCTCCGCTAGGCTACCTTTTGCAGGCGTTGCATCGCCTTTAGCGACAAACGAATCATGCTCCACCACAAGACATTGCCCGTCACTTACGGTGATGTACTCATAAATATCGAAGTTCGAATTCTCGAGAATGCCCCCTTTAGAAATGTCAGGACACACACAGAAATAACTGTGGTCGGAAGCTGTAAGCTTGTACTCGCCAGCTGAACAGTCTTTTCCAACCCTATAGGTTACGGCAGCATACACTTTGGCCTTCTGCGCCGACTCGCTTATGTCCGAACTGTTCTGCGACGTGGCAGATGCGTTGCCTTTGGGTTTCGCCGTAGAGCAAGAGCCATCGGAAGTCCGCGTTTTCTTATCATTAAGAGAATCCTTGATTTGGCCTTGCCAATGGTATTGAGCGCATCAATCTCCGATTCTGGGATGCCTGACATCGAGACAACCTCTTTGAACGACTCAACTTATCCGCTTTGTGGTTTGACAGACTCGAAAACGGATTTGAACGCTGGAACAAAGTCGTCGCTTACGGAAGCAAGTGCTTCATCATGCATAATAGTAAATCCGTTTGCGGTTATTAAACAAAGCTCCGAAACGTGAACCTCCAAGGAGTTTACTTCTTTATTCCAGGAAAATCTCCTAGTCGGAAGGCCATCGACCTCAGTACTTTCGTAGCTTGCGCTACCCATAATTACGCCTTCTTCGACAAGGATATTAGAGTAATAAATGTACAGATCGCAGCTTTCGAACGCCTATTCGTGCGCCCGCACGTCCTTCTTCTCCAGATGATGAAGGTACCAGAGTACAGGAAGGGCAGTTAAAGCAGCTATAGAAAATGTTGACTCACCCGACGTATCAAGCATGCTGGAGCGTGAGTTTATAATTGAAGTTGAGCCTGTTAGCGAATTCCCTCAAAAGATTTATGGCATTAAGGAGCACATCGTGAATACGAAAAACATCTTGGGGTATGTCCTCGGTGTATTTTTGAGCATCCTTCTCCTCTATTTCGTGTCATCCGATCTGGGCACCAGTTTTGCAAATGCAGTAAACAGCCTTTCTATAACAAGCGCAAAGAGCAATACGAATAGCGCAAAAATTAAGGTGAAGACCGACGAACTCAGTAAACTAATTCGTGAATATGAGAGCGATATTGTAATCACGTGCGAAGGAGGCTCCAACGCCAAATACAAAAGCGAAATCAACAAGGCAAAAGCAATGCTAGACGGCTCAAAAATGACGCAAAAAGAAGTTGAAAGCATGTGCACGTCCCTAGCACACAGCAGGGACGTAGCGCTGGAGGAAACAGCCAACCAATTCGCGTTGCCCGAGATTCAAGGTGAATGGCATGGTGTGCGACGAGAAAAGCACGAGGTACACTACGAGGAAATCTACAACGCTCCGAACTCAACAAGCGGGTATGATGAAGAAATATACAAGACGGACATCGGCAGCTACGCATATGCAGGCGATCTCGATGTACAAGGAACGACGATAATCAACAATGGACCTGAGTATCATTGGTTTGGAAAGGAACAAGACACTGTATATGGAGCAAGACACGAGATAGATGCCTGCTTCCTCAGGAGGGGTACGGATGTCGTCGACGAAAAACTATTCTATTCGGATAGCGAGCAACATGAGTTTAAAGTCAGCTCAAAGTATGACGTGTACGGGTATCGAACAACGATCACACCTAGCGACCAGATAGCAGAGAAAACCTATCCGTTATCGCAAAGTATGTGGTACCTCATGCGCAGCGGTGATGGAGATCGTCTCGTGTGGATGAGGGTCTTCAAAGACACGAGGAATCACGACTCATCATACCAAAAAACAGATTACAAGCGACAATACTATACCGTTGTAAAATACATCTGGACTCGCTAACCAACGACGAATGGCAGTTTAAATAAGCGGTAGCGAGTGATGATATCTTAACACCGGTCGACTCCCTTCAGCCTGGTCAGCGCGTCAACGTAGGGCTCGGACCTCTCGTTCTCGGAGAGCTCGATGCACTTTCGCCTGATTTCGTTGCAGCGGTCGAGTCCGTCGAGCACGCCCTTCAGGTAGAACTTTAGGGTCTGCCTCTCGGTCCCGACGGGCAGTCTGATCGACTTGGCCACTTTATGTAGTCCCTGGTCCACGTGGGCCTCAGGTTCCCCATGGGCGTCCTCTCGTTCCAGACGATGCCGTGGCGCAGCAGCATTGCCGAGAACCGCGTCTTCAGCCTTGGTCGCCAACACCATGTCGTAGTATGCGCGGCAGAGGTCGCGGGGCGCCTCTGACTCCTCGCTCGGTGCGTATACTGTCTTGCATTTGCAACTCGGAGCCGTGACGGCCTCGAAAAGAGACTGCGCATCCCTCCTGTCGTCCTTGAGCCACCTGTCTTCCGTGCTCCTGGGTATGATCGTCACGGCTATGATGTCGCAGAATATTCCCATCGCGCGAATCTCGCGCGCAAGCTGGAACCCGCACGGCCCCGACTCGTAGACGAACCTCAGCGGCTTGGTGGCCCACTTCGCCTGACTAGTAGGCATAGTGGATCAATCGCCGTGATGTGATTCCATGCTATGCTATGTTTTGATTAGTTTTGTATAGCAAATTGTTACTGGGAGTTTCGGGTTACAGGAGTTACTTTTGCGCTATCGCGATATTTCACATAAGAATCCAGCGCCAGGAGTTCAATTACCGGCTTTTGTTGTATCGGAGTATGACGGTGGAAACCTACTACTTTACTCACATGGAAGCTTCGACATATGGTGTGTGTACTATGCCATACGATTAGATAGACCGGCGAGGTATATTGGGAAGAGAGCAGGTGCTTCTTACCCGCTTAGACTTGACACTATCCAAGTCAACGAAATGACCGGAACTCAGACAGATTTCACCGGAAATTTGCTTCCTTCTATTACACTCGAATACGATTCAAGAGTAAACAAGTACAGTTTTGATGCACCAGAAGATGTGAAGTACATGCAGGAGATTAGGGACCTGGCAACGAAATACGGCCAGGATAGAGTTTGGAATTCATTTCTGACTATTTATGATTCGATTCCACAAGAACGTGGAGTAAGAATTAACAGGAGGATGACCGAGACGGTCACGAGTGTTGCCTCACAGTATCCCATGGAGACTGGCTTACGCCTAACGCTAGACTGCCTCCTCTGCGCAATGATTGCGGAGAATAATCGATTGCGAAAATATGGCTCAAGTTATGACACGAAACTAGGAAAGAAAGTAAAGGCCCTTGGTATTCATCAAGCAATATACGAAACGCAACTTAGCATACGTCAGGTAGCGGACTATTCGAAAGACAAATCCTGGAAGTGGATATCAAAGGAATGTCGGAATCGAGATATCTTGACACCCGATTTTAGTTAATTAAGTGTTAAACGCGATGCTTCTCTCACCTGTTTAATCGTAGTACGCCACTCCATTGAACAATGGAGTGGCGTACTTGTGAACGATAGCGCTCGTCTAACACACTCAGGAATAAACTATATGCTTTCGTGAAGAATTATAGGAACTCCTATACGAACAGCCGCTTGAAGGCACCACCCTCAAGCTCTGCAAGGTTATAGATAGTCTCCATGATTTCAAATGTCTCGCGAAGGTTGTTGCGAGCGCTCTTCCATCCGCCCCCGTCAGTCACCCACACGAACTGGAAACCATCGATGCGTTCTGATTCCTGAGCCATCTCCTTGTAGGAACGTGCGGTCTCATTGAGCTTAGACCCGCCACCAGAATAGAAGTTGGTCTCGATGGCAAAGATGCCCCTCGCGGTTCGGACCACGAAGTCGAAACGCTTCTGCACAGTGCCGTTGTTGGTAATCTCGGAGAGATCAATGCCCCAGAAACGCTGCATCTGGCTGGTGTAGAGCTCCTTGTAGTAGACGCCTGTCTCGAGAGGGTCGCCAATGATGGTTTTCTTGCCCTCACTATTACGCCGCTCTAGATTAGCCGTCATGAGGTAGCTCTCTACCAGATTCTCCATGAGGTGTCCACCGCGATTCTTGCGACCGTTGGAATCGAGGCCTACCTCGACGCCCGTCACGTAGTCCTGGAGATTTGTGATGGTGTGGTCCTCCATGAGGCCAAAGAGTCCGATGGAGCGCATAAAGTCGACATAGTCTTGTGGGCGCATCGTACCCTTCTTTGCACCGAATTGGAAGTATGCGAGAACTCCTGTTTCGTAAATGGGCACTTCGGTGGCACGAACCGCGATGAGCGTTGGAATGACATTGAGCACATCGGGATACTTGCGCATGAGGGCGATGAAGTCAGCCTCGATGTTCTTGGAGCCGAGAAGTGAATTCATTAGGTGAAGCTCAGGCTTCCACTTATATGCCTTGGCCACCGCTTTGTCAAAGTCAACGTAGTAGTCGTAGCTGGAGATGGTAGGCTTGAATTGGGCTAGCCATTCGTCGAAGTCTCTTGTGTTGCGAGCCATATTGGCACGACCTCCCTCTTGAGTCGTTCTGCTGCTATGGAAAGGTATTCCTCGGATGCGTCTATGCCCGTTGACAGGCGACCAAGCCTCTTTGCGGACACGCAAGTAGTGCCGCTACCGACGAACGGGTCGAAAACGTGCTCGCCCTCGCGGGTCGAAGCCTGGATAATGCGGTCGAGGAGGTACAGTGGCTTCTGCGTTGGGTGTTTACCGCACGCCTTCTCGGACTTTGGGGTGAGCGTGCCCTCCCAGACGTCCTTCATCTGCTTGCCGCCGTTAATCTCCTTCATGAGTGTGTAGTCGAAGTAGTGCTTGGCCTTCTTGTCGTTCTTCTGCGCCCAGAGGATGGTCTCGGTGGAGTGGGTGAAACAACGGCACGCCAGGTTGGGCGGAGGATTGAGCTTCTGCCACGTGATGTTGTTGAGGATACGGAAGCCCTCCTGCTCCAAGGCCATGCCGCATGAGTAGATGTTGTGAAACGATCCGCTTATCCAGATAGTGCCGTTAAGCGTGAGCAGGCGATAGCACTCGCGTATCCAACGACGGTTAAAGTCGTGCTTTTCCTCGATGCCGTAGCTCCTGTCCCACTCACCCTTATTGACACTAACCTGCTTACCACCCGAGCAAGATATCCCATCGTTCGAGAGAAAATAGGGCGGATCAGCGAACACCATATCGAAGGAACCGTCTGGTAACTCGCCCATGACCTCGAACGCGTCGCCGTGCAATAGCTTGGACACCTCGTCCTTGTAGAAGGCATCCATGGTTAACGATCCAAGTAGTTGGTGACGATGACCTCGGTGCCATGGCGCTTGGAAGCGTCCGAGTTGATCGCACGTGCCACGTCAACCACATCGATTCTGTAGCCCTCGTAAAGCTCGCGGATGAGCGGCGTATTGTGATTGGTAAGCATGAGAAGGGAACCCCGCGCATCAAGATCGCGATAGAGAGCAGCGAGGCGGCGGTGGTCCTCCTCCAGGAACCCCTCCTTGGTGTACGCCTCGAAGGTTGTCTCTTTAACCGGAACGTAGGGCGAGTCGAAGAACACGAAGTCGCCCGCCTTCGCATCCGACACAGCAGCCTCGAAGTCGCCACACATGAGCGTTGCGCGGCCAAGAGCCTCGGAAACGGCCCTTGTGTTCTCGGGCTCGAACGATGCCCTCAGTGAGTTGTTGTATGGAACGTTGAACGCGCCTTTGGCGTTAACACGATACAAGCCGTTGAAGCAATGCTTATTGATGAACACCATGAGCGCCGCCGTCTCGGTGGTGTAGGTATCCGAGGTAAGCAGCTGGTTGTATTGGTCACGCATGGCGTAGTAGTAAGCCTTCGCTTCTACCTTGTCATGAGGGATGGCCCCGTCTATCTCCGAGAGCACTTGAACAAAGACATCATGCTCGTCTCGTACGCGCTCATAGAGGTTGATGAGTGCACGATTGAGATCGTTTACCGTAGCCTCCTTGGGCTGGAGATGGAAGAAGAGCGCCCCTCCTCCGAGGAACGGTTCGTAGTAGCGACCGTACTTGCTAGGAAGCCGGTCGTCAATGCGGTCGAGTAGCTGGCGCTTGCCGCCTGCCCATTTTATGAGTGGCGAGGGAATCTCTGTTATGCGCATGTACCACCTATCCTCACTAAATCGATTGTTTACCAATGGTACCAGCAACTGTGGACATAATTGCGGCAACATTGGACTCAAGTGCAAAGTCGCGTCTTATTCTGGCGCGATTGTTCCGTTTACGCTTCAAGGAGGATTGTGGTGTTCGACGGCAAGAAGGCGACCATCAAGCATGATGGCTATAGCGGCGGAGTGCTCTATAAGACCTGTCCTCATTGCGGCAAGAGGAAGCCTATGTCAGATTTCGGACTGAGAGCCATGACGCCCGAAGACCCTGTACGGGAGCAATCTTGGTGCAAGTCCTGTCGATCGGGCGGCTAGACATCCAAAAAGACATTTTGTTCGCTGTATAAAAGCGAGCTAGAATGAAATCGAAAGATTAGTTCACGAGTTTACGTCTCTCCGCGACAGGGATTCCGATGAGCTATCGATTGATTCCGTACGAAAGATCGTGCTAACACTCAATCGCTTCCTGTTCATAACACATAAGGAAATAGGCACCGTACGCGCCTCAGTGCCGACTAACCTTACTTCTCTGGCTTCCACAGATACTGGGATGATTATCGCGAGGTATTAAACACTACAATTGATGACGAATCCTGTGCGCTCGTGGCCGAAAAGCTTCACGAAGCACATGTGAGGCTAACGGAAAGGCTTTTGATTCCGTATACGACACCTGCGGCCTATTATCGGAGGATGCGTGCAGGTTGAGACTTCTTACCGCAATCAAGATTTCAGTACGTCATTGGAGTTTGAGGATATGGCGGCAGCATTCAAGAAGGATTCCTCGATATTTGATGAGAAGCAGATTTACGGCAATCTTGAATCATTCTTGGCTGCGTTAAATTAGCCAGCCTTTCTCAAAGTGACAAGAGAAGCACATACACAAAGTCAATATCCAGTTTTCTCATCGATCACGATGAGACACCATACCAAATAATCGAACGCTTCGGAAGCGACGCGGTCGCATTTCGTAAGGCCTTTATCGGATGTGCTATAGCTGGGCACGGAAACAATAAACGGAAATGTACATACGCGACGTGTACGTGCTAGACATTTAGAAGTACATTGACAACTTTGAGATAGTAAGCGTGGCAAGCGATGCGAACACAATGCATGTTGCCCTGCGCACTGGCATTATTAAGAGCGTTATACCACTGGCGACGATCTTTCTCGACAGCTTCAGGATTCAATACACTGCGGTAGATAACTCATTGGCAAACGCTTGGAGACGAGAATAAGAGCCTTGGCGCAAGATAAGGCGACGAATCTAGAGTAAAGACCATCAACCGCATGCTTCCATGCCTTGTGCCGAAAGGCCGACTGGCTATTGAGTACATTGGCTTCTATAAATTGTAAATCGTACAGCCAAACTACGGAGTGTGTCTATTTTAGCTATGTGTACGCGACATGACGGTCAGCGGCCTATTCCGCCTAAAACATCAGCATCCTTTGATGCGCAAGCTAGAAAGAGGCGTACGTATACTCGGATGCGGATGGTCGAAATCCTTCATCAAAAGGGTTGCTACGCCAAACGCATCTTTAACTGAAATCAGCTGAATGAAGGGCTGGTCTTCATCAGTTTGATCGCCACTACAAGAACCCTTAGTATGTTCCATAAACGTCCATTCAACTATAGGACACCCAATGGAACTAGGCCTCTACGAGCAAGTAGTCAACGAGCTTCTCGCTAAACAGCTGACTGAGCTGCCAGCCAACATCAATCCCTCTGTCGCCGACATCGACAAAGCCGAGGCCAGCACCATCCTTGCTGCCTACATTGCCCAACAGGCGGAGTCCATGCTCGCCCAAGCTTCCGATAAGGGCCTCGACACTCAGGTTGCGCTTGCCAACAAGATGCTCTCCGTAATCGAAGAGTCCCCGGAGCATGCCATCAATACACCCGCCCGACAGCTTCTCTCGCTAGTAAGTACTACACAAGACAAGGCAAAGCGCAAAAAGAGCTACATCGTCCGACCCGAGACGTCCATATCGCACAGCTCACTCTTTACCGGCTCGCAGCACGAACCACAGCTGGAAACGGAACTTAACAAAGAGATTGCATCCGCCGACCGCATCGATATGCTCGTCTCGTTCATAAAATGGAGCGGACTTAGACTCCTTATGCCCCGATTGCAGGCATTCGCTGGTCGTGGCGGTCGCTTGCGCATCATAACCACTACATACATTGGTGCCACCGATGCCAAGGCCATCGAAGAGCTGTCCAAACTGCCAAACACGCGCATCAAGGTTTCGTTTGACTCTCAGCATACGCGGCTTCACGCAAAAGCTTATCTCTTCTACCGCAACACCGGCTTTAGCACCGCCTATGTAGGATCGAGCAACATCTCCATGCCCGCTATCACTAGCGGACTTGAGTGGAACATGAAGATAACCGCCCAAGATCAGCCGACCGTCATGGATAAGATGGCCGCGACGTTTGCAAGCTATTGGGAAAGTTCCGACTTCGAAGAATACACCTCACAAATGCGAAATCGCCTTGTAGAGGCAATCGAAGAGGAGCGCAATCCCAAGCATCTACATGTAGAGATGGATGCCATAACGCATTTCTTAGACGTTCGGCCATATCCCTACCAGCAGGACATTCTCGACAAGCTCCGTGCAGAGCGAGAGGTGGCCAACAGATGGCACAACCTCGTGGTTGCCGCCACAGGAACGGGTAAGACTGTTATCTCTGCATTGGACTACCGCAGCTGGTGCAGGCTATATAGCAAAGGGCGTAACGCAAAGCTCCTTTTTGTTGCTCACCGCGAGGAAATCCTCAAGCAGAGTCTTTCGTGCTTCCGCATGGTGCTCAAGGACAACAACTTCGGCGAGTTGCTTGTGGGGTCATCACGGGTGGACTCGTTTGACCACCTCTTCTGTTCAATACAATCGCTTAACTCACGCAAGCTGACTGAGACTCTGCCCGCCAACCAGTATGACTATATTGTCGTAGACGAGTTCCACCATGCAGCCGCGCCCTCATACCGAAGGCTCCTGAGCTACTTCAAGCCTAAGACGCTGCTCGGTCTTACCGCAACGCCCGAGCGTCTTGACGGAGAGAGCATCCTGCCCTGGTTCGACAACAGGATAGCTGCCGAGATCCGCTTGCCCGAAGCAATAGATCGCAAGTTGCTATGCCCCTTCCATTACTTTGGTGTGTCGGACGAGGTGGATCTATCTACCGTCCGCTGGACACGAGGCGGATACGACACAAAGGAGCTCGAGAACGTCTTCGTGTTCAAACGCGAGATCGCGCTCAAGCGCGTTCGCATGGTAATCGATGCGGTAGTCAAGTACACCGCAGATGTTAACGACATGTGCGGACTGGGCTTCTGCGTCTCCAAAGAGCATGCACGCTTTATGGCGGAACAATTCAACGCAGCTGGCATTCCCGCCATCGCTCTTACCAGCGATGATAGCCACGAGGCGCGAATTGCCGCGCGAGGGCGACTGGAGTCCGGCGAGGTCAAGATCATCTTTGTCGTAGACCTGTACAACGAAGGCGTAGACATTCCTCAGGTAAAAACCGTGCTGTTCCTTCGCCCCACCGACTCGCTCACCATATTCATCCAGCAGCTCGGCCGCGGCCTTCGCTTGTCTCCCGAAACTGGCAAGGAATGTCTGACGGTGCTGGACTTCATCGGTCAGGCAAACAAGCTCTACCGCTTCGAGGAGAAGTTCGCCGCACTTCTGCCCGACAAGACGGGCAGCGTGTGCCACGCCATTGACAACGACTTCGCGTTTTTGCCAAAGGGATGCTACATTCAGCTCGAGCGCAAGGCAAAGGAATACGTGCTGGGCAACATCCGCCAATCGCTTGGCATGAAATCGGGCATCGTGTCGAGACTTCGCACGTTTGAGGAAGACACGGGCAAAGAGCCCACGCTTGCGAACTTCCTCAACTATTACCACCTGGACATTCGTACCATTCTGGCAAAGAACAGCTTCTCGCGTCTGTGCGTGGAGGCCGGCGTGCGCGAGGACTTTGGCGACCCGGATGAGAAGGAACTGACAAAGGCGTTGTCGCGCGTCTGCCAGATCGATTCGCGGCGCTGGATTCGGTTCATCTTGGGCGTGCTTTTGCTCGAAGACGTTCGTGATGAGGACGAGATGAGTGCTGGCGAGCGTCGAATGCTCAAGATGTTCCAGATAACGTTGTGGCCCAACTCGTTTAAGGACAATTCTTTTGACTTATACGACAAATGGGTAGAGCGCCTTATGGACAATCCCACTATGCTTGCCGAGATCATCGGAACGCTTCAATGGCAGCTCGACCACATAGACTTTGTGGATGCGCCCGTGGACTGGGGTTTCGACTGTCCGCTGGACTTGCACTGCTCCTACTCGCGTGACCAGATCTTCGCGGCGATAGACCTTGCCAACCCATCGTCGGTTCGCGAGGGCGTACGCTGGATTCCAGACCATAGTGTCGACGTACTCGTGAACACGCTCAACAAGGCTGAGAAGGACTACTCCCCCACCACCATGTACCAGGACTACTCAATCTCGGACCGATTGTTCCACTGGCAGAGCCAATCCACTACCAGTGAGGCCTCGCCAACAGGACAACGCTACATCCATCACGTCCAGCAAGGGAGCAATGTCGCACTCTTTGTTCGCGAATATAAGAAGGACAGCTTTGGACTTACGGCGCCGTTCTGCTTCCTTGGCCTTGTCGACTATCGCTCGCACGAAGGCGAACGGCCCATGTCCATCGTCTGGAGCCTTCGCGAGCCCATCCCCGCGCGCTACCTCCCCAAGACCAACAAGCTCGCAGGGTAACATCGTTTGCGCATAATCGTTCGTCGGTATGTGGTTCGCAACAACGAAAAGGGAGCAGGCACTCCGCTGACCCCACTCTCGCTTACTACGCCGCTCACGCACAGGGTGCGCAGCATCCACTGCAAACGTCGAGCTCTCGCAGCTGCTGCGCAAGCGGTTCATGTACTGCTCCACAAATCATGGGAAGACCACGCTCAACCACACTCTTCTCGTCCCAGTGTACGGAAGCATTCAACATGCACATTCGTGATCCGTGCTATAGTTTTCGACACGGTCGGCGATGCTCATGATCGCTAAGCTCTCGCAGCTGCTACTGAGCGGTAGGGTGTCGTGGTACCGCAAATCCGATACGAGCGGTACCACGACACCCTACCGGTCAGTTAGCAAGCAATCTAACATTGTAATTTGGCAGAATAGAAATGTATCATTGAGCTAGTGTAGCTCAGTCGATATTTGTCTAGTTAGTATCTTTTGCGAGCCTCTGGCTCATCATTCGTTGACAGTTTGTTAGATTGTCGAATGATTTGTACCCTGTTTTGGTACTGCAATTCTAATTGGTTTGGGTTCCGTCGTTGGAAGCAGCCACAAAGATAAATACAGCTATGCAGCTACCAACACAACGAAATGGAGACTACGGTGCCAAAAAAACTCACCATTACGCAAGAGGCGGTTCAAGACTATATCAGCGGCGAAAAGGACAGATACGGCACGGTGCTAACCGACAGTGAAGTGTTCGAGCGCATCGCCTCACAGCAAGTGTTGAAACAATACGCAATAGACGATGACGAGACGGAAAGGGGTATAGTTGGAGGGGGCAACGATGGTGGGTATGACGGAATCTTCGTTTTTTCGAATGAGGTATTAGTGTCTGGGGAGGATACTAATTCGCTGGAGATTCAAAACCGTTCAGCAATCGATATCTATTTCATCCAAGCAAAAAACTCCTACGGTTTTTCCGAATCGATAGTGCAGAACTGGAAAACTTCATTTCCAAACCTTATCGAGAATCCGAGAGGTGATGCCCAAAGATATAACACCGACGTAATCGAAGCTTTCACGCTCATCAGGAGCATACTAAAAAAGACTGTTGTATCACATCTTTGCGTAACATTAAACTTTGTAGCTGTGTCACTTGCAGAAGAGACGCACATCAATCTTGAGAAGCAAGCTGAAGAGCTTACCAGTATCGTCTATAACATAATACCAAGCCAAAACGCAAAGGTTACCACTGCATTCATTAATGTGCGCAAACTATATGAGCTTATTGAGCAGGCTCCCGATGAGACTAGATCGATTCGTGCCACAAAAGAGCCTTTATGTCCGGATGAGTCAAGTGCGATTCTTGTAGTCGAATTGGGAGAATACTATAAATTCATTACAGACGATAACGGTTTGTTGATTAAAGACCTCTTTGAATCAAATATTAGAGACTACCAAGGCAACATCGAAGTGAACAAAGCAATAAGGGCAACACTTGAAAAACAAAATAATATTGATTTCTGGTGGTTAAACAATGGCATCACGATTGTTGCAGAAACAGTTACTCGAGATATGGGTAGCACTATAACAATGAAGAACCCACGAATAGTGAACGGATTACAGACTTCCAATGAAATTCGACGCTACTGTCACAATAACACCGAAGTCAACGAACATAGAAAGGTACTTGTAAAGTGCATTGCAACATCGAGCCAAGAGAATCGCTCGGCGATTATTGAAGCAACAAATAAACAAAGCACAATTCCACCTGCTTTTCTCCGATCTCTCGATACCATTCAGTTGCAAATTGAACGTTACTTTACAAATCACAATCTTCACTACGACAGGAGAAAAAGCTCGTGTAGGAATGCGGGTATTCCTGCAAAAGAGATCATTTCTTTGCCTTTCCTTGGTCAATGCTTGATTTCGATACTCTTACAACAACCTGACTATGCTCGCGCTCGACCAGCTCAAGTTTTAAATGATGATAAGAAGTATCAGACAATATTTAATGAATCAATATCTCTGGAGGCTTATTTACGTGTCGGATCTCTTGCATTGTATACACGTCAGTGGCTGAAAGAGTCGTCATACTCCCGAGGCGCACAAAATGACATAATGTTTTATGTATTACTCTTTATTTGCATCAAACAAGTTGGTCATGAAAACATCAGTCCTTCAGATCTTCTATGTCTTGAAATCCCATCAGAATGGGCAATCGAAGATTATGCGTGTCAAACACATAACGCTTACGTACGACTGGGCGGTAATCCCACAGTCGCAAAGGGGCGTGGTCTTGTTCGCGAAGTAGTACAACTGGCTATGGCGGAAAAGGCTAACTAGCAATACCGAACTTTTCCTAAAAGCCCTTCCCACAACTCTTACTCTACATTAGAAGGCGGTGTTCAGGAGGGACCATTTCAAGGTCGAGGACTATCGCCCAAGTCGAATGCACACGTCAAGGAGGGCCCATGACAGATCAAAGGAACAGGCACTCCCCCGACCCAACCCTCGCCTACTACGCCGCACACGCTCAAGAGTTCGCCGACTCCACCGTGGGCGTCGAGTTCTCGCATACGCAGCACAAGTTCGAAGAGCTCCTCCCGCCCGGCGCGCGCATTCTGGACTTCGGCTGCGGGTCTGGTCGCGACACCAAGCACTTCCTCGAGGCCGGCTACGACGTCGTTGCCATAGACGGGTCCCCCGAGCTCTGCCAATACGCCCATGAGCTCACGGGGATCCCCCATCCGAAACGAGCGGTTCCAGGACCTTGTCGACGTCGAGGCATACGACGGAATCTGGGCGTGCTCGTCCATACTCCACCTTCCCAAGGCGGAGCTCCCCGGCGTCCTTGCGCTCATGGTTCGGGCGCTCAGGCTCCACGGCATTATCTACACCTCGTTCAAGCTCGGTGGCTTCGATGGCATGCGCAACGGCCGCTACTTCTCCGACTTCACGGAGCCGGAGCTGCGCGACCTCATCGGCTCGATCCCGCAGCTCGCCTGATTATTCCGACGTAAACCATCAGTCCTTCCAAGATTTGCCGGCACCCGTTCCAAACTGAGACGGCACCCGTTCCAGAGCGTCGGCACCTGTTTCGCCCCAGCCTAATCTCAGCCATCATGCCGGTTGGTGCAGAATCGCATAACGTGTGCCAGCTCCATATCCGGAAGCTAGAGAAACTAAATCTCTCGCGTGGATAGACACATTTCGACCGTCCCAGATTCGCTGTGAGGGCGTCCGATGGCCAATCTCTATGCCAATGGGTGGTCGATGCTGGCTTCGATGATTCCCCGCTTGTCTCAGTAGTGAATAGTGGGTGCCGATGCTCTGGAAAGGGTGCCGGTGCCCGTAATGGGTGCCGGCACCCGGAACACCTGACCGATGATCTGGAACAGCCGCCGTTATGGCTTGGAATAATCACCGTCGAGGAGCTCTGGACGTCTGGCGACGTGCGCCCCGGAAGGGAGAGCGAGCAGTGGTTGAACGTGCTCCTGCGCAAGGCATAGCGCTCCCCGCCCCGCTCGACGGGTTCGTGCTGCGCGAGTCGGTCGCCTACCCAAACGGCGGCCGGAGCCTGTTCTATGTGTGCGACGGCGACGCGCTCATCCTTGGTGACGGCATCTGCCAGGTTACCGATGACCGCATGCTGTTCGACTACTCCCTCATCACCAGCATGCAGAACGCCTACGCAGCGCGGTATCGGCGAGTGTTTCGCTTTTTGCGCGAGGACGTGGGCCAGGCCGAAAGGTTCCTGAGGTACGACATCGAGTACGGCGAAGCGATTCCTAAGAGAATGCCTGCCGACCAGGCGAACATCGCCGAAGCCACGCCTCTCGAACGTGCCTTCGAGGAGCACTTCGCCAACGTCTACGGCGCAAACAGCACGCAATGCCTGTGGCGCGAGTACGGCATAACGGACGCGGAGGGGCACACGCGCTACATCGACTACGTCGTCAGGACGAGGAACGGTCTTCTCGGCGTGGAGGAGAACGGCGTCTCCTACCACCATCCCCAGATCATCGGCAGGCACCGCTACCGGGAGCAGCTGCTCAAGCAGAACTCCTGCCAGCAGCTCGGCATCAAGCCCTTTCGCTTCTCGACCGAGGACTGCAGATTCGCCGAACGGTTTGAAGACGACATCCGCTCCTACTTCGGCAACGACAGGAAGTCGTTTCTGGATCCCGGCCTTGTCTTGGACAGGCCCTTCGAGCTGTACGAGCACCAGGAGGGCGCCCTGGACGAGATCGACCGACGTCGGGCCGAGGGCACCAAGAGCTTCCTTGCCGTGCTGCCCACCGCGAGCGGCAAGTCGCGTATCGTGGAGGAAGACCTTGCTCGGTTCGCGTACGCGCATCCCGATTGCCGTGCCCTCATACTCGCGCCCAGCACCGCGATCGTCGATGACTGGAAACATCGCATACGATCTTCTTTTCCTGCACTTGCCAATCGCACGCTCGTTTGCACGTATGGCTTCATGACCAGACGATACACGCAGTATGCGCCCGACGACTTCGATTACATCGTGGTAGACGAGGCCCACCATGCGGTCGCGCCGGCGCTCAAGCGCACGATTCAGTACTTCGACCCCGCGTTTCTCATCGGCCTCACGGCAACGGACCAGCGCCCGGACAAGAAGAGCCTGAGCGCGGTTTTCGGCTCGTACCGCGCGGGCTTGTCTCTTACCGACGCCATGGAGAAGGGCATCGTGGCGACGGCGCGCGCGTTTAGGATCGAGACCAACGTAGACCTGAGCAACGTGCGCATAAACGGCCGAGACTACGTAAACGCCGACCTAGAGAAGACGGTGCGCGTGACCTCCCGGAACGACCTCATCGTGGACGTGCTGCGCGAGTACTTTTGCGAGGGAGACGCAGGGCGGTGCCAGGGCGTCGCGTTCTGCGCCAACGTCCGGCACGCAAAGGAGATGAAGCGGCTGCTTTGCGCCGCCTGCAAACGCGCGCGGGCGATATACGGGCAGAGCAAGGGAAGGACCGCGCAGGCGATGCGGGACTTTCGCGACGGCAAAATCCGCTTCCTCTGCAGCTGCCAGATGATATCGCAGGGCTGGGACTACCCCGAGCTCGGCATCCTCGTGATGACGCGGCCCACCCTCTTGCGCGTGCTGTACCTGCAGCAGCTCGGGCGCGGCCTGCGAAGGACCCCCTCGAAGAGGGACGTGTTCGTGATCGACGTGGTGGACGAGTACGGCAGCATGGCCGCTCCGTGCTCGCTGCACTCCATCTTCCAGAACCCCTACTACGTGCCGTTCGGGAGCATCCTTCGCCGCGACTACGAGCCTGGGGAGTGGGTGGAGGTCGACGGCGTCCGCGAGCGGATAGAGCGCATCGTCGAGGTCGACGTCGCGTCGTTCGCGGAGAGGTACGAGGGGTACCTGAGCGTGGAGCAGGTCGCGCGCGAGTTCTTCGTGAGCACGGGCACCTTTGGCGGCTGGGTCAGGCGCGGCCGCCTGGCACCGACCGTCACCTTCGAGTTCGGCAGCAGGCGCATCCACATGTTCAGCCCCGAGGACGTGGAGGCGGCGCGCGTGCGCCTGGGCATTCCCGTCCACGACGACACGACCATACGCGATGACTTCCTCGCCTTCCTGGAGGCGCGCGACTACTCGCTCTCGTACAAGATGCCATTCATGCTCTCGTTCCTCGACCACATGGACTCCGCCACGGGCGCGGCGCAGATCGACGACGTGCTGGACGACTACATCGCGTTCTACGCGGACCGCCTCCGGCGAGGTCTGCGGGTCGACCGCGCGACGTGCCCCTACGACGAGGCCAGGCTCGCCAACCGCAAGTTCGTAAGGAGCAGCATGCTCACCAACCCGTTCGAGAAGTTCGAGCGCAAGCGGTTCATGTACTACTCCAAGGACCTCGGGCAGATCTCGCTCAACCACGCCCTTCTCGCCAGCCTGAGCGACGCCGACTACGAGGCGATCCGCGCACAGATGCGCGCCGACCTGGAGGACTACTACGCCAAGCTGTGATTTTTTAAAAGGACGCACTCTAAGCCAAACCCCACGTCAGTCAGCGTAAGTGTGCTGAGTGTCTCGCCGCCTCGACGACGCCCTTGTCAGCATACCGACAAGACGGAGAGGGGCTGTGCAGACGCCACTCCGTTAATCGATTGGCGACCAGAGAGAGTTACGGCTTCGCACACGGTCTCCTTCGCAAGCCCATCCCCGCGCGCTACCTCCCCAAGACCAGTCGTATCGCAGAGAACTATACAGAGTGATGGTTTCCAACCTGGATGATTTGCCCAAGCCGTACGTCTGTGGCTAAGAATGTGGTATAAAAAGGTTAGTGGCTAATGCTACTTTCAAGAGCCGGGGGCTTTCCCCCGGCATTCTTTTTCTAAACAGCATGTGCGATTGGAGGTGGCATGAAAGAGCTCTCTGTGTTCGTCGACGAGTCTGGTGAGTTCGGCTCAAGCTCAAAGTATTATCTGGTGACACTGCTCTTCCATGATTAAAGCCTGGACGTTACCTCCATTATTGACGGTCATGCTCAAGCTCTGAGACAGTCGTCATTGGACGATGTGCAATTTCATATGACGCCACTTTTGCGAGGTCACGATCATTACGCGAGTATGGAACTCGGAGATCGAAAGCGCCATCTAGCACGGTTCTTGGCTTTCTATCGCAGGCTACCTGTTACCACGTTTACCTTGTCGTATAGGAAGTCGGAGTTCCCATCATACGAGCGAATGCTGCAGCGTATGAAACGGGACCTTACGATGTATCTCCTTGACCATCTTGATCACCTCCAACAGTTCGATCGTGTAAAGGTCTATTACGATGGCGGACAGCGCGAAGTAAGCGACATGTTGCATGCCGCAATTGAATACTCGCTTGCTCGCGAGGCGATTATGTTTCGCAATGCATTGCCATCAAACTATCGCCTTGCGCAAGCTGCTGATTTCGTTTGCAGTATAGAGTTGGCTGCGCTCCGCTACTCATCCCATGAGAACACGCAAACGGATGCGATCTTCTTTGGCGGCTCAAATGCCTTCAAGAAGAATTGGCTAAAGCACATTCGAAGGAAGCGCTTGAAGTAAGCAGGTGGGGCAGGTTTATCGTCATACGCAAGGGTGTGCGCTTGGTGCCCGACAACGTCGCGCTGTTCGTGCGCGAGTACAAGAAGGACGGCTTCGGCCTCACTGCGCCGTTTTGCCTCCTCGGCCTTGTCGACTACCGCTCGCACGAGGGCGAGCGTCCCGTGTCCATCATCTGGAGCCTCCGCAAGCCCATCCCCGTGCGCGTTGCCCCACGGGTACCCAAAAGCGGCCTCCGGTATCATCGACCGAGCCCGTTTCCTCCCACGCCGATCGGAGTCCCCGATGCATAACCATACGCCCTCTCCGCTCCCCGACCCCGCCGCCCTTGTCCCCGTGCCGGACGAGCTCTTCTCGGCCACGACTGGCTCCCAGCTCCTGTTCGAAATGCGAGACATGACCGACGAGACCATGGAGGAGTTCAACGGCCTGCACGACACCCGCGGCAACCGGAACTGGGCGGGCTGCGTCGAGCTCGTGGCGCAGGAGGGCATCGAGCCCACCTTCATTGGATGCAAGAGCGAGGCGATGGAGGACAACCTCTTCTGCATCCGAGAGTCTATGGCAGACATCCTTGCCTGGATGTACAGTGAGCGCCTGCTCGTCGACACGAAGACAAAAGGCGTTGCGACGCTCTGCGCGCACATGGCGCACGTCAATCCCCTGGGTTGGCGACGGCCCCGCCTGTACGAGAAAGTGGTGAAGGACTTTCTCTTCGCATCCTTCTCCGGCATGACGGGGTCGCGCCCCTGGGACGGGTCGGAGCAGGTTAATGGTGGCTACGTGGTGGTGCTTCCCGATGGCGAGGTTCTCTGCTACCACGCGAGCGACCGGGAGCGGTTCCGCGACTACCTGTTCCACAACACGTTCATCGAATACGTGAGCTGCAAGAAGTTCCGATGGGGCTACGTGGAGAAGGACGACCAGGGTCGCTACGTGCTGCCGCTCAACGCTGCCGTGCGATTCAACAAGGTCACCCAGCTACGTTATGCGCGAGAGTATGGTGGCGGATAGCCGATGGGTCTAAATCCAAAAAAGAATGCCTAAAGGCTCGGCAGCATCAAGGCGTTCGACCCCTGCAGTAGGCCAAATTCTCCTTGACTGCGATCCTGTGGATGTGGGTATAATGGGGTCGACGGCGCAGCCCGCGTTGCTGCTCGGGCGACGCCTCGAGCTATCTTAAGAAGGCCCTAGGTTGCAGCCTAGCGGCCTTCCTCCTTCTCTTTGCTGTCGTCCGCGATCACGGTATGGTCCCTCTTGAGCAATGCAGCCAGCGTGGCAATAGCCGTCACCAGCTTGATTATCTCCGTCAACAGTTCCATGGGCTTTCACCTCCCTCCCGGGAGGCGTCGCCCGATCGCGGGGCTTACGCGCCGCCGACCTTGTCGAAAACTATAGCACTTCGCGTCCTGAATTTGTTGATAATTCACCTCGCTTTTCTTCATCAATGATGATGTAAGCCGTCGCAACTGCACCGCCACGGCCTTTACCGCATGCAATAGTTTTGACCACAATGAGGACCCGGTGGCCGCCGGGTCTTCCCATGTTTATCCAACGTCATCCATTCACTCGCGCTTATGTTTCTTCCACCGTCCGCAGGTCCCCAGGGCGAGCTTGGCGAGCAGTCGGATCACGGTCACGGTCGACTGGTTTCCCAACCTCTCAGCACTCTCAACCGATCAACGATTGCCAATTCAGTTACGTTTGACGTCCTCGTCCATATGGGTATAATGAAGGCAAACGGTGATGCCCGTCGGGCTGGCTGGGCCGCGCCGTTCTAGCTTTTCGGGTCGGGGTCCTGTGGGTGGGACATACGAAGGCTGTTGCGAGCTTGAGGAACTCCCTCAGCGTATCCATGGGGCACCACCTCCTCTTCGAGGCACGGCCCAGCGGAACGGGACTTACACACCGCTTACCGGAATCCCAGTGTATCACGTCTTATCTATTTTGGAGTGTCTATTTGCTTACATAAGGCCCCCGCTATCTTGCGCCTCGTCCCCAGAGGCCCTCGTCCTCTTTCGCGCGGTCATCGTCCGCGATCGTGGGATGGTCCCTCTTGAGCAATGCCGCCAGCGTGGCGAGAGCCGTCACCAGCTTGATTATCTCCGTCAACAGTTCCTTAGGGCTTTCGCCTCCCTCCCGGGAGGCGTCGCCCGATCGCAGGGCGATCGCGGGGCTTACGCGCTTTTTACTCGTATAACTGTGTCACTTTGAGACACCTCATATCAAACACTCTGCTATAAAAAGTCAGAGTAGTACTTAACCAACAGCTCAGGCGGTGCGTCCATATAGCGTATGTACAGTCGCTTGCGCGCTCTTGTAAAATGAACGTAGCGAAGCCTCTTCTCCTCATCTTCGTCTTCGCTCGCCCTCTTCGTGTAGTCCACAACTACATTGTCGAACTCAAGGCCTTTGCCCATCCATTCGGAAATTACGTACAACCCGGGCTCAAAATAGTCCTCAGTCCCTGAGCCCTTAAAACTCACACCCGCGTCGTTAAGACGCCTGTACCAGGTAGTACGTCTTCCGCTGATGAGCACGGTCGTCTCGTTCCTATTTGGCTCAGAGAGTTTCTTGAGCAGCCCTACGACCCTGTCATCGTCCGCATCCTGAACGTAGACCATGTGCTTTGCTTCCTCATGCGACGACGAGCTACCCCAAAGCCTGTCGCTAAAGCAGCGGATCGCGTCAGAGTTTCGCTTGTTCTCCCTAAGCGTTATTGTGTGACCCTTCAGGCCCTCGTCGAGCTCCTTCCACGTGAAGTCTCGTTGGTATATCTTTTGATTCTCGTCCCCAGACAGGTACACGCGCGACTGTTCGCTGCGGCGGAATCGCAAGAGCAGCCGTATGGAGGCAAGCGAGAAGTCCTGCACCTCATCGATTGCGATTACGTCATACGACGGGAGGCTACTCGACGACATCAACCGTTTTGTTGCCTGCTCAATGGTGTACCTATCGTTGACGTCCAGCAGGCGGTTTAGTTCCGCGCGCACTTCTAGGATGATGCGACGGATGTCCGCGCTAGGCCTTCGCCTGGTGCCACGACCAACTCGCTCTGCATTTGGGTATCTTCTCTCGGCGTCCCTGTCATCCAAAAAACGATCCTCGATCCAACGCAGCTCATCCTTCAGCCATTCAAAGCCCTCATCGTCTTCCGAATCCAGGTAGTATTCACCCGCACGTTCCGGATGCCGCTCTGCGACGGTCTTTTGTGCCGTCTCCAGAAGACTGCCATAGAAGTCGTCAAACCCATAGATAATGCGAGACCGCTCGTATCGAACGTCCCCAGCGTAGTCCTCCAGGTATTCGTAACCCCTCTTTGGTTTTTTGCGAACCAGCTGGTTAATGAACTCGTCGTAATGGGTAACTGTAATACCTTTTACGTCTCCCTCATATCCAGCGAGGATTCCTCGCACATAGGACGCAAGCCTCTTGTTAAAGCATATGAACAACGCGTTCTTGCGCTGATCTTCGAACAGGGTCGTTTGTCCGCCGGCATCGACTTCTGCAATTATCTTGGCCAGAAGGCAAAGCGTTTTTCCTGTGCCAGCGCCACCGGCAATCTGTAGGATGTTGGTAACGGCGTTTGAGCCTCTTGGAAAGGCCATTACGTCAAACTGCCTGTCCGTCGCGCGCTTGTCTCCCTTAAGCAGCTTCTTTATGAAGTCGTGCTCGCTCAGTATCTCGGTGATCTGGGCATTGACCTCATCCACCTTGCTCTGAATAGGCTTTCTCTCCACCTTGAGCATCTCTAGGTTTTTGTCACACTGGGTAAGGAGCGTGTCGATGGCTTTCGCCGCGTGGTCCCTTTGGTGAGCTTCAACCGTTGCGCCGATCTCCTGGGCACGCGCTATGAGCGATGCCATCTCTGCCAGGCTGTCCTTGCTCGACTCATCGTACGCAGCGGCTTGCTTCCTGACCTTTTGAGCCTTCCTCTGAATATCCTTGTCGTTTGCCAACGATGACGCGAGCTTTGCCTTCTTGGACATAGAGGCAGCCTCCGCGTTCGGCATTACGATGAATATGGGGTCATCTGCGGCCACCACCTCGTTTGTGCTCTTTGGAATAAACCCAAGCCTCTCCGCATTCCACCGAAGAAAGTCATCCAACATGTCAAGCGACATCTGCGCGTCAATTGCCTTTACGGACTCGTGATCGTGGGCGCCCTTGTTCCCCTTCACACGGATCTCGTGGCACTTTAGGGCCATAGGCCCATCAAGAATTCCATCGTCTTCCGCGCAGTCGATGAGCTCCACAAGCTTCAAATAATCGTTTGGAGGCAGACCCACAAGCACTTTGAGCGCCTTTTCCACAACACCCCTGCATCCAACAAGTGCGACTTCGGGATGATCCATACCAGTGCGTCGCCAATAATCGATTTCACTCGAAAGATCGCTTAGGCCCAGCTCGCGCTCCAAGTCGACCGCATGCTCCACCAGGTAGTCAAAATGCCTGATTTTTGTGTTTGCCATTGTATTGTCAGCAACCCCTCATGACTAAAGTGCAAGTGCAACCTTGTTTGGTCAAAGAACGGAATCTGCATATGCATTTCAATCAATAATAGCCTAGGGCTTTTCTTGCGGGCTATGCCACCGCCAATCGGTCGTTTTACGAGGCTTTAGAAGCACGCTACTTGGGTTGCCTGGTCCTTAGGCGCACCATATCCGCCCCGTTTATCTTAAAAATCCAAATCGTGCTAGAGTATCCATGTATCCAATAGCGACCCAGGAGATTCTTATGGGTTCCGTCACACGCGACATTTTTAAGGCCATTCACGAGCAAAAGTGTCTTAGTGTTGAGTACCGCAACAAGCAGGAACAGGTCACCCGCTATTGGATAGGCATCAACGACCTTAGCCCCCAAACGGGCAAAATCGACGGCGACGGGCTGCATCTGGGCACCTATACGCAACGAGGGCTCACCCTCTACGTGGATTCGATTCTCTCCTCTTCCGTTGTCGAAGGCTCTTTTCACAAAACGCCCGACCGTCTGCTCAGGGCCATCGAGGAGGACGAACGATACGAGAGGGTCTTTGGGTCTGTGCCCAACCTCAAGGTGCTCGACTATCTCTTTGATTGTGCAAAGCTCAACAATACCCCCTATGTTAGGGATTTTGCCCTCATATCGCGTGTGGACGAGCAGTCGTTTGCCAATCATGCCATACGACTTGATGACGAGCAATACGGACAAATGATTCGCCTCCTACAGGGCAACGCTAGTAAGAGCGCATCCAAGAAGTCCATGGCATCAAGCAAGCAGATCGCCCTCAATGCCTTGAGCATCCATACGCGTCAGGGCCTCTACGTACTCGCCTACCGTGAGCTTCGACTCGATGTAAAGGAGCGCGTCCTGGCCATAGGCAACAACGTCTTACTTTGTCGAGAGTTCACGGTTGTAAACGGTAGGGCACACGAGCAGCACTCCATAACCCGGTACTTGGACGAAACCGAACTTCATCTGCTCGACGACTACCAAACAAACAAAGAAGCAATCAAAGACAGCATAATGGAGCGTTGCGGCGATTCGGTACGTGTGGATGACGAGCCACACGTATACTCAATCAGACGTCGTGTACCCGAGTACCTGCAGGGTGAGTACGACGCAATAGCACACATGTGCAACACTGGAAAGCCCACGCAACCCATCAAGGCCTTCTTCGGAAACCTCATACGGAGGCCAATCCGCCGCAAGGAATATCCTCTCTCGCTTGTGGACCAACATGCGAATCTCGACCAACTGCTGGCCATAAACCAAGCAATTAAGTACCCGCTCACCTACGTGCAAGGACCACCGGGGACGGGAAAGACCAGCACGATCGTGAATACCATAGTCAACGCGTACTGCAATAGGCGAACGGTCCTATTCGCCTCGTTCAACAACCATCCCGTTGACGGGGTGTTCCAGCAACTTACCTCGATTAGATACGGAGACCTCAACATCCCTTTCCCCGTTTTGCGGCTCGGGAACAAGGAGGTCGTCGCCCAGGCGCTTGACTACATCCGGGACCTCTATCTGCAGGTCAAGGATATGAACGCCCCACGTACAGAACCAATGTTGGGTAACGAAGAGAGCATCAACCGCGCCCAAACCCTAACCTCCTTGCTCAAGGAGTATGAGGCACAGGTTGACTTGCTCGAACGCCAAGATTGCATCAAGGCGCTTGCGGCCACCAATAGCAACCTCAACTTTAAGGTGGAACTCGAGAGCAAGCAGTTGCCCGCGGTCACAAGGCAAATTGACGCAATGCCCTTTTTGGACGAGCTTCTGGTACGCGCGCAGCAACTAACAACGGGTGACTACGACGTACTCATGAAGTTTTTGCTTGGTGATTCGCTTTATAGAATCCAGGAACTTGGGAAGCCACGTTACGCCAACCTGCTCGACATCGTTATGTCCAACGGAAGTGACGAGGAACGCATGCAAAGGTTCAACGCATATGTGGCCGACCAAAAAGGCCTGCGCATGCTGCAGAGAATCTTTCCCGTAATCGCAACCACCTGCATCTCCGCACGCCTGCTCGGACCAGCCGAGCCCTCGTTTGACATTACCATCATCGACGAGGCGAGCCAATGCGATACCGCAACAGCACTCGTTCCCATTCTGCGCGGCAAGAATCTCCTGCTGGTTGGCGATCCCCAGCAACTGAATCCTGTTGTCTTGCTGGACAAAAGCGACAACATGGCATTGCGTCGCGCCTACAACGTGGGCGACGAGTACGACTACATAGAGAACTCGGTATATAAAACGTTCTTGGCGTGCGATTCCATAAGCAACGAGATCTTGTTGCACGCGCACTATAGATGCGACGAGCGCATTATCGAATTCAATAACAAAAAGTATTACGGAAGCAAGCTTCAGATTAAATCCGGGCGAAAGCTTCCCGAGGCGCTCGAATTCATCGACGTCGAGTACGATCCCACCTCAATCAAAAACGCCGCACCCGCAGAGGCCGACGAAATCGTGCGCTATGCCAAAGAGCATCCCCAACAGAGCATAGGGGTAATAACTCCCTTCGCAAACCAGCGTGCCACCATCCAGCAGGCCCTCGAACGATCGGGCGTTGCAAACGCAACATGCGGGACGGTGCACGCATTTCAAGGTGACGAAAAAGACGTTGTGCTTTTTTCTCTGGCGCTGACCAACCGCACGTCATCGGGAACATACAAGTGGCTCACGGAAAACCGGCAGCTCATTAACGTCGCAACTTCCCGTGCCCGCAACAAACTCGTCATAGTCTCGAACAGGGAAGCGCTCAAACGTTTGCACGCCACACGCGAGGATACCGACGACATCTATGAGCTTGCGGAATACGTCCGAACGAACGGCGTGTCTCGCGTTACGCCGCGTGGGGTTTCGTCACGCGCGCTCGGGGTAAAGCCATATAGCACCAAGACTGAGGATGCATTCCTCGAGTTGCTCAATCACGCGCTGGGCAACATCTTTGTTTCCGGGGCAAAGCATACCGTTCAGCACGAGGTTCCCATTGCAGCCGTATTTGACGAGGACATGCCTCCTGAATCCCTGTTCTACAGCGGGCGATTCGACTTTGTGGTGTACGAGACACAACCCGACAAGTCGGAGCTGCCCGTCTTGGCCATAGAGCTCGACGGCAAGGAGCATATCTCTGACGAGGCAGTACGTGCGCGCGACCGCAAGAAGGAGGCCATTTGCGAACGCCACGGGTTCCAGCTCATTCGCGTAGAGAATTCCTATGCCCGTCGATACCACTACATAAAAGAAATACTGGTCGAATACTTCAGGGGAAACCGTTAAGGGAGGACGAGCAGTGGACAAACTTCATCCTGCGGAAAATGGCACAGTTATACCAAATATAAGTATGCCATTCGTTGGTCTCCGGTATCATCGATCACCCATCTCTAGAGCTTCAATGGCAGGCGCATAACCGTGCCTGGCCCCTTCGGTCCGCAACGCGAGTTAATGGAATACCACAACGAAGGTGTTTAGGGGATGTAGGCGTCGTCTTTGTCGCGAGGATCCGACACTATACATAACCGTGCCATTTGGCGACCCCACTTGGAGACCATGAGCACCAAGTCGCATAAAATAACGGAATAAGTACACCTCCGTTGTGGCATAAATGTATTGCCGAGGCGTAAGCTGAGGTTCCAAGAGCCAGGGGCAATCCCCTGGCACTTTCTTTATCGGGAGGTGCTTCTATTGCCGTCTCTCTCCGTGTTTTGTGACGAAGCAGGCCTTCAGAATATGTCAGCAGGCTTCTACATCCTCACTCTCGTCCTGCACGACCAGTCACATTCTATTGCATCTTTTATTTCCGACTATGAGACGCACCTTGAGCAAAACAAATTGCACAACATACCATTCCACATGAAGGACCTCCTGCACGGTCACGGTGATTACGAAGGAATTGAACAATCGGTACTTTGGTCTCAAGGGCGATTTCAAGCGCAACTATTTCAAGCAGGCACGAAGAAAGGCTATGTAGCCTAACGAGCAATGGGGTTGACTGCTAAACGCCCTGCATGACCGTGCGCTTTTGACCAAGGACACGTACCTGGTTCTTCCACCATCCTCGTACGGCCAGGGCGAGCCTGGCGAGCAGTCGGATCACGGTCGTCGAGTCTGCGGCCAGTGCCGCGACCGACAGTGCAACAAGAATTTCGTGTATAGGCATGTTCGCCCTCCTTTCGAAGAACGCCGCCCGCGCGCGGACTCTGCAGGCACGTGCTTGGCATTCTATCGATGCGGCGGGCGTCGGGAGCGCGCCCTTTTCGCACCACTGGCGCAAGACAACGGTGTAGTTAAGCCAGGTATAGGTGCGCCACTTCGAGACACCCCGCCCCAGCGAAAACCTTTCGGACGGCCGCATGCCAACTGGTAACTACGCACAACGCATTTCATTGTGCATAGTTCCTCGAAGAAGCCCAGTTGGCTAATCGCCGCGAACGTCAAATTACGCACCGTACTGCGTTGTGCGTAATTGGGCGTCCCGCACCGGCCGAGCAGTCACGTGCCCTTCTCACCCCTTCTATGCCTTTGCCCAAAGCGCATCGTTTGACTTCAGCATTACGGGATCTTCTCGCCACAGGGCAGCAGTCCACAACGGATGCCCCATCTCGGGCGCCCCCGCAACGCGCTCGGACCCAGCCCGCGCCCAGCGTCCCATTCCCCGAGCGACTTCATTACATAAACAATGCAATCTGCACACAAAACGCGACGTAAGAAGGACTTCGTGTACATTACCTGCCTCGGAGTGTACACATGTTCGTTTTCGTGTCACGCTTTTTTAGGTTGACTTTTTGATACGCTCTGAACTCCGATGCACATCCTTCTGCCTGTCCGCAGGAGTTAAAAGGTCGCTGCGTTGCCGGTTTATATTGCTATGGGGTACGCACAATGCTTTTCATTGGGTTGAATCCCGAGGTCATCCGTATGAGCGCCGCACTGGGGACGGACGGCGCGGGCTGACGGGGTGCGGAGTGCGCTGCGAGCATGCGCGCCTGGCACCCAAAATCCGTCCCGTTATTGTCTCATTTCTCGAATAATTTCTATTCTATCCATGTGTTTTTGCTGAGTGCATACACATTACGGGGCGTTTTTTTGTATGCGTTTCGGCCGCACGGGACAATCTTGCCCCGCAAAGCACAAGGTCAGAGGCAACGTTTTTTGGTGCCGTATCCGCCGTGTGCGGAATGCTGCCCCACTTTTGAGGCCGCCTAGCTGGGGATTTGCCGGGCTCGTTATGCCACCGGCGGAACACCGCACCCCACAACAGCTTGCCCCCGCAGGAGGATCCCACAAAAACGACCCGTCTAGCTGGGCAAACTCTCCAGAGCCATTCTGAGGCCCGCTTTTCCGCCATAAGGTGTCCTGTGCCGTCGATGCGGCAAAGGCAGCGTCATACGTCCTTCTGGGGTGTCGCCTGTTCTGCGCGACAGCGTCTGCTGGGATTCTGCGCGACAACGTCTGGTTGGGGCGTGCTGCCGCTTGCGTCGCGAACGCCCAGATGGCGAGACGGAAGAGCGCTGCAGGAACGAGGCTGCGTCCCCCGTAGGTGTTATAGCCGTTGAAAAACAATTTTAGGCACGCACTCCCTCGTCTCTTCCCCGTCAGCCTCGAATCCTTTCGCTCGTGCGGACCAGATGTCCGCCGCCCGCAGAAGCATAGCCGTCACATCAGGCATCTTACAGACGCGATGTTCGCTTTCCCCCGGTTCACTGGGCGTGTTGCTCACGCCTGGTGCAATGCCTGTTCTTCCGCATCGCACAAGCTCTTCTCGGAGTCAAGTGTCCTCAAGCTCTAAAACGCGACGACCCAACTGTGCCAACAAAGTCGAGCATTGTGGCCGCTCCCGAGGCGTGTCATGCATATACTTGTCTCGCCATAGCACGTCAACAGTAGGCAAATCAGCCAAAGGCACCGAGCAAGAGGGTAACCATGCAGTTTGAGCAAATAGAGAATCGTCTTAGGGCTCACCACGCCAATGGGAACATGCCACGTGAGGCAGCGGTACTCATTCCGCTGTTCGAGGGTCCTTCTGGCATCGAGGTTCTGCTCGAGGTGCGAGCAAAGTCGCTTTCCGTGCAACCTGGTGAGGTTTGTCTGCCGGGCGGGGGCATTGAGCACGGGGAAACGCCACGTGAGGCCGCGGTGCGCGAAACGTGTGAGGAGCTGCTCGTCTCTCCCACCCAAATCGAAGTGTTGGGGTCGATGGGAGCGGAGTCGGGGCCGGGCGGCATGCCACTCCACGTGTTCGTGGGAAAGCTAAGTGGCTACGAGGGAGGTTTCTCGGCCGACGAAGTAGACCACACCTTTTCGCTGTCCCTCTGTTGGCTCATGAGCCATGAGCCGCAGCTCTACGACGTGCGTATGCAACCGTCGTACCCTGCCAACTTTCCTTGGGAGTTGGTCCCAGGCGGCAGGGAGTATTCCTGGCGCACGCCATCCAGCACCGTTCCGTTCTACGCAGAAACCCACCCCGTGGTGTGGGGCGCCACCGCGCGCGTGCTCTGGCGGTTCATAGGCATCCTGCGCGGGTAGCTCCAGCATGGCTTCGCAAAGCCGCACAATGGCAAGCAAGCGCCCCGTCGCCCTGCTGGATTCAAAAACCGGCAGCCGACGAGCACGAGCGCACACGCGATAAATGCCATCACTGCCAGCCAATACTCGGCCGCACGATTTGCGAGAGTGTGGCAGCGAGTGGCCCATGCGCCGCCTCGAATCAAATATGAAATCTGCACACAAAACGCGACGCAAAAAGGGCCTTGTGTACACTCTCGGCCTCGGAGTGCACACAGGTCCGCTTTCGCGTCGCGTTTTGTGTGCAGATTGTTTTTTATACGCTCGCCCAAACCGTCAGCGAGGGCGCATCGCGCATCGCCGTCACACTCAAGCCGACCGCGCGCAGGCCGTCTCCCGCTGTTGTTCGCCGTTGGGCAAGCACTCGCCCTTCTCACCCAAAATCGCCTACAATGCACAGTCGAACAATCCGCTCAAGAAGTTCAGTGGGGAGCGCCGCATGAAGACCTACCACGTCGTAGCCGCAATCATCAAAAAAGGCGACAAGATCTTTGCCACACAGCGCGGCTATGGCGACTACAAGGACGGCTGGGAGTTTCCAGGCGGAAAGATAGAGCCTGGCGAGACTCCCGAGCAGGCTCTCGTGCGCGAGATTACGGAAGAGCTTGGCATGACGATCGCCATCGACCGCCACGTGGTTAGCATCTCGTACGACTACCCCGAATTCCACCTAGAGATGGGTAGCTACCTCTGCTCCATTGCGGAAGGCACCCCTCGCCTGCTCGAGCACGAGGCGGCCAAATGGCTCCGGGCCAGCGAGATCGATTCCGTCAACTGGCTGCCGGCAGACGTGCTCGTGGTGGATGCCCTCAAGGAGCAGGGAATCGCGTAGGCTCTTAAAAGCGGGACAAAGGGGACAGTCCCCTTTGTCTCTTTCAGCTTATTTTGGGGCCAAAGGGGACTGTCCCCTTTGGCCCACTTGTTAGCTCTTCAGCTGGAAGCCGACGTCGCTCAGGGTACCGCCAGCGGCAATCCGCCCGTTGTAGCTTTCGTTGGAAATCACCAGCGTAGTGCCCCGCACCTCGTACTTTCCGTCCGCCGGCCACGAGTTCTTCTCCTTAAGTGCATACGAGAAGGACCCCGGCTCCCGCACGGCAGGCTGCTCTGATTTGGGCAGCCGCGAATCGTCGCCCAGCAGCGTGGCGCGAAGCCAGCGTCCCGCGAAGCTCAGATCGTCGTCAACGAACCCCGACACCTTGGAGCACGCGGCGGAAATGGCAGACGATGACTCGTCCTTGTTCGACAAGTTCCACATCACATAGCTCACGCCCAGCTCGTCCATGGCATCGATCCACGCCGCAGCCGACTGCTCGTCGATATCACCATTACCGCTTGCGTCGCATATGCCAAACTCGCTCACGAACACGGGAAGGCCGCTCGCATGCACCTCCCTCAGACGATTGCGCAGGTCGTCCTTGTGGGTCGCCGCGTAGAAGTGCAGCGTGTACATGACGTTCTTGTCGGCCAGCGGGTCTGCGGCGGCCTGGTCGATGCGCTGGGACCACTCGGGCGTTCCCACCAGAATTACGGCGTCAGGGTTGTTCGCACGAATCACGGGAATGATGCGCTCGGCATAGGCCTTCACGTCCGCCCAGCTCGTGGAACCGTTGGGCTCGTTGCAAATCTCGTACAGCACGTTGGTGTGGTCGGCAAGTGCAGCAGACACGTTCGCGAAGAATTCCTGTGCCTCGTCGGCATGGTCGAGCGGGTTGTTGTCGGAGAGTATGTGCCAGTCCACAATTGCGTAGAGGCCCGCGTCGGTTGCGTACCCAACGCCATCGAGCACAAGCTGGCGGAGCTGCTCCTTGTTTCCGTCCGTGCAGTATCCGCCGCTCTCAGCCGTGTACATGGCGAGCCTCACGGTGTTGGCGCCCCAATCGCGCGCCAACTCGCCAAAGAGCTCGGCGTTCACGTACTGCGGAAACCACGACAGCCCATGCGTCGAGATTCCCTTGAGCTGCACAGTCTTGCCCTCGTTGTTTACCAGCCGCGTGCCCTCAACACGCAGCGGCACCAGGGCGTGGGTTGCCGCAACGTCTTGCGCGTCTTTTTTAGAAGACGCGGCGGAACTCGACGCGCCGCTCGCCTGCTCGCGCATGGGCTGTTCCGTCGGCTCCTGGGCGGGCGCTCCTCCACAACCAACAAGCGCAACCACACACACGACAACCATTGCCAGAAGACAATACCTTACCTTCATGCCCAGCCCTTTCCCAGCCGAATGCCACAACCCAAGTATAGGCAATCAAAATAGCCGACAAGCGGCCTGTGGCTTGTTTGCTTGTTTGCTTGTCAGCTATTTGCGGAAGCCGTGTTTGCATTTAGCATTCTGTAAATACAGCAAAGAAGGGCGCGAAACCGTTGCTGGTCTCAACGCCCTTCTCTCCATAGTTTGCGCTATGCACTAAAGCGAATGGCTCTGCTAGGCAACTATCTTACTTGGCTTCCTTTGACACTTCGTTAATAAACTGTTCGGCCTGATTAGCAACATCGCCGCCAGTTACAGGCTTAAGCTCAACCTCGCCGTAGCCATCTATGTTAAGCTTCTGCGAGCCGCCCTTGTCGTCAGAGGACACCACGGTAAAGGTGATGGTCTTCTTCGACTCGCCGTCCGTGATGGTAGACTTGCCATTCTCCACCGTGACCTTGCCAGACCACGCCTTGACATCAGACAAGTCTGCGTTGGTTACGGAAAGGGTGGCTTCCTTGTTTTCGGCGTCATCCATGTAGTTGACAGTCGAACCGTTGGAGAGCGTGCCCTCCCAGTACATGGTGGTCTTGGAGATGGCGTCGGCTGCCTCGGCAGCGGCCTCAGCGGCGGCAGCAGTGATATAGCCCTCGGCCGCCTTGCTAAACTCGCCCTGGGTAATCGGCTTCATGTTGACGTCGCCGTAGCCCTCAATATTGACCTTAAGGGAGGTGCCGTCGGGAGCGGTTTCCACTACGGTATAGGTTATGGCCTTGCTGGTCGAATCATCCTTAATGGTGATCTTGTTGTCGGCTTCTATGGTCTTTCCGGACCATGCCTGGCCATCAGAAGCGTCGCTCTTAACAATCACCAAAGACGCCGTTTTGGTGTTCTCGTCGTTTGAGTACACGACCTCCTGGCCGTCGGAAGTCGTACCCTGCCAATAGAGAATCTTGGCGGCTTCGGCAGCTTCCTTTGCCTGTTCGGCCGCACTTGAACTAGCCTTGGACTCTGAGCTGGCGGCAGGCTGGTTTCCGCAAGCCACAAGTCCAGCGGACATGGTGAGTGCAGCGGTTAGGCCAACGGCAACGATCTTGTTCTTTAGCATAACTTTCCCTTCTGATAGAGATGAAGTCCCTTGTCACGAGATTGTATAACAGTTTTAGCGGAAACGCTGCTGGCAGTATGCGCATACTTACAGAAAGCAAACGAGAGGCGCTTGGCCCGCCCGGTCGCTTTCGCCTTATCGCCAATTCCGTGGGTTAATCATCTTTCTCGTCATTTCTCCTGCGGCACCTTGCCCCCCCCTACGTCGTTGCCATTAACTGCGCGTCGTGGGCGGGCGCGTCCCACGCATCCTACGGACGTGGAGAGCCTTTGAGCGCGCCAAGCGGGCAAGGCCCCGCGCCCATGCCCGTGCTTCTTATCAAATATGAAACCTGTACACAAAACGCGACGCTAAAAAGCCTCCGTGTACACTCCGAGACCAAGAGTGTACACAAGGCCGATTCCACGTCACGTTTTGTGTGCAGATTGACCTTTTTATGAACACGGGAGACAAGAGCTGCGCAAGTTCCTAGCACCAACCGAACCAGACAAGGGAAAAGCGGGCCAAAGGGGACAGTCCCCTTTGTCCCGCCTACCTGTCCCCTTGGTAGCTTTTAGGACCTCTACGAGCGCAGCTTGAGCAGACGCTTAGCTGACAAGTGACCTGTCCCCTTGTCAGCTTTTCAGCAAAATCAGAGGTCCAATATCTCGGAGATCACCCGCACAACGATCTTTGCCACGGGTCCCTTTATCAGCTCGACAAAAAAGAGAACGATAAGGATAATGACGAAGAGCAAACCCCACATATCCTTCGAACGCTGCGCTATACCCATAGCAAACAGCCCTATGAGGATATATATGGACGCAATAATGAAGCGCAGCACATACTCAAATATGCTTGCACCAGTTGATCCCGTCGTTTTTGCGCGGCCAATCTTCCAGGAGTGCCCGCAGTTATTGCAGACACCATACGATGCGTAATGGTTGCGCCGCATGTTAAGGCCGTTGAGCGCAAACCCAAGGAGACCCGACTTCGCGTCCGACCGCTTTGTCATATACAGGTTGTTGCCGGACTTCCTAAGCGACGCCCTGCAGTTGGTGCTTCCGCAGCTTGGGCACACCATGCCGCCGCCACCGCCCTGGTAGCCGCCACCGCCACTCTGACGACCAGATCCGCCTCCATTCATGCCATTCCCGCCACCAGAACTGCCCCCAGAGTAGCCCCCAGAAAAACCGCCGCCACTTTGCTGCGGCATTCCGCCACCCGAATAGCCGAAACCCATGGCCAACTCCCATCTTCACTATCACCAAATACCAATGACCCTAAGAATTGCTTTGGATATGAATCCCGTGATTATGCTTACGAATGCAACGAGACTTATGACCACGCAAATTACGTATGTTTCGGACCAATGTGGGAGAAATGCATAGTTGACGGCCGCAAGCGCCATGAAAATCACGATTCGCAGCGCTATTTCTATTGCAACCACGCCTCCGCTATGATCACTCGCGCCACCGCCGCCTCCGCCTCTTCCTGTCCTGCCAATCTTCCAGGAGTGCCCGCAGTTATTGCAGACACCATACGATGCGTAATGGTTGCGCCGCATGTTAAGGCCGTTGAGCGCAAACCCTAGGAGACCAGACTTCGCGTTCGGACGCTTTGTCATATACAGGTTGTCGCCGGACTTCCTGAGCGACGCCCTGCAGTTGGTGCTTCCGCAGCTTGGGCACACCATGCCGCCGCCACCGCCCTGGTAGCCGCCACCGCCCTGGTAGCCGCCACCTCCGCTGGAAAAGCCACCGCCGCTGTTTTGCCGTTGTGCGCTTCCACCCGTAGAGCCAAATCCCATGAGATACCTCCTTCGCCTGAACAGCGTTCGAGTTACCATTCTTCGCAGAACACTTTGAAATACTTTATGTGCATCTGGGCTGGTGTGTTCCGCTGCGCATCAATATATCAAGCTGCGAACATAATCTGTTGTACAACGTATTCTTCTGTCCAGCAACTTGCACAGGAGGTTATTTTTTGTTCTCCTTACTCGCAGCGGCAGCGGCAGCCGCATCGGCCACCTGCTGTCGCGACCCCGCGAAGTTGTGCATCCATGAGGCGTAGTAATAGTCGTATCGAATTGTTGCTCCCGCAGAGTCTGTTGCACGCACAACAAGGTGATCGGCCTGTATGGGTAAGTTGGACTCGCCAACGGGAAGAGGCGTCTTTGGCGCCACTACCTCTCCAAAGGCATTTACCCACTCGTACGTCGCCCCCGTTATGGGATTGCTCTCTCTTGCGGCGGAAAGCGTCGTCTTTACGTTGTCAGCGGCAGGCGTAGTCTTAACGTTCACGCTGGTGTGCATCGATAGCACGCAGAGCAAAGCGACGCAGCAACATACCACAGTATCCCATTTTCTTGGCGCCGGAACATCTCCGGCACGATGCTTGTTCAATATCAAGAGCGTGGCAATGCCAAACACGAGTATTGCAGCCATCCGCACATACTCAATCGCCAAGTTGTGCCGCACGCCCAGCCATGCAACGGCTTCCACCACAAACGCGACGACTAAAAACACCCATACATTGGCATTCGCAAGGTACTTCCCCCTCTTGTCCCTAAGCACATATGCGGCCAAAAGGATTACGCAGGTAACAATGGCCGAGGGTACAAGGCCTGAACCGAGCATGCTCGAAAGCACGATGAAAACCACAAGCTCCACCGCAAAGCATGTGAGGGTGTCGAAGCCAAACGTCGTCTTGCCGGACTTTTCGTTGAATATGCATCTGTACACCGCCACCACGAGAGCCAGCATGAAGGCCCAGCTAAAGATGAAGTAGTAATCCATGAGCACTCGTATGCCAAGCACCAGTACGATGCAACCAAACAGCACAATGGAATCCGTGCTCCACCATATGGCCCCTGTGCTCCTTCGGTTCGAAAGAGCATATGCCATGCCCCCCAGCACGATGGCACACACAAGTACGCGCCACCACGCGAAGCCCTCCACTGGAAGGGCATACATGTTCTTAGCGATCTCAGGCGCTATGGCATTCGTGTAGGCCGAGCACCCAACTGCAATGAATACCGAAACCGCAAGCACAATAAGAGACAAGATCTTATCGAGCGTCTTGCGTTTGGGTTGAAGCATCTCGCTCATATACAGGCAAAGGGTCCAGAACGCGGCGCTAAAAACGTACACGGTGAAAACGATCTTGCCATTTCCCGCAAACTCAATGTGCTTGAATCCACCCGTGGCGAACGTGCCCAAAACGAGGGCCGATCCAACGCATCCGCCACCGACGCCCATCAGCCAAGGTTTCCATATGAAGCCAGCAATTAGGAGACCCACGCCAATCATCAGAAGGATGCCAAAGTCGTTCGTCGAAATCTTTTCGAACATCGTGCCGATTGCCTTGGCATCGTAGGCCGCGATTATCTTATCGAACCACAGGGCAACATATGCCACCAGGTCCACGCACACATATGTGGCGATGTCCTCCATCACGCAGCTGGCCTTCCCCTTATACACAAGAAGGAACCCTGCCGCCGCCAGTACTACGCACACGCGCAATGCCCCAATGGGCTCCATGTGTCCCAGCATCATTATGAGTACCACAAGTGCGTTGGCACCAAACAACACCCCACGCCTTGCCATATTTAAAAGCTGCATAATACCCTTCCCGTTAGATCAATGAGCTTATTGCCATCGATATGGTCCAAAGGACGAATATGGCAACAGGAAATACGTACACATCGTCATAAGGTGACTTGCGAAAGTGCATGAACCCAAGTGCCAACACCGCAGCGCTGGCCAAGGAAAACAGAATGCCAAGCACGATGTTTGCCCCAAACCCAAATAGCGCAGCCAAGAGCATGAGCGCAAGCATACCAGCACTCAATATGAGCGTTTTTGAGTTGGCGCTCTTGCGGTTTAGGATGGTAAGTATGTTCGTTTGTCGCTCCGAGCTCAACGCAAGGGCGCCAAGACCCGTGTAGCACTCATACGCTTGAGTCCACGAACCAGTTCCCAGGCAGTAGTAATAGTCTCCAAGCTCCGCCATTGCTTGGGTGTTGCCCGCCGCGGCTGCCTCCGAAAGGAGCGTGATGCCGGTATTTTGGGTTGAGGCATCATCGGACCCATGGAGCAGACAATACCCCATATAATGCTTTGCCAAGGGAATGCCCATCTCCACAAGCGGTTCGATGGGTTTAAAATCCAGCTCCAGCAGGGGCGATCCGTTATACACAGCCTTCCCCAGACTATTGCCAAAGCTCTGGAGCTCATTGTTGTAAAGCGACTCTGGGACCACGAACGCGCGTTCCTGCACAAGCGAGTCAGATGGCGGAGATGGCTCCCCATATTCGTATGCGATACCCGCAGCCAGCGAGAACGCTCGCAGGAATCTAACGATCTCGTACCTATTGAGTCCAGACTGCAGCTCTGCATTAGACGCAAAGCGGTCCAGATCGGCTTGGGCGCAGAATCCGCTATTGGTTACGAGCTCGCCAAAGCCATCTACCTTTGCCAACAGCAATGCCTTGCGTATATCGAGCTCGCTTACCCCACACTCCCCCATGAGCACGCGAAACCGATCCTCGTCCAACATCGCCTCGGCTCCGTGCTCAGACACAATGCGCTGCATCGCCACATCAAGGTCTGTCGGCGAGTCATCTTCCAATCCCGCGTATTCGACCAGATCATTGCGAATGTCATCTACAAGACTCACGCCGCATCTTCCTCTCGTTCGTCCAGCCATCCGACTTCTTTGAACACGCGCAACCACGTCCTCGGTGACGGATTGCAGGTATCGTTCTCCCTCTTGGCATTTTTCTCCGCAAGCGTATACGCAAACAGCTCCTTTACCTGCTCGGGGCTCTCTTTCCATAGCGATATGATCGCCTCGTCTTCCGCAAAGAGGCCAAGCGTGTTTCTGGAGTCGTTTTCGTCAAAAATGAAAACTGGCATCTGATGGTATTTGCGGAACTTGTCATAGTGCTGGATCAGCGAATCGTCGGTCTCGCCAATGAGCAACCTGCCGTCATAGGCGTAGTTCCCATACAACACATAGAACAAGAAGGCGGCGAGCGCATAGTTTTGCGTATGGAAGTCCATGCGGTCCACCAATCCCTGAACGTAGGCAGGTTCCATGAACTCAACCGGATATTCTCCCTGCTCAGGGGCACAAGCCCACAAGTCATTCGTGCCTCGCAAGCCATCGATGCTATACACAAGATTGGAGTAGTCCAACAACACGTTTCCCCGGGCGTTTACAAACATCCGAGAAAGGCTCATGTCCAAATAGGAGTATCCACAAAGGTTGAGGTTGTGAATGGTGCGAACCGCCTCAACCGCAAGCGTGCGTACGGACTCCTCCTTCCACGAAGGCTCTTGCATGGCACCGTACACCACTTCCGCTCTGAGGATTTTGGGATAGTCCCCATAGGGAAACAAGAGCGCATATGCGCCGCCCAGTTGGACAGGCTCTTTTGGCATGTCGGTATATTGGTTGTGGACGTAGGCCAAAAAGCCCTCCTGGTACTCGTGCAGTTCCACAAGATCGCTTGGCCAAAGAATCGAGTCGATTGCAGGAGGCCTGAGTATTTGCGCACGATACCGGCCGATCTCATTTGTAAAGCAGCGCAACCGCCGGGCGAAGAAACGCTCGCCGGTAATCGCGTTCTGCAAAAGAGGACACGCCTCCTTTTGGCCATTCGCGCCACCCACCGGGTCCTCTACGGTCTCCCCTGTCCACCTGTAAAGGCCATTACCGTACACGAGACTGTAATACATCTCGGTCTCCGTGTACTCCTTTGCAATATAACCGTCGAGTATCAACGGCCTCCTCCAAACACTCTTGAGACTCTTGAGAAGATGCCTTTCTTCTGCTTGGGCTCATTTTTTCTCGGCGTCGCAGGTTCGTCGTCTCGACCTCGCTGCTGCGGAGCCTCTTGCTCCTGGTCTTGCGTTTGCGCGCTCGGCAGCGGCGCGTCAACTTCGGCTTCCCTTCTTCGCTGCCCAAAGCCAAAGCCGCCGCCCTTCTTTTTTTTCGGACGCAAAATGGCAAGCCATTCCTTTACGATGCTTTTGGTTTCCCTCGTTCCAATGTCACGCGAGCTTACATACTGCTTTGCAGATGCCACATACGATTCCTTCTGCAACAGCTTGGAATGCAGCACCGCCTCCGTTGGGTCATCGAGCATCAGCACTCGCAAGTCGTTGAACTCGTCAAATATCTCGAAAGTGCTCCGCGAGCAGAGGTCGCCACCCACGATCAGCCATACGTCAATTGGGGTCACGTACTCTTGGTCGTGCCTCTCGCGTTCGATGCTGCAGGCACAAACGAGTTCCGCAACCTCCACTACCGTCTCTTTCGTAGCGCCAATGCCCCAGTGCCTATGCAGTTCCCCGTAGCATTGAACCAGCTCGTTGGCGTCTCCCTCATATAGCGTGCGACGCACTTCCGCCACTACGCTCAGCATGTCCGCTGACTTTGCGTTCGCAGCGATTTTGAGCCAATCCGCAAAGTAACGATCGTCGCCCGTATAGCATTCTTTTGCATACGCGCAAAGCTTCTCTATAGCTAGCTCGCGCTCACTCATGCCTTCCGCGCCCAGAGGCTCGGCTGCGAACGAAGACTCGTTCCTCTGGAAGAACTCGAATGTGTCGCCAAAGAAGTCCTCCTCGGAAATGGCCCCGTCCAGCTTGCGCCCAAGATAGGCAATGTCCGTAATCATCTTGCAGCGCTGCGATTCATCGGCCATGTCCAGGTACGTCTGCAATGCATTGAAATCAAACGTGGCAATATCCACGCAATTCCAGTATGCACGCAGAGCATCCTTGCGACGGATGGGCACCATCTCGGGATTGCTCTCCCCATATAGGCGCTTCATAAGTAGCATATAGCTCTCGAAGTTCGGAACTATGGCAGAGATGTCTTTGAGCGCATCCCCATATAGCCCATTGGCCATGTCGTCCACACGACTAACCATGCGCTCGCAATAGGGTAGCTCGCTCACGGCATCCAAGCCCTTGTTTGCAAGCTCCCAAGAGGGTTCATGCGAAGGCAAGACGATGTCTGCATAGTAACAATCCAGTATTTGGGCGCCCTTATGCGTCTGCTTGAGCCTGTTGCGATACCGCGCGCGCATCGACTTGTCCAAGCGCGCCAAACTCTGCGCCGCATCCTCAACCGGAAGCGCACTAAAGCGCTGAATGCGATACTGCTCGTCTATGTTCTCAAGCTCGTCCAGCTTCGTAGCGGCTACTTTGTCGGCAAGATACGCCTCGCTCTCCTCCGTAAGCACCATGCTGCGACGAACGATCTCGGTCATCAAAGCCACGATATAGGAATCCATACGCTCGGAACCCAAGGGGCGCGAACGCAAAACGTCGCTCAGCCGCTCCTCCAGCGTGGCGTCATCCAAGTCGCTCACGTCTGGCTGCACAATAAGGGTGTGGGCGATCTTGAGCACAAGAGGGTCGGATGCCGTTTGGTCACCGAGCTCCATGGCGGTTTGCTCCAGCTGCTCAAAGTATGCGTCCTCATCCAGGTCATACAAGTGAATCACGGCGTAGTCGGCAAAGCCATAGCGGTTGATCTTACGCTCAAGGCGCTTGTTGAGCACGTTGCTCTGGCCAGTCCTTGGATCAATGTAGAAGGGCTTTGACGTCGCGTTTACGCTAAATACCAACGTCTTGGTCTCGGCACCGTTGGAAGGGGCGGACGCCACGCTCAAGCGCTTGCGAAGGAAGTACGGTATGCCCCAATAGATGCAATACAGAATGCTTCGCATATGGTCATCGGTACCATCGTATTGCACGTACAAAGGCTTGCTAAACCCGCGTTCCGTCGTCTTCGCCTACACGCAACGCACGAGCGCAAGGTAGGATTCGTGACTTATGCCGGCCTTTGCCATGGCAGCATCGATGTCCAGGGGCGTCTCTCTTGCAAGTGGCGGCTTAAGCGCCTCGGCTTCTTCCTGGCTTCCCTTGAAGTTTTCGCTTGAGAGCCCAAGGAACACGTTAGGATCGGTTATGGAGCCGCTCTTCTGGAAGTCAAAGATAAGAGCATGCGAGAACATGTTCGCACGTCCAAGCCTGTCAAGCAGGCCATACTTACTTCGAATGGCATACACGTACGCGCCGTCGCCATATAGCTCATAAAGGTCCAACACGTTGCCCTGCTCGTCGGTCATGGCACCCTGAATCGTTGAGTTGACGTTCTGCAGTTTGGTGCAAGTGCCAAGAACGTCCGACGGAATGCCAGGACTCACCGCAACAGCCTGCCAGCCAGAGCTCACCGTTCCGCCAAGGTTCACCTCAGCGTTCGTATAGCAGCATTGAAAGTATTCGTTCGTCATATGACTACTCCCCTTTTAGGCTATCCTGCATCTTGATTGACTCACTCTTCGGGCGTGTGATACCACTTGTAACCACATGCAAGGCACTCGCGGTTAACCGGCTCCTGCTTTTTGAAGATGAACGACCCCGTGGTGATGGTGGATCCCTCGGGAAGCTCGTCAGTATCCTCACTTTGGCACATTGGGCATATCACCGGAGCTTTTCCTGGCTCAAAAAGACGCTCGTTCGTATCGATGTAGCCCAACCTGTGGAAGAGCCACAAAAGCGGTTCCTCCACGCGTCTGGGAACAATTGGACCCTCGGGATACTGCGTTTCAATCCCGTTCACGACGCCCGTGGTCACATTGCACCCAAGTGCGGTAAAGGCAAAGTACGAATACGTGCTGTAATTGTCGGCAAGGTGCTGGGCGAGCTCGATCTCGTTGCTGCCAACCCAGTCGTTGAGCTCGCGTACGATGGGATTGTATTGTTGCGCGTTGAAGATGGGCCTATATAGGCGATTTGGCGCGCGTACGCCAGAGACGTCCTCCAGGAGCATGGAGGCAAGCGTGGGGCTGAGCACGTTTTGCACTGCCTCCGTATCGACCTTGGATATGCACACCGCGCAGGGAACATCGCAGAGCTGATCGACCGACCCCTCAATGATGCCGTGGATGGCCCCGAGTGCCTGCGAGGCGTCGAGGAGCGTCTGCCCACCCTGGACGCCCATGCTCACCGCCTCGAACTGCATGGGGTCAATTAGGAGAATCAAACCGTCGGAATGGCCAATAAACGGTGCAAAACCCTTTACCATCTGGGCATCCTTAAACACCTCGCCGGCCACGTCGTAGAGCACGAACGTCTCGGTAACCTTTCTTCCGTCATGCGTGCCGTGAACCAGCTCATAGAACAGCGGCTGCTGCAGACGCTTGGCGGGAGTCGATCCCGGAAGCGGCTTGCCCGCCTCAATGCGATTGTTCTCCAAGAAGGTAACCGTGCTGCTGTTCTTTACGATGGCGGTCAGGCCAACCTTCGCGGTGTAGGTCTTCATGTTGCGCAAAAGCTGCGAGAGGTACACGGTTTTGCCGGCGCCGGTAATGCCAATAATGGAGGCGAACTTAACCGGGCTCTTGCCGTAGTTGTCGGGCAGCGGATTGTGGCAATGCCTGCATACGCGCCGTCCGCAACGCTCCCCCGTCTTGAGCTCGATTTGCGTAACCATGCCATCGTGGTCACGAATAAACCAGCTGCCGTCCGGTTGCTTCTTGAGGTAGTTTGTGTGATAGGCCTTGTTTGGGTCAATGACGCACCTATGGTAGGCCTTCACCCCCAAGAGGTCGTCGGCAGGGTTGTTCTCGGTTGTCCCGTCATACCTCTCCCACCAGCTGGTGTATATGGGATCCTCCCTTTCCTGGAAGAACTCCCACTCCTGGATCTTGTTTAGAATCGCGTCCTTGTCGGCACCGCGATAGCGGGCAATGAAGTCTTCCGTATCGTCGTAGTCGTCGGGTATGGGAGCATCCATGGGAGAAAGAACCCGTTCCGACCTAAAGCACACCTGATCATCATTCATCTCTTCAAAGCAATAAGGACACACAATCTTGTACATAATCACCCTACTCCTATTCGTTACACCAGTCGGATGCCCGCATTTCGCGAAAGCACTTCGATCCTCTTGTCCGTCTTTACGTATATGCCGTCATGCCCAACCGCATAGTCAATGGCGTCCTGCGTAAGAGGCACCTCTATGTTGCCCACGCGATAGTACAAGTCACCTGTGGTGTAGCCCTCCCCGACGGAGCGAGAGAAGCTCATGCGCCAAAAGCCCGTGTCCACCGTTTGCTTGCGAAAACGCCCCTGCACGCGCGTGACCTTTTGCAACTGCACGTGTATCTCTACGGGAATGTCTTGCCACGCGCGAATCATGCCCTTTGTGCGTGACTCGAAGACTTTGTAGGTATCTCCCAGGCGCTGGAGGGCGAACACCGTATACGTGCAGGCCTCGCCGTTAAGCGGGCAACCGCCGATCTCGGTGGCGGGCACAATGCGCGCATAGACGCCTTCCATGACTTCCGTGTAGCTACCAACTACCGGTTCGTTTTGGTTGCAAGCGCTCACGAGGGCGGAGCTGCCCGACTCGTCGGGATCGAGCAAGCCCATTGCGGGAGTTCCAAAGGGAGTCTGGACTACAAGCGTTTCCATTCCCGCAGGATGCTCCCACGCCAGCTTTCGCGTCCGGGAGTCCCTGTGCAGGTTCGTTGCGTAGAACACCCCGTCATAGGGCGCGTATTCAAATCGCATGCGATCACCTTCCCTCGTCGGTAAGGATGTTCTGGGACAACACGTCGTGCACGTTCAAAACCTCAACCGCATTGCCGTAACCCGTGTCGTAGTAATAGGTGGAGGGCGAGAGGTCGTGCTTGAGGTTCTCGCTGAGCTTGGTTCCCTCCTTCAGCAGCACCGACTTAAGTGGCGTGGAGTTCAAGGAGAGGTTTACCTGCAAATACGTCTCCAAGTTTTCGCCGGTGAGCTTTTGTCGAATGTACTGCTGTGCGGTTTGCGCGTGGACGTCGCGACTCAGCCTGCTCTCCTGCTCGTCCTCATACGATGCCGTAAACACGGGATCGCTTTGGATGATGTCGTCAATTGCGTCAAAGAGGAACTTGCGAAGCTCGTCCAACGACGACACGTCTCTAAAGCTGCGCTTGAGCTCGAACCCATGCCTGTCCAAATAGTTGCGCACCTTTCCCTGATAGAACGCAACCAGATTGGTGTCGTGGACCTCGTGCAGCTCAAGGGTGGACCTGCACAGTTCCTTCCACACTTCCCTGAACTCGTTCGAGTATCGTGCTTGGTCGTCAATGGCATCCGCAAACAGTTCCGCAATCTCCTTGTTTGAAGACAATAGCACGCGCATCTTACGCTTGGCGTATTCGAGCACGTTGCCAGTTGCCGTCGGTTCGCTGGCATTCCTGAACATCTTGCGAATATCGTCCGAATGAAGTGCCAGCGACACGAGCTCACCAACCTTGAACTCCTCGCTGAGCATGCGCTTGTATTCGTCAGACCACTGCTTGCGACGCATGCCATCGGTGCGGACGCGCTCGAGTATGCCATTCACGAGCCCCTCAAGAACGGCGCTCCACGTTCCCATGGTGAGATTGTCAAGATCGTCGGCAGCATAGCCGCTAATGTCGCCAAAGTCGTCACTCGTCCAGCGGGGGAAGAGGTTTATCTGCTCCGGCGTCGGCAGCAAAGGTACCAATTGCTTTTCCACATAGTCGTCAAGCAGGGACAAGGTCCCATGGTCGTTGAAGCCCAGGCGCTGAGCCAGGCTCATGTCCTCAAAGTCGAGCACGTACGATATCTCGTCGTCGCCGCCCAAGTAGTCCACCAACGACCTCACAACAACCTGGCCAATGTCGTTTACCGGCTTCTCGTCGTGCACGTAGCTCACGGTGGCTACGCCGTCATGGAACAGCGTGTCCGCTATGTTCGTGTCGTCGTTGTTGGAGAGTGCCATCAAAGAGGCGCATATGCGATAGTGGCTGTCCCAGCCGTGCAGGAGCTTGCTCGTACTCAGGCGGTTGCTTAGAAGGAACATCCTGTATCGCTCATTGGCTCCGCCTTCGCAGTATTCGCTCATGGCATTGCGAATGCGCCTGGATTGGCGACGCCTGCGCTTGCCCTCGTCAAACAGGACGAAAAGCATCTGCATGATGTCGTTCTCGTAGATGTCCAGCTCGTCCTTTACGGCCTCGATGGTGCTTATCCATGCGTGCAAATCCTCAGCCGTTTGAATTGACGTGGCGTCGAGCACATAGTACAGGAGGTCACTGGTGTAGTCCTTAAAGTGATTGCGTGCATCGTCAAGTTCGTCAAGAACCTTTGCTACCTCATCGGTGGTCATGGGCGATTGCTGCCCATGCTCGAGCTTCACGAATTCCGGCGACTCACTAGGGCTCTTTACGCCTATGAACTTGAGCTCCTCCCTAAACTGTGGCCAAGCCAGCAGCAGGTTGCGAGAAATCGATTCATAGCCCTTCATCGATTCTTCGCCCAAAAAGAGCACGAGCATAGGGAAATAGGGCTCTTTCCCATGAACAGCACCCAACGAGTCCCTGTCTATGCTTTCGAGTCTCCTTGCGTAGTACTCGATGAGCTCCGCAGTCGTTATTTCCGCACTCATATTAAATCTACCCGCCTTCAACGGTGGCACCGACGTTGCGCACATCATCGATGCCACCAGTCTTTGTTTCGGCTACCCCTCTTGGCACCTAGATTCCGTTTTCCATGCAGAACAGTCTGAACTTGTCGTTAAACGTACCCACGAACTCCAATATCTCGGCACTCTCGGGGAAGGTGTTGGCAATCTGCGCCCAAGCGTTAATACGGTTTTCGTCGATATTGCCCTTCAACGTGGTTCCCGTTTCGATTATCTGGGGCGAGTCCGCATTGTACAGATCCTCAACCTTCTTCTTTATGGCAGCCTTGTCGGCGGGATCGAGCTCCTTGTAGTTGAGGAAAGCCTGGTAGATGGGAATCCTGCCATAGGGGAACTCCGGGCCGAACTTCGAGAGCGTGATGTCGGTAGTAATGCCATGCTCAATGCGATGGTAGATTACCAAACGTCCTCCATAGGAAATGACGCCTGTGAAGAGTGCCTCGCAGAAGTCGGCCGCGTCCTGGTTTCCAACGCCCACGGCTTGGATGCGATCCTCGAGCGCCTTCTTCGCGGCGGCTGCTGCGTTGCGCACCTCGTCAATCTGATCGAGTATCTGGCTAACCAGAATCTGATAGGCCGGGGCATATACGAAGTGGTCCACGAACATGCGACGCTTGACCTCTGGATCGGTTGGTCCGTCGTCCATGAAGCTCGAGCCGCTGTACTCCATTTGCAGATTGGACGCGGCATCAAGCGCAGACAGCGCCTGTTGGGCGTCGGCAATTTGATTGGGACGCTGTAGCTGCCCAACAAGCTGCTCGCACGTTGCGACGGCATTCCTCAACGCTTCGAGCGACTCGTCCGTCGGCTTGAGGATCCTGCGCGTGGAGTCAAACAATCCGGCGGCTTCCGCCCGATCAAAGAGCTCGCGGGCTGCCATTACGTTTTCCCGCACTTGGTGCGGAACCATGTCAAGACGCACCAAGCTCTGCGGAGTCAGCGGCGGAAGCTTGCGCCAATCGTCAAACACCATGCCCGGTATTGGCTTGCCCTCATAGAAATGTGTGCCGGGAACGGGCGTCACCTCAAAGTAGGAGTTCTCGTACTCATTGCAGTTGTTGTAGGCCGAAAGAGGCAACGCCGCAGAGCACGACATTACGTAGATGCGATCCGTAAGCGCACTCACCTTGATCTTGTAGTCCTCATCCACCGCATTGAGCCTCTCGGCTGCCTTGCGGACGGGCTCAGACGTATCTGGGACAGAGAGGAACGCCATGGTAGAGGCCTGATCCTCGCTCCACACGGTGCCGTTGAAGTGGAACAGGGGACGAGCGCGTTCCTTGAGCTTTACCATCCAGTCGCTGTACACGCGATTGGTAAGCTCCTCGTTGTTGTCCGTGTCATACTTGTCCTTGAGGAACGAGGTGATGGAGCGGCTGGCAAACTCGCCAAACGCCGTCTCGACGAAGAACTTCGTCACGGCCCTGCAGATTCTGTTCTCGTCCTCTTGCAGCCACTCCGCATCGTCTGCGAGAAGTGCACCCATAAGCGCACTGAACATGCCGGGCACGCTCACGTTCGCAATCTGAGTGTCCATGGAGGCCTTGAGCTCGTCGATGCTCATGAGCGGCATTGCGAACGCATCCTCAACCGTCGCCTGTCGCTCCGACGCAAGTACGTCCGCGTTCTCCTTAAACGTATCGATGAGGTTCGACGTCACGCGTGCAAGGCGTGCGTAGTACCGAGCGTCCACATCCTCGATCTGCGACTTAAGAACACGCAGGGTCTTGTCCATCATGGCATAGCAATCCAAGGCGAGCAGGTGGATCTCCCAGGCATTGAACTCTTTCTTGTAGTCCTCGAACCGCTTCCGGTCGTTATCCATAAACCCGCGCTTTATGCGGCTGTGGAAGGTGTTCTTCGCGTTTTCGTAGTTCTGGCGGAAGACGTCGTCGTTGTAGTTCTCCGTATCCCAGCTGCGCTGGTTCTCGGTTATGAGTCCGTCTACGATATTAAGCATGTTGTGGCTCATGGCCGCAGAGAGCATACCGTGCGCAAAGATGGGCCCAAGCTCGACGTTTCGAATGATATCCACCATCGCATTGCGAATGCGGTTTATGAGCGAGTTCTCGTTGTCCTCACTCTGCATGCTGAGGGCGTTCTTCTCGGCAATGCCCTTCTTGTTTGCGGCGAGTCCGGCATAGTGCCTCACCATGCCTGCGCTGCCATCGCTGAGTGCGAGCTTGAAGTCGTCGCCCCAGTCTTCGAACATGAAGTCAAACCCCTGCTGCATCTCGGTCGTAAGACGGTTGTACAGCTGAGATATGTCTCCTTCCCTGCTGTTGCCAAGGGAGGCCATGGCAAACACCTCGATGTCCCTCTTCGTGGGAAGGTTTTTGCCAACACCGCTAAACTTCCCAAACAGTTCCGAGGCAAGATAGGTGTTAACCTCGCGCAAGGGCAGACTCGCGCAGGCGGCTCCGATGACGCAGTAATTGAGATTGACACCGTAGCGCTTGGTGCCATCGCCCATGTTTACGCAGTTCGTGAAATTGGAGAGCTGCGACTCCATGGTAAAGCCCTCGCTCTTGGTGAGGAAGTCCATAACGTACTCCGCCGTAACGTTCATGGCGTATTCGTACGCCTTGGGCACGACGTTGTTGTTCGTATCGGTGGCGCACACCAGGTGGCAAAGGTCGACGGGCATCGTATCCCACTCGATCTGGGTGCCCTGGTAGTTCTGGACGAACGCACCGCCGTTCTCCTTAAGCTGCATGCAGTAGTCGAGCTCCTGCATGGCAGCATAGCCGTTGCGGGGGATGTATGCGCGAACCTTACCGTTTGAGTACGGGATGCGAGAGAGGTTTACGTCAGGTAAGAAAAAGTAGCCAAAAATGGTTACGTTCCCTACCTTCTGCGCAATGTGGCGGACTATGTAGCACACATCCAGGAAGGTGCCCGAACCCGTGCCACCGCTCAGGCCACTGAAGATGTGCACGTAAACCGTGGGGTTGGTGAGCCCGCTCTTGGCAGCATTGATCTCCTGCTCGATCCTGTTTGCAAACCGGTTGGACTTTGTCATGAGCATGTAGCGACCAACCTGGCGAATGCCGCCAGCGCCAGCCACGGTGAGGTCGCCCGCCTTGATGTCCTCATAGCGCAGCCAGTTGAGCTCCCTGAGGTCGGCCAGGGCGAGCTTGTTGGAAAGGTCCCTCTTAACGTGACCGTTGGCAATGGAGAAGTACTCGGTGTCGCTCAGCGCGAGGAGCGAGTCGGCACGCCCCTCCTCTTCGGATCCGGAGATGCCACGGCTCTTCTGGTCGGTGTCTACGCCAAGAAAGCGGATGTGGTCGTATGTGGGAACAATGGCATCCGGGTCGTCGGGCTTCAGGCGAGAGTGAACCTGCGTCTTAATGGTTCGAAGACAATCGACGCCCGTACCGCCCAAACCGATGAGCAGATTGGCCGCATTGGGCTCCTGATCGGCCTGCTGCTGCAAGGAGACTATTCCTCCACCCGCGCTCAGCAAAAGCTTTGAGTAAACTGCCATTTTTTAAAATCCTTCCTCGTCTGTTGTCATCGGACGTCAACTACCAATGGAAATGCTTGGGGCTGTCCCTTCTCGGCCGTCTTCCTAGGTTCCAGGCCTACGGGGAGGACGCCTTTGCGCTCCCTGTCCTCCGCCAAAGCCACCACCGGATTTCTGCGATCCCTGCTGATTCATGCGACCTGCGCCTCCGCCGAAGCCACCGGCAGAACGGTTCTGCGCACCCTGCGTGTGCTTGACGCCACCGCCGAAGCCACCAGCACCGCCAGTGCCCGCCCGCATGACGCTTTCAAAGCGGATGTTCAAAGTCTTTCCAGGCTCCACGACCACTACCACGGGGGCGCCGCTGTCGATGCGCACCTCTTTGGTCGAATTGCCGTTGCACGACACGGGGTTGTTCGTGCGGAGGAGTACGTAGCGATCTCCCGTTGCCTGGAAATACGACTTTACGTAGTCGAGGCCCGTGGGGCTGAGCTCAAAGCGACTGAGCGGGAGACGGCCGCGGCTTCCCTTTACCGTCTTGGGTGCAGAATGGACGCCATCCACCGCGGATTCCACGGTAATCTCGCCGCGGAATGGCTTCCTCAGAGCGATCCTAAAGAGGATGATGAGCACAATGATGGCAACTATTGCCGCCACGCCTATACCAATGAGCGCCATCAGACCAACGTTGTGGCTGGTAACGACAATCTCCACGTCGCAATACTTGCCTAGGCTGTCCACCGCACGCACGGTAAAGCCGCCCTTGCTCATGCTGAATTTGGACAAGGTGAGCTTGTTTCCGTCTACGGTGTAATCGCCATCCATGAACGAGCTGGAGATTACCTTGTACTGCAACGCGTCACCCTGCTCATCGGTTGCGAGCTTTCCAAGATCGATCGTAAGGGAGTTGTCCTTGAAGGGCCATATCATAACGGTCTCTTCAACCGGATTGGCAACCGGGACGGGAGCGGTGTTGTTCTTCTCGGCTTCGGTGGAGGCCTTAGAGCTTACGGCCATGCTGCCGATGATGTCGGAGGTGCGGTCGAGGTGGTTCCCCGTTACGTGAACCCTGAAGTTGTATGCTCCCTCGGGAAGCTTATGCGCCACCTCGAAGTGATCGCCCTCTAGCTTCATGGGCACGGACTCAACCGGGGCGTTGAACGAGTCCAGAACCTCCAGAGCCGCCTCATAGCCCACGTATTGGTCCGTCTTCGCCCTGCCGGCCTTCCCCGCCGTAAGGAACGCCCTCACCGTAAGGGGATCATTGGGGTTGATGGGACCTTCCGCGGGCTGCAATTCGCTCTCCACGCCCAAGTCGCTGTTGAACACCATGTTGATCTTCACGGCATCGCCTGGCACGCCTTCGGTTACGAGCTTCCACGTACCTGGCACAACGTCTGCTATCTTAAGGAGCGTGAACGTATTTGACTCAACGGCCTCGGGCGTCGACGCGCTCCCGTCCGGCCGAGTCACCGTAAACGACTTTGCCTTGCCATAGATAACGATGTTTATCTCTTCGACGCCGATGCCCGGTACGTCAAAGGTTGTCTCGAGCTTGCCGTCGGCGGAAAACTTCCCATCGCCAATGGACACGGTGGAGGTCCCGTATATGAGATTGTAGAAGGTGTTGAATACGTCCTGCAGATCTTCAGCCTTTTTTACCTCGGCAAACTCGCCGCCCGTGGCACCAGATATCTGTTGCATCTCCGAAATATCCGCGGTATTGTCGGCATTCAGGCACACGCTATATATTTTGATCTTATTGTCACGCGCCGCCTGCACGCTTTCTGCCTTCTTGTCCAAAGAGGCTTTTAGATCGTCCGCATTGGGCAGGTCCGTGTTACCGTCGCTCAGAAGCAGGATTACGGATGGCAGGTTTTTGTCTCCGTCCTTTTTGATCATGTTTACGGCAGTGTCGAGCCCCGCGCCAATGTTTGTGTCACCGCGGGCCTCCACGGAGGCAAGCTTGTCCACGACTGCCCTCTTGTCGGCTTGGCTCTTTACGGGCGCGAGGTCCTGCTGCGCCTCCACGGCAGTCGTAAACACGACTCCACCAAGTTCGTTACCGCTATTTGCCAATAAGTTCGTAAACTGATTTATGGCCTCGAATCTTAGGCCATCAGGATCGGTTGTTTTCATGGAACCACTGGCATCGAGCACCATAACAACGTTAAACCTATTGTTCGCAGGTGCAGACCCTCCCTCCGCACGGGCTAGCGCTAGCGGTAGCATCACCAACGAAAGCGTTGCCGCGACCACGGCACATAGGAACTTACGCAACGTTTTTGTTCTCATCGTTCTTCCTCCATCGCTCCCATGAAGCCTGCCACGGAGGCAGGAATAACGGCAATTTGCGTAGCACGTGAGCTGCAGCGGCAAATATGTGCGTCTTAGCTGCGTTTATTGCTACTTTTAGGTGTGAGATTCCGTACCTGTTGCAAACCACAAACACGCATTATTGTTTAACGCAAAACCAAAGTAAACTAAAAGTAGGCTTAAGGGTTGTACAACGTCTGCCAATGACACGCGCTTGCAATAATAGGGTCAAGACTAATATCGTGTATACATAGGATATCATATACTTTACAATATCATTCTACTATGCATAATACTTATCACATCATGCGAACGCCATTGCGCGCCTCTTCTTGAATTATATTTGAATCGATCCTCACCTTTCGTCCGCAAACACGTTGTGCAACGAGTACACGTTATTTTTTGCATAGTATACGTATTGATATACCATTTATAGCGGGCAACCAGTAAGGGAAAGGATCAGCATGGGTATTGAGAACTTTATGAGAGTCTCGTACGCAGCAACCACCAACAAGGGAAACGTGTTTGTTCGCGTTTTCTCTGCCATTGTCTACGACGATAAGCGGCCTTCGTTTCTTAGCCTGCATTACCAGGGGGAGCCGATTCCTCTAGAAAAAGTGCAGTCCGCATCCGAGGACCTCATGCGACTTTCCTTTAGCTATGGAGAATGGATCGTCTTCGAACTGCTTTCGCTTGATGAGCTCCTTGACAAATTATGGGAGCAGGGCGTAGGCCAAGGCCTCGTATACCATAACCCCAAAACCATCACTGCCTCCGACTTGGGAAAGTGGTATTACGGCACTACCCTACGCTACGTTAATGACGGCGAGCCGATAACGCTCAATGGCTTAAAGATCGCTTTCAACGAGGTGCTTGACGGTAACGCATGGACTCGCGGCGACTCATACATGTGCGTAAATGGCGAATCGGGGCTAGCGGGAATCGTGTATGGCACCGACAACGAGGATGACGATGCCGTACGGCTTGCGGCATACATTAACGATTTGCATGGAACCGGTTTTGGTGAGCCTGGATTTGCTGGCGTGGACGACATTGGTTGCAGCGGCGGCACGGGAAGCAGGAGCCAATTCGACATGAGCGTTTTGACCCACGCCGTTCTGTCGCGCACCTCCCCCAACTCCCCTTGGTTCATAACAGCGGCTCTTGCGAACGAGAGGTATGCCCAAATCGTGAGGTCTTTCCGCGAGGAGGAGGGCCGCGAGGCAATAGTCGTAAGAATCGGCACAAAAGCGGCACCGAGTATGCCGCGTGGCGTTGACGTCCCACACTATAAACTCGTCGTAAAGCTCATTCCCGAAAGCATCCAAGGCAGGGAGCACCTGCAAGAGTATATGGCAACGCAGGTATCGGCCCTAATTAAGACCGCCAAGTCAAAGGGCCTGGACGTCATCCCCAATCCGAGCGACCCCATTGTGGGGCAACGACTAATCGATTCCGAGAATCCGCACGCCTATATGTATCGCGTGCTCTCCACATTGCCATACGAGACGCTCGTCAATCTATACGAGGCATCGCTTGCCGTTGGCATGAACGAGCTAACGAACAAACATGCCATGGAAGCGGTCTTTGCTTCGGCAAGAGCGCTCATCGGCTTGATGTCTGACGACGAATAGTTTCTCCAATGCGCAACCGTCCTTAGGGGCGCCCCACGTTCAAAGGAAATGCATGCAAGCCGAAGAAGACAACGTCCAAGGAGGCAAGGGTGGCTAAGAGATGCGTCTGTCCACACTGTGGAAAACCGAATGAGAGCGGACTCTTCTTCTGCAGCACATGTGGAGCGCCAATTGGCTTTGACGACGACGCCAAGGATTTCGTAGCCTTGGCGAACGAGCCTGTGCCCGGCAAAAGGAAACGTGCGCGGATTGACGGAATACCGTTCGCCCTCATCGTTGTTTTGACGATCGTCGGACTCTTCTGTTTGTATGAGCTGCTCTTACGTCCTAAGGCACAGCCCGCAAATATGACGAGTGGCAGTCAAGTCCAAGAGAGCGAGGCCCGAGGTTCCTCCGTTGGCAATTCTTTTGACATCGCATGCATACAAGGCTTCTGGGGTTCGAAGCCCTTGGGAAATGGAGCATACGATGAGGTCCTTGTGGTGAAGAAGGACGAAATCTATGTGGCGCGTGGCAATGGCAATGTCCAGAAGGCAATACCGGTCGTGTCCAGAAACCAATGCGAGTACTGCCCCAACGGCATAGAAGGGTCAAATGGAAGGCCAGGCTGGCTCATCCACGGCCTCGACTGCTTTTTGTACGACAACGATCAGAGGACGCTCTACAAAGTGGACGCATACAAAGACGAGCCTTCCCTACAAGACGATTCCCCATACGTGCGACTCGAAAACGAGCCCATGTGGACAACGGAGGTACGCAAGTAATGCACATAGTCAGATTGTTCATTGCCTCATCCATCGTTGAGTTCAAGCACGAGCGCAAGCGCATTGGCGCGCTCGTATCGGATGCCAACAGTCTTTGCATGCCATATGGCACCGTGCTCGTTGCCGACTTTTGCGAGGACCAATCCAGCGCGCTTGCCCTTTCGCGCAAGCAGGAGGAGTACAACCAGCTCATTCGCCAAGATCAGCTCTTCGTGCTCCTCGTGGGAAGCACCGTGGGAACATACACCATGGAAGAGCTCGTGGTGGCGCTAGATTCGCAGGAAAACAACGGGATTCCGCAAGGGGTGCTCGCCCTCTGCGGCCCGGCAGTAGGCCACCTCGCAAGCGCATCGAGCAATCGCATGCTACGTGTGGAGAATACCCCGGGCGCCGAAGTCGCCTCCCTGCTCGACGGGCAAAGAGGGTGTACGCTTAAGCGCTTCCAAAATGCAGACGAGGCCGTTGCCCATATATTCGATTGCTTGCACGAAATGGGTCTTGTGCAGCCGAAGCTCTGCATCGAAGGTGGAAGGGTGCGACAAGGAGCATGAATGTAATCCATATCCACATTGCAGCTGACGTCGTTGAGCTCGGTGCCGACATAGAGGAGCTCCGTTCCTTTGCGAACACCCTCTCCGCACGATTCGCAGCTCTAGGATTCGTCTTCTCGATTACGGTGGAGGGCGAATCGGATGAGCCTCTCTCGCAATGCGAGCATTTGTATGTGCTCATGGGCCACAACGCAACCAACGCCACAATAGATGCGTTCAACAGGGGTAACAACCTGTTCAGGCAGGCGGGCGCGCCTTTTGTCCACACATACTTTAGCCAGCTCGCACAAGATGACCAACCTACCGAGCGCGTGCGAGCCTTCATGGACCGCCTCGCAACGGAGCTTGGGCACTACTGGTCCACCTATACGCACATCGACACCGTAAAGCTCAACATGCTCTTTGAGCTGAGCGCGGGCTCTCACTCCGACGCGCTTTCCATAGAGGATGGAAAAGCCAGACTGTTCGGAGCTGATGTTTTGGACCTGGGCCGCACTCCCTTGTACGCAAACAACGTCGAGCTCAAAAGCATGCGTGGGGAGCTGGATGAGCTCAACGCGCAATTTGTGGAGCTAGCAGCGCAAGCTCCGCACGACCATCTAAGGAAACGCGATCTTATTGCGCTTGACCAAAGACGCAATGAGCTGCTGGACGCCATTCATCAAACAGAAAGGGACGTTCTTGACCTTGGTGCTAGCATGTCGCAAATGCGCAAGAGCGCCTCGGCAACATGGCGCGTTCAAAGGGCATCCGAGCTTCTTGATGCAGGTGCGTACGAAAGGGCGCAGGACATTCTTCAGGACAAGACGCGCGAGGACGGCCTAAGGCCCAAAACCGGCGCAGGCACGCACACAGACTCCCTCAAAGACGACCTTGGGCGTGGAGAGGCGCTTTCCCTCAGCGGGGCACGTCAACTTGAGGGATGGATGGCAGAGCAGCGACTGCTCATACACACCATATTGTCGCAAGGCCGCACGCCTCCAAACGTCCAGAAGGTGTGCGACCTTTACGAGCAGGCAGTGGCGCGATCGGTTAGGCGCAGGGTCGACACTCGAATCGTATTCGAGTACGGCACCTTCTTGCAGCAAATAAACAGGCACTCGCAAGCCAAGGCAATGTTTTCCCTCTACCTTCGGATTCTTCTTGCCAACAAGAATCCACGCGATCGTCGACCGGCCTACGTTCTCCTCAGCTTGGCCAATACGTTGGTGGATGGCCGCGAGTACACGGAGGCACTGCCAATCTTGGACGAGGTAATACAAGAGCGCAGGAAAGAGGCGTGCATCGACCCCTCTCCCGGCAATCGAAGTGACTTGGCAACCGTCCTCATGGCACAGGCGGAGCAACTCAGAGCCATGGCCAGCCACAAGCAGGCGCTCGAAATCATAGACGAGGCATCGGAACTGCTGCATACGCTGTATGACAAGAGCCACGATGCCTACATAGACGACTTGGTTCAGGCTCTCATTGCCAAGGCGAGCACACTCAGAACACTCAATAGGGCTAACGAAGCACTCGGCGTCGGCAACGAGGCCGTCACCCTCTACAAGCCACACGCAAAGGCGAACCCACACAATACGCACGCTCAAGCGGTGTACGCGCTGGCCATGTCCGAGCTCGCCGAATCCTACCATTACGCAGGATTCGAAGATGAGCGATTCCACAAGCAGTCTGAGGACTTGTATTACCAGGCGCTTTCCATCCTGCGTGAACTTGCGGCGAAGGAGCCCGCCACTCATCAACCGCAACTCTGCGTCATCCTAAACAGGTTGGCGGCCGTGCTTAAGGACGACGAGAAGGATGCGGAGGCAGAGGGCCTTCTTCGTGAACACGTACGCCTTTCGCGCGCGTTGGCACTAGCCGAGCCCAAGGCATATTTGCATTCCTACGCCGCCTCTCTTGCCTCTTACGTCAACCTCCTTACCGACTCGCTCGATTCAAAGACGGGACAGAAGAACCTGCTGCTGCGCCGTGACGAAGCACGAGGATGTGGAAACGAGGCATTAATGGTGTATAGGCGCCTCTCTCGCGAGCAGCCAGGGGCATATTTGCCCGAGCTCGCCAATACGCTCACGTCATGCGCCAAATGCGCACCCATCTATTCGTTCCAACATCAAGTCTACAACGACCTCAATCGCGAGGCCCTGAGCATATATGAGAAGCTCGCGCAAAGGGAGCCCCTAGCGTACCTGCCCATGGTAATTGACACAATCGATGCGATCCTCCAAAAAGATCTGCTCGTGCCGCTAACGCCCTCCCGTATCCCACAGGTCGTACGTGAGGTAGGGTATCTCCGCTCCCAAAGGGCTACGGCACGCAATTGCTATAGGGAGCTTCTGGCACAGGACTCAAAGGAGTAGGCCATGAACCTAGTGGAAATACGCATTGCCACCTCCGAAGAGGAACTCGGAGCCGACCTGGATGAGCTTCGCGCGTTTGCGAACCAGCTTACCGCTCGCCATGCAAGCAAAGGCGTTGTCTTCAACGTGCGCTTGCTCGGCGAGGATGAGGACCCTGCGACGTATGAGCAGCTGTACGTTTTGGTTGGCAACAGCATGCCTCAAGCGCTACGTACCGAATTCAATAGCTCATACGACGCGTTCTGCACTATGGGCAGCCCATGCATCCATACGTATTTCAAAGACGTGGATGCACGCGAGCCTGTCGAAACAGCAGTGCGCGACTTCATGCGCATGCTAGACGAGGACATAAGCCACTACTGGTCCACGTACAGCAATGTGGACACAATCAAGCTGGACATCCTTATGGAATATGCGCGCTCCACAGACTCCGCGGCGATCTCGTTCCGCGATGGATCCGCCAAGCTCTACGATGAGGAGGCGCTGGAGCTCTCGCACGTACCTCTGTATGCAAACAACAACGACCTGCAAGCATTGCGCGCGGAGCTCGATGGTTTGCAGTCAGAGTACGATGAGGCCCTCGCTCTTGGCACACGCGAGCAGCCCTCGCCTTCCCTCGTACAAATCAACCAGCGCCTGGATGAGCTAAGGGAGCAGCTCCATCAAATTGAGGACGATGTCTTCGGGCTGAGCAGCCGCATAGTGGAGCTTCGCTACAATCCTCGAGCCACCTGGCGCGTTCGCGAGGCATCGCGCCTGCTTGACGCCGGCGACTATAAGGGCGCACAGGCCATATTGTCTGATTCGACAAGGGCCATGGAAGCCGACCATGCCGAGGAGCTCATGAAGGCAGGCTCTAGAATCATCGAAAGTTGGATTGAGAGCCAACGTCACCTGGCTCAAGAGTCAAAACTGGAAGAGGCGCTTTTGCTCTACGAGAAGGCATGCAGGGTTTCCGAGGAACACCTCGTTGGCACCGAAGTGCTCATCGAGTATGCGGAGCTGCTTCAAAACGTCAATGGACGAAAAGACGAGGCAGCGTATTGGAGCGATGCCTACAAGAGAATCACGAGCTCGATGCAAACGGATTAGCCTACACCACTCATCCTGGAGGAAGGACCAAGTCATGCCCAACAATCAAAACAGCCAAGATCAGCCTTCGAGCCCCACCCACAACGTGCGCACCGACTTCTCTTCCTACGATGCGGCGCGAATGGCGCATAAGGCAAGTGCGCAGACCTTTTCCGAACGCCATGGGCGCCTGGGAGGTAAAAAGGCCCTTGTGATTGCCGTCATGGCGGTTGTTTGCGTTGTGGCCATCGTGCTATGCACAACCGTCCTGCATAGGCCAGCCGGCTTAACCAATTCCTCCGCCGACACTCTGTCATCCCAAATGTCAACCGAGTCTCTGAGCACAAGTCCTGGGGTTCTTAACCCAAAGGCCCTCGACGGATGGTGGGCAAGCAGGGAAATCATGGTGGATGGGACGGAGGGCGACTATACGACCGCCTTCCTTATTAAAGACGGCGTGGTGTACGAAGGAGGGCCAAATGGACTGTCGGGTGCCAGCTACGAAATTGGCAAACCGAGCACGACGTACTGCCCCCAAGGACACGCTGGCATAGGCAATAGACCGGGATGGATAATTCCGTCTCCGTCGTTCTACCTCTGCGAGGACGATCCCAACACGCTGTATTGGGTTGACTACACCAAGCCTGAGGCACCTGTTCTCGATAAAAGTGTTACCAAAGAGAGTCCCTTAAGGCGCCTGGACGGAGAGCCGAAGAAGGATGAGTTCCGCACAGAAGGAGACCAAACGGCCTAATAGACCTCGATCTCGTCTATGCGCAGGGGTATTGCGTCTCCTCCAGCAGGCTCGTACACACCATACGCCAATAGACGCAGGGACCTGGTCCTTATGCCCTCGTCACCGAAGTCCATCTTCAGCCAGTGACCAGACAAGGTGTCCGCCTCGACGTATTCCTTTTTAAGAATCGTCCCATCATCAAACGCAATCGCCAACGCACCGATGCGCTTGGATTTCCTGAGCGTCTCCGCCGAGGTATAGTCACCGCACAATAGACGAACACCGTGAACCTTTTGATTTTCTGCAGCGGCGAGCCTTATGCAAATCGCGTCCGAGTCGACGTTGTTCAACGACTCAATTGGCGTGACGTTACTCCCCTCCTGCCAATACGTAAAGATGCGTCCGTCCGCAAGCAAAGACACGTCGTGCCCCTCTTCGTAATTGCTCGCGGCAACTTCGGCGAACGCCTTGTTGGACAGGGGAAATCGATCCGTAATCAGTCGGTTTGCCAAACAGTGCGTCCAAACCACGTTATTGACGATGAGTCCCGTAACCGTAAGCCCAACAACCGCCGAAACGGCTATTACGATCCTTTTTTGGCCACGGTGTACCGCTCTTAGATTGAGTCCGTCATGAGGGTCCGAGGGCAAGAATGATCCGCATTCGGGACAAAAGTACTCGTCTGAATTAACATGAGTCGCACAGTGTGGGCAAATGAGCGTCGCCATAGCACGTTCCTTTCTTGTACAAGGAATTACATTATGCCGCACTAAAGTTGGAAACGTTGCACAATTTAAGATAATGATTTCTGTTAGCATATACGGGGTTTCTGAAGGATTAAACGCGGCCTTTGGCAAAAGGAGTGGTTGATTCGGTATGGATTATAGAGTTTGCCCCCATTGCAATGCGTATAACCAACGCGGCATCTCGTTCTGCATCAATTGTGGGGCGCTTCTGCCCCTCGATAAGAAGTCTGAGAAGACCGAAGGCCCCTTAGCCAAACCGCTTGTTGCGACGGCGACTCACGAGGAGCGTCCATCAAGGGAACCCAGTGTGCCGAATGGCACAGAGGCGCTATCTCCAGGCAGCGTATTCAAGCTCGAGAACATAGTATTCGAAGCGTCCGCGTATATGGCGCCAACACCTCAACAGCAACCTGAGCAACGTGCCGACATATCCGCGAATGAGCCTAACGGCAAATCCGCGCAGACTCCCAGTGCGAGAACGACCGCAAACAAAGCTGCTAGCGCCAAAGCCACAAGCCACGCAAAAGAGCCGCAGGTATCTCCGATGCGAGCAGAGTTCGAGCCTCTTGCTGGCTCTGGCTTTGAAACCGCGCTAAGCCAGGCAAACGACTCAATGAGAACTCTGTACCTATCCATAATGAATTATGTTTTTAACCTTCCGTATGAGGTCTCCTTTGGACCAAGGAGCCACCACACGACGTTCGAGCTCGTTAACAGCAAAGGCAACGTCACCGTGTTCGGATCGGTTCGCCAACCCACCAAAACGTACATTGCCTTGAATCTAAAACCAGGCGACAGGGGCTTTGCCTATGGCAAGGAAGGGGCGGACCTTGCCCCAAAAGAGGAGAGCCCAAACAAGCTCTTTCGCAACGTAAAGGGCGTTGGCCACTGGGGTGCAGGCAACCTAGAGGTTAGGCTCACGCCAAAGAACACGCCAAGCGGCACGCTAACCGACGAGGTGCAAGAGGCCATTGACGACGCCGTGCGAGCCGCATACGGCAAATAGGGCAGCACCAATAGCTCGTAGCCCCCATGACTCTTTCATACGCCGTTGCACAACTACCCCATATCGCAAGTTACTACAATGTTTGACGTAAGTCAGACGAAAGTGAACGGAAGTGAGCTGCCATGCAAACATGTCGACACTGTGGATGCGAGAACCCAGACGGCCTCTCATTCTGTATAGATTGTGGTGAGCGTCTCTTTACTACGCCCGAGCCGAAGCCCGAGCCGAAGCCCGAGCCGAAGCCAAAGCCGAAGCCCGAGCCAAAGCCGAAGCCCGAGCCGAAGCCCGAGCCAAAGCCGAAGCCCGAGCCGAAGCCCGAGCCGAAGCCCGAGCCAAAGCCCGAGCCGAAGCCGAAGCCCGAGCCGAAGCCTTCCTATACGTACACGCCGAGGACGAAGCCCGAGCCCGAGCCCGAGCCTTCCTATACGTACACGCCGAGGACGAAGCCCGAGCCCGAGCCCGAGCCCGAGCCTTCCTATACGTACTCGCCCAAGCCCTCCTATACGATAAGTCAGCAGTCTACGACGACGCAGTCTTACTACAAGCCCACCGAACAGGTCACAGAGGATGCGTCTTCATATACTCCCAGCACTAGTGGTAACTCCTCAACAGAAACGGGCTGTCGTACCTATCTCATACGCTTCCTCATAGGGTTTATCGTGCTCTACATAATCAGCCTAATGTGGAATTGCGCGATGAGCTCGATATATGGCTAAAGATGTTTCGCCCTGCTTCCCCATCCGTATGTTTGGGACAATGCCATTACAACGTAAGGCGCAAGCGTTCAATGCATGTATTAGCCAGTTCTAGACAACTCAACCAATTATATTAAGGGAGCACAGTGTACGAAAGAGATCAGGTGGCTTCGGCCGTACAGAACCTTGTAGAACGCGCAATAGACGCGTGCAAAAGCGGCAATTCCACACTTGCCTTGCCCTATGCAGGCAGAGCCGCAAGCATGGCAGAGCAAATCATGCACAAACAGGGCACCATCAAGGCACAAGAGACATACGCCAACACGCTTTACACCTTAGGTGTGGCATTACTAAAGGCAAACAACACGGAGGGAGCTTCCGGCTTTTTGGAGGAATGCCTTCAAATCAGGGAGCGCATAGACGCGGGGCTTGGAACAACAGAGACTAAGGACGCTGTAGCAGACACATGCTATCAATTGGGAATGACAGGTGACCAGCCAAACCTCTTCCGCAGCCTTCGCATGCGCGAGGAGCTTGCGGACGAGCTGCGCACCGAAGAGGCCCGTCGCGAGTTGGCCGACGCGTATCTTGGCATTAGCGAGCTCGGCGGAACCATGCTGTACGCGAGTGACGCCGAAATGTACCTGTATCGTTACCTGGATATTCTCGCCCAAATCGCTCTTGAGTCTCGTACAAAGAACGCCTCGCAGGCATACAGGTACAGCACATACGCAGCCGTACGCAAGAAGGTAAAAGAGACGGACGACAAGGTATACGCCAACAGGCTGATTTACAAATACCTTGACTTGCGCAAAGAGGTTGTACTCAACATAGCCGACAAGGCGCAATGGGGTCAGCTTATAACCGACGCCATCTCCTTCTTGAGTAAAGACGTCCTTACGGTAAGTGCCAATGAAAACAGCACCCTTGTTGGATGGTTTTTAGCAACCGTAAACGGAGTAGCGTGCGGAAGCATACCAATATGGACTGCGGACGACCTTGGCAATGCGTTGCATACGATGTCCAAAACGGCATCTCTTGCTGCGGCACAAGACGCAGCCCTACGACTCAGTGAGTCTCGCGTAAAACTTGCCTATTGTGTCTCGTGTAAGAATCAGGATGCCGAGTCAGCGGAGAGCCTTAAACATATACTTTTTGACTATAGGGATATGTGCATACTCTATGAAAACGACTCCTTCTCCTACCTGCTTCAGCACCTCTACCAAAAGCATCTTGAAGACTCAGGTGACGTCATCACGGCGATCGCTTTAGCAGACGCCCATGCCAAGGAATACACCTATATAAATGCCTGGCCATATCTCCAACTGTCAGACTACGTATTTACCATGCAGAAGGACAAGAACACGACACAACACTTGCAAAAGGCGCTCAGACGTTTTGCAAGGTACTTAAACACTGTCGCAAAACGGCAAGGGGAGAAGGCTCAGTTACAGTCAACCGATGGAATAGGGGACCAGATCACGCTCTTCCTCAATGCCTCCAGTCGGTATGCCTGCTCCTATGCCCCCAAAGACGCGGCTCGCGTTTTTGGGGATGAAACCATCGATACCATACGACTCATCGTTAGGTCGTTTACTGACAGAGCGTATGCAAGCACCGTACTCCTTCCCCAGTATTTGGATTTGCGCACCGATCTTGCGTTTGCCTCAAACGATGAGACGGCATGGACTAAGTTTACGTCCGACGTCTCGCTGCTGCTCAGCGATGCATCCCATGCTAACCAGGTTATAGTCACCGCCACCGAACCCATGTTGCAATGGTCAAGAAAGCTATTCTCGCGCCTTCAGTCCAATGGGGTTCCGCAAATTGCCTTGCAGGTGTGCGCAGTTCTGTTTGCAACGTTCTCGTCCTATGGCAATACGCGGAACAGCAACGCCTGGGATTCCGCTACCGCAGAGTACTACACCATGCAAGTGAAGTTGCGCGAGAGAGTCGCAGACATGTCCAATACCGAGACGGCAACACGGGCATTCAAAAACGCAATACTTTCTGCATCCAATAGCAGCGTGGGACGGTCATGCGCCTATGAGACTTGTCTGAATCTGGGAAAGGGCTACGTTCGGGGCGCCGGTTCCCTTGCTACGGTTGGAGCACTTGCAGATTCATGCGAAAGCCTCATGAAGCAAATGTGGCCCAAAAGCGCTGCGATCGACCTCGCGTGGATGAATCTCGCGTTGTGCACGCGCATCGATGCCCAGGAGCGCTCCGATCAATCCCAAGCGCGCGTCCGAAAGGCGGTGACGCTATGCGGAAACACGTTGGAAGAGCTCGCGAAGTGTCATAACCGCAAAGCCGACTTCAAGTACGTGAACGACGTGGAATTGCGCATAATCCAGTATCTGGACCTTGAGCACCAACTATTGCGCGAGCAGAGGTCGCCAAGCATGGCGATTTCCTTTTCGGACGAGACTTTCAATAGACTGCAAGGCACAATGGCAACGCTCGACGACAAGCTCCTGGCGAATCGCATTGCATATGACTATCTAACCAAAGTTGCGGCACTCGTACGCAAAAGTCCAAGCGACGAGGCCGCCTGGGAACGCCTTGCGCAAGAGGCCGTTACCCTTGCCGAAATGTTGCCGTTGAACGACGCCAAAAAACAAGGCATCATGACGTGGTGCAAGGAGATGTGTCAATCGCTTGTGGACAACGAGGCTCCCCTCTTTGGCATTCGGGCAATTGCGCTCGCCTTCGCACACATTGCCGCCTTGGCAAGGGCGAGCAACGAAAGTACCGCCTGTACGCTATTGGTAAAAATGGAAGCCAATCTTATTGACAAGGGTGCCAGCACCTTTGCAGACGCAAACAACAGAAACGAGTTTTCCGTAAGTATGCTTGCTGAAAGCATGGCCTACCTAGCTGATGAGGATACATCACGCATCCTCAACGAGCTCGATAAGTCGGATACCGTCGATTCGCAGACGTTGGTGGGATCCCTCACACTCGCGCCCCTCAAGGCCGGCGCATCCCTTGCCAGGCAAATCAATTTGTTCGAACAAGGAAACACGGAAATCAAGGAAAGAGCGAAAACACTCCTTCAAAAAGGGCTCGCCCTTGTTGAGGAAGTGTCCTCACAGCACTCCGGTGACGCAAAGGAAGTGCGTACGCAAAGGGCTAGAGTCAAAGCCGAGTACGAGCTTGGTAGGGTTCTTTGGTCACTCTCAATGAACGATCTGAACTATATTGGCCAAGCCAAAACGCGCTGGATAGATTGCGCAAACCATGGTAGCGCGTTGGTGTTTGCCGCCAAGAAGGATATTAGGGCAGCTAACTGGTATGTTGCCATCCTAAGCAATATCCAGCACGACCTCTGCGACTTTGTTGCCGCCGATACGTATAGGCTCCATGCTGACGCCGTAAAGGTAACACGGCATATAATAAAGTGCTATGAGGAAGTTGCCAAAGAATTCAAAAACGCGACCATTCAGACAGAATATGTGGACGCCCTCTCATGCGCCAAAACCATACTGAAGGCAAGGGGCAGCCACTATTTCCGCAAGGAAAGCGCTCGAATAGACGCCAAGTTGCGCACCGCCACAAACGCCTTGAAGTCATTGTAGGAGCGCCAACGTTTACCGTAGTCCGTACCGTCTTCCGTTGCGAGGGAACATGCCATGCACATTACCGCGTTCATTTGGCTATTCGGAACATTCGCACTCATCGCCCTTCTTTTTGCTACCGTCGCAAGCTTTGCATCGAACGTGCGAAAGCGTGGATGGAGCGCCGCCATGGGCAAAGCGCTCAAATTCATTGTTCTTGCGGGAATAGTCGCCTTCTTCCTTCCCTATGTCCTTTCGGCCGAAAACATGGGGAACGCTCTGGAAGGGGTTGCCGTTTCGGCATATTCCCTCCTTCTTACCGTAAGCGTTCAGGCCCCCACAGGAGAAGTCATTGAAGTGGCTCACAAGGCACTGGAACCGCTTGGCTACTCTTGGCTTGCCTCCGTCTACGGCGTATTTGTGAACATCCTCGCCTTTGCCATGCCTTTCGTCGTTGTTACCACCGCAATCGGAAGACTGAGGCAGCGGCTGCAACACCTCAAGTTTTTGGTTCTTCGCAAGGATCACAGGGTCGTGTATGTGTTCTCCGACGTCAACGATACGCAGGTGGCGCTCGCACGCGACATCCTGCTACACCGTGAAGAGGCCGCCCATATGGTTGCAATGGGAGAGCCCAAAAAAGACGTGCGCAATCGAGTTCAAGGCACGCGCCCACTCATCGTCTTTTGCGAGATGGACGAGCAGAGGCGCGAGGACAAGAGCACCCTCATCCAAGACATACGCGACCAGGGCAAGGGTGACGTTATCCTTGTTGAAGACAGTATGTGCAATTTGGTGGGCGAGCTTTCGAAGTTTGACAACATATACTGTTTTGTCTTTGGCGACGAGCATGCCCAAAACGTCGAGAAGACCGCAGAGCTCATTAACCGCATATGCAGCGAATCCGCGAATGCGTTCGTTTCTGGAAACGGGAACGAATTGGAGATCTATGCGCATAAGTTCAGCGTATATTGCACGCATGAGAGCCAAGAGGACGAGCTCGTGTTCGACTCGCTTGCCCAACGCGATCCAACGCCTCGGAATCGACCGGAATACGCTGGCCTTTCGAGCGACGAGCTTCGTAGCCTTCAAGAGCGTATGCAAATCACGCGCAGCAACATTGAGGTACGCCTGGTATCTCTTACACAAGAGCGTGTGTTCGACGTTCTTACCCAGCATCCGCTTTATGACGTTCTAGACCCGCTTAGCCTTACGTCGCAAACGGATGTGAAGCCTCAAGAGCTCTGGGTTGTTATTGTCGGCCTTGGTCGCAATGGCTTGGAAGCGCTCAAAACAACCTATTGGATGGGACGACTCAGGGGCGTGTCACTTCATATACTGGGTATAGACGCCAGAGGACGAGCCATAGCCGAAGAGCTGCAGAGCGCATGTCCCGAAATGATGGCCGAATTGGGCGAGGACAAGCGCCCCGTGGTACGCATCGTAGAGGCAAGGACCTTCACGCCCTCATTCACCCACGCGCTACAGACGCTGCCGCGGAACGCGTGTATATACGCCATGGTAACGCTCGGCAGCGATCAACTCGACCTCAACGTTGCCCTTGCGCTAAGACGCACATTCGACAATATGATTCTTACTGGCGCACTAAAGGACCGGGGTACCAAAAACCCCATGGTGCTGCCACTCATCAACGCGCACGAAACCTTCAACGCTGCGGAACGGATGTCGTCAGACCGCCAGGAGTCATTCGACATCACGCCCTTTGGCCAGACAGACGACGTCTTCTCGTTCCATAACATCGTCGTGGCGCCCTGGGAACACTATGCGATGTCCATGAACGGCGCGTACGACGAAGTGTGGGCAAAAGACGAGCCCAATACGCTGCGCGGGACGTCAGTATATATGGATTTTGATACGACCGCACGGGAATACTCCGAGTACGAAATCAAGAAGTTGTCAAATCGAACCTCCACAAGGCACATTCCCTATCGTCTTTGGTCGCTCGGTTTGGATCCGTCCTCACACTTTAATGCTACGGGCTCTTTCGAACAAAAGGACCTCACGAACGAGCGATGGCACAAGGCCCTCGGACTTGCCACGGCCCATGACGCAGACCTGTTGCTGCGACCCCAAAACAACGGCAGCAACAAAGAGACAAAGGCACAGCTGGATAGCCTGAGGAAGACATATCCCATTGTGTGTGCGCTCGCCGACTTGGAGCACGATCGCTGGGTGGCGTTCTATCGCTCGCAGGGATGGCGCGATCTCACGATTGAAGAGTGCCAGAAACTTGTCGATATGGGAGTCATCTCCAAGCTGAGCGTGCACCAGAGCCCAAAGCTTCGGAGGCACTGTTACCTTTGCAACATCAGCACGTTGCTCGAGCGCGGCGTAGCCCTAAACGACGATCCGTTTGTATACGATCGCGCCGCAATCGTGGAGACGCAACGCATACTCTCTGGCAGCATCTTCCAGGGCTAGAGGTAAGCCAAGCGCTCTTCGTAAGGCGCTACGCGCCGTGTTGGAATAGTTGGACTTCGAATTTGGTTGACCCCATAACAACCACGTCTGATGGTAGAATCTCAACAGGCGTGCAGATGCGACCACCCGTAACGTCAGCAGGGCTTTCGACGACTATTGCTTCCTCGACTCCAGGGCGCTCGATGTAGGTACCATACCTGCCACCCAGCCCCTCCACGTACCACTTTCCATCGCGCTCATTCATGAACATGCGTGCGTGCTCGAACGATACGGAGTTGTTCACGTCTGCCACGAAGTCGCCTTCGGTGCTTGGGAGCGAGCCGAATATTGTTCCCTCTGGCTCAAGCGTATGGCGTCTCCCCCGTATGATGCCTCGTATGATGCGTTGCACACCCATTTCCATAGGGGCGTCCTCGTCGAGGGCCGCTGCCTTTGGGTCCCATTCTTCGAGCAGGTAAATCCCGTATTGGGCATTGCAGAACTGAATCGTAAGATTTGCCGCTTGCTCCATGTCGCCCAAGAAGGCCGCTGTGGCATAGAGCGCGAGCGCCGTACTCGCACGGGCACGCATGCTCTCAAACTCCATGTCGCGAATGCTATCGAGCACGTTGTCGAATATGTCGGCAGCGCAGGCATAGTCTTCCAGAGCGGCAATCATTATGTACGCGTAGTCCCTGGTTAGCAACTGCGCCACATGGGCATAGGCATCGGTTCCCGCGCGCATGCCCTCCCGCGTTCGCAAGGCCGAAACTATATCGGTCATAAGCATGGGGATGGAAACCTCAAGATGCTCGAGGGCCTCATAGGGAATGGTACCGGGGAGCGATTTGGACACGTAGTCCGTAAGCTGCCGTTTGTCTCCTGGCCCCGCGGCAATCTGACGCGCGTTACGACGCTTCCTCCCCCACTTAACCCTTCTGTCGGCAAGAATAACCGCACTGGCCGCACGACGTCCTACCGAAAACTCTGTTTCGAGTATGGAAAAAAACACGTCAATAGGCGTGTCGTTCCTATTCATACCTGCCTCCCGCCTGAATTAAACTTCGTATGATTATACGTCTATGCTCCAAGTAGGTTTGGCGTCGTGACGCAGAGAACAACACAAACAAGATGGCGAGCACCCTGTCTCCCAACAATCTTTCGACGAAAAGCCTGCAGGGGGACAGGTCACTTGTAGGCTATTTTACGAACGTAGCTTGAGCAGACGCCTCGCGACGGCCACGCCCGCAACCACGACGACAGCAACCGCAGCGACGGAAGCGACCTCCACAGCCAGCTCCTTCATGCGGCTGCCCTTGTCGTCCTTGAGCTCATGTTCGGCAGCTTCGGCGATCTTGGTGGCCTTCTCCAACGCCTCACGCGCGTACGCACGAGCGGCGGGCTTGCTCTGGCCGATCGCCGCCATGTGCGCGTAAAAGTGACCGGGCGCCACGCGAATCCCGCGCTCCTCGAGCTTTACACGCATGCCAATGGCCGTACGATGCGACCAGTTGGACGTCGTAAACAGCACGACGCAACCCACCATTTGGGAAGTCAGGCCATTCACGTACTCCTCAAGCGCCGCATCCATAATAGAGAGGTACGGTGCCCCACCCAAAAACAGCACGTCAACGTGCTCCTTGAGCGTGGGTTCGTCAACGACGGACTTGGCCACAACGCCCAGCTCGTCCGCCATCTCTTCGGCTATGGCCCGAGTCCTGCCGAACTGGGAATAGTACCTCACCGCAATGTTCATGAGAAGCCCCTCTCGTTGCTCATATGTCCACAGTCATTGACGCCTAGCGTCTTCTTTATCGTATAGCGAACAGTATAGATGTACGAATATCGTATTATCAACAGAGCGTTCCGCAAACGAAGGAGTTCCATGCCCACCCTCTACATTGACGCCGATGCATGTCCCGTAACGCGCGAGGCGCTCGACTGCGCACGAAAGGCGCGCATACCGTGCGTAATCACCGGAGACTCAGGACACAACCTGCTCAAGCACGTACGAGCATCCGACCCAACCGAACCGCGCGACGGCTTTTGGGTGCGCACGATCTGCGTGCAGCAAGGGCAGGACTCGGCCGACTTCGCCATCGTGTGCGAGTTGGAGCCGGGAGACGTAGTGGTGACGCAGGACATGGGTCTGGCGGCAATGGCCCTCGGTCGCGGTGCCCAGACCATAGGCGTGCGTGGCGAAGTGTACGACAAGTACACCATCGACGCCCTCCTGCTGGTACGGCATGCCGAGAAGGAGGCGCGACGCAATCCGCGGCGGCACTCGTCACCCAAGGGCGGGCCGCGGGCGTTCACGAGCGCCGATCGCAAGCGTTTTCGCGTACGACTTTCGGAGCTTCTGGGCGAGCTCTTGGCGAAATGCTGACGAGTGACCTATCACCTTGTCGGCTTTTCTGCAATGTATCCTTTTCTGTTATAATTTAATGGGAAATGAATCGGTTCAAAAACGCAAAACCGCAGGATTTGCCAGAAAACCGCGCGTTCATTTCCCACTGCATATTTTATCTAACGGGAAATGAATCTGTTCAATAATGCAAAACCGCAGGATTCGGTTGCAGAGGGCGTATTCATTTCCCATTAATCTTACAGGTTACTGAATACTAAGCCTAAACTTGGCAACATCCCGCCGTAGGAATCCCATGAGCCATGGGATTCCTGTATCATAATGGGTGTCTTCTCTTATTGCGCGCACGCGAGGCGCACCACCCCGTCCAGGGAGAGCAACGTGGCAGAGTTCTTTGACGAGTTTCGCTCCATACAGGCAGCGTACGACAGCCGCGCGCTCGACCTGCTAAGGAGCAAGTACTCGCAAACCTACATAGCGCTCTTCCGCAGCGCCTTTCCCGACAAGACCGAGAGTCGCTACGAGGACGACCTGCTGCTAACCATAGAGCACATGATCGACGACCTCTCGCAGGCAAACATGCAGGATGCGCTGCCTGTGACGGAGGGTCGCACCTACACGCCCCAGGAGCTCTGCCGTAAGCTCACCGACGACTTCCGCTGGCTCGAGAGCAACATTGAGGAGGACGGCCGCACCACGTACCGTCTTACCACCGACGCCATGCGCGCCATGGACGCCATCGACAGCCTCTCACGCGCCGATGCCATCTTTAGCGGCTCGCTTATGCGCGTGTTGCGAGAGGCCCTCACGCGTACGGCCGCCGCGCTGTCGGCCGACAAGCGTCAGCGTCGAAGCCTGCTCGTGGAGCGCGTCCAACGAGCAAAGGACGAGCTCAAGGCCTTCGACGCATCGGGCGGACGCTATACCATGAGCAGGGAGCAAGCGCTGGCCGAGGTGCGCACCCTCATTGGCCTCATGCACGACATCCCCTCCGACCTTGCCAAGACGGCGCAGAGCATCCGCCTGCAGACGCGCGACACCACACAGGAGTTCATGAGCGACGAGCGCCCCATTGGCGAGATCATGGGCCTCTACCTCGCAAGGTCGCGCGACATGTTCGTGAACACAGAGGAGGGCAGGAGCTTTCTGGACGCCGTTTCGGTTATTGCCGACCCCAGCCAATCGAACGAAATAGCCGACCTGCTGGATGCCATCGCGCACGCACCCGCCTTCGAGGGCGCAGAGTGGGAGCAACGACAACGGCTCGGCGACGCCTGGACCCAGGTGAGTCAGGGCATCGACCGCGTGCTCGAGGCAAAGAATCGTGCGACGAACGTAATCAGCCATGCCGTCGCGCAGTTCGACAACACCGACCAGCGCGCGCTCTCCCGCGCACTCAAGCAGCTGGACAACCTCGCACACCAGTGGGCTGCCAACTCATCCCACAACGACGTGCTCACCGCCGACACCTCAACAGGCAATACGGTGATCCACCCGCTGATCACGCGCGAGGCGAACCTCGCGCTCCCCCAGCCGCCCGCGCGCCTGAGCAAGCACAGCAACGATGGCCAGGAAGTAGACCTGGCACGCCTGTTCAAGGAGGGCGGTCCGCAGACCCGCGTTATGCTGGAGCATATGCACACGCATCCGGTGCACACCGATGACGGCAGAATTAGCATTGCCTCGTCCTTTAACGCGCTGCCCGAAGAGCTGCGTAGGTCTTCCGAGATCGTGGGATTCCTACAGCGTCTGCCCGTGCCACGGGAAGGCGATAAGCTCGTGCGCTGGAGGTGCGTGGACACAGACGGCTTCGCGCTGAGCTGGCTCGGCACAGACATCACGCTAACCGAAGAGCAGCTAGAAGCCGTTGAGGAGGAGCTCGCACATGCCTAACGACCTCATGGAAAGCTGGGAGGATGACTCCATGGAAGATGTCACCGCACTGCATGCCGCTGGGGAGGACTTCGACCTGGCCGAAGCCACGCAATTCGCAGACGACCTCGAGCCAGACGTATACGACCCCACCACCCGCGACGGCCTCTTTGACGGCGACCAGGGCGACCTGCCGGCCGAGGCGCGCTACGCCCTCACCCGCCTGATTCGCGACCGCTACGTCTCCGACGAGGACGGCGCCGGTCGCTACCGAAAGTCTGCCTACTCGCTCATCCTCGAATACAAAGACGACATAACGCGCAACCTCAACAACCTTTGCCTCGTCCTCAACGTAAACGAGAAGTACAAGGTTGCCTGGGCGTCCACCGCGCCGTTCGACGGTTCCATGCCAGGCGTCGTCCTCAAGCGCAGCCTCGTGCAGAAGCGAGACATAACGCTGCTTCTCATAACCCTGCGCATCGCCGCGCAAAACGCCGAGCTCGAGGGGCGCAACCACTGGTACATCGACAAGCACGACATGGTGGGCACCTTCACCACCCTCTCGCCGTATGCGGACGAGGGCAACGCCGCGCTCGTGCAAAGACGCATAGACGCTGCCATAGCCGAGGCCTGTACCTGCGGATACATCCAAGAGTCCCAGACGACATCCGGCAGATACCGCATCCTGCCCATCGTCGCCGCCATCATGACGCTCGAGCGGGCCCAGCAGCTCATCGCACAGCTGCAAGACCAGATGGACCAGGAAGGAGGAGAGGAGGATGGACAATAGCATGCAGCTCTTGTCAACCCAATGGCGCCTTTGTCGCATACAGCTGATCAACTGGGGAACGTTCGACGGGTATCACGACCTTGACGTGTGCTCGATGGACGGTGACGGAGCCGCGTCCGTGGTATGCATTACCGGCAAGTCTGGCACGGGCAAGTCCACGCTCTTCGACGCGGGCACGGTGCTCATGATGCCATACGGGCGCACGCTCAACGCGGCCTCCAACCTCGCGCGCGGCGGATCCCCACGCGCGGTGCGCACCTACATCAAGGGCATGCTAGACACCATTACCGACCAGCAGGGACGCACCAAGGGCAAGTTCCTGCGCGACGACACGCGGCTCATATGGTCGGCCATCGTCCATACGTGGGAAGACACTACCGGCGCGCGCTTCTCGGCGGCGCACTTCTTCCAGCTCAAGCCCGGCGGTGGCGACAACGACCTGGACCACACCTTCGTCACCATGACGGGAGACCTCAATCCCCTCTCGCTCGAGCCCTATGCCCACGCGCGGTTTAGGCGGCGCGACGTTATGGCCGTCTACCCCGAGTGCACGGTATACGACGGATCGGGCAGGTTCTTCCAGGCCATCTACCTCGCGCTGGGCATCGGCGAGGGCGGCGACGGCTCCAACGCCATGAAGCTCTTGTATCGCATACAGTCGGGCATCCCCATGACGAACGTGGACGACCTCTTCAAGGAGCTCGTGCTCGACCCTCCTTGCACTTTCGAGCTCGCGCAGGCGGCCATAGACGCATACGACCAGCGTCAGGCCGTATGGGAGAAGATCGACGAGGCCAAGCGCAAGCGCAGCATGCTGGAAGGCATCGACGAGCAATACGCCCGCATGATGGAGGCGCGCCGACAGGAGGCCACCGTGGCGTCCGTGCGTCACAACGACGCCAACGGACCCTTTAAGCTCTGGGCCGAGCGCCATAGGCTCCAGCTCGCCCAGGACGAGCGGGGTCGCCGAAGCGCCGAGCTCGCACGCTCGGAAGACGACCTCGCCCGAAAGCAAAGCGCAAAGGACCAGCTCAGTGCCGAGATAGCCGAAATCCAGCAAAGCATCTTCGAGCGAGGCGGCGGGGCCATGCAAACGCTTCGGGCCTCGTTGGACGAGCAGCTCGCACGGCAGCGGGTTGCGCATCGGCGGCGCGAATCGCTGCGGGAAAGCCTGGATCAAGCCGGCCAAGACCTGCCCGCGAACGAGGACGAATGGCAGACGCTGCTTGGCTGGGCCGACGAATTCCTGGCACGAGGGCCAAAGGAACGAGCGACCCTGCAGCAACAGGTGGACGAACTTGGCATCGAGCTGCGTTCCAAGCAAAAGGAGGTAGAAGGCATTGAGGCGGAGCTCGACTACTATCGCACGCACCACACCTGCATCACCTCGTCCATGGACCGCGCACGCAACCTCATGGCCCAGGCGGCCGGGCTCGACCCCTCGCAGATTCCCTTCGCCGCAGAGCTCATGGACGTCCCGCGCGAGCATGACCTCTGGCGTACCGCGGTAAACATATCGCTCGTGCATATAGCCGACCGCATCCTGGTTGACAAGCGCATCGAGCGGGACTTCAGGCGCTCGATCGACGGGCTCGCGGGCCAGCTTGGCCGTCGCTACCACTTCGACTTCGTTGATCTGGACGAGTCGTATTTGTGCAACCCCAAGCCAAAGCACGTCTCTTCGAAGGTCGTCTATCGCGAGGACTCGCCATTCACGCCCTACGTCCGCAACCTCGTGTGCAACTCCACCGACCACCTCTGCGTGGACACCGTTGCGCAGCTTGCGGGAGGCGGAGCGCGCATAACCCCATCCGGACAGGAGCGGGTGGGCAACCGCGGTGCCATCGGGCACAGCAAGAACACGCTGATCATCGGCTTTTCCAACGAAATGCTCATCGAGGAATGCGAGATGAGCCTGGAGGATACGCGGCGAGAGGAACAAGCCATTCGCCGCAGACGAGCAACGGTGCAGAGACGGCGCGAACAAGTGGACGCCGGCATGCGCGCCGCTCACGATGTCGGCGGCCTCCTGTGGGAAGACATTGACGTTCGCGGCATCGAATCGCGCATCCAGGCAATCCAAGAGAAGCTCGAGCGCCTGCAGCACGACGATGAGCTCAAGGCACTCCAAGACATGTTTGCGCAAAGGACCGTCGAATACGACGCGATGGTCTCGGCGTGCGATCGGCTGGACCACAACATCCAGGACACGAAGGCAGCGCTTGCTGACTTGGAGGCGTTTGTCAATCAGGCGCAGATATTCCTTGAGGGGATGGAGCGAACCGGCGTGGTGATCACCAAAGAGCAGGCCGAGCTGGTGGAGCGATCCGTCCTGCAGGCCGAGGAGATGCTGGGCGACCGCATGCTAAAGGTGAAGAGCTCCGATTCCGTCGTCGCGCGAGCACGCACGTATCTTGGCAACCTCCTCGAGAGCCAGCATAACGACGTGGCTCAAAGCCAGCAGCGAATCGAGCTCGCGCAGAGGAACTATCACGACACCTTTATGCCAGACGACGCCGAGCACGGCGTTGGCATCGATGAGTACCCCTACTACCACGAGGTGCTGGCCACTCTTGTGCAACAGCGCTTGGACGAACCGGAATCCGAGTGGGAGACCTCGATGCTGCAAGACATCGCTCAGCACCTGTCGCGGCTGCAAAACGGGTTCGAGCAGGAGGAGCGCGCCGTCTCCGAGCGGCTGGACCCCGTAAACCACATCCTCGGACAGTTCGCGTTCGGTGAGCACCGAAACCACCTGAGCGTGGTGGCGCAACGAAGGACGCTCTCTGACGTGCGGCGATTTAGGCAGCGGCTGCGCAGGCTCACGTCGCTTGCAACCACCTTTGACTTCCAGGGCGAGGAGGAGATTCGCAAGCACCATCGCGCCATGGGCAAGTTCATCGATCTGCTCCGCCAGGATCTCGCGACCACAGGCAAGAACGGACGGCACTTCCTCGACACGCGCCACATGGTCCACATCGTCGCGCACGAAACCCCCTCGAATGGCGACGGTGCGGGTGCCAATTCGGCCGAAACCGTGGTCTACGACTCGATCAACGGCAAGAGCGGCGGACAATACCAAGAGCTCGTGGCCTTTATCCTTGGTGCTGCGCTGCTGTACTGCCTAGGCTACAACTCCGCGACGATGCCCTCGTACGCACCCGTGTACTTGGACGAGGCGTTCATAAAGGCGGACTCCGAGCACACGCGCCGTGCGCTGGGCGCGCTCTCTGGTCTAGGATTCCAGGTGGTCATCGCCGTTCCCGATGGCAAGGTGGAAGCCGTGGCGCCGCTCGCCTCGCAGATAATCGGGCTCACGAAGGATCCCGAGGAGGGAACGACGCACGTCCACTCGCTGCTGCGAGACTGGAAGGCAACGCAGGGCGGAGAGGAATCCGAGTGGCTGGACTAAAGACGGAACAACAGATTCGCGAGGCACTCTCGCGCAAGCTTTCACAGTTCTACGCGGAAGTGATGTTGGGGACGTGCGACGATTGGCCCTACGTGATGGCGTTGGGACATCCGTCCAGACAGTGGCTTTTGGACAACCTCCCTGCGCTCAACTCCCTCATCCGCACGCTAAGGAACTGGGAAGGTGCATATGGCACCTCAACCATCTACCAGATGCGCGAGGCGGGTGGTCCCAAACGCGTGCCGTCGCACATCGTCGTGCCTTCCGCAGACGTTGCGGCGCGGCTCGCCTCACCGAGGAAGGGCGAACGCTGGGAAACCATCCTGCCACGCACACAAAGCCGCACAGACCTGCTCCGCGCAGAATTTCCCCAGCTCGACGCGCAGAGCGCCGCTCGCGTCTTGCGCTCGCTTGACGCATGCGACGACCTCGAATGCGATCTTGTACTTAGGGCGGGTGCCTGGATGCGCACACACCAGACGAGTGGTCTCACCTATCGACAAGTGCCCATACCCGGCATCGACTCCAAGTGGCTCCAGAACAGGAAGCGCTGTGAGCTGCTCGAGACCTTGTCTGGCAAGGAAGAGCTTGGGCTCGTGGGCTGGCCGGCTTTGGTTGAGTTTTCGTACCTCGACCCCATCCATCTTGCTGCTGGGAAAAGACACTACGACAGTTGGACGCTTGGGGACGTGGCGTGCCCCGCTTACGAGCCCTCGGTTGTGATAGTCGTGGAGAACAAGGACACGTATCTAAGCTTTCCGCAAGTTGATGGGGGCATTTGCGTGTTTGGCTCGGGATTTGCGGGAGCTGCGACGGTGGGTCGCCTGCCATGGTTGAGCGACGCGAGGCACATCGTGTACTGGGGCGACCTTGATGCCGACGGATTCGAGATACTCAACTCGTATAGGGCCAGCGGGCTTACGTGCTCCAGTATATTGATGGACGTTGCGACGCTAAAGCGCTTTGGTTGCTATGGCACGAATCTAGAGAAGGACCATCGCACGCGCATCGTTCGCGAGAAGAAGGACCTGCCGTACCTAACCGCGTCGGAGCGCGCGGCGTACGACCTGCTTATCGACCCCAACTACACTGGCAACCGTCGGCTCGAGCAGGAGCGCATTCCCCTGGACGAGGCGATTCATGCGATTGCATGCCTGGAAAGCTGACGTGTGATCCGTCACTTGTCAGCATTATGGTGGACTCAAACTAGAGGAATCCTTTTCTATTATAATTTAATGGGAAATGAATCGGTTCAAAAATGCAAAAGCCCAGGATTCGCTCAATACACGTTCGTTCATTTCCCACTGCATATTTTATCCAACGGGAAATGAATCGGTTCAAAAATGCAAAAGACCACGATTCGATAAAGAGGGACGTGTTCATTTCCCATTAATCTTACAGGTTACTGAATCCCTGGAACATGACAAGGGGACAGGTCACTTGTCAGCTTTTTCATGACACATGACAAGGGGACAGGTCACTTGTCAGCTTTTTAGTCCTCGCGCACGGCCTTCATAGCCTTCTTGTTCTCGTACATCTTTTGGTCCGCACGCTTAAGGACGTCCTGCGACGACCTGTCGACATCGGAATCGTATACAGCCATACCCGCCGCCATCGAAACGCGCTCCCACGGCTCGAGGTCCTTATCCACCGCCAGTAGGCGCACCGCCTTCCTAAAGTCATAGAGCATGTTGTGCGCATCAACGAGCTCTTTGCCTTCCAGCACTGCCACAAACTCGTCTCCCCCGTACCTGTACACGCGCTCTTCCCCAAACACCTTGCACATGAGGGCACAGCATGCGCGCAGATACTCATCGCCCCGCTCGTGCCCGTGCTCGTCGTTTACGCGCTTGAGAAAGTTGACGTCGAGCATAAATATCGCAAACACCGCGCTGCCATTGGCAATTCCCTCGTCAAGCTCCTTGGCACGCTCTTCGTATGCGGTCTTGTTCTTCACGCCGGTAAGCGCGTCGTGATACGCTTGGTCCTCAACACGATCCATAGGTCGCACGATGCGACGCTCGGCAACAAAGTACCCCACCACCATGAAGCCAATAATAAAGACCGCCGAAACCGACGCCACGCTTAGTAGCACCTGTTGCACATACGCGTCGATCTGACCCATGAGGAAGTCCACCGCAACGTAGCATTGGCATACGCCATCCTTGTCATACAGCGGTTTGTACACGGTAAGCAAGTGGCCGAACTTGTCATCGGAAATAACGGGCTGGACCTCATTGCCAGCCAGCAGGTCTCCCAGATACGCGTTAAACGAGGGGTCAAAATCCACCACATCGCCTGGCTTGCTGGCAGGTACCTCATCGGTGTCCAGGTCGAACACAACGTGACAGCCGTCGGGCTCGATTCTATACACGTACAGGAATTCCACGTCGGGAAACGCATCGCGCAGGCGATAGAGCCGCAACAAGACCTCGTCATAGCCAGGCGCGTCGTGCCCCTTTTGCAGATACTCGTCCACCTTGGACGGATCTATTTCGTTGGCCACGAGGCCGTTTATGCCGTGCGCGTACTCTATGCAATCGTCTATCTCGTATTTCCTGAACAGGCTGCTGCTACTCACGGCCACGGTGGCCAAAACCACGACGACGCTCAGCAACATAGCCACGAAAACCCTTTGTCCCACGGTCATAGAACGAGCCTTGCGTTTCAATGCACCACACCGCCCACGCGAATCCCTTGCACGCCTTCGTACCGATTATATCAACTGGCACACTTATACCAAGTATGAGTGTGCCACTCTCAAGTTCAGATTGAGGGTGGCACAGTTATGCCTGGTATAAGTGTGCCAGTCGTTCGGTTTTGTCTATAACGAGCATTCTAATAGAGTTATAGCCGCAGGTATTGACCGTAGTTTATTTGCCCCATACCATATACTCCAAAAACTCGAACGACAAGGACATGCCATGGCAAGCGAAGACTACACCGAAAAGAACCGCAAGCGTTTGATCGCGTTCTTCGAGTCCGGAGCAAAGAGGGCCTCCGATCTGGGCAACCTGGGCGTGGAGGTCGAGCACTTTGTGGTGGCAAACGACGGCACGCCCATATCGTACGAGCCGACTGACGCAAACGTGGGCATACGCGATGTCCTCGACCACCTTTCCGCCTGGTATCCGCACAAGACGTTCAACTCCCGCCACGACCTGCTTGGGCTCCTTGGTGAGGACGGTTCCATAACCCTGGAGCCCGCCGCACAGCTGGAGCTTTCGGCGGCTCCCTTCAGGCGCATTGATGAGGTCGAGGGGGCGTACGAGCGCTTTCGCAATCGCGTTGACTCGTTCCTCGAGGCCCGTGGCGCCCGCATCCGAACGGGCGGGTACCATCCCACCCGTCGCGCGCAGGAGATGACCCTCATCCCCAAGGAGCGCTATGCCTACATGGACAGCTACTTCGCGCGCATAGGCACGCACGGGGACCGGATGATGAGGGCCTCCGCGTCCACGCAGGTGTCGGTCGACTACGTTAACGAGGCCGACGCCGTGCGCAAGATGCGCGTGGCGGCGGCACTCGCGCCCATCCTTGCCGCCATATGCGACAATACCCGCACGTACGAGGGCAAAGACAATAATATGCCCATTCGCAGGCTCACCCTGTGGCGCGAGGTGGACGGGCTGCGGTGCGGCACGATTCCCCACATCTTCGAGGAAGGGTTTGGCTTTGGTGCCTATGCGGACTGGCTTTTGGGGGTGCCGCCCATCTTCGTGACGCGTCCCGCGAGTGACGATCCGCATGGTGCACGGATTAGGCCCTTCTTCGTGCAGCCTGCGGCCGAGGCGTATGCGGACGCACCGATGGACGACGCGGACGTGGAGCACCTCATATCCATGTTCTGGCCCGACGTGCGCCTCAAGCGCTTTGTGGAGATTCGCCCGGCGGACTGCGTTCCCCAAGAGCAGGTCCTTGGATATACGGCACTCATAAAGGGCATCTTCTACAGCGAGGAATCGCTCTCGGCCGTCGAGGAGGAGCTGGGCGTGGATGCCCAAACGCGGGCCACGCACGGTGCATGGGGCATCACGAATGAGGACGTCACTAATGCGATCGCGCAGATTCAAGAGCGCGGGCTGTCCGCGGAGGTCTATGGCAAGCACATTTTGTCGTGGGAGCGGCAGCTCTTCTCACTCGCCTATAGGGCGCTGCCTCCGAACGAACGCGACTACCTCGCCCCACTCGAGTCCTTTGCCGCCGACAAACCCTGGTGGAAAAGCGAACGGGGGAACAGCTGACAAGGGGACAGGTCACTTGTCAGCTTTTTGAGACCTCAACTTGGGAACAGGCCCTAAGTTGAGGTCTCTTCCATTGCGAACGCTACTTCTTGCGACGCACGGGGATGGGACGCGGAGGCGTCTTGGGCTTCTTGGCGCCCGCGCGCACCACGGCGCCCTCGGGGCACGCCTTGCGACACAGGTCGCACTGGATGCACTTGCGCTGGTCGATCACGTGCACGAACTTGGGCTTGCCCATGATGGCGTTGTCCTCGCAGGCCTTTATGCACTTGCCGCAGCCAGTGCACTTGGACACAAGGATGTGATAGGTCTTGAATGCGGGACAACCGCCCGAAGGACAGCTCTTCTTCGTTATGTGTGCCTCGATCTCGGGTCCGAAGAGGTCGAGCGCCTGCAACACGGCACCGGCAAGGGCGCGTCCCTCACCGCAGAGCGCCTGTGCCTGCATGGTGGGACACAGGTCGCGCAGCAGCGCGATGTCGCCGGGCTTGCCCTTCTTGCTGCATATGTCGCCCAGGATGGTGACGATCTGATAGCCGCCCTCATGGCCAAAGGTGCACGTGCAGTCCGTGGCGGTGCGCAGCTCCTCGCACACCTCCAGGAGCGCATGGGCCATGCAGTCCTCCGCGCCGTAGGCCACCACCTCGGTTGCGGTTATCTCCAGCTCGTCGTTGTAGTGGTCCGGCGTCACGAACGTGGCCATGGGATAGGCGAACCACACCGCCTTTGGCTTCTGCTTGACGCCCTGCTTTTGTAGGAGCGCCTTGGTTGTGGTCGTCGTAGGCTCAATCGTGTATTTCATTGGCTCGTCCTCCCCTCTTAGTATTCGTTCCACAGACGTGGCTTGGTAATGCCAAGGCGCAAGTCGCACTGCAAGCAGCGCGAGGCCTCGCACTTGGCCTCGTCCTCAGTGAACGGGCACTCGTACTGGTCGAAGTTGTCCTTGCGCTCCTCGCCGGACGCCATCTTTGGCTGCACGGCAGGCACATAGAAGTCCTCGGGCGCCTTGCCAAGCTCCTTCTCCGGCTCCTCGGGGTCCAAAAGTTCGGCAGAAATATCGCCATCACCGCCCAGGAAGCGGTCGATGGCGCTCGCGGCGTCTCGCCCCTCGGCAATGGCGCCGATAACGGACTTGGTGCCGGTTACCACGTCACCTGCGGCGAAGATGCCCTCGACGCTCGTGGCGTGGTTGCCGTCTGCCACCACATACGGTCCGTGCGTGAGCTCAAGACCAAAGCCCATGGTGTCCTCGGGCTTCTGACCCACGCCAAAGATCACGTAGTCGGCGGGAAGCGTGAGCTCGCCGCCCTCCACCAGCTCGGTTACCGCGCGATGGTCCTCGTCGAAGTAGAACTTCGCGATCTTGTGGATCGTCATGGAACCGACCTTGCCAGTACCATCGTCGTCGATGGAGGTGAAGGCGTAGGCGTCATGCAGGACGATGCCCTCCTCGGCCGCCTCCTCGCGCTCCTCGGGAGTGGAGGTCATGGCGTCCTCGGCCTCCAGGCAGGCCACGTCCACGCTGGTCGCGCCCAGGCGCACCGCGGTGCGCGCGCAGTCGTAGGCAACGTTGCCGCCGCCCAGCACAACAACGCGACCGCCCTCCACGGGCTGCGGCTCTCCCTCGCGCGCGGCTTTAAGGAACTCGGTGTTCACGTACACGTTCTTGAGGTCGTGACCAGGCATGGGAAGCACGTTGCCCTGGAAGGTTCCAACCGTAACCAGCACGGCGTCATATCCCTCGCCCAGCAGCGCCTGCACGTCCTTCACGCGCTCGTTGCACCTGAGCTCGATGCGCGGCTCCGCGTCGTCGCCCTGGCTTATCTCCAGGATGGTGGCAAGTTCGCGGTCCACGATCTCGTCGGGCAGGCGGTAGGCGGGTATGCCGTAGCGCATCTGTCCGCCAACCTTGGCATTTGCCTCGAACACCGTGATCTTGTGGCCCTTCTCGGCCAGGTACAGCGCGGCGGTAAGGCCACCGGGACCCGCGCCTATGACGGCCACCCTCTTGCCGGTGAGCGGCTCGTGGCGAACGCGACTCTTCCACTCGCCCGTGTCGCGCACGGCGGCCGCACGCTTGAGCCGGCAAATTGACAAGGGCCCCTGCAGGCTGTTGCGCTTGCACTCGCCCTGGCAGTTGTGGGTGCAGATGTTTCCCAGGGACTCGGGGAACGGGACCTTCTCGCGCACTACGGCGGTGGCCTTCTCCCACTCCCCCGCCTTTACGTAGCGCAGGTAGCGCGGGATGTCTATGTGGGCGGGGCAGCCGGAGCGGCACGGGACGATGTTGTCTTCGCGACTGCGGTCGTCGCGGAACATGCCCAACGCGTCCACGATGGAGCCGGTGGGACACACCTCAACGCAGGCACCGCAAAAACGGCATCCCGCCTCCTGAAGCGAGTCGCCCTTTATAGCCACGCGCATGGCACCGTCCTCGCCACGGGTAAAGCCAATGGCACCGACGCCGCGCAGCTGCTCGCAGGCGCGCACGCAGCGACCGCAGCGGATGCATCGCGTGAACATGTGGGTGATGATGGGGTTGGAATCGTCGGTGGGAACCGTACGACCCTTGCAGCGCCAGCGCTGTGGCGAGACGCCCATGTACTGATACATGGACTGCAGCTCGCACACACCGTACTTGGGGCAACCCGTGCAATCCGCCGGATGCGTTGCCAGGATGAGCTCCATGGCCATGCGGCGGGTCTTGTCGGCGGCCTCTCCGTTTATGGAGACCTTCATCCCCTCCTCGGCCTTTGTCATGCAGGCACGGACCGGCTGGTCCTCGCCTTCCACCTCAACCATGCAGAGCCCGCATCCCCCAAGCGGCTCAAGGTCGGGGTGTCCGCACAGATGCGGCAAAAAGATGCCGGCCGCAAGACACGCCTGAAGAATCGACTGACCCTCTTGCGCCTCGATCTCGCGACCGTCGACTAGCAGCTTCATGTGCTTTCTCTCCTCTCCATCGTTCACATATCAAACCATGTTCTACTATGGCTCAATTTTCTATGGAACGCCATGTGCCATTGCCCGAACGCGCGTTAATGGATGCACGTTTGTCGGTGTGTTGGCACAAAGGGAGGTTTGGACTCTGGGACAAAAGCGGGACAAAGGGGACTGTCCCCTTTGTACCCACACACAAAAGCGGGCCAAAGGGGACTGTCCCCTTTGTACCGCTTCTTAGGCGGAGGCCAGCCGCGCGACGCGTTTGGCGAGCGCCATTATGGTGAGCATGGGCGGGTTGCCCATGGAGCGCGGGAACAGGCTCGCGTCGGCGACGTAGAGGTTGGCCGGCAGCAGGTCGCTGTGCAGCGCCTCGGACTCGTCGGCACCAAGCGGGAAGCAGCCACCTGGATGGCCCGCGTTCAGCGTGCCGTAGAAGGTCTTTTTGGCAGGCACGCCCATCTGCTCGAACACCGCATACACCTGGTCGATCGCGTGAACCATCGTATCCCAATCGGCGTCGGCGAGCGGCTTGCTCAAATGGTGCCCGTCAAAAGTGCCGGCGGAAGTGTCGGCCATCTTTATCATGATGCTCATGATTCCATCGGAGGGCATGCGCCAGCCCTTGTTGAAGTAGAAGCTCAGCCAGTCGAAGTAGGGTGAGAGGATGTAGTCTTCCTGTTGGCTCACGAACGGCATGGGCAACTGGGCGTCCAGGTGTGCCTCCTCCCACGGCGCCGCGATGCAGAGCACCGGATCCACGAAGAGCGTCGGCCGCGTGGGAATGCCCGATGCATCCAGTATTTGCGGAGTGCCGAGTCCTCCTGCAGACAAGACCACGAGGTCGGCAGGCACCTCCTCACGCAGAGGCCCATGACCCACCACGACGCCGCGAGCCTCCCCGCCTTCCATTACCACCGACAAGACCTCGCATCCCGTTCGCACCGTTACGCCATCCACGTTACGAATGAGCTCGTCGGCCGTCCACTTTGCCCCGAACCTGCAGCCGAGCACGCACTTTCCGCACGCCACGCACCGCGACGGGTCCGCCATGAACTTTGGCGTGACTTGCGGGTCGAGGCCCAGGCGCTCGAAGGCCTCGAAGAGCTTGTTGGTGAGGTCCGACCACATCGCCCGGTGCTCCGTGGTCTGCGGCACCTCGCTTGCGAGCTCCTCGAACTCCTCGCTCAAACAGATGCCCAGCTCCTTGAGGTAGCGGTCGTATCGCACGGCATTTCCGGTGGCAAGCGTGGTCGTGCCACCCAGTCCCACACCCCGTACATGCACGAGACCAACCTCCGCCTTGTTTATGCGCATGGCGGGAAAGAGCGCCTGAATCATGCGCTCGTCGAAGAAGAGACCAGCCTGCCGCACGGGCTCAAGCATGTTGAGGACCAGGGTAAGCGGCTTGAACTCGCCTCCCGCCTCAAGCACCGTAACGTCCATTCCCGCCCGCGCGAGCTCGCGCGCCGCCATGCATCCGCCGGCACCTGACCCCACCACGATTGCCCTTCTCATTTGTCCCTCCTCACACACGCGAGGCGCGCGCAACAGCACGGCGCGCCCTCCGTGATCCTGCACGTAAACTCGAGCCTCGCCTCGGGCCTGTTCAGAATCCCCCGCAAAAAGCCCTCATCGAACGCAGACATGAGTCCGCAGACGCTCGGCGAATAGTGCGCTGCAAACGCGCAGGGACCAAAGCGCGCGCGGTCATCTGACTCCCACGCGAGCTCGATGCGTATCCCCCTGTACAGCAGGCTGGCCAGGCCGTGCGCTCCCTGGGGACAAGCCCGTGCCAAGGGCCTCAGGCGCACACCCAGGGCAAACGCCTCCTCGCCCAGTCGCCTGCGCACGTAGCGCGTCGTGCGTTCGTCCTCCAGGGCCATCTGCAGGCATGCAGCCGTGAACGCGCCATAAATGCGCAGTGCCTCGTCTCCGTTAGCCCCACGCAGAGACGGTGACCCCACGCCCAGCGCGCGAGAGAACGACCGCAGGAGCACCGCGACTTCCACCTTGCGCAACATCATGCCATCCCTCGGTGCAACTCCTCGCCCTCGACGACGGGCTCGTCGTCCCAACCTCCGTAGAGGACGTCCAAAAGTGCGGCACGGCTCTCCTGCACCACGTTGCGACGCACCTTGAGGTTGGGCGTAAGCTCACCTGCCGCCACCGTAAGGGGCCGCGCCGCTACGATCCAGCGCTTGACCTGCTCGGGATGGGAGAGGTCTTCGTTCGCGCTTCGCACCTCCGCGTCGAGTCGCGCAAAGTCGCCCGCCGTGAAGTCCAGGTCGTCCTCCAGCCACAGCAATGCGCTCACGAAGGGCTTGGCATCCGCCACCACCATGGCTTCGCTCACGCCCGTCAGGCCCTTGAGCAGCACCTCGATCTTCTGCGGCGCGATGTTCTTTCCGTACGACGTAACCATAATCTCCTTCTTGCGACCGCGAAGGATCAGGTTGCCTAGCGGCGAGAGCTCGCCCAGGTCGCCCGTGCAGAACCAGCCCTCATCATCCAGGGTGGGCTCGTCCACGCCGTCATAGACGCGCGTCACCTGGGGACCACGCACATACACCAGCCCCGCATCGTCCAGGCGCACCTGCGTGCTGGGCAACAGCTGGCCGACGCTTCCCAACTCGTTGGTGCCCAGGCGCGACAGCGTGATGAGCGGCGCCTCCGTTACCCCAAAGGCGTTGTGGATCTCTATGCCTAGGCTGCGGAACGACTCCAGGAGCTCCAGCGATATGGGCGCCGAGCCCACGATGAGCTGGCGGCACTTGTCGAGGCCTGCCTTGCGAAGCAGCACGTACCTCAACGGAGGCGCGAGCACGCGCTTTACCAGGCCACTCTCTAGCCCGCTCCACCATGCGCCAACCGCGGTTCCAGCGAACTGGTTCCAAACCTTCTCGTAGAAGCGTGGCACCGAGAAGAAGATGCTCGGACGCACCTTGGGAAGCGCTTCCACGAGCTTGGAGAAGTCGTTGAGGTAGTAGAGCTGGATGTTGGCGAGGATGTAGTAGGGCGCGTATGCCACCAAGATGCCTTCCACCACGTGGCTCATGGGCAAGAACGAGAGGTAGCGCACCGTGTGCGAGGTGCGCGTACGCCAATCCAGCACCGCCGGCATGGTTTCGGCCATCCAGCGCACCTGCTGCTGGTCGAAGACGACGCCCTTGGGAGTTCCCGTGGTACCGGAGGTGTAGCGGATGGTTTCCGTCTGGTCCAGGGACACGTAGGGCTGCTCGCGCATCGAGTGTCCGCACGACAAAAAGGCGTCCCAGCTCTGTATGCCCGGCCGAAGGTCCACCCTGTTGGACATGCTCACCACGCGCACGCCAAGGCTCGAGATGTCCAGGGAGTCGAGCATACGGTCGGTACCCACGAACAGCAGCGTTGCCGCACTTGTCTTCGTGAGCTCGCATACGTCCTGCACCGATGAGGTGTAGTAGATAGGAACGTTTATGGCCCCCAACAGACCGATGGCCGCGTCGAGCGTAAAGTAGCGCACCGAGTTGACGCCCAGCGTCGCCACGCGCGTGCCACGGCCGACGCCGTACGCGGCAAGGGCGCTGGCCACGCGCAGGATTTGTACCCGCGCCTCGTCTCCGCTCGTCCTCGTGATGCCATCCGCGCCCACGTCAAAGTACTCGATGCTGGTAGAGCGACCGGGACGGAGCCGCATGAGCATCTGCTCGAACACGGTGCGATCCGTGTAGTTTAGGAAACCCCTGCGTGTGGCGTATGCCAGCAGGTTTGGCAGGAAGTCGCGCCAGTCGGGAAAGGGCATCGTAGCGACTTCTCGGGCGTTCGCCACCTCGTAGCTGCGGTTCTCGGTGAAGTACGGGGCGAGCGCTGCCATGTTGCGCAGCAGTCCCTTCGTCTTGGCACCCGGCAGCAGGTTGCGCGCGCGTCCGAGGGCGGAAATCCCTGAGGCCGGCAGGTAAATCGGCTTGGGAAGGCTCACGCCAAGGTGCTCCTTCACCCACGCGCGGACGGCACTCACGAGTTCGCCCAGCGTCGCGAGCTCCTCCGTGCGCCCGCAGGCGTTGAGGACGCAGGAGCCGTAGGTCTTGTCCATGCTTGCGGCGCCAACGCACACCCTAGCGACAAAATCTACCGGCACCATGTTTATGCGCAAGTTCGGCGAGGCCGGAATCACGCGCAGGTTGCCCCGCATGTACAGCTTGAGTGGGTAGTAGAGGGTGTTGAAGGTTGTGACGAATCCCGTGCGGGAGTCGCCCACGATCTGGGCGGGACGCACGATAGCATAGGGAACCTCTCCCTCAAGGGTGCTTACGAGCAGCTCCGCCTCGTGCTTGGTCTTCTCATAGAGGCTGTTGTAGCTCTCGTCGGCAAAGAGGCGTTCGGGCACGCGGCCCTCGTAGGTGCCTGCGACGTAGGTCGTCGAAACGTGCACGAAGCGGTTGAGCCCACTCTCGGCCCTTGCCCGTCGGGCGAACTCCAGCATGTGACTGGTGCCGAGCACGTTGGCGTTCCACAGGCGCTCGGCACTTTGGGTTACGCCCACCTCTGCAGCGGCGTGGATTACGACGGTTGCGTCTTTGGCGAGCTTTGCGTAGCGGGCTGGCTCTATGGCGAGCAGGTCCTTCTCGATGTCTGCCGCCACGGGCTGTATGCGCGTGCCCAGGGCATCGCGAAGGTGGGGCCGCTCGAACCAGAGGGCCTCGAGGCGCTGGTAAGGTGAGCGAGTCTGCTTGGGACGTACCAACGCCACGATATGGGCGTCCGTGGTTCGTATGAGTTCCTCGGCAATGGCCGAGCCCAAGAAGCCGGTTGCACCGGATAATACGACTACGTCACCCATGCGTGCCTCCTCTACGCTATTATCATGCTCAAATTGTATACCAATGCATTGGCGGGCCGAGCCACAGGACGTACCGGAACCGCTGGCCGTGGCCTACCTGCTTGTCGCTTTGCGTGAAGTCTGTAGCCCGGCCCGCAAAGTCTGTAGCCCGGCCCGCAAAGTCTGTAGCACGGCCCGCAAAGTCTGTAGCACGGCCCGCAAAGTCTGTAGCACGGCCCGCAAAGTCTGTAGCTTTTTGACAGTAATTAGAAACTGACAAGCCTCTGACCTGCTGTTTTGCAATTTTTATCGTCTCAGATCTACAGACTTTGCTCGAGGGGGTACAGATTTTGCGCGGGGGATTACAGACTTTGCGGAGTGCGCTACAGACTTTGCGTGGGGGATTACAGACTTTGCGCGAGGGAGTACAGACTTTGCGCGGCGAATGATCGATCGTTATGCGCGACGGAATTCGTAGCTCTCGAAAAGCGCCGGCAGATCCGCAGGAACGTCCGAGGGGTACACCGTCTTCTGGGCCAGCTCGCCCGTCGTGCCCTCGTGCCTATACGCCTGCACGGCCCACGTTCGCACACCACGAGCCGCAAGGTAGCGAGCAATACTCGAAACATCCTCCACGCTCAACAAGTCGGGGTGCCACGTAGTGCGCGTCTCCAGCTCCACCCCAGCCGCGAGTACCAACTCAAGGCTTCTGCGCGCGAGCTCCCCCGCACCCTCAACGCCACAGACGCGCCCATAAGATTCCCAAGGCGCCTTTATGTCGAGTCCCACCCAGTCCACGAACGGCAGCACCTCACGAAGCCGATCGGGATAGGCGCCGCACGTATGGAGCCCCACCAAAAAGCCCATCTTACGCGCAAACCTCGCCGCCTCGACGACGCCTTCCTGCGCAAGCGGCTCTCCCCCACTCAGCACCACGCCGTCCAGCAGCCCCTTGCGTTGCTCCAAAAACGCAAACAGGTCGGCATCCGTGAGGGAAGCCGACCTGGCACTCTGCAATTCATGGTTCTGGCAATACGGACAAGCCCACGGGCAGCCCGCCAAAAAGGCGACGCACGCGAGCTTCCCCGGCCAATCGACCGTAGAGAAAGGCGTTATGCCCGCTATGCGCAGCATGCACCGGGCTCCACGAACTCAACGCGCTCGTGGAATTCGCCCTTCTTACCCGTGTTGTAGAACGAGACGGGACGATAGTATCCCATCACGCGCGTCCACACCTCGCAAGGCTGACGCTCGTCGTTGGAAAGCTTCACACCGTCCACGACCACACCCGTGCTCGTAAGCTCTTCCCTGTTAACCATGTTCCTATCTCCTCCTATATTGTGGATATCTATTATACACATACAACATCTTGTGTCTAGTGGAATTCTTGCACTAGCGAAGACAAACAACGGGGTATCCCCATCCCTTGGCGACCCTAGCCCTTCGCACGCTTGGCCGCAGCCAGCTCCTCATCGCAGATCGGGCAGTATGCATGCTCACCCGCAATGTAGCCATGCTTGGGGCAAATGGAGAAGGTAGGCGTAACCGTAATGTAGGGCAACCGATAATTCTCCAGCGAGCGCTTTACCAGCTGCTTGCACGCCTGCGCACTCGAGACGCGCTCCCCCAAATACAGGTGCAGCACGGTGCCGCCCGTATACTTCTTCTGCAGCTCCTCCTGCTCGGCAAGCGCCTGGAACGGATCGGCCGTGTATCCCACCGGAAGCTGGGAGGAGTTCGTGTAGTATGGCTCGTCCGGCGTGCCCGCCTGAAGAATACCCTCGTAGCGCTTGAGGTCCTCGCGCGCAAAGCGATAGGTGGTGCCCTCCGCAGGCGTGGCCTCCAGGTTGTACATGTGCCCTGTCTCCTCCTGGAACTCCACCATCTTCTGCCGTACGCGGTCGAGCGCACGAACGGCAAGCTCGTGCCCTTCGGGCGTCGTAATGTCGTAGGCATCGCCGCTAAAGTTGCGAATCATCTCGTTTATACCATTGACGCCAATCGTGGAGAAGTGATTGCGCAGCGTGCCCAAATAGCGCTTGGTGTACGGGAACAATCCGGCATCCATAAGCCGCTGGATCTCCTTGCGCTTGAGCTCAAGCGACACCTTTGCGAGCACCAGCAGGTAGTCCAGCTCCTCGAACAGCTCCTCCTCGTTGCCCGGGTGCTTGTAGCCCAGACGCGCCATGTTTATGGTAACCACGCCAATGGAACCGGTTTGCTCCGCAGAGCCAAACAGGCCGTTGCCACGCTTGAGCAGCTCGCGCAGGTCTAGCTGCAGACGACAGCACATGGAGCGCACCATGTTTGGCTCCAAGTCGGAGTTAACGAAGTTCTGGAAATAGGGCAGGCCGTACTTGGCCGTCATCTCGAACATGAGGTCCGCATTGGCGGAATCCCACGGGAAGTCCTTGGTGATGTTGTAGGTGGGAATGGGGAAGGTGAATACGCGACCGTGCTGGTCGCCCTCAGTCATAACCTCGATAAAGGCACGATTGATCATGTCCATCTCTTCTTGCAGGTCGCCATAGGTAAAGTCCACGGGCTCCCCGCCAACCAGTGGCACCTGGTCGCGAATATCTTCCGGACACGTCCAATCGAAGGTAAGGTTAGAGAAGGGCGTCTGCGTGCCCCAGCGGCTGGGCACGTTCATGTTGTACACGAATCCCTGCATCTCCTGCTTTACCTGCTCATAACTGAGGTTGTCTACGCGCACAAAGGGCGCAAGATAGGTATCGGTGGAGCTAAACGCCTGTGCGCCGGCCCATTCGTTCTGCAGGGTACCAAGGAAGTTTACCATCTGCCCCATGGCAGCCGAGAGGTGCTTGGGAGGTGCGGACTCCACCTTGTTGGCAACGCCGTTGAACCCCTCGTTGAGCAGGGTCCGCAGGCTCCAGCCTGCGCAATAGCCCGAAAGCATGTCCAAGTCGTGTATGTGCACGGCGCCCGAACGATGCGCCTCCCCCACCGCGGGAGGATACACGTGGCTGAGCCAATAGTTGGCAATCACCTTTCCCGACACGTTGAGGATGAGGCCGCCAAGCGAGTAGCCCTGATTCGCGTTGGCGTTCACGCGCCAGTCCGCACGGCTCAGATACTCGTTCACTGAGCTCGTAACGTCGATGTACGTCTCGCGGTCGCGACGCGTCTGGTTGCGCTTCTCGCGATACACGATGTAGGCGCGCGCCGTGTTGAAGTGGTTTGCCGAAATGAGCGTCTGCTCCACGATGTCTTGGATTTCCTCAACCGTGGGAGAGGCGCCATTAAAGCGGTGCGCGATGACCTTGCATACTTGCCCAGAGAGGATAACGGCCTCCTCGGGTCCAAACTCGCCCGTTGCGCCACCGGCGCTCTCGATGGCGGCGGTAATCTTAGACTGCTTAAAGCTGGTAAGGGTTCCGTCCCTTTTAATAATAGACGTGGGATACGCAATGGGCGACATGCTCTCCTCCTCAAATAATGTGAGTCACCACAATACCTTGTATCTTCATCTACATCAAGACCCAAGATACTGGGCATAAAAGTCTCCTTACTTCCAACTACCTCTACGCTGTCGGTAACGTAGATGCTAGCGGAAGCAGTGGACACGAATTCAATCTCGGAATGGCTCGTTTTGTCTTCGGCGCAACGGCTCTAGATAATAGATGAAATCGCGGTGGTAATCTAGCTCAATAATCATCCGTTTTTCGTCATTACCTGCAGCGCTTTAGCTGATGCCCCAGCGCTAGCGCAGACAAGATCTTGCAGCTCACGCCATCCAAAAACGCGAGGGCGCATCCGCAAACTCCACCGGACCGCCAGCGCGCGTGCACACACAGATTGCATGCCCCGGCCGCTCGGACTCACAGAATTCCACGCCTTCCTCGGGCGACGCGCCTGGCATCGCCTCGAACGACAGCGCGTCCTTAGAGAGGCCGGTGCCCAGAAGCTTGAGGTAGCTCTCCTTGCGCGCCCACAGGCGCGTGAAGGCCCAGTCGGTATCGTCTTGCGCGGCAATCCAGCGCTGCTCGGCCGCGGTATAGCAGATCCTCGCTATTCCCGCGTCGTTGGCATGCAGCTCCTGCACGTCTGCTCCCACGCTCTCGTCTGACACCGCGCAAAGGGCAATCGTTCCGCTGTGAGAAAGGTTGAAGTGCACATTCGCCTCGCGCGCCAGCTTGGGCTTCCCATGCGGGCCCAACGCCAACTCAAGATCTGTGACGCCCGCCCTTCCAAGTGTCCAAGCACACAACAAACCGGCCCCCAGGCTCAGCCTACGGTCCTTGCCAAACCTCAGACGCTCCACCTTGCCCTTTCGCTCCTCCCACGGGAGCGCCTCCATGCCAGCACGAAAGAGCTCGTCGTCCTCAAGCTCCTCCACGTCATAGCTCCAGCAAATCACGTCCATGGCAGCCCTTCCTAAGAACGCAATAGGGTCACGCACAATATAGCGCACGAAACCCCAAATTGGAGGCAGGCCCCAAGTTAAGGTTATGCGAAACCTCAACTTGGGGCCTGCCCCAATTTAGGGTTGGTCAACACTCAGTCGATTAGTCCCAATCGCCGTCGCCGTCGTCCCACTCGCCGTCGTCGTCCCAGCTGTCGGCGTCGCCGCCCTCGAAGGCGAGCATGGCGGCGTTCTCGCCGGCAATGCGGCCCGAGTTGAGGCAGAAGCCCATGGTGTTGCCGGGGATGCAGAAGTTGTAGGAGTCACCGTAGATGGTGCAGGCGTCGGTGCCCACGCAGTAGAGGCCGGGAACGACCTCGTAATCGTCGGTCATGGCCTCGAGCTTGTGGTTTACTAGCACGCCACCCAAGGTGCCATAGGCGCCCATGAACTGCTTGCAGCCGTAGAAGGGCCCCTCCTCCAGAGGGATCATGTACTGGCGGTCCTTCTCGAACAGGTCGTCGAACCCGTTGGCGCACATCGCGTTGTACTCCTCGACGGCGGCCACGAAGCCGTCCACGTTGATGCCGAGCTTCTGGGCGAGCTCCTCGAGGGTATCGGCCTGGGCGATGTAGGGGTTGCCCTCGTCGTCCTTGTAGGTATCCAGGTCGGCGTTCCACTGGGCCTCAAAGCCCTCGTAAAGATCGTGCGGGTGCACGTGGCTCACGATGTCGGGACCTTGCTTCTTCCAGCGGCGAAGCATAGCAGCATCAAAGATCGCGAAGCCGACCTTGCCGGGCAGGTGGTTGATGGCATTGCCCACGAAGGTGGTGTTGAAGACCTCGTCCTCGGGCATGAAGCGCTCGCCCAGACGGTCGCACCAGTAGCAGGGCTGGCGGAAGGCGCCCTCTACGTAGAAGTGGTTCATGTTGTCGGGCAGCTGATACATGAGCTCCATGGTGACGGGGGTGTGGCCCGCGCCCGCCTTGTGGCACATGTTAAAGCCGTCGCCGTCCATGCCGGGAATCGCGAACGAGAAGAGGTTCTTGCCCCAGTCCAGGCCAATCTTGTCGTGAATCATCTGGACGTTGTGACCAAAGCCGCCGGTGGCAACGATTGCGGCCTTGCAGGCGATCTGAATCTCCTCGCCGCTCTTGTCAACGGCCTTTACGCCGGTAATGGCGCCGTCCTCGTCCTGAATGAGGTCGGTGCCGGGAGTCTCGAGCATGAACTCCACACCGAGCTCCTGCGCCTTCTCGGTCATGCGCTTGGTCATCGTGGTGGCCGCACGCGGACCGGGCTCGGAGCCGTCCTCAGGCTGCACGACGTGCCAGGTGTACTCGCCGTCGGCGTAGGCCTTGGTGCGCTCGCCGGCGCGGAAGGCGGGACGGACGGAGTTGAATTGCACGCCCATGTCCATGAGCCACTGGATGGTGTCACCGGACTTGTCGTAATAGGCCTTAACGAGCTTGGCGTCCACCTGATAGTGGGTGTAGAACATGTGGCGACGGAAGAGCTCTCCGGGGGTAAGGGTTATGCCGCTCATCTTTTGCACGGGAGAGCCTGCCGCGCAGGGACCCATACCCATGTTTGCGGCGCCACCGGTGTTGGACGCCTTCTCCAGGCAGATCACTTTTGCGCCGTTCTCGGCGGCGGAAATCGCGGCGGCCAAACCCGAAAGGCCTGCGGCCACTACCACTACATCGCATTCAAGCTGCTTCATGAAACTCCTCCTCATTACTCTTACTACAAAAACCACTGTATATAGTATTGCCGCCACGGTCCCGCTTCGCAATGTGCGCAAGAACGAACGACGCACGCACGCAGGACGGCTTGGCTGTGCGGATGACTAGGCATCAACGCAAGCGCGGGAGCGGCATGGCGCCCCAACTTATGGACAGGCCCCAAGCCAGGTTTTCGAAAACCCAAACTTGCGGCCTGCCTGAGTTAGGTGAGGCGCCTACGCGCGGGTGCCGAGATCCTGGAACTTGGCAAAGCGGTCGTCGGCGTCGGGCTTCACGGGCGACAAGAACTCCTTGTATGCCTTCACGCGAGCCTTGTACTCAGGCGTCTTCTGCATCTCGGCAAGGATGCCCTCGTTCTTGCCAATGTCCTCGCCGTGGATCTGCTTGCCACCCATGGTGTCGTGGGCGCGCTCGCGGCCCTGGGAGTCGTACATGCCGGGGAAGGCGGGCTCGCCGTCCTTGTCAAGAATCACGTTGCCGTTCTCGTCGGTGAGGTCGTGCTCGGCGTACTCCACCGTAACGGCGCCGTCGTCGGTGAGGACGATCTTGCCCTGCAGGCCGCACACGCAGCAGACGGCACGGTTGGTGCCAGGATACAGGTAGAAGTCGTTGCAGTTGCAGTGCGGGCACACGCCCTTCTCGCCCTTGTACTCGGCATGCTCGGGATCCTTGGCGGCCTCGGCGAGGTTCATGCCAATCTGATGCGCTCGCGCGACGACCTCGTCCTTCATGAGGGCCGTCTTGGACCAGGCGATCCACTCGTTGTCGATGACCTTCCAGGCGGGGGTCATGGACTGGATCTGGTGGTCGGACTGGATGTGGGTGCCCCAGTCGGAGCCGCCGATGCCAATGTAGCTCACGGGAATGCCGGTGTGGAACACGCACTCGGGCGGAATGGTGCCCTTGCCGCCGGCAGCGATGATGTCTTTGGCAATCTGCATGCCGATGAAGTTGTTGCCGGTGTCCATACGGGGCCCAAAGCGGTCCATAATGGTGTGGAACAGGCCGGAGGCACCCGTCTCGAAAATCGGGTCCACCATAACGATGCCGTCGGAGGTAAACATCTTCCACGCGAGCCAGTCGAAGTCGTCCTTGTGGATGCACATGTTTCCGCGACCGCTCATGAGTGCCTTCACGCAGGCGATGCAACCGGTGCAGTGCTTGATGTTGAGGCTCTGCGCCTGGATGAACTCAACCTCGCATCCGGCCTCCTGTGCGCCCTTGAGCGCCTCCTTGCAAATGGAGTCGTTGTTGCCGTTTCGCGTACCAAACGATATACCCAAGATCTTGGTCATTGAAGACCCCCTTCTGCCCCGCGGGGCGCACTCTCCCTACCTAAACGTACCCTATAAGCATAGATTGAGAAGGGCTGTGCAATAGCACAGAAGTGTCCGAGGTTGACAAAAGAGAGTTATTCATTTGTCCAGCCTGGTGGCTCTTTCGGTGTGTCGCTCGTTCCAGCAGGGCGCACCTTGCGCCCCGTCCGCGCGCCACTTACGCGTAATTGCTCAAATCCACGTAAAAGCGATCGCCCAACCCCTCCAGAACGCGTGCGGTAAAGGCCAGGGCCAGCCGGTCGTCACCGTCCTTGAGGTCCAGATAGAAGAGCTCGCGCACCTTGTTTACCCTGTAGAAGTACGTGTTGCGGTGCACGTTGAGCGCGTCCGCCGCCTCAGCGGGGCTTCCCGGCCTGCTCACCGACATGATGGCGGTGTCGAAGTACTGCGTTCCATGCTCTTGGTCGTAAAGCACCATGGCCACCACGCGCTTGTCAATGAGGGCTTCCATCTGGTCGAACGACTTCGCGGAGCACGCCATAACCTTGAAGCGCTCCTCCCAGAACAAGCGGATTCGCCCTTCGTGCTCATCCCCCACCGCGTCCAAGAGCTCGATTCCCTGGCCAAAGCGCCCTGCAGCCATACCAAGCTCCGCAAACGGCTCGCTCGCATACGCGTACATGTCGTTGTTCTGTAGGACAGAGCGCAGCCTCCGGTTGAGCAACAGCGCCCTGCGCGCGCGATCGTAGTCGTCATAGCCCGCCACGCCGCTCTTGCCTATGGGCGCCAGAACGGCAAGCACGTTGCCCTCAACCGTCCACAGGCACTTGCGCAACGTATCGGCCACCATGCGACCGGCCCGTGTGTAATAGTCGGCGCCGGCGTCGCGTTGCCCCACCACGGCGAGCATCACGTAGGTCTCGTCCAAGGGCAGATGCGTGAGCGCAAGCTGCGAGCGCATGGTTTCCTCGTTTACGAAGCTCCCGTTAATGAGGTCGCGCAGGACGGACGAGCCCGCACCCACCCGATCGCCCGCTAGACCCAGACGCTCTATCATGACACCCACCAAGGAACCGGCATAGTCTATGAGCTCAAGGTCCACGGGCGTTATGGGGCGCTCGTTCTCCAAAACGTCAAAGCGGCCCACCTCCATGTGATGCACATACACGATCGAGTGCGCCCAGCGCTCGCCAAAGCGCGCGTTTTTGGCAAGGACGGCATGGCGCTGCAGGCGCACGTCGCGAATCACGCCGTCCTCCTCCAAACCGGCGTTCACGCTGTCCGACACGTATCCACACTCGATGACCTCGTTCACGTCGGCGCGATTCTTGGGTATCTGACCGGCGCTTGCCAGGAGCCTATGGTCCGAATTCGTAACCAGAATGGGGTTGCCGATTATGGGAAGCGCCTTTTCCACGAACTGTCGCACATCGTAGCTGTGCAAAAAGGCAGCGTGCAGCTTTACGCGCTGCAGCGACAAGAGCGCACCGACGTTTGGCAGATCGTCGAAGGCCTTCTTGAACTCCTCGAAGGACAGGTTGCTCGTTACGAAGACGCACTCCTTCGTGTTGGCACCCACCTGCACCTCGCCTAGATCTTGTTCCGAGGGCACATACACCATCCACACGCCGTGGGCAACGTCCGTGGGCGCGCCGGCATCCGCCATGTCGTAGCGCTCGAGCAGCAGGCGCGCGTCCGCGCATTCGGTTGACTCGGGCACAGGCCCGCGTTGCACAATAACGTCACGGTCCAAGAGTGCCTCGTCAACAGCCACAAACGAGGTGCAACCCAACACGTCCACTATGGTTCTTAGCCGCATGTTACGCCCTTCTCTCCCACTGTACGTTTGCACAAACATATTACCTCGTATAAGAGCGAGGTTTGAAGGCATAGCCATGTGATTCGCAAGCAATTATAACTATTCTTTATGTTGTTGATGACGTGCCGCCCGAATGAGCGCGGCAGAAAGGATATGCCATGTTATATCGCATTCTTACGCTCTCCCCTGGCTCCACCTCCACTAAGGTCGCCGTGTTCGAGACGGACGGCTCGGGCGAGCCAACCGTCGTGCTCAAGGCAAACGTTCGCCACGACCCCACCGAGCTTGCGGCCTTCGACCAGGCCGCGGACCAGCTTGAGTACAGGATCCAAACGATCGAACGCGAGCTCGACGCGGCGGGCGTAGCGCTTTCGAGCATCGACGCGTTCTCGGGCTATTGCGGTGGCATGGGTGCCACCGAGGGCGGCATCTTTGCCATAGACAACACCGTGTGCGAGCACGTGCTCAACTGCGGCATGAACCATCCCGCCATCCTGGGCGCGCCCATCCTGCACGCCTTTGCCCAACAGGTCGGTAAGCCCGCCTATGCCGTCAACCAGCCCGACACCGACGAGCTGGCCGACGTGGCGCGCATTACGGGATACCCTGGCGTGTACCGCAAGAGCCACGTGCACTGCCTCAACCAAAAGGAGGTCGCGATTCGCTTTGCCGCGGAACTGGGCATCTCCTACGAGGAGGGCAACTTCGTGGTGGCGCACGTGGGCGGCGGGCTCTCCGTTGCCGCGCACAGGCAGGGGCGCATGGTGGACGCAAACGACGTGCTCGAGGGCTCGGGTCCCTTTGCGCCCAACCGCTCGGGCGACGTGCCGCTGAGGCCCGTGGTGGGGCTTTGCTACGACGGCGCGGTTAAGGCCGACGTGATGAACGTCATCGGCAAGACCGGCGGGCTCAAGGGCCTCGTGGGCACCGACGACACCATGGAAATCGAGCGCCGCATTGCCGCTGGCGACGAGTGGGCACACCTTTGCCTGGATGCCATGGCCTATCAAACGGGCAAGGCCATTGGCGCCTTTGCGGCCGTGCTTGGAGGGCGCATAGACGGAATCGTGCTTACGGGCGGCGTCTCCAACGACGAGTACTTTGTGGACTACATCCGCAAGATGGTGGGCTGGATCGCGCCGATTCGCGCCTATGGCGGAGACTTCGAGATGGAGGCCCTCGCAGCCGGCGCCGTTCGCGCCCTTACGGGTGCCGAGCAGGTAATGACCTATACCGGCAAGCCCACGTGGACCGGGTTCGACCTGCCCGGCGCGCCCGCCGACATTGAGGGCTAGAAGCCACCGTTTAGAATGCGTATCCAAACTTGGGGCCTGTCCCCAGGTTTGGGCTTTTCCATCCCATAAGCCTGACCCCAAGAAAGGACGCTCATGAATAAAGGCAAGTTCCACTACGCCTACCTCATCGTGGCATCGTGCATCGTCATCATGTGCCTGCCCTGCGCGTTGGCACTCTCGTGTGCGGGAATCTTCTTCACGCCCGTAAGCACGTTCTTTGGCGTGCCGCGCGCCTCGTTTACGCTGTACTTCTCGATTCTTAACATATCCATGATGATCTCGCTGCCCATTGCGGGAAACCACCTGAGCAGGATGGATGCACGCAAGGTCCTAAGCGGCGGAACCATCCTTACGGGCGCGGGGCTCATTGGCATGAGCTTTGGCAACTCCATGCCCTGGTTTTACGTAATGGGAGCCATTATGGGCTTTGGCATCGCACCTCTTATATACCTTTCGGTACCCACCCTCATCAACAACTGGTGCGTCAAGCGCGTGGGCTTCTTCGTGGGCCTCTGCATGGCGTTTACCGGAATCGGCGGTGTGATATTCAACCCCATAGGCACGGCCATAATACAGGGCGGGCCGGAAGGATGGCGCACCGCCTATTTGGCGTTTGGCATAATCACCCTCGTGGGCACGCTGCCGTTTACCCTGTTTGTGGTTCGCACCAAGCCCGAAGACAAGGGCTTGCTGCCCTTTGGTGCCGAAGAAGCACAGGTCGAGGAAACGAATGACGAGGCCGCGCAGGAGGGCGTGCCCGCATCCGTTGCCATGAAGACGCCTGCGTTCATTGCCATCGTTATCTTCTGCGGCATCATTACCCTCAATCAGACCATCTACCAGTTCCTTGCCAGCTACGCAACCTCGTTCGAGGCAACGCTTCCGCAAATCGCCGCGGCGAGCGGCGTGGTTGCAAGCGCCGCGATGGCCGGACAGGCCATCGGCAAGGTGGTACTGGGAATCGTTAACGACCGTTCCGTAAAGCTGGGAATCGTGTTTGGCATTGCCTGCGGCGTCGTTGGCGTGCTGCTTATGTGGTTCATTCCCAATCCCCTACCGCTGCTGCTGGCCGGCGCGTTCCTGTTTGGCGTCGTGTACGCCATGACCACCGTGCAGACCCCGTTGCTCGTGCGCTCCGTCTTCGGCTCTGCCGACTACACCAATATTTACGCGCGCGTTTCCATGGTGGGTTCGCTCATGAGCGCCGTCGCCGCGGTGTTCTGGAGCTTTGTCATAGACTCGCCTGGCGGGTTCCCGCTCATGTTCATCCTTGGCCTTGTTTGCATGGCCATATGCTTTGTGACCTCGTTTTTCGCCCTGGGGCAAAAGGACAAGATTCGAGCCTAGGCCCTGCTCCGCCGACGCCGACGCCGGCGACCTCGCGGCTCCCTGGGCACGTACGGCCCAATGAGCGCGCGAAAATCCGGCGAGTCCACGTCGTCGGTGTCGCACGGAGCAAAGTGAAGCGTCCCCACGAACTCGGGCAACACCGCATGCATCCACGGCATGCCCCTGTCGGTGAGGGCAAACTCCGCGCAGGCGTCAAAGCCGGGGAGGTCGTCCTGCGTAAACGCCACGCTGTGGTGACCGGTATAGAAGCGGTCGAACGGCAGCGTCTGCATCTTGGCGAGCGTTTGTCTGTACGTCGGGATGCCCAGGCTGCGCTCGAAGAACAGGCACATGATGGGCGTCACCGCGTCGCCACTAAGAAGCACGCGCCTCTCGCGGACCAAATAGCCCATCGACCCGGGCGTGTGACCTGGTAGCGCGACGGCCTCCACCGTTAGGCCGCCGAGGTAGAAGACGTCGCCATCCCTCACGTGCGCGATGCGGGGTGCGGACCCGTCGTACGGACCAAATGCGATGTTGGGATCGAACTGCCCGCGTTCGACGAGCGTCTTATGCGCCTTGGTGGCCAAGCCCGTCTCGTACTCCTCTTGACCGTCGTCGTCGGACGAGATCCTCACCTCTTCGAAGAAGTACGTTCCGCCCACGTGGTCGTAGTGGGAGTGGGTGAGCAGCACGGTTACGGGAAGCTGTGTGAGCTCGCGCACCGTCTGGGCGATGTTGCCGTAGCCGGCACAGGTGTCCACGAGCACGGCCGCTGACTCCCCCACCAGCAGGTAGGCGCGATCGTCCAGCACGTCGGTGATCTGCCAGATGCTCGGCTCGATTTGCGTGGTGACAAAAACCTGCTGACTCATGGCTTTCTCCATACTGCCGGTTGCCGTGGAAGGTGCGTTCGCGTTTCGAATGCCTAGGGTAGCAGTTTCTCGTCTCTTTTGTTTTGTCACTTTTGTTGCGGAAGCGTTTGTTGGGATCGCGAACGGTGCGGGGGCGCTTGCTGGGATCGGCCACAGTGTGGCCTAATCGAGCAAATGCGCGTGAGGGTTTGCTCGATTCGCGAACGGTGCGGGGGCGCTTGCTGGGATCGGCCACAGTGTGGCGCTTCCCAGCAAATGCGTCCGCATTGTTCGCGATCCCGGCAAACGCGCCGGGCCACTTGCTGGGATTAGCCACAGTGTGGCCCATTCCAGCAAATCCCACCGTCGCGCCCCGCACCGTTCGCGATTCCAGCAAATCCCACCGTCGCGCATCGCGCCGTTCGCAATCCCAGCAAATCCGCCTCGCATGAAAGCACCCCAAGGGAACCAGCGCATCCAACAGTCGCGCAGTTCCCTTGGGGCGAATCACTTTGAGGCGAACCCTCAAGCCCTTATCGGCAGCTCTTACATCTCGGGCGCGGGGTCGTTGCAAACGTTGCGCGCGATCTTCTCGGCTATGGGTGCCCAAACGAACGCCACGATGAATCCCACCAGATAGCAGGGAAGGAAGCTTCCCAAAATGCCTGGCAGGAGGGCCTGGATGGGAGCGCCGTTGAGCACGCAGGCATTTACGTATGTAAGGATAAACGAGTTGAAGATAACGTATACGAGGTTGATGACAGCCGTCATAACAAGGCCGAACTTCAAGCCATCGCGCGGGGTGAGGCCAAGCTTGCCCGCCAAGGCCATACCCCACTTGGGCGCAGGGATGAACATGCCCACGAAGAAGGAGATGACGTACGACATAAGAATGTTCATGCCAACCGACTTAAGGTATACGCCCATAAACGCCTCGGGCGGAATGGGTTGGCCCATAAGGCCCAAATAGCTTGCCACAAGCGAAAGGCAGATGGCCATGGGTATGTTCATAATCAAAACGTTGACGAGTTTCGTCTTTGGCTGCATGGGCATAACAAATATCCTTTCCTTCACAACCGCACGTGGCGGTCTATTCCTTTGGCCCAATAAGGCGACTGAACACATCTACTGCATAGCCCGCATACCATACACCAGCGAGCATAGAAACTGCAACCTGTATGGGCACCGTTCCCAAGTTGGCAAAGCCAAGGGGTCCCATAACCGTAAGCCCCACCGCCCATCCGCTGAGGACGGCGGGAAGGAAAAATACCTTATCCAAACGCGTGCACAAAAGCACAGCCAAGAAGCCAAGCACGGCAAGCGTGAGGAAGGTATTTACGTCTGGCGGAAAGGGCATGTTCTCCATCAGCCAAATGGCGCCCACGGCCATGAGGTCCGCAAGCAAGAAGCCCAGCGACATGGGCAGGCCAAGCTCAACCTTATTGCCTGCCGTCACATAGATTCCCGCACAGATGAGGGCAACCGCCCCGCACGTAATGCCCAGGTGACCCGACACGACCGCCCATATGGGTGGCAGCAGGCCAATGGAGATGGCAAGGGCAAGACGTGGGTCTTTTATCATATGGTTCTCCTATCGTCGCTTTGCAAAGCGGTACAAAGGGGACAGTCCCCTTTGTACCGTTTTGTGTCCAAAGGGGACTGTCCCCTTTGTACCGCTAGTCGTCGAAGCCCTGGAACACGGGGATGCCAGAGTAGGTCTTGGCCTCCTCCTCGCCGGTGAGCACACGGATAGCACCCGCCGCCATGGCCTCAAGCTCGAACTCGCCGGGATAGGCCGAAACGGGCGCGATCCAGCCGCAACCCTGCTCGATGCTCGCAACGAGGTCCTTGTTGTGGACCATGCCGCCACCCAGCAGGATGCCATCCACATTACCGCCAAGCACCGTGGCCATTGAACCGATGTACTTGTTGAGCTGGTACAGCATCGCGTTCCACGCGCGGTCTGCGGCAGCATCGCCAGCCGCGGCACGCTCGCACACCTCAATGGCGTCAGAGGTGCCCAGCAGATCAACGAAGCCACCGGTCTTCATGCACAGGGCACGCGCATCCTTTATGCTGTGGCCAGCCTCGAGGTAGTCCAAGATTCCCGCCACAGGCACGGCTCCGCAACGCGTGGGAGCCATGGCGCCCTCGCCCTGCACGATGTCGTAGCCGTCGATCATCTTGCCCGCACGATGCGCGGAGATGGAGATGCCGCCACCAATGTGGCACACGATGAAGTTGCACTCGTCGTAGCGCTTTCCCATGCCATGGGCATGGCGAATGGCGGTCTCCTTGAGGTTGAGCGCATGCAGGTGCGCGTTGCGATACACGCCCTTGATGCCCGTCATGCGCGCGAGGTCACAGAACTCGTCGGTATCGGGCGGATTGACCACGAAGGCGGGCTTGCCGGCCTTGGTCGCAAACTCATGGGCCAGCTGGCTCCCCAGCTGCGCAGGATGCTGAATGCCGTTGGCACCGCGATAGGCGTGATCGAGCATAACGTCGTTTACGGCATACGTGCCGCCCTCAAGCGACAACAGCCCGCCGCCGCGGCCGACGAACGCGTCCACCGATTCCAGAGCCACGCCGTTCTCGGCCAGGGCCTCCAGGATCATGTCGCGACGATACGGCATCTGGTCGCTCACACCGGCAAACTCGGCGAGCTTGGACGCCTCGTGCGCGACGTTTTTGGTAAACACCTCGGTCTCGCCGTCGAACACGCCCACCTTAGTGGAGGTGGATCCAGGATTGATTACCAGAATGCGATAGGTCTTGTTCGCCATCGATTACTCTCCCTTGAGTGCCTGGCTGCGCACGCAGCTCATAACCACGTTGCCCACGAGCTCGCTCACGGGTGCCGAACGGCTGCAGTCGCACACGATCTTCTTAAAGCCCTGCAGCATGGGGCCGTAGGCGTCAGCGTGGGCGAAGTTCTGCACGAGCTTGACGCCAATATTGCCCACGTTGATGTCGGGGCAGATAAGAACGTTGGCACGTCCGGCAACCTCGGACTCGCGACGGACCTTCTTCGCCGCAACCTCGGGAACGATGGCGGAATCCAGCTGGAACTCGCCGTCCACCTTGAGGTCGGGCCTACGCTCCTGAGCGACCTTCACCGCTGCGCGAACCTTGTCGACCAAGGGACTCTCGGCGCTGCCGTCCGTGGAATACGACAGCATTGCGACGCGAGGCTCCCAGCCCATGAGCGCCTGCACCGTCTCGGCGGCGCTGATGGCAATGGAGGCAAGCTGCTCGGGATCGGGATCCACGCACACGGCGGCATCGCCAAAGCCCAGCAGGTTTCCCTCGCTGCCCTCCCAGCCAGGGATGTTGAAGATTCCAAGCGACGAGATGGTGTCTACGCCATCCGCCAAGCCAACGATCGTCTGGCCGCCAATAATAACGTCGCCGGTGGAGCAGTCGATGCCACCAAAGGTGATGTCGGTGTCACCGATGCGCTGCATCATGAGCGCGCGGTCCATGGGGCGCTTGGCACGACGGCGCACGCCCTTTGCCCTAAAGGGGCAGTCGGGAATAACCTCAAAGCGCTGGGCAAAGGCCTCGTTGGCCTCGGCATCGGTTACGTCCACGAGGGTAATGTTGTTCAAATCCACGCCCACCTGCGCGGCAACCTCGCGCAGCACGGCGGCATCGCCCACGAGGTAGCAGTCGGCAAGCCCCTCCTTGGCAAGCTCTCCCACCGTCTCCATCATCTTGGGGTTGTCTCCCTCAAAGAAGGCAACCTTCTGTACGTTTGCCTTCGCGCGCTCGCGCAGCTGCTCCATAAGGTCCATACCAAGCTCCTCTCGTCTGGAGATACATACGATTCCACTATCTATATTTTGGCAGGGCATCCTCCGCAACACCATGGATGCTCTGACAATGGTGCCGCTTCACAAGGCACCACATCTTGTGAGACTGCACGAATGGGTTTGTTGGCAGGTTTGGAACGTGTCCTCTTCACCTGATACAATTGTTCGGATTTTCGCCAGCAGGCATGGAGGTGACAAGGGCATGCATGACATATGGAACCCCTGGCACGGCTGCAAGAAGTGCAGCGAGGGCTGCCAAAACTGCTACATGTACTTTTTGGACGGGCTACGCCAGCAGGACGGGTCGGACATATATCGCACCAAGGCCGGCTTTCGCTACCCCCTCGCACGTACCCGCGACGGCCGCTTTAAGGTCCAGTCCGGCGAGATGCTGCGCGTCTGCATGACCTCCGACTTCTTTTTGGAAGAGGCCGACCAGTGGCGCGACGAGGCGTGGAACATAATCGCGCAACGTCCTGACGTCAAGTTCTTCCTGCTCACCAAGCGTCCGCAACGCGTGGCGTCGTGTTTGCCGCACGACTGGGGCGACGGATGGGAGAACGTCTTCTTTAACGTTTCGTGCGAAAACCAGCGGCGCGCCGACGAGCGCATCCCCCTGCTCCTCTCGCTTCCCTTCAAGCACAAGGGCATCATGTGCGCACCCTTTATTGGTCCCGTGAGCATACGAGAGTACCTGCCCGCAGGCCAGATCGAGCAGGTTCTTTGCGATGGCGAGAACTACGGCGGCGCGCGTCCCTGCCATTACGAATGGGTAACGGCACTGCGAGACGAATGCGTGGAGCACAACGTCACCTTTGTGTTTTGCGGCACGGGACGCAGGTTCGTCAAGGATGGCAAGACGTATAGTCTTGAGGGAAACGCCCTGCAAAGCCAACAGGCCCATAAATCGGGGCTGAGCTTTGCGGGCGCACCCATGGAGTTCAGACTCACGGACCCGCTGGGTATCCCGCTTTCCGAGGAAGAGCTGTACAAGCCATACTTCGGCACGCGCTGCCAAACGTGTGGGATGCGCCTTGCCTGCAACGGGTGCAGTCGCTGCGGGAGGTGCGGGCAATGAGCAGCCCATCCGCACGCATGCGTAGACCTTGCGCGATCTGTGCTCTTGTGCTTACGCTGCTGCTTTGCTGCGGACTCGCCGGTTGCGCGAGCCGGCAAGACGCGTCCCCAAGCAGCAGCGAGCAAACAAGCAGCTCCGTCGTGCAACAGGACTCCAGCTCAACCGAGTCCAGCGAGCCCGAGCCCACCCAAGAGCAACCGAGCGAACAAACCGAGGAGCAGTCGAAGTCGCTGCTCTTATCTCCCGCAGACATTGGCCTTCACACAGTTGACGACTGGAGACAGGACTGGGGGCAATACTATGCTTTTGTCTACGATGGCGAACAATTCAGCGTGTACTATGAGCCCGACACCTGGAAGGTCTTTGACTCATACAAGATCACCGATCATGGCGACATCGTCACCATTTGCCAGGCGCTCCTGGACGAGCATCCCATCCACGGCAGCGACCTGCAGTCGTACAGGACCGCCGAGGACATGGCCTTTGAGTGGGAGCAGCACAACCTGGCGTATCGCCTGCTCCCCGATAACAGCTCATGGAAAGAGAGCGCGCGAAACGTCGACCTCGATCCCGACGACCAAGGTAAGACGTTTGCCGAGATGTACGCGAGCCGCCAGTAACCCGTGGCACACTTATACTAGGTATAAGTGTGCCACTTAGAAGCTCCTCACCCAGTTGAGCAGGGAGTCCGGCCACACGTTGTTAGTTACGTCGCGTCGCATCTGGTCGGTAACAGGCCCGTTGGCGGCCATCTTTGCCAGAATCGCTGCCTGGAGCTCCTCCACGCTCATCTGCTCGTAGGGAATGTTGGGCACCTCAACCTCTTGCACCTTTGCGCCCGCCTGCTCAGCCTCACCCTCATTGCCTGGCTTCTTCTGGCTGACCTTAGCCGCAAACGAGGCAGCGACCTGCTCGAGCGCAGCTTGTTTTGCCCCGTCCGCAGGCACATAGTCGGAGGGCGCAAAGATGTTGCCTCCGCAGGGATTGAGCTCGATCTCCAGCCTCCCGCCGACAGTCTTAATCGACTCGCCTCCAAGAAGGCCCACATAGGAAACCGCGGGAGCATCTACGCTCAAGTGCCCTTTCGTTTCCGCGTTGTTCACCGCCACGATCAGGTTGCCGCGACCAAAGGCGTATTGCTCGGTAGTTAGCGAAAGCTCACGATAGTCGCCCCACGAAAGGTCGTCAGAGTAGTTGGCGTGTATCCTCCCCAGCGCAGCTATGAGCTTGACGCAGGGGTTATGCTCGTAGTCGTCCGCATGCTCGGCGAGGTCGATGCAAGGCCGCAGCGAATCGTCCGAGAATCGCTCCTTCTTGCCCTCGATGCCAAACTCGCTGCCGTAGTAGACGGACGGGATGCCTGGCAGGGTATACAGCAGGATGTGCACGGGTAAATAGTGCGCTTTGTTGAGCAGCTTGGTGCTAATGCGATCCACGTCGTGGTTGTCGACGAAGTTGTACAGCTTGATGTGGGACGGCACCATACCCAGGGTACGACGAACGGTGTGGGCGATCTCGAAGTAATTGTGATCGTTATGACCGCTGTAGAGGCCTTTATGCAGCGCGTAGTCGGTTACGCTGTGCAGCGTACGGTCGTTTGCCCAGCGGGAGTAGTCACCGTGGATCACCTCGCCCATGAGCCAGAAGTCAGGCTTCACCTCGTCGGCGGTCCTGCGCAAGTCGCGCATGAAGTCAAAGTCGAGCACGTCGGCCGCATCCAGGCGAATGCCGTCCACGTCAAACTCGCTCACCCAAAAGCGCACGACATCACAAATGTATTCACGCACCGCCGGGTTGCGCTGGTTGAGCTTGGCGAGCAGGTCGTAGCCACCCCAGTTGTCGTAGCTAAACCCGTCGTTGTACTCGTTATTGCCCCAAAAGTTCACATTGCAGTACCAGTCGCAATACGAAGAGTTCTCGCGGTTCTGCCGAATGTCGGCAAAGGCAAAGAAGTCGCGGCCCGTGTGGTTGAACACGCCATCGAAGACCACCTTTATTCCCGCCTCGTGACAAATGCGTACGAAGTCCGCAAGGTCTTCGTTGGTGCCCAGGCGCGAGTCAAGCGTTCGGTAATCGGTGGTCTCGTAGCCATGGCCGACGCTTTGGAACAGAGGGCCTATGTAGAGGGCGGTAAAGCCAAGGCGTCGTATGTGCTCAATCCAGGGAATCAGCTTGGGAAGGCGATGGACGGGCTCGCCGTAGTCGTTTTGCTTGGGCGCGCCAGCAAGGCCCAGGGGATAGATGTGATAGAAAACCGCCTCGTCATACCATGCCATGCTGGTCTCCTCTCAGTCGCTCGCCACGCACCGACCGTCGCAGATTGCGACAACAATAATACTCCGACTCGTGCGGTCTGGCTTTCTCAAAGGACAATGGAGCCACAGAGGACACCTTTAGGCCACCGCTCGCACCTTGCGCCCGCGTCCGTGCCCGCATGCGGCTCCGCGCTCGCCTCGCTCGCTCACTTCGTGAGTCGCCGCTTGCGGCCACCCCGCACCCACGCCCCTGCCCGCATGCGGCTCCGCGCTCGCCTCGCTCGCACACTTCGTGAGTCGCCGCTTGCGGGCAGGGGCGTGGGTGCGGGGTGTCCTCTTCGGCAGGCTTAAACCGTTGAGGCTCCTCGTTACGCGTCGATCGTCGCCAGATACGCGGCCAGGCCGTCCTCCACCACGCTCTTGCACACCACGTCCGCCCGCGCCTTCAGCTCGTCGCAGGCGTTGCCCATGGCCACGCCCGTGCCCGCGAAGCGTATCATCTCCAGGTCGTTCGCACCGTCGCCAAAGGCGTAGCACTCCTGCCGCGGCGTGCCAAAGCGCTCCATCACCTTCTGCATTCCCACCGCCTTGCTCATGGTGGGCGAATAGAGCTCGAACACGTTGTAGCCACCGTTGTCATCGGCGTTGACGGTATAGCCCAGGCCAGCGCTCTTCGCCTCGGCAAGCAGGCGCTCGCGACTCTCCCCTGCCACGTCGGCCTCGAGCTTAAGGGCGCGACGTAGCACGTCGTCGCGCTCGAAGTCGAAGGTGAATATGTTCCCGCTGTTGAAGCTCCGGAAGAACGCCTGGATCCCACCATAGTCCCGATTGAGGTATATGTGCTTCGTCGTCTCGACCATGTACTCGCAGCCGAGTCTCTCGAACAGGTTCGCGTAATGGCGTGTCACCTCGTAGTCCATGGTGCTGGCAAAGATGGTGTTGCCGTCCACCATAACGTGTGCCCCGTTGCACATAACGTATGCGTCAAACAGGGGCAGGCGCAGACGCGCGTCTATCATGGCAAAGGGACGACCGCTGCAGACCGCGAGCTTGTGACCCAGGCCATGCAGTCGCTCGAGCTGCGCGACCACCGTGAGCGGGATGCTCGTAATGCCGTTATGTCCGTCTATGAGGGTGCCGTCTATGTCAAAGAAGAGCGTCGCCATTGCCTTGCCTTACCGTTTGTAGTCCCTCACCTGCATTATATCGACAAGAGCAGCGATTGTGACCACTTCCTGCATATAGTATAAAAAGTGTATTTGCCATTTGGAACGAATAAGGAATGAGGAGAAGAACCCATGATCGACGAGAGAATCGGACAAGAGCTGAGCCCCTTTCCCATTGGCGACGTAAACCCCGTATCCGAGTACTTTAGCGGCGTGACCTACCTTGCCCCGCTCACCAACGAGCAGGTCCCCGCCTTCAACGTGACGTTTGCTCCAGGCTGCCGCAACAACTGGCACGTGCATCACGCCTCCTCCGGCGGCGGACAGATGCTCATCTGCGTGTATGGCCGCGGCTGGTATCAGGAGTGGGGCAAGCCCGCTCGCGAGCTCTTTGCCGGCGACGTGGTGAACATCCCCGCCAACGTGAAGCACTGGCACGGCGCCGCTGCCGACTCCTGGTTCCAGCACATCGGCCTGGAGATCGAGGGCGAGGATGCCTCGAACGAATGGCTCGAGCCCGTGAGCGACGAGGACTACGAGAAGCTTCGCTAACCTGCATGTACGGGCGGCGCTTCGCTTGGCGAGGGACGACGAGGGGCGGGATGAGCTCCGCGTGCTCTAGCAGCGCTTCGCTTGACGAGTGGGAGACGGAAGTCCCCGTGCTCAAACAGTCCGCGTTTCGCGCGGAAACTGCGCGCGGGGACTTCCGTCTCCCCATTCCCCCCTCCCGGCGCAAGTGGGTGCTTTCCTCCCAAGTCGCGGACACCCCACCCGGGGTATCCTCATGTTTTATCTTCACACGCCGTCTACCTGCGGATATATAAATTCATGCGGATACCCCCACCCGATGTATCCGCAGGTGTAGTAGTATCGTCGTATAGGAGCTTACACACGAGTGGGGAGGCTGTAGCATGGGCGGACTGGTCGAACGCTATCGCAGAGAATTGCGCCCTTGTCGCAAGGTGACCGACATGCTCGACCGTCTGCTTCGATCAAAGGAGTTCAGCATCCACGGCATGGACGAGCATACGGCAGAGATTGTGGAGCGCATCGAGCGAGAGTGTTCGACCATTACGGCATTCCAGCTTGCACGCGAGCTGGGTTACAACGAGAGCTACTTCTCGCAGCTCATGCGGGCACGAACCGGGCTCACGTCAATTGCGCTCATCACCAACGCCCGCATGCGGAAAGCACGTACGCTGCTTTCTGAAACAGACCTCTCTGTGACCGATGTCGCACGCGAAGTTGGATACCAGGGCTACAGCCACTTTCACAAGCTCTACACCCGCACCTTTGGCGTTACCCCAGCCATGTCACGCGACTTTTTGCAGCTCTCGCAATAGCGCCACATGGCAAGAGTGTAAACAGGGGGACTGTCCCCCTGCTTACCTTGTTGTCGCGCGAGAGCTCGGGCGACGACGACGCCACGCGAAGCCGATCAGCACAAGGCCACAGAGCGCCATGCGCAGCTGTGCCTCGGGCGCCAGAGAGCCGTCTGCCGTACGAGCGAGGGGTTGCCTGCCCATATGGTCGGCAGGGCTAGCAGGGCTAGCGGGGTTGCTCGGGTCGATTGGCTTGTCTGGCACTGTGGGGTCATCGGAAGGTTCGTCGGGCGGCACGGGCGTGGGTGTCGGCGCCTTCCTCCACTGTGCCACGAAGGTGTGGTCCTCCAGCACCGTGTACGCGTCGCCCGGCTGGTACGAGGAGCCCTTCCAGTAGTCGAACTCATAGCCCGCGCGCTCGGGCTTCTCGTGGATGGAAATCTGTTCTCCGTGAAGATGCGTCTCCTTGATATTTTCGGCGCTGCCCTGGTAGGTGCCGCCGTTGAGGTCGTAGGTGATCACGTGCCGCAGGGGAACGTGCCTGTTGGTGAGCGTGGTTACGGTGCCTTCGGTCGCCGTGCCTGCCAACTCGTAACCAGCGGGCACCTCCTCTTCCGCCCAGGTGTAGGCAACCTCCTTGCCGTCTGCGTACTTTGGCAGGTCGCGCACGGTGGCAGTCCAGTCGTTGTCTTGGTTCAGGGTGACCTGCGTTCCATTGGAAAGCGTTGCCACAAGTTCGCTCGGCCTGCTACCGTCGAGGTTTTCCTCGTCGTCCCATATCTTGCGTACCGTGGCCTCGGTGGTCGCGGGAACATGCGTGTTGGTAATACGGAAGCCCTCCTCGGCGCTGCCCGCGATCGTGGTCTCGTACCCCTCCACCGGGCGCTCGCCCACGGTGTAGGCTATCGGCTTGCCGCGCCAGTTCCTCCACACGTTCTCGAACTGCCACGTCCAGTTGTCGGCCGCCGTGACGGCGCGGGACGCTTCTTCCGTACCGTCGGCATAGAGCACCACCTCTATTGCCTCGGGGCGCACGCCGTCGCGGTCGTTGTCGTCGTCCCACACCTTGGTCCCGCGGATGGTGACGTGGTCTTCCTCGTGCGTGTTCACGAGGGTGAAGCCGCTCCTCATGTCGCCTTGGACCTCGCACGCGTAGCCGTCGACCTCGTCCTCGGTCACGGTGTAGTCAATCGGCTCGCCGTCCTTGGCCACGTCCAGGCCGGTGAAGATGCCGCGCCAGTCGTCTTGTGCGCTGAGCTCGAGGGTCCTGCCCGTGTCCTCGCCGTTCGCAAGGAGGTGTACCGTCACGGATGCGGGGCGGATACCGTCCCAGTCGTCCTGGTCTTCCCAGACCTTATGTACTTCCACATAGGTTTTGCCGGGCGTATACGTATTCGTAATGTCGTACCCGCTGTAGTCGGGGGTGAACTGTGGCACCGCATCTTCGCTTACGGTGTATGCGACCTTCCTGCCGTTACGGTACACGGGGAAGTCCTCGAAGGACCACTTCCAGTTGTTCGCGGCACTCACCTCCTGATAGGCAATGCGCATGCCGTCGGAATGCAGCCACACCAGAATGCACTCGGGATGCTCAACATTCTGTTCGCCTGCATCGTCCCAGGTCTTGGTACCCGAAATGGTGACCCGCGGCCCCTCGTGAGCGTTCCATACAAAGTAGAAGGTCGTGTCCTCGTTTTCAACTGTTTGTACCGTTGTCTCGTACTCAGGCACCACGTCTTCCGTCACGGTATACGCAATCGGCTCGCCCGCCTCGTACTTCTTGCAGTCCTCAAGGGAACCATGCCACGCGTTGTCTTCGCTCAGCGTGAGCGACTTGCCCGTATCGGCGCCATTCGCCTGAAGGTGTACGGTCACCGACGCAGGACGCAGGCCTTCCTCGTTACCCCAGTCGTCCCACACCTTGTATACGTGCAGGTCCGCAAGCTCGGGCTCGTGGGTGTTGGTAATAACGAAGCCGTCTGTCACGTTACCCGTAATCTGCGTCGTGTAACCATCCACCGCGTCCTCTTCCACGGTATAGACCGCCGTCTCTCCGCCCAACTTCTTGGGGAAGTCCTCGAACTTCCATTCCCAGTTGTCGTCGGCTGTTACGTCCTTCCACCCTATGCGCGTACCACTGGCCACAAGCCACACACGCACGCTCTGGGGCCGCACGCCGTCGCGGTCGTTATCGTCGTCCCACACCTTCTTGCCCGCAATGTCCACGCCTGCAGGCTCGTGGTAGTTCATTAGAATGCAATAGGTGCCCGTCTCATCCTCATAGCTTTGGTGCATGATCTCCTCATAGCCCGTAACGGGTTGTTCCTGCACGGCGTAGGTTACGGGCTTGCCTCCCGCGTTCTTGTAGAGGCCTGTTATGGTTCCCTGCCAGGCGGCGCTGTCGCCGGAGCCCGGCGTTGCCGCAAGCTGCAGGGTGCGGCCCGTAAAGCTACCGTTGGCATACAGGGCCACCGAAAGCGACAAGGGCCTGCTTCCGTCCTCGTTCTCGCGGTCGCTCCACAGCTTGTAGACCGTTACCTGGGTCGTCGCGGGATAGTGGGTGTTGGTTATGGTGAAGCCGTCTTGGACATTGCCCGAAACCGAGGTCGTATAGCCGTCCACGGGGTCTTCGGCCACAGTGTAGACGACCTTCTTGCCGCCGCGATACTCGGGGAAGTCCCTGAACGTCCACGACCAGCCATCGGCGGCCGTCACGTCCTTGTACGAAATGGGCAGGCCGTCGGAGAGGAGCCACAGGCGCACGCTTTCGGGGCGCAGGCCATCTCGATCGTCGCCGTCGTCCCAGACCTTCTGCACAGAGATGTCCACGTCTGGCGTCTCGTGCGTGTTGGTTACCATGAATACGTTCTTGAGCTCGCCCTCACCACGCTCGATCTTAGTCGTGTAGTCTGCGACTTCGTCCTCTGTCACGGTGTAGTTGATCTCCCGCCCGTCCTTGTTCTTGTCGAGAAGATCGAACGTCCCACACCAGCCGTTGCCTTCGTTGAGCACAAGCTCCTTGCCCGTATCGGCACCATTGGCTTGCAGGTGAACCGTCGCGCTCGAAGGCCGCTTGCCCTCGGCATTGCTCCAGTCGTCCCACAGCTTGAACACATGCACCTGCGTCTTGTCTGGCGTGCGTGTGTTGGTGATGTTGTAGCCGTTTATTGTCGTCGTGTAGTCTTCGATGGGATCCTCACTCACGGTGTAGACTATGCGCTCGCCGTTGCGGAATACAGGCTGGGCACCGAAGTTCCACGCCCAGCCGTCGTTGGCCGTGACGGTCTTGGTATCCACCACTTCCCCGTTGGCGCGCAGATGCACGGTTATGCGTGCGGGCCGCTTGCCGTCCTGGTTGTTCGCGTCGTCCCACGTCTTGGTGCCTGAAATGGGGGCAGTCAGAGGCGCATGGGTGTTGGTTACCACGAAGCCGGTTTCGGCAGTTCCGTCCACCTTGGTGGTGTATTCCGCCACCGCATCTTCGGTGAGCGTGTACGCAATCTCTTGCCCGTTCGCATACTTGGGAAGGCCGCTCCAGCTATGCCGCCAGTTCTTTCCAATCGTTATGTTGGCGCTCTGCACCTCGGTCCCATTGGCAAGGAGGCGAACCGTCACGCTTCTGGGCCTCTTGCCGTCCTGGTTATATGCGTCGTCCCACATCTTGGTTACCGTGACGGTCATGGTCTCGGGAACGTGCGTGTTGGTTACGTTGTAGCCGTCCACTTTGGTGGTGTAGCCCTCTACGGCGTCCTCCACGATCCTGTAGGATATCTCCTTCCCGTCCCTGTACTTGGGAAGGCCGTCGAAGCTCCAGGTCCAGTTCTGGCCCTGGCCAACGGTGGCGGTACGTACCTCGCTGTCGTTCGCCAAGAGGCGCACCGTCACGCTTTCAGGCCGCTTGCCGTCCTGGTCGTTCGCATCGACCCAAGTCTTCGAGCCAGAGATCGTCACGACCTCGGGAACATGCGTGTTCGTTATGGTGAAGCCATCCTGCATGTTGCCAGAGATCACGGGTGCGGCATAGTCCTCCACGGGGTCTTCGACCACAGTGTAGGCAATTTCTTGCCTGCCATTGTTTTTGGGGACGTTCGTGAATTCCCACCGCCAGCCACTGGCCGCGTTCACCCGCCGCGTCTGCACCACGTCACTGCCGTCCATGAGCTTCACGGTAATGGAGTCGGGCCGCTTGCCGTCCTGATCGTTGTTGTCGGACCACACCTTGGTGCCCCTTACCGTTATGGTCTCGGGCTTGTGCTTGTTGGTGATAACAAAACCATTCGCCACATCGCCCGAAATAGACGGCGTGTAGCCCTCTACTGGCTCTTCCGCAATCGTGTACACATAATCCTGGCCATTTTTCTTCTTGTACTGTTCGCTGAACTGCCACGCCCAGTTGTCGGTCTCCGAAACCGTCGTGCGCTCGACCTCCTCGCCATTCCTGTACAGGATTACATCAATGGAATTGGGCCGTATGCCGTCGCGGTCGTTGTCGTCGTCCCACACCTTTGTGCCATGAACCCGTACGGTCTCGGGCTCATGTGTATTTGTAACGTCGAACCGCTTGCTCACATTCGACAACTCCGTGAGCTCGATTGCCGTCGCGTAGCCGTCAATCGCGTCCTCGGTAAGGGTGTAATCGATCTCGCTACCCTGCTTCAACTTTAAGACTGTGTCGAACTTTGCCTGCCAGCCGTTCTTTGCGCTAAGGGTGCGACTCTGCACCATCTCGCCGTCTGCCCACAAGTGCACGGTTACGCCTTGCGGGCGAATGCCGTCGCGATCGTTGCTATCGTCCCAGCGTTTGGCGGCAGAGAAGACGACCTTTGCAGGCTCGTGGGCGTTCGTGATGTCGAGGATGTAGTCGTCGCCTCGCTGTACCGGTTCCGCATACGTCGTGGTGTAGCCCTCTATGGGATTGTCCACAAACGAATCTCCGCTCCCCTCGGGCACATCTTCACGCACGGTGTACGTTACCTCTTTGCCGTCACGCCAAGCCGGGAACTCGCCGAAGTCGTATGTCCAGGCGCCGTTTTCGTCGGGAACCACAAGTTGCCAGGCAATGGGCAGGCCATCGGAGAGGAGCCACACCTTGACGCTGTCTGGCCTCATGCCGTCGTTGTTTTCGGCATCGTCCCACGTCTTGGTGCCGCTGATGTTCACGTAGCTCGTCTCGTGCGTGTTGGTAAGCGCTATGAGGGTCCGGGGGTCGTCCGTGGGGTTGTCAGACTCCAGCACGTACCTAAGCGTGTTGGTAAGCGTGTAGCCAATGGGCTGCTCTTCCTCCACGGTATAGGCAATGGGTGTGCCCGCCTCGTTCTTGGGAAGGTTTGTAAACCGGCACGTCCAGCTGTTCTGGGCGCTCAGTACCTGTTGCCTGCCTGTTCGCACACCGTTCGCGCAGAGGTACACCGTAAGGGATTGGGGCCGCACGGCCTCCGCGTTGTCGCGATCGTCCCAAACCTTGTACAGCTCCACGTCGGTGGTCTCCCACACATGCGTGTTGGTGATGTTCAGCACGTAGTCGCTGCCATGGGCCGACAAGGGCGCGTAGGTTGTGGTATAGCCCTCTATGGGATTGTTGGAGAAGGTCTCACCCGTACCGTCCAAGGTGTCCTCGCGCACGGAATAGGTGACTTCGTTACCATCACGATACTTGGGGAACTCCCCGAAGTCGTAGTTCCAGGCACCATTCTCGCCTGCGGAAACCACCTGCCAGGCAATGGGCGTATTGTTGGAGAGCAGCCACACCTTCACGCTCTGCGGACGGACGCCGTCGCGGTCGTTGCCGTCGTTCCAGGTTTTGGTGCCCGTGATGTGGACATCGGTTGTCTCATGCGTGTTGGTGACAAAGAACGTGTCCCTGAAGGCCTTCGCGACCTCTTCCGAATCGCCGACGATGGGTTTCCAGAATTCGGCACCAGTTTGTGTCTGCGTCGTATAGCCCTCTACGGCATCCTCGGCCACGGTGTATGCGATTTCCTTGCCGCCTGCGTTCTTGTCTAAGTCGGTGAACGTTCCCGTCCAGGAGTTGCCCTCGTTCAGGGTCAGCGTCTTGCCCTGCACCGGCTGCCCGTTCGCAAGGAGCCGCACGGTAACCGAGATTGGACGCACGCGCTCGCGGTCGTCCTCGTCGTCCCACACCTTGTATACGCTTACCTGGGTCTTCTGCGGCGTGTACGAGTTGGTTATGGTGAAGCCTTCCGTCGTGTTACCCGATACCGCCGTGGTGTACAGGTCCACCGCGTCCTCGGCAACGGTGTAGGCGATCTGTTTGCCGGCCGCGTTCTTGTCCAAGCCGGTGAACGTGCCCTTCCAGGAGTTGCCCTCGTTCAGGGTCAGCGTCTTGCCCTGCACCGGCTGCCCGTTCGCAAGGAGCCGCACGG
>JAFWKQ010000035.1 GCA_017545665.1 Atopobiaceae bacterium
CCGTTCAGCCTTGGCATCGTATCGTTTATTGGCATGAACACCATGGGCATCTTTCTGCTGCACAAGCCCATGCTGCAAGAGCTCCTTATGCCGTTCTTCACCAATCTAATTCCCGCTCCGCAACTCGTCGTGGCAATAGTGAGCAGCCTTGTCGCGCTTGTTCTGAGCATGGTGCTTTGCGTTGCGATCGATCGCTTTATCCCCGAGCTGCTCGGGAAGTTTCCCGCTTATCCCACCAACATCGTTGCGCGGAAGAAGGGGTAGGAAGACCAGCCCTAACATATGCCTCGGCGGAGCGACGCGGGGGGCTGTAACATAAGGTGCCTTACGAATCGGGCGGACTTCCCACGCGTCCGCCCGATTCTTGATGCCGCGAGGCGTGGAGGCAGACCTCCCGAAAACGCTCACATACCCATGCTTACCTGCGCATATATGGTAAAATGTATGAATTAGTTTGGGAGGTGGGGACGATGCCGAAGCCCAAGTTCATACCCTGCATGCAGGACCAGCCGATGCTGCCGCCCCCCAACATTGGCGACCTCGTGCCGGAAGGCTCGATGGCGCGCGTCGTCGACATGATAGTGCGCTCGATCGACAGGTCCACGCTGACCTCGCTCTACCCGGGCGGCGGCGCGCCGGCCCACAACCCGCAGATGATGCTACACGTGTGGTACCCGGACTCGATCCCGAAGACTACCCCGAGCTCTACAAGGCCTACGTCGCCTGCTATGCCCCAGACGAGCAAAAACTCGAGACGCTGCGCGAGCTGCCGTGGTGTCGTTTTCATAGGGAGTACCTGTTCGTAGGACCAGCCGACAAGGCCTTTGGCATCCGCAAGATCATGGACCACCTGGGAGCCGACTACGCCGACGTAATCGTGTTTGGCGACGCACTCAATGACGTATCCATGTTCGTCGACGGGTGGTACAAGGTGGCCATGGGAAACGCCTGCGACGAGGTAAAGGCCCTTGCAGACGTGGTGACCGAGGACGTTATTTCCGACGGCATCTGGAACGCCTGCGAAAGACTTGGCCTGTTTGATCCCGTGGACGGCAAGGAGGGCTAGGTCCCCCAGTTGCAATATTGTGAGCAGATCGGTAGCGCCGACCTCGGTATCTCAAAATCTAATAACGTAACAGCGAGACGTAAGACAACGGTAAGCGTAGTATTGGTTACGAGCACACACATTGGGCGTTTGCTCAAACCAAAGGACAGGTGGCAATCATGGAGCTCGACAAAATTCAGCGCTTCAAACAAATGGTACACAGCAACCCAACCCTACGCCTACGCCTACATCGGGCGGTCTTGGAACACGAGGGCCTGAACTTGAGCGACCGTGCGCTTTTCGATGCCGTCCTTGCGCCCATCGCACGCAAGGCGGGCATCAACCTCACCTACGAGGAGGCGGAAGCCGAGCTGCGGAACAATAGGGAGCTCGACGATGACGAGCTGGATGCCGTCGCAGGCGGAGTCGGCACGGTATACAAAAGAGCCGTAAGCGGCATTCTGGCTGCGACCATGGTCGTCTCCACTATTCCGACGACTGCCTTGGCCGAAGAGATGGGCCAGGCAAACGCAGCGACAAAAGAACCCACTGTGCTCATTCAGCAAGAGCAGGCGGGCAACCTTGAGGAGCCGATGGTCTCTGCATCCGCCGACACGGTGGTCAAGCAGGCAGAGCCCGCCGCAGTCGGCGCGATCGAAGAGCCGGCAACCTCTGTCGAAGACCCGACGGCCGCCGTTCAGGACGAACAGCCGCCCGCAGAACAGGACGAGGCAATCGCCGCGGAGGCGGCCGACGGGTCGGCTGCCGTCACGCCTCCCGACGCCACGAGCGCAAGCCTGGAGTACGAGGCAGGCAAACTCGGCTATGTAGACGAGACAGCACGGCAGGTTAGGGCACTCGGCTCTGGCGTATTTGACGCATTGGCCGCCGGCACCTCGGGCTACGCCAAGGCTGGTGTGGTGGGCGTGCAGAAGCTGCTGGTGTTGGCGGGCGTGCTTGGCACCAGAGACGACGGCGTCTCCTCCGAGCTTCTCACGCAGACGAAGCGTCTCAACGCACTCGTGCAAGGCATGAGCAAGCAGCTCGACGAGAACACCAAGCAGACCTACCAGAACCGCCTCACCGTGTTCGACAACGCCGTTGGCGCGCTCGACATCGAGTGCGGCACCATGGAGACCATGTACCAAAAGGGATATGCACTCGCAAAGGAGCGGGGCCTCCTAGAGGAGGCCGAGAAGAACGGCGATCTGGACAACACACTGGTAAAACTCATGCGCGACGAGGACGCCAAGGGCAACCCCGACTTCCGCGACTTCTCTGTGTTGATGAACAGCATCCGCACGAACTATGAGACCGTGGCTGTGGAGTGCGCGAAGGAGGGCGGGGCGAGCCCCTTCTACGCCTTCGACTCCTACTGGTCCCTCTATTTCAACTTTGACACGCAGGGCTACTACCTGCGTCAAGCCTACCGCACGAACGCCGAGCTGCAGCTCAAGCGGGCCTACACGCTGCTCGCCCTGTACTACAACCTGCCACAGACCCTGGACGCCGGCAAGGAGGCCGAGCCCATGACTGCTGCGCTGCAGGCGGCACTCAAGGGGATTGCTGCACAGCCCGCCGGCACGAGTCCAGAGGCGGCGTTCGACAGGATGAGCGAAACGCAGACGTATCGCTACCTCAAGACGCCCATACACTGCTACACCACGGGACGCGACTACCATGCCAGTCGACTCTGGAGCTGGTTCGGGTCGCTTGGGCCGGATGGCCAGATAAGCGAGGACCAAGCCAAGGCGTTCTGCGAGCGCCTGCACGGCCACACCGTTGCCGAGGACCTGCGCCTGGCGGGTCTCATGATCGAGTACACGCCCTACTGGAACGAATGGTCGGAGGCGCACGGACGATCGCTTCGCTTGGACGAGGCCCATTATCCCGGGCTTGGCATTGGCTACGACGACAGCGGCAAGGACTGGCAGAACATCTACCTGCCCTTTGACGCAACGAGCTATACGCCCAAACGATGCAGTTCCGACGGCTACGAGCTGCTCTACCTCAGCGGCGTATAGGACTGGGACCGCAGCCGCGGCTCTTCACAAGTACCACCAGAGGCTGTCTTTGCGGCTGCAGCTGGTGGTGTCTTTTTCCTCAGCCTCCCTGTGCCTTGATGCAGGAAATGATGCGACAGGGCCGATTCCGCGCATCGTTTCGTCTGCATCTCTTTGTGGTACGCAGTATGATGCTTGTTGTCTGTCCGCCATATGAAAGCGAGGTTGTCGTAGCAGCGTCAAACAGCGACCGTCTGCATATCGTCGATCATCCTCTCGTCCAACACAAGCTCTCGATTCTGCGTGACAAGCGCACGCCGACGAAGGATTTCCGGCAGCTCCTACACGAGCTCGCCATCTTTGAGGGCTACGAGGCCCTGCGCAAACCTTCCGCTGGAGAACGTCGAGGTCGAAACGCCCTTCGAGGTAACCACGTGCAAGCATATTTCGGGCAAGAAGCTCGCCATTATCCCCATCCTGCGCGCTGGCCTCAGCATGGTTGACGGACTCCTTACGCTATCACCTTCCGCCCGAGTCGGCCATGTGGGGATGTACCGCAACGAGGAAACCAAAGAGCCTGTGCAATACTACTGCAAATTTCCGCCCGACATCGACAGCCGTACGTGCCTTATCGTGGATCCCATGCTCGCGACAGGCGGCTCGATTACGGCGACCATCCACTTCCTGCGCGAGGCGGGTGTGAGCGACATCCGCTGCCTTACCATAGTAAGCAGCCCAGAAGGCGTGAGGAAAGTGCTTGAGTTTGATGACAAGATTGAGCTCTACACCTGCTCCGTGGACCGCCAGCTCAACGAGCAAGCGTACGTCCTACCGGGTCTGGGCGACGCGGGTGACAGGGCCTACGGCACAAAATGAGCGAGACAGGTAAGCGTGCGAGAAAAAAAGCGAATGGCCCTCTCGGCATTTATCGAAAAGCGCGAGCGTGAGCAAAAGGAGTATCGGCACCGCGCGCGCACGATTGAGGAGCTGAGCCGCATAACCTGCACCTGCCCCGCCTGCGAGCGGCTACGCCAACGTCAACGGTTGCGACCATCTTTAGGGACAAGGCCTACGAGGTGTGCCCCCCTCTTGTTGCAAGCATCACACATCGCATAATTTGGCGTGGACTATACAAGAAAGCATCGGCGCCGAAGGCTTTGTAGGCCGCCTGGACTCTACCGCATCCGACCGGAGGAATCACGGCATGTCGGCATGCAGCGCCGGTTGCTGGACGAGTTCGGCAAGGGACGTCCGCCTTTTGCGGAGCGGAAGAGGCTTGCGCGGCACCTGGCAAGCGTCCGTCACTCCTCACGTTAAACGCGCACAGGTGATTTGCAACTTTTTTGCCATTCATACGTTAGCAACCCGTGTAACACGGGGCCGAACGGAGCCAGTTGCGCAAGGTCCCCGCAACATCTGGAATACGGTATATGTAGCGGAATCGCCCAACATGAGGAGGCAAACCGCACAACGATTGGAGCTTCATGAACACAGAGGGCAACGGTACAAAAACCGGTCTCGTAGACGACGCACTTTGCCTTGCCGTGCAAGTGTCTAAGGGCCATACGTATGGACATGCGGAGACGCCCCTATCGTTACACGTCGCGGCTGCCGCCTCGATATGTGCACGTGTCACCGATGACGAGGAGGTGATCACCGCAGTGTTGCTCGACGCAATGCCGCGCCCCCCGCGCCCGTCAATGTGTGATGCTGCGCAACTCTTTGGCCCCAGCGTCCTAGCACTCCTCGCGGATCTATCGGGCCTGCATCTACAAGATACACCATCTGAATGCTGGCGCTCGTCAGTACAAATGCATCTGGAGATACTGCACAGACCACGCGATTACCGTACGCGCGAGGCATGCCTTGGGGCACTACTCGTTGAGGCATACGACCTCATGGCCGACCTATACGAGGCACGCGAGAAGGCATGGCCTTGGCACGGCAAAGCAGATCCAGAAACGCAGCTTTGGCGACACGAGCAATACTTGGAGACCCTGCGCCCCCGCATGAAACAGCTTCGAGCCTTTAGGGAGTACGATGACATCGTACTCAGGGGTATACCCCTCTATGTCCCAGGACGTTTGCCACATTTCTATGATAACCCCGATTACGATATGTTCGAATAGTAACAAGCTCAACGCCATACAGTTCAAAAGGGGAGGGGCGAAGCGCCATGGAGGGCATGCAGATGGTAGCACATGAAAAGTCAGGTACACTCACACGCGGAGTCGTAGACCTGGGCGATGGTCCTCGCACGGTGACGGTGTATCTTCCCCCTGATTGGCTGCGCGTTCGTCCGCAAGCAGCCGTGTACTATCTGCATGGCGCAGGTTATGACGGCACCACCCTGCTTGGCGGCGGCGTACTGCCAGAGACTCGGCTAAAGCGTCGCGTCGACGCGTTGATTGCCAACAACGAAGCACCGTCCGTCATGATTGTGTTGCCCCACTATTCCGATGCTACAGATCCGCAGGCGGCCATGCAGAGCGTTGCCGCAACCCCAGAAATGCTCAGACGTCTCACATCGTGGGCCGAGCCGACGTTCCTCTGCCGCGCGGGACGACCACACCGTGCGGTAATCGGCTTCTCCATGGGCGGTGCATGCGTATGGGAGGCCCTCTTGCGGGCAAACGACCTGTTCTCGCGTTATGCACCAGTCGGGTCGGATTGCTGGGAGCTTGGTTACGAGGGCGGGCGCCACAACCCCACAGGTACCGCACGTGCCATTGTAGAGGCTGTAGGCAAAAGCCACGCACATGCCGACGTGCACGCGTGGTGCGGAAGAGACGACCCTTCCGCACCATGGGTCGCGCGTCAGGTCGACGAGATGCGTCGCTTGAGCTACGGCCCTGGAGCCTTAGATTTCACGCTCGAGAGCCGATTCGGGCATGAGGAGCCATCTGTGAACGACGCGCTAATCGACTGCCTGCGCAGTTTTGCGGAGGGTCACACTAGCAGCGCCAAAGCATAGGCGAGCCAAGGGGCACGTGCGTGGTTGCGCAACTGGATACCCGTTATCGTGGTCTTATAGTCTCAGAGATTGGCATCTCTCGTGAACACAGGGAGGCTCAACATGGACAACCTGAGAATCGTATTTCTAGACATCGACGGCGTAATGCAGGATGGCTATCGCGTTAGTCAGCAGGTGCGCAATCTTGGCCAGCTGCAAGCCGAAGTTGCGCGCAGGGCGAACGATCCAACGCACCTCAACTTGGGCACCGATGACATAGCAGCAGTCCTCCTCGATTGGCGGCAGGAAGCCGTAGACGCCGTGCGCACAATATGCGAGCGTGCAGGCGCCAGAGTCGTGATTCACAGCTCATGGAGGCTTTACTCAGACGATGACTACATGCGTGCATTGCTGCGCATCCGAGGGCTTGACCCCTGGTATCTTGGGAACGTGCCGAAAGTTCCCTGGGACAAGGAATCGGCGATTAGCACATGGCTCTGGGCGATGGGCCGCGATGTCGAAGGCTTCGCAGTCATTGACGACCAGTGCCTTAACGGATTCGGGAAGCACCTCGTCATGCCCAAGAGCACGCTCGCCATGTCGGACGTCCCGTCCATCGTCTCTGCACTGGGGCTACCCGCAGATGGTCCATGGCTTGGCGGCTAATCAAGCTGCCAGTCGCACAGAGCGCCATCCCATGGAACCTCGTGCATCTGCTCCGCGCCGTCAACGGGCTCGACTTCGCCCACAACCTCGATAAGCATCCCGCGGCTCTTCGCTGGGTTCGAAAAGAATGCGGCAACAGACCGCAACACCGCATCCACGGACTGACTCTCCCCTTGTAGCTCGGCAACAACAAGCGAGGAATCCGGCGCGTTGCACATCCACCCGCCCACGTGCCTTCTTAGGCAGTACTTGCTGAGCGTTCCACGAAGCCCCACTCCTTGAACGTGGCCCCTGAACGTTACCCTCTTCCTCACCATGACGACAAACCTCCTTAGAACGACTTGCCTTCAGTGCCTTGCGCAATCTCAGCCTTGCGGGTGTGGTCTACTGATACCTGTAAGATTCAACGAAAACGGGCACATGGTTTGAGCAGATTATGGCACTCGTTCATCTGTCTCCAACACGCACGCTTAAGGAAAGGAACGGTAAAGACACATGATATACGTCACAGGAGACACGCATGGGAAGAAGGATCTTGGAAAGCTCTTCTCAAACAACTGGCCACAGGGCCAGAAACTCACGCGAGATGACTTCCTTATCGTTTGCGGTGACTTTGGCGGCATTTGGATGCCAGGGAAGCGCGACGACGAGATTCTGGGATGGTGGGAGTCCCAGCCTTGGACCACCTTGTTCGTGGACGGCAACCACGAAAACTTTGACGTCATCGACTCCCTTGAGGAAACCGAGCGCTGGGGCGGTCGCGTCCAAACTATGCCCGGCCATGAGCACATTGTGCACCTGATGCGGGGAGAGGTCTACGACCTGCCGGCATCGGTCGGCCAGACAGTGTGCACGCTTGTTATGGGCGGCGCACGATCAAGGGACCGCAAATACCGAGCTGAGGGGATCGATTGGTGGGAACGAGAGATGCCCTCGGAGGAGGAGTACGACCGCTGCACGGCAAGCCTCGAGCGCGTGGGCTGGAAGGTCGACTACGTGCTTACCCACGAGCTCCCCGCAGACCTGCGCATGAGCGTGCTTGATTGGCGCAGCTATGCGGAGCTCAGCTCGCAGGCGGACCGCCTCGTCAGCTTTCTCCAATGGGTATACGAGCGCATTGATCACAATGCGCTGCGCATGTGGTACGCGGGACACTATCACGTAGATGCAGCCGCAACAGACAAGGTCAGGGTGCTTTACCAAGACGTCGTTCCCATGGACAGCGCAGAGCACGACGAGCTCGACTAGCAACGGGAGCAAGCACATTGTCCACCCCATGATTTTGCTCGACTGGCAGAGCAGCAGAGCCGCGCGAAAGGCCGTTTGACGTAGCAACGCTGATATGGGGTCTTTGCGCAAGAGCCTTCAACGACACATGGTTTTATGCTGCCATAGCATTCACTTCAATATGCGAAAGGCTGAGTGAAATGGAACTTTACGCACCCTATATACCACAGGCATTGGCACTCGCAACCTGGAGCGCGTGCATTGTGCTGGTCGCCGCTCACAGGGCCAGCACTTTGGCAGCGTCCGTGGCTATGCTCGCCGGATCCGGAATCATGGCGCTCGCATGCCATACCTCAGGCGACCAGATCGCGGCTCTCTCTTGTGCGGCGGTCGGCATCTTGGTGCAAGCGATCCCCCTCTTCGCCCTTGGAGGAATACAAGGCGAGGCGAGGACCTGCGCCGCAGTTTTGGCTGACAGCATCCATGTTGTGATGACGATGTCCATGGTCGCCGAGACGACGTACAGCGGTGCGTACGCCTGCGCTGACGCAGTGAGGCTCGCGGTTGCACTTGTCGGACTCTCACTGCTCGCGTCGGCGATCTGCGAGCGCATAGGGTCGCGGCTCTTCGACGGACGGGACACGGGCGCCCTCGCCGTTGCTGCAGCAGTGACCACTTACGTCATGCTGCGCTCCCCCGACCGCTCCTTCATCGTGTCGCTGCCCTGGTGGGGCAACGCCTCCCTCACCGAAGCCGCGGTCGCTTGCTGCGCGGTCGTGCTACCGACGAGCATGGCTCTCTATGCGCCACCGTCAGGTGACGCCGGCCCTCTTCCTCGCCTTGCACTCCCTGTTACGATGTCTATTACGGCGTGCTGCATGTCCTATCTGGGCGAAACAGCGGCGGGCATAGCCCTCTCCTTGGCAATGGCGTTCACGGCAAGGGGCATGGGTAGACGCACTACAACCGTCATCGTGTCACTTGTCGTTGCTATTCTCGCTGCAGTCGGACTTTCGTTCGTTGCGCCAAACATGTCGAATGCATGGCGGGTTTGGTCGGGCACGATGGAACCTCCCTTCGCATACATCGACCAGGCAAAGACTACTCAGGCACTTTTCTCTGGAGACAACGTGTTGATCGGCTGCGGCGTCGGGAGAGAAACCCCAGCAATGATCGAGGCGCCTCACGGCGTGGTATGGCCCCTTATGATGATGGGTGGGACCTTCGGTGCCATGGGACTCGCAACGTTCGTTGTGGTCTGTGCGTGCTCTTTCGTGACTGGCATCAGGGCGATAAAGTCGCGTGGAGGCGTGTCACTGCCGTTCCTCGCCATCACGATGGGTGCCACCCTTGCGCTCGGGATCCTAGCGTCGCTCGGCGTCATTCCCGACCTCGGCAACCACGGCCCCATGTTCCTCTGCCTTGAGGCGACAACATGTGAGCCCGTCTTCCTAGCCGCCGCCGTGGCGTTTTCGGTCGGGCACGACACATGGACCTCGGGGGACGCGCAAGAGAGCCGCGCCGTAGCACTCCTTCCACCCACAAGCAACAGATAAGGCATTTAGACGCCTGGAGGCCCGAACCGACGCAACCGCAGACCCACGCTGAAGTGCCTTACTCCTTACCTAAGGTAGCGGCAAACATAAGTTCTTCAGATGAGACATCGCGATGGGCGCGGTTCGGGCCAGGCAACGTGCCATCCCATCGATGCTGTATGCGCTGCCTCGCCATAGCCGAGACCACCTCATGCGGGTTATGCCAGGTCCCAGGGTTATCCCCCGACTTCACATATCGTGCGGGTGGGAAGGTCGATCTCGAACTCCACCTCGAAGGAATGACCATCGAAGCGCGATGTCTTCACGTTTCTGAGGAGCGTCCTCCTGCGCCTTTCAGGTCTGCGCGGCCCGGGGACGAAGTCGGCCGACGCGGGCTCGATGCGCGGCGAATACCGTATGACATATACCTCGTCCGCATTCGCAAGGTCCCGCCAGAGGTCGTCGTAGTCGCCAGCCACCACCGCGACGAGCGCCATCCTCGTGCCCTTAACAAGGTCCTTCAGGAAGCGCACGCGCTCCGAGAGCGTGACGTTGTCGACGGCAACCATGTCCATGTTGTCCAGCACCACGAGGCACTTGTCGGCCGTCTCGTCTATCGTGCCGGGGTTCTCCTCGCTCTCGCCTATGACGTCCAAGAGGACGTCTTTGCACGGACGGCATCACTTCATCGAGGTTGACAAGGATCTTCCTTTGGTCCATGAGGCGCTCCGACGCCTCCGCAAGGGCAATGCGGTCCGCCATATCACGGCGATTCACCGCGCCCTCCCAATACTCGAGGCCGACACCGACCGCGCATATCCTCTCGTGCGCGGCCTCGAGGCTCGTGCTCTGCAGCTGCAGGTAGACCACGGGTACCCCAGCCCTCCACACCATGTTGTCGCAGAGCACGGTCTTGCCAGCGTTCGGCCAGCCTACTACGACCGTGAGGCCACCGATCGGGAACGCCAGCAGGCCATCGAGCCCCGGTACGTCGACGCATATGTGCCTGCTGGAACTCGCGCTCGCAGCCATTGCCACGCACTCCGCGACATTGCGATAGTGCCTCGCGTACCGTCCCTCTACGAAACCCTTGAACCTGTCCATCATCAGCTCCTCTCTATAAGCCGCAGCCGCACAAAGCCTGATTTCGTAGAGCCGCGCGTCGGCCCCACGAATCAGGCTACCGTACGGACGCAGCAGGCCTTACGCAAGCGGAACTTGCCTTCCCCCAACAAGGAGTCCTAACGAGGTGGGTAGCCGACTCTCTCCGGGCGCTCGGTACCCTACATGTCGAACTCGCTGTGGAACAGCGTCCTAGCCGTCATGGTATGCCTTCTGTCCCCAACTATGCCAAGCAGACAGAGGAATGCCACGAGGGCATCGTCGGTTTCCAGCACGTCTCCGGTGGGGAGGTTCCCGACAGCAGCGCTCAATGCGTCCATAGCGCGCTCGTCCACAAACCCAAGCTCTGATATCGCTTTGTCCACGTACGTCCTGATAAGATTGCCCTTCACCCCCACGCAGGTTGAGGCCAGTCCGCTCGCGTCGATGCGGTGCACACCACCATCGTTGCGGTACAAACAGTCCAGATGACCGGCATATTCATACTGGTCCCTGCCGGGTCCCCATCCTTGCACGAGGGCGACAGCGAGCGTCATCATGAGAAATGCCCTCCAGCAAAAGAAGACGCCCAAGAGCTCGTCCCTCATGAATCCCGTGACGTAGCCGACGCGCTCGATAAAGGACGAGCAGAAGCCGTCGGTGGAAGCTAGACGGCCCAGATTCCTCGTGACCACGTCGCAATACGGCCGGTCCATATGCATGTGACACTCTATGATGGACCACCTAACCGACTCTTGGGTGTATCCAAAGTCGGAAGAGCCGTAGATGTCGGTGTCGTATGCACCGACCACGTCTACCACCGACCGCAGGCCCTCCCACACCAACCTCTCGTTGCCCGCGAGAGCAGTGGTCTCTGAAAGCCTTTTTGCCAGCTCGTCCATCTCAGCGAGCCGGCCATGGTGCCACCAGTCATGCTCTGACGTGGCAAAGTCCCAAAACGGCCTTGCGACAACCACTGTTCCGAGAAAAGACCCGTCGTTCGTCTCCCGCCAAAGCCGCTCGATGGCATCGTGCCGTCGCCTGTCCATCTCTCTGTCCCCCTCGCCGGGGAGTCGACGAGCGTCCCAGATGTATGATCCCGCCTCATGCATGTACACCGGCATGTCTTGCTCTCCTCTCTCGAAGCCGCTCAAAACAGAGTTAGGCGGCATCCCTTAGACGATATCAATTGCGTACGCCACTCCTCAATCCGAAGAAGACCCTCTCCGCATTGGCAGTCGTTACCTCCGCGACCTCATCCGCCGAGACACCACGCAGTCGAGCGACTTCGCGGGCGATCATGGGAATCGCCGTGGAGTCGTTGCGGTTGGACGATCATATGGACCCTCGTCTCGTACTCGTGGCGCAGCTTCGAGAGGCGCGGCACGTCGCGACCGGCGCGCTTGTCCCTTCGGATGCGGCAGGCGTGCTTCGGGTGGATACCCACGGCAAATCAGACGTTGTCGCGGCCGGCGAGGCAGCCCATCATCTGGACGTTGCTGTCGTAGGAGATCGCTGGGCAGATGACCTTTTCCACACCGGCGGCACTTGCGCGGGCAAACGTCTCGTCGCGGTCCTCGTCGAACACCGGAAGGTTATAGTGCGCGTGCGTGTCGATGTACGTTGCCATAGCACCTCCGTCTCTGGCGCTGGCCCTCACAATTCTACGGCCACCATAAACCACAGCGGATGGCACGGCACGAAGAGCAATGCAGTCGAGCCGCGCCATCCGCCTCCTTATGCCAGTAGCGCCCCTACCAGCTGAACAAGGTGTTACAGTCGTTATCCCTGAACTCGTTGCCGAACACGTGACCAATGGTATTGCAGTCATTGTCGCGGAACTCGTTGCCGTAGAAGTGCCCGATGGTGTTGCAGTTGTTGTCGCGAAGTTCGTTACCGTAGAAGTGCCCGATGGTGTCACCGTTGCTGGTGCGTACCTCGTTGCCGAACATATGAAGTTCCATGTCGTACCTCCTCGATCGTCGTAGCGGCCCATCCGCTTCGACGATTCAACAATACCTCCGTCCGGAAACGTACTTGCGCAAGCAGTAGGCCCACGGACTTGCGCAAGGGTGCAAAACGTGCCTCGCTATCCTGACGTAACAGGTCGTCAGGATAGCGAGGAGGCAGACCATGGAAAACACTTGTCCTAAATGCGGACTACCCACAAAGAGCATCGACGAGGTGTGCGCAAACTGCGGGACGACGCTCAAGGGCGCGGATCAGGCGGACGAAACGCGCCCCGATTCGTTCCGAACCCCCGCATTCTCCACTAACAGACGCAACCAGACGGCCGATATCCCCGCACACATCGCCAAGCATGGCTCCACATCCCCTGGCCTCACGAAGAAGAGGGGGCCCAATCCGATCGCGATTGTCGCAGGGCTTTGCCTGGCACTTGCGATAGGCTCGCTGCTCTTCGCGAACCACCGGGAAGGCCTCGCGGCAAAGAACGTCTCCAGCGAAGCCGAGGCCTCCAGCGCTTCGGACAGCACGGGCACGACGCAAGTCGCCAGCGTCGTTGAGCCCGCGGAGGATGCGGGACGAAGCCCTGCCTCGGAAAAACCCGTCCCGGCCGACCAGGAGCAAACAAGCACTGAGGATGACAAAGGAAGCTCCCGCGACAGCTCGGAGAAGGAATCCCCCAACACGACCTCCTCGAAGTACCCGGGGCTGGTGGGCACTTGGAAGGGCAAGCTCCAGCCCAGCGACTCAAGTGCATACTGCTACGGCGCCTCCGAGATGCCCCTCGTGCTCGACATAAAAAAGGTCGACGCGACGGGGATGATCACGGCCGACATACACGTCTGCTTTCACGGCCATAGCGAACTCGCGAACTCCGCCGCCTCAGACGAGGGGGACGCCTACATGGACTACACGGACGTCGTGCTCACGTATTCGAACGGCCAGCTCCGCTACTCGGACGAGAAGATGAGCCAGTATCCCGGAATTACCTGTATGCTCAACATCATCCTCGACGTAAAGGACATCGAGTCCTCCCGCCCGTCCATCAGCGGCCTCGTCGACGCCACGTACGACCTGTGGGACTCCAACGGCCCCTGGGGAAATCAGACCGACTACTTCGTCTTGGAGAGGCAGTGAGGCAGACCATGAGACGAGGACGATTCTATCCGGCGGAGTCGTGCGACGTCGAGTTCGAGATCGACGGCGGCAAGGGCCGCATCGAGCCTGGCGAGCCTTATTCCCTTCAGGCAGAATGCGGGACCTTCGGCAAGCTGGCCTTGTTCGGGAGGCACTCCCGCGCCCGGCTTGCCTGCCTGAAGGTATTTGACGCGGAGGCTGACGAGGACGGCGAGCCGCCTGACGACATCGTCGCGGAGGTCGAGGCGCTAGCAGCCCAAGAGGGTAGGTACGCACCCGCGTACATCTGCCTTGGGAAAGCCTTGGGGGAAGACGACGGGCTCTATCACTGGGCGATCGCGATGGAGTATCTCGAAGGGTATCGGTCGGTCGAGAGCATGGTCGTCGCTCAAGGCGGGACTCTGGACAGCGGTCACGACCATGCAGCCGAGCGAACGTGCACCCTCCTCGTAGAGATAGCGAAGGCGATCAGGTCGATCCACTCATCTGGTCACGTGCACCGCGACCTAAGCCCCAGAAACATCCTGGTGAAAGGGACCGGGGGCGGAAACGGGGACATACGAATCATCGACTTCGGCCAATCAACCCAGCGATTCGACTACGTGGGCACCACCGGCGGGGCAAGGCTACACCTCGGAACGCCCGGGTTCACCGCCCCCGAAATATTCGATCTGGCGGCGCTGCGAGGCAGAGGCTCGCAGGCGACGAGCTCCTTCTCGCTTGGGGCGCTCGCCTACTTCATCGCGAGCGGGCAGGCACCGTTTCAGCTGGAATTCGACAGCGAGAGCCAACGATACAGGCAACAGATGGCGCACTGTAGGCGGGCGGACGAGAGCTCCGTAACCATCGGGCACTTCTGCCGGATGGCACGGATCGAGAGAGTGCCCATACCGCTAAACGACAGTGCGACACGAATCTTCTCATCCGACGTGAAAGCCCGCTCGACACTCCTCCTAATCGACGCCTGCACCCACGGGAAGCCCTTCGCTCGCCCGACCATGGACGAGGCGATCCACGTCTTGGAAGGGATCCGCGACTCCTCGGAGAACGTCGTGCCTGGGATACCGATGACGGCGTCCCGCTCCCAAGCCCTGTACAAATCCGCCTTGGACGAGTATGCGAACGGTGACGATTCGGAGCCGTGCAACCGCCGCGTATCCGCCGCGTCGGCGATCTCGGCCGCCGGCGGCAACTCAGACGGGGCCCTCCTCGCAGGCGCCGCCCTGGAGCGGATCGGCGATGGGTTCCCGACCGCCAGCCTGTCGATGGGGTTCTATCGGGTGGCCGCAGATGCCGGGTCGGGCACGGCGAAGACCTGCGTCGCAAGGCTCCTGCTCGACCGCCAAAGCACCGAAGACGACTTGGCGGAGGCCCTGCGCCTATTGACGGAGGCTGCGGCATCGGGAAACGCATGTGCGAAGAGGACGATCGATCAATTGGCGGCGGGCAATCCGGCCATCCGGACATCACCTAGCCGCACGAAAACGAAGGAGCAGCGATGAACACCTTTGACAAATCAAGTCGACTCATGCTGGCAATCAATCGAATCGACATCTGGGGTAGGGCCGTGGCGATGCGCCTTGGACACATCCTGTCAAACGATGACCTGCGTCACGCCGGCGCGGAGATCGCAAGGAACCCCGTCGCGATCGAGGACGCGTGCTGGAGAGGGATGCTGGCGAACCAGAAGGTCTGGTCGGACTGCATCGAGCTGCCTACGGCCTGCGTAGTCCGGGTCAGCCCCGAGGACTGGCACGGATACTGGAGGGTTGACACGCCAGACAAGTGCCGCATGCTCAGCGACAGGCTGGCGGCTCGCGCGAAGGACAAGCTGGGCTCTCATGAAGTCGCCGTCAAGGTCACCATACTGCCCAGCGGGTCCGTAAGCCAAGGCTACTTCGACGTAGCCACGTCCTTCGCACATCGCGAACCTCGCACGCGCAACGAACCCGGCGCACCGAATACCACGCTCCCATCCACCCAAAGGATCGCGCGCGACAGCCACGGGGCATCCACCGGTCAGAGCACGGCGAAGCATATGGGTAACGGACCCACGTCAGAAGGCGTCTCCTTAACCGAGAAGTCGCCGTTGTCGCGCACGTCATGCATCCTCGCGCTCCCGGACGGCTCCATACAATCCGTCTGGGACGGCGACACGATCGGCTCCAATCACGGATCCTGTACCCTGCGGTTCGACACGAGCCAGTATCCCCACCTTCACAGGCTGCACGCCGAGTTCAAGAACGTCAGCGGCCACTGGAAGCTCGTGAACGTAGGGAAAAACGGATCCCAGGTCTTCAAGGCCGACGGCAGCGTCCGGAAGCTCGATGCAGGGGACCAGTGCATCTTGGATGACGGCGACGTGCTGGTTCTTGGACAGGAGCTTACGCTTGTCTTCTATAACCAAAGCAATATGATCTGACGTAATTGGCGTCATCGAGGCCTGACGGCAGAGGCTTTCTGCAAAGCACGAGAACTTAAGAGATATGGAAGAGAGATATGCCCGTGAATTACTCGACAAGCGGCCACGAGGCCAATACGTTGCCGGTGTCGGTATGTGTGATTGACCAAGATAGAGCGCATCCGGTCCACGCGCGAGCCGAATCCTTGGAGGGCAGGCTGGTGATGGCGATGAGCTTCGGCAGCAAGAAAGGGGGGTTCGAGAGGTTCTTAGCGCGGGCGTCTTGCGCGTTGGCTGTAGACCGTGCCATGAAGGGAATGAATGTCCCGAAAGCCTTCTCGGACACGTGCAAAGAGGCCAGAAAGATATGCAAGGACAATGGGAGGAGCGAGAGCACCTCATTGCTTCTCGCAAGCATACAAGACGGAATCTTCGAAGCGGAGTGGGCTGGGGAATTGTTCATAGTCAGAATCCGAAATGGCAGCCAAGATGTCCTCGGGGGGCCACGGCTCTGGCACATACACCAAGACGGCTTCACGACCCTTGCGCCATCCTTCACAAAGAGGAGACTAGAGGAACGCGACAGACTGATAGTCATGAGCTCTAACCTCGATTCCTCAATTCGCAACCAGTCATACCCCTGCAGCGCCGCACCATCCACCAGTCCCCACGAATGCTGTGCCGGACTCATCCACTGCGCCCTTCGCGAACGGATAGACCACGCCGCTCTAATCGTCGCGGATGCCTGGAGCGGCATCCTGTAGACTTTACGTGCACAAACTACATAGGAGGTCAAACATGGCAGACAGGAAAACGGCACCTCGCAGAAGTCGCGAGCCTCGCGCCAGAGCATTCTCTTTTGTGCTAAACCAGTTTCATTCCTTGGCAAAGCAGGTCACGTCTGAAGACGAGAAGGAACCCAGCATCGTGACTTACTGGCAGTGCTTCTTCCCCGAGATCAGGGGGAGGGACTACACCAGGTCGAACTTCGAGAAGGGAAAGGGACCAGAGCAGCTCCTCGAGATACTCCAGCCCAACGTGGAAATCATGATGAGCCAAGAAGACCTTAGGGCAGTGGGCAACTTCAACGGGAGCTCTCTGTTCGGCAAGTCATGCCTCGTTGGCTGGATTCTTCGCACTTGGGAGGGACCGTTCTGCGGCCTCATCACAAGCACGCTGTTCGACGAGTATTTTGACAAGAAGGCGCTGGAGGAGTTCTACAAGTTACTGGCACAGGATTTCAGGAGCCCCAACTACTTGTTCCAAGAGTTCAAGACGTGTCTCGACGACATCTACGAGCTTGCCCACGGAACGGCGACAATAGGTACCGAGCCTTGGCCTGACCATCCAGCACAATACGCGGAATATCTGGTCAACAAGGCCCAGTCCCCCCAAAGGTTGGACTTCAAGGCAGACCTCGCCACGACGCTCATCATGGCGGCGCTCAACGGTCCACGAGACTACCGCCCCGACCTCCTGATCTTCAACAGGCCACAAGTGGTGGCTACCGAAAAGGAAGCCACGCACGATAGGTACCCGTGGAACATCGCAAGGGGCCAAATCGACAAGGGAACGACCACTGCCTATCTCTCGCGTGTCACGTTCCCAACCGACCCAGCCGACGCGCGCGAGTGGATGCTATGCGAGTCCTCATCCCCCATACGTAGCGACGAGATGGCGGGGACGATGACATACCCTCTTGTCGGCATAAGCAAGGTTGACCTAGTCAGGGCTTCGGACGGCAGAGACGGATTCAGCCGCTACACGAGAATAGACGACTCCTGCATTATTCCGCTCGACTGCAACCGGGTGTCATCGGAACATGCGCAGCTCACGCTCGAGGACGACGGATGGTACCTAACGGACCTCGAGACCACCAACGGAACCCTGCTGATACGAGTGAACGAGGATCGGTACCACCTCTGCAGAGAGGAACTGTCTGAAGTGAGGGAAAATCACGTCAGGCTCGAAAACGGGGACGTGATCTGCCTTGCCCCGGACTGGGCAAACGAGCAGCCCCTCAACGACTCACCCGCGTTCGTGTTCCAACTGGCAGCATCAAAGTGGTAGGCTGATGGCCGGAACGGAACCTGTTTCACAAGGCACGACATTTACGGTTAACGAGGTCCCAAGAGGAAGCCAGCTCCACATAGGCGACGTTGGCAACGTCCGGTCGACTTTGGGGTCGGGAGCCTATGGCAAGTCTTGCGTATGCGAGTTCGGCGACGCCAGGACAGCGGTGAAGTACGTAATGAGCGCCGCACAGCAGGGAATGGCGAGAGCTGAGTACGACATTCTCGTTGTACTGCACGGTGCCGGGGGCCATGCTCCGCTCGCCCTCGGATATGGCACGATACGCATCGGCGCGATTACCAGAGAGGCTCTCTGCGAGGAGCTATGCGGCGGCAACACGCTGCAACACGTGATAGAGCGCCAGCTGGGAGACGGCCGACCTGTGACCGCGGCCAGCGTTTCCGGAATGGGCCTGTCAATCGCCTCGGCCGTGGAGGCGATTGGCTCACAGGGCGTGCGACATGGGGACCTGTCCCACTCGAACGTGCTCCTCAGACGTGACGACAAGGGTGCCTGGGCCTGCACCATCATCGATTTCGGGCAGGCCGCCCAAACCGCGCGACCGGAGATAACGTCGAATCGCCCCGGAACCGTCGCCTTCAGTGCTGCCGAAATGTTTCCCGGGGCTAAGTACTCGAGATACAAGGACAAACCCAGCGCGGACGTGTATTCCGTCGGCGCCTTGATGCTCTACATGCGGGTTTGGGCCAGATTCGAGAAGAAGGACCAAGGAAGCTACTTCAAACGATTCCCGACGCTAGCCGACGGCACCGACGCAATCGACGAGTTCAAGAGACGCCCCCTCAATCTCGTCGACATGCTGAACGAGCTGGGCGAAGACGCGGATGACGACGACCGGGAGCTGAGCAAACTAATTTCTGAGCTCACCGAGTTCGACCCTAGCCTCAGACCAAGTATCGAGGAATGCGTCGCCAGGCTCTCTCGCCTGGCAGGCACGCGGTCGGACGCCCTGGAATCTCGCCATCGGGCTTCAATCGTGCGGAGAAGCGTTAGGAGGAGAATCTCGAGGGCGATTCCCATCCTCCGCCGCATGGGCAAGGTCGCACTCGTGCTTTGGTTCGCATACCTCACTTTCGCCGTATGCCAAGCACTCTACATTGACTTCATATTGCCCGCCATCCGGGAGGGGGAGGAGGTGGAGATAGACAAGGATTCCGCGCTCTGGCACATGATTGATGACGACTTTCGCGCAAACGACCAAGACACTTACGACCCAGATACGCCCGGACTCAGGGAACACAACCCAAGTCTTTCGGGCGGCCATCTCAACGTCAGGAAGTATGGGTCGATGACCGCATACTACGATTCGGATAAGTACATCTCCAGCGACGGCTACGAACTCCAATCTGGCGACATGGCATACACCGACACGCGTGAAGTGCTAATCGTGCCCTATAAAGACGAATGGAACGAAGTCGTGCAGCCCATCCTGTGGGGCGACAACCAGCTGAACATGGAGGTAATCGCACGCGGAGGAAGAGAATATGTATCCTATCGATACATCACTCCACGTCCAGATACCGAAATAAAGACGGTCGACGAGTATCTTGACGACGTCACGTGGATCGACGGGCAAGTCAAGAGCGCCAGCTATGCCAACCTCGACCTCGCATACAAGGCTGGCACTAGAGTCGAGGAAGGAAAAGAAGGAAGCCTGGGGTTCAAGGAGGTATCGTGCTACGCCCGACGCAGCGACACCTGCATCCTGGAGGCGCGCATCGTGCTATACGCAGACGAGGCGTCGCTATCAGCCGTCAGCTACGATGAGCTGCTGGAAGACCTTTTCTCAACCATCCAGATCAAATCGACCAACCTCGATGAGGTCACCGCATCCTCCCCATACGCCAACGTCGTAATAGTCAGCGACGACGGGCAGTGGCAGGCGATCATAATGGAGGACGAGGACTTCAAGCCATACGTGAGGAAGGGGAAGGAGTGGTATTACCACTCTGTCAGCGCCTGCACGGCTACGAGGTATTCGGAATCCTTCGAGTACGACTTCGCCCCCGAAGCAGACGCTGACGAGTGGCTGGGCCAAGGAGACAGGAAGGGCGGCCCTATTGTCCAAGAGGGGGACATCCCAGCCAACGACGGAATGACCGTCCGCTGGTCCCTCGCCGATGTCGGCTACGAAACCAACAGCCTGAACTTGAGAGTCTGCGTGCAGGTGGAGGACTGCGCGCTCTACATCGAAGGAATCGTGCCCTCCTCCTCCGACGGAGAAGAGGTCGTCAATTACCTGATGCTGGAGACTGTCGAGATCTCCAGGAATCAGCGGCCGGTGCTCCAGGTTAGGGACGAATGATCAGATGGGCAACCCGATGCTGACCATCCGTACGCGGGGACGGCCGTCCACCTCATGCCTATGACCATCCGTGAACCATGTTCCGGGAAAGGAGCTACATAATGGCCTACACCGTATCAACACAGCCTGAGTTCGTCACCCTCACCGCACCAGAAGGATCCCCTTTCGCCACTGTCCACGATGGGGTACCACTCGGAAACGTCTTTACGTCAAGACAGGGTTCCTTCGCGTACGTCCACGACATGGAGACTTGGAGCAAGCAGTTCCCAAGCCTGCCCCACCTCGCGCTGAAGGAGTCGCATGCGGGCTTCGTCGAGAGTGAACTCGTAGTGAATGATTCAGATGATGACTATTGGGCCAAGGAATACGGCCTGTCGGAAAGCCGACCCCTGCTCGCTGGGTACCTCGGCGACAGGGTCCCATCGAACGATGCCGATGTCCAGGGAACATACCGTCATATCTGTGACGAATGGAACGCCCTCGTACAGTCCGACGGCGCTGGGGGGCACAGCCCGAGAGTGTATGCGTTCGGGTATGTCAAACGGCTTGATATAGCGCACCCCGCCATCGTGATGGATTGGGTGGGCGATGCAGGGGAAACACCCCTATACAGGTATTTGGGCTCTTCCGTAGGGACATACGGGATGGGACTGGACGCGAGGAGGGCCGCGCATGCCGTTCGCTCAATATGCGAGGCGCTAAGGCCGCTTCACCGCAGGCACATGTGCCACAGGGACCTCAAGCCTGACAACGTATTGATATCCCCGGACGGGAGCTCCGCCTCGATTGTTGACCTTGGACAGGCTTGGTCGACAAACGGTGTCTTCGTCGACAATCACCTGACCGTCTCGCAAGAATACGGCGCGCCTGAAATGTTCGCAAGCGCTGGCGAAGAGCTCTTCTCGTATCGCGCCAGCGAGTGGTGCGACGTATGGTCGCTCGGTGCAATTCTCTGGTACCTACGAGTCGGCAAAGACCCTGACGTACCGGCTCACCCGAAGGACAAGCAGGCTCTATCCCTTCCGACAGAGCTAATAAACGACATCGACGACCTAAGGCTCAGCTCGGTCATCAACTGGTGCACATGCAGAAGCCCAAGGGCGAGGCCAACCGTATCGGCAGTGGCGATCATGCTCTCTCTCATAGAGTCTGGGAAAGCGCCGGGTACTGACGCGCACCACGGAATGAGGGTCCTCCCGACCGAAGAGGCAATGACCGTCTTGGAGAGTCAGCCGAACATCATTGCACACGGGATACGGCTTTCCGTCAGCACCGAGACAACGCGTCGGTTGGGCGAGCTCGACAGCTTTGGATTCAAGGAGTTCGAGGCTGTAAACATGCCGACCTCGGGCAAGAGTCAATCAACCGCTAACGTGGTACTTGGCCCGACAGCATCTTCGGTGCTGTTCTCCCATGACGATGGAGACAATCCCCATGTCGTCGTCACCCTCGGCGAGAAAGACCGTTTGATGCGTGACATACTCTACGTCTGCAGACTCAAAAGAGATCCGTTGGAAGTTGCTCCTTCAAATCCAATGATTCTTCCTCACCTCATTTTTATGCTGCAAGGGGCCTCACGGCGCATCGGTGAGCCTTGGCGATATCATCCGAATAGCAGTCAGCCTGACTTCTACTCTTCGGAGGGGTTCATTACCTTAAATGATGACGGCGCAGTGCTTCTCTAATAGAGACATGAGTAAAGAAGGTAGGCACAGCAACACCTGACTGTACGGCGCCCGAGATTAGACTCGCAAAGGCAGCTATCTTGTTCCCCGTAGAGAACCACTTGCATAACCAGTGGTTCTCTACGGGGAACAATTAAGCAGGCGTCTTTACTCAACAGTTGGCAATCATTGTCATCATGGTTTCGTGACGACTCGTTCTCTTGCGCAACTGCTGGTAGCCCACCAGCGTCTCCGACCGTCCATGGGCATTCATCAAGAGATTACTGCGGCAGTCAGTTGCGCAAGCTCGCGTTAGATGAGGTGTTATCCTCTCCCCATCAGAAGCGGAGAGGCCGCTTCACGACAAGGGAGAGTGATTATTATGGCAATCGAATGCCCAGACTGCAGGGATCGCTCGCGGTACGCGACCGACGCTTACAAACCGTACTGCGTCATCGCGCAACGCGAAATCAGCAGGAGTGACTTTGAGTTTTACTGCAAGAGGTACCCCGAGTACCATCAGTGCCCGATTCGTCGCAATCATTTCGGGCAGTAGAGAACGGGGGTATCCGCTGAAATCTCGTTCGGATGGGCTGTATCAAAAGCCCAAGTGAATCTGGTGGGTTCCGTGATGGACCCACCAGATTTTGATGTTCGGACATGCCTCCCCGCTAATCTCCCATGTTGTCCGAAAACCTAATCTACCGGTGGTCACGATGGTTTCGCAGGTATAATTTGAGACGGAAGTAAGGAGGTGCGGGAGATGCCGGAGCCAAGGTTCAGGCCCTGAATGCAGGATCAGCCGATGCTTTTGCAGACATTAGCGACCTCGTACCGCAGGTATCAATGCCGTGTGTCGTGGACATGATAGTCAGATTGCTAATGTCGGGCATATTCAGACCGCAAAGTGTAGCTTAACAGTCAGTTTCGAAGGGGTAGCGTCCCCGAGGTTAACCGCGTGTTTTTCCATTTCGATTCAGAGTCCGCACTTACAGAAGCTCTATACTTGTCTTAATCTTATACCCTGACTTCCGCAGTAGTTTAGCACCGTTTGCCCTGATGTAGCTGGGCAAACGGCGCTATTGTCGTGAATGTTTTCTGACGGCACACCGCCTGGCGGCTACGGTCTCCAGCGAATCCGCTTCCCCTTGGCGAACAGCGCCTTGATGTCCTTGGTCCGCATCCACTTGGTCGGGGCGTCCAGGTCGACCAGGGCAAATATCTCGTCGGTGAGGTCCGTCCTGTGGTCGAAGAGCCACCAGCCGTCGTCTGCGTAGGAGCAGTCCAGGGCTCGCATGTCGGCGAGCAGCGCCTGCGCCGAGGGATGCGAGGGAAGCGCCCGTTGGCTGAGCCTCACGATGAGAAGGGCCAGGTAGCAGGTGAGGAAGTGCGCGCGTATGTGCTCGGTCGTCCACACCCACACGGGCCTGGAGGAGAGCCCGCCGGTCTTGGTGGCCCTGAACGACTCCTCGATCCGCCAGAGCTCGCGGTAGGCGTCCAGTATCCTGCCCTCGTCCCATCCGGTCTCGCTGGTCACTATCAGGTAGTACCCGTCGAGCCTGGCGGCCTCGTCTATCGCCGCCTGGTCGATCTCCGGCCTGACCCTGGGGTCCGTGAGGACCTCGCCCGTCTTCCCGTCGAAGGTGACGCCACGCACGTACTGGGCTGCCCGAAGTGCGTGGCCCTCGTGTACGCGCCGGGCCTCTCGACCAGCTGCCTCGACTTCTCCAGCTCCCTCTCCCGCTCGTGGCGGGCGCGCTCCGCGTACTTGCGGCTCCACATCGCGACCACCTTCACCTCGACCTTCTCGTCCCGCTTCCTGCAGTCGAAGGTGTCGACGTCCTTGAGGTGGACGACCTTGTCGTCCTGTCGGGACTTGATCCTGAACTCGCCGTCGGCAGGCCCCTCGTAGCCCTCGTCGTCCAGGACCCAGCGCCTCAGCGCCGACGTCGACCTCGTGCCCCTGATCGACTGAGAGAGCGCGAAGCCGTCGCCGCCCGCCACGATGCCGGCTATGCTGTCCGAGCAGCTCATGCCCTTGTCGGCGACCACGACCACGCACCCGAGGCCCCTCTCCCTCCTCCCCTTGAGTATCGGCAGCAGCGTCTCGCAGTCGTTGGTGTTCCCCTCGAACAGGTCGAAGGCGATGGGTATCGCCTCCGCGTCCTGCAGCATCCCCATCTGGACTATCGGGTTCGGCCTGTGCCCCTTGCTGACGCCCTTCCTGCGCAGACCGTCCCCGTCCGGGTCGCACTCGAAGAAGTAGTTGGTCACGTCGTAGTACACGAGCGACTCGTCGCGGCCCGTGTTCCCGGCTATCGAGCGGTTGCACGCGTCAACTATCCTCCCCGAGAGCCTGTCCAGCTCGGTGAGCGCGCGGTAGACGTCTTCCTCGGTGAGCTCCGTGCGGAAGAAGTGTCGGCCTCCGTTCCCCCAGGCGGCGAGCTTGCTCCCCGGCTCGAGCAGACGCTCGCACACGAGCAGGCGCAGGACGGCGTTGAGGTCGTAGCCGGCCCTTGAATTCGCCGAGGTCGCCCGGCACGTGGTTCCTGCGCCCCTTGACGCCCGCGTCCCTCCTGTGCTTCGCGTAGAGCTCGCAGAAGCGGCTGTAGAGATAGGGCCGCTCCTCCCTGGAGACGGCCGAGGCGTAGTACTCTTCCCAGAGTATGGAGAGCGTCATCGTCCTGTCACCGGCCATCTCCCGGTCGATGTGCTCGTAGTCGATGGCAGTGAACGCGGCGGCGCCCTTGCCCGGGTTGCCGCGCACGAGCCTTCTGGCGTCGTCGTCCGTGAGCGGGGCGACGTCGTCACACCCTACGCCCCTCTCATCTGCCCTGGCCAGGGTGTCCTGCACCGCCGAGCTGGAGCAGTAGCACGCGGCCTCGATCTCGCGGATGCTCCTGCCGTTCGCACGATGACGCAAGACGTCCCGGTAGCTGATCCGGTTGCCCATAAGGCACCTCCAATCATCGGTTGCACGGTCATCCATGCCGTGCCGACATTGATTGTGGGCCTTAAGGCGCTACTTGCGACCTGGTGTCCATACGCCGCGGAACGGTGTCCACTAATCTACGTAGAGCCGTTCAGAAGCTGACGGAATATAGATCGGTGGATTTTGTAATTCTGTACGATTTAAGTCGTATTAACCAAGGGATGAGACGGAGATCAATCAGATGCTACGGCCGCCAGTTGCGCAAGCTCATATTGGACGAGGTGCTAACCTTTCCTCATCAGAAGCGGAAGGGCCGCTTCGAGATAAAGGAGAGTGAGAGCCATGGCAATTGAATGTCCAGACTGCAGGGACTGCTCGCGGTACGCAACCGATGCATACAAACCCTACTGTGGTATCGCAAACCGCGAGATCAGCAGGAGCGACTTCGAATGGTATTGCAAGAGGTACCCCGAGTACCAGCAGTGTCCGATTCGCCGCAGCTACTTCGGGCGGTAAGGCAAGGGACGATAGCCGTCTGCCAAAGACGCTCCTAGGGAGACGCCCGCTGCCTGTTTTGAACTGCCTCCCATTTCTTGGACATTGAGAAATGGGAGGTTTTCTATGGCGGCAGACATGAGGGTCAAATACGATGTTGCCCTAAGAAAGAAGGCGGCCGATCTCTTCGCTAGGGGGCTTGGCTACACGGCCGTGTCGTCCGAGCTCGGAATGCCGAAGAGAACGGTAAAGGGGTGGCAGCGCATGTTCCGCGCCACCGGAGCGGAGGGGTTGCTCGACGTGGGTGGGTCGCAGTCTGGCTACAGCTTCGAAACGAGGGTGGCCGCAGCGAGATCGGTGGTCGACGAGGGGCTGACGAGGTCCGAGGCGATGGCGCGCTTCGGGATCAGGTCCGAGTCCCCAATCGCGAGGTGGGTCAAGGCGTACCGCGCGGGAGGCGCAGAGGCGCTCAGGCCGAAACCGAAGGGAAGGCCGAGGGGGTCGGGGTCCAAGCCCAGGAAGCTCACGCGCGAGCAGGAGCTCGAGCGCCAGGTCGCGAGGCTCGAGGCGGAGGTCGCCTACTTAAAAAAATCGATAGCCCTGAAGGCGGAGAAGCGCTCTCGAACCGCGAAAGAGCCGCGGTCGTGAGCGAGCTTTCAGGGCAGTACCCGCTCTCCGACCTGCTTGACGCAGCAGGCCTCCCCAGGTCGAGCTACTACTACTCGATCGCGCACCCCAAGGCCCCGACCAGGCCAGAGCTCTGGGACAAGGCGGCCGAGATCTTCTCGCGCACGGCGAACGGGTGCGGGCACAGGCAGATAGCCATGTGCCTGCGCGCCGAGGAGGGCGTCACGATAGCGAACAAGACCGTGCTTGGAATGGCAACCCTTTTCGGGACAATTTTTTCAGAGACTCAGCCCTGCCAGCCTGAACTCGACCGGGCTCATGTAGTTGAGCGTCGAGTGCAGCCTCTCGTTGTTGTACCACCACACGTAGTCGTTGAGCCTCACCTGCAGCTCGCCCAGGTCGCCGAACTCCTCGCCCCAGACCATCTCGGCCTTCAGCGACTTGTTGGTGGACTCGTCCACCGCGTTGTCGAAGGGGCAGCCCTTCTTCGAGAGCGACCTCTCGATCCCGAAGACCTCCAGCATCTCGTCGATCCTCTGGTTGTCGAACTCGCTCCCGCGGTCGGTGTGGAAAACTTTTATGTCATATAGGGGGAACGCGACCGTGGCGAAGGCGGCCATGACCAGCGCCGCGTCCTTGCGCTCGGACGCGGCATGGCCGACGATCTCGCGGTTGTAGAGGTCGATCAGCAGGCAGACGTAGCACCACGCCTTGCCCGCGCGCACGTAGGTGAGGTCGCTGCACACGTGGGTGTGCGGCGCGTGGCCGTCGAACTCGCGGCCGAGCACGTTGGGCGTCGGGGCCTCGTTGGGCTTCGTCGGGTGAGGCCTGAACGACTTGCGCTGGTAGCGGCTCCTGAGCCCCTGCGACCGCATCGACCTGCGGATCCTCCTCCTGCTGGCCACTATGCCCCTCCTCTCCAGGGCCCTCTTTATCCTGCGGGCGCCGTAGCGGCGCGAGCTCCTCTCGAACTCCTCGCGCACGGCCCCGTCTATGGGGTCGGCCTCCTCGACGGGGTCCCCCTCGTCCCTGAGCCTGTAGTAGGTCGACCTGGGCACGCCTAGTATCTCGCACTGCGCCGATATCGGATATGTGTCGGCGTTCTCACGTATCGCGGCTACTTTCGAGCGAATATCAGCGCGGCCGTTCTTGAAACCTCCACCTCCATCCTGAGCTGCTTGTTCTCCCTCTCGAGCTCGAGGATCCGCTCCTGCTCGGGCGTCCTGTTGTCCGCCGCCCTGGTCGAGCCGTTCTCGTGTATCGCCCTGATCCAGCGGTGCACGGTGGAGTGGGCCAGGTCGTACTCCCTCTCTATCTCTCCCACGGACTTTCCGTTGTCGTGCAGCTGCACGATCTGCCGCTTGAACTCCTCACTGAACTTCCTGGGGTGCCTGGGGTCTGCCATTCCGGGACTTCCTTTCTCCTGTCTCCTTGTCCCTCTTCAAACTGTCCCATTCATTGTAACCATTCCACCTAACGACCTCGTCGTGGATGGTGGACGCCGACCTCCCGAGGTCCCTCGCGATCGACCTGCAGGACGTTCCCCTGTCGAGCGCGTGCTCTATCGCCTTCCTCTCCCTCAGGTCGATCCTGCGGTAGGACGCCCTCTTCCTCTTCTTCCTTGCCAACTCAAAATCCTTTCGCTCGGGCGGGCTGGATGCCCGCCACCCGCGAAAGGATGCGCTTGCGCGCAGGACTCATCCGTACGCGTTCGGCTGTCTAATGAGAAAGAAGAATGCGTTCGGTTGAGCTCGCAACTCAACCACGGAATAATATTTACTGCCTGTAACCTGTCACTCATTCTTTGCTGGGGTTTTCTTGGTGGGCACGTGTATAATTGGATAGGTTTAGGGTCGGCGATAAAGCGTACTTTTTGAGTATGCTCGTGGAGGTCATGGGATGCTGAAACTCGATAAGAAGAAGAGCAGCTCGATCCGCGTTGCCATCTTTGAGCCTCCAAGTTCTACAAACACTAGCGGGGTGGGCGGCATGAGAAGATCACTTGCAAGAAACATAGATGGGATTCACGATTCAAGCTCAATTCGACGTGAGCTCGACGATCGGAGGGATGAGTTCGACGAATTGGAAGAGCTTGGTGCGGAGTACAGAGACTCTGTCGATTCGATTAACGAGAACATCGTGGCCTTGGAGAATGCGCAAAGCATCGATGAGGCTGAGAGACGCGCCAGAATTCGAGAGCTGGTTCTTGTGAGGGAAGCTCTACTGCGTGAAGAGCAGGAAGACGTGGAGCGGCCTCAGGATGAGATTATCGATGAAATGAGTCGACTGGAAGATAGTGCCAGTGATGCAAGCGGTGAGCATGACCGGATTCTCGCTTCATTTAGGGAAGCAGATGAGCATGGACATGCAGATATGGCTGCAACGAGAGAAAAGCTTGAGGGGGAACAGACAGCTCTTGACAAGCTACGCGAAGAAACTGCGGCGAAGGCCGATGCGTTCAGAAAGTCGCTAGAAGAACAGCGTGCTTATATGCTGCGTGAGGCCATGCGGAGATCATAGGCATGGCTGAACTTTGGTATGAAGTGAGGGAAATCCCTGATCTCACGCTCAATAAATATCAAAGCTTATCCGACACAGGTGTCGAAGGCGTACTCCTGCGTCACTCGTCATTTCTGCGGCAGTGGCATGGAATATGCGTCGAGGCAAGTGCATCCTTACATCTGCTTTATCTTTATTTACCTAATGAAGTATCTGGTCGAAGGTTAAAGCTATACCTAGCAATGCAAGGTGACGCGGGCGTCCTAGATGAACTGCGCATTCTGCTGCCGGTGTCACCACTCAGCTCATTCTATGTGTTCACCCCTACGAATGCGCCCGATGCACAATTTACGGCAGGGGCGACAATTACCAAACGCGAACGAGTTGCGGATATCTATCATCCACTTGCAGACGAGCTACTCCGTGTACATTATGTGCCCCGCTTTGAGACCGACCAATCTGCCAGGTTACATGACCTGTGGTCTACAATGAACGCAATTGCCAGCTCTCACTCGGGTGGGGAGCGGGTTGGCTTTCGCGTGGATTTATTCCCTTTAACCGAGCATGGCGAGACAAGGGCGGCTCTCGCACCGGTATTGCGTGTGTTAAGGGGCGACCAGTCCGTAAAGCTAACCTCCGACACTCCCGACATCAAGACTGACGACATGGCCAGGCAGATATGTGATGTGGTTGAGGATTGGATCGAAGACGTAGAGACATCTCCATGCTATAGGATGAATGTATATGGCTTCGCATCAACGGACTTCCATGCAAAACTGATGCTGATTGCAGCAGGTTCAGAAGCTCTGCTGAGTGGAGACTATGAAGTCACACCCATTAGATTCGATTCCACCGGATACCTAACAGTCAGGAGCCGATTCGCCGATGGCCCCTTTGATTACTGCCGCTACCCAGGTAACGCGGCATTGCCGCAGTGGCCCTCAACCTACACGCTCGAGCAGGTAGAGCCATTCTTTCGGCTTCCTGCGCTATATGACGGTGAGGGCATTGAGATCCCTAAGGAAAGCACGTCCATCTCTCAGGATGAAGGCATTCTCCTCGGAAGAGACGTCTTCTCTCACGAAGTGAACTTTCCAGTGGGCGATCTGCCCCGTCATGCCTTGTTTACCGGCATGCCGGGCTCAGGAAAAACAAACACCATGCTGCATATGGCAACGGAACTCCATGGGAGGGGGATTCCTTTCCTCATTCTTGAACCGGCGAAGAAAGAGTACAGGTCGTTGCTGTTACGCAACGACATGAAGGACGTCTATCTTTTTTCGCCACACCTATGCAGTAACTTTCCATTACGAGTGAACCCCCTTGAGTTCCCGATCGGCGTGAGGCTAAGCGAGCACATAGAGGCTCTGCTGGAAGTGTTTGAAGGGTCTTTTGAGCTTCAGGGGTCTACGAGAAAGTTCCTCAGCAGCGCGATTGAGAGGTCGTATCGCGATCTAGGGTGGGACGTTGAAGACGTTAACGCGGGAGGCTCTGATCGCTCCTTTCCGACTTTGAGTGACGTGCAGGATAGATTAGCCATTGAGATTGACGAATCGGACTATGACGCGGAACTCAAGGGCAACCTGCGCTCCTTCTTACAGGTGAGGCTTGGCGGTTTGCTTGAACGCGACGCTGGCGAGCTCTTTGGTGCGTGCATCTCCACGATTGAGCCATCATGCTGGATCAAGGAGTCGGCAATCATCGAGCTCGAGGTTCTGGGTGAGCACGCAAAGAACTTCCTGGTGCTCCTTCTTTGCCACTACGTGTTTGAGACCTTGCGTGCAGACCCAAAGGGCGGGGTTGACGAGTCCGAACGCTTAATGCCCACAAGACACGTAGTCTTCATCGAAGAGGCCCACAACATCATAGCTCCGACAACGTTGCAGCCGGGCGGTGACACCGTTGATCCGAAAATCGCAGCAACATCGTACATCGTCAAGATGCTTGCAGAGGTGCGAGCGCTGAGGGAAGCCATCATCATTGCGGATCAGCTTCCCACGGCCCTCGCTCCCGAAGTAACGAAGAACACCGGATTGAAAGTAGTGCATCGACTCGGTGCCGCCGATGACCGGGAGCAAGTTGGTGCGGCTATAGCGGCCTCATCCGTACAGCTAGAACAGATGGCGACTCTGTCGACTGGTCAAGCATTCGTGTTTCACGAGCACACCATGAGACCCTTCCAGGTTTCGATTGAAAAGTGGGGCGGAGCAGAAGTCGCACTCGACGCGAGTGACGATCACTTGCTCTTCGAATATTGTCGTGGGCGTAAGCAGACACAAGAATCTGTGCTTTACGCGCTAAAGAATTATATGCTCGGGCCGCTAAATGCTGCATTGAAAAAGCTTGTAAGCGTGAGCGATCATGCGAAGTTGCTGGCAACTCATACTGACATGCGTCTACGCGATTGTTTGAGAGTGCGTGAAGAATCCGAAGCCGCCATATCGGCGATAACGCTCGCAATGCACAAGTTCCAGTCAATGTCGTCGTTGCTAGAGCTTTCCGAGTCTACGGATGAGAGGGTCCTCGGACTCGCAGCAATGATCGAAGAGACTGCGAAAGGTGGCTATGAGGACGCCTTGGGAATCCGACGCACTATCGAAGAGGTTATCGACGGCCATCTAAGCCGCTGATATAAGCACTAGTAGGAGGTTATATGGAAGCTTGTTGCATGATTGTGGTCGTGATTTTCGCGATTTGGGGACTATCAGAAATGGCGAAGACTGCTAACGAGGCGGAGACAGCGCGAAAACGCCGATTCGAGTCGCAGAAAAGTACAGTGAATAGTCAGCTTAGTCAGATGTCCGACCTGATTGATCGCTATGATCGAGACTCAAACCATGGTGATATTGATATTGAGATTGCGAAGCGCATACGTTCAGAGTATGGCTCTTCGGCAAGCAGCAACCTTGACTCATATATGCAAACACTCATCAGAGATGTCAGCGAAATAAAGAATCTCTTCGAAGAGCTGCAAAAGAGCATGAAGAACGCCATTAGCTGCAGCAAGGGTGCTGAGACCGCCCCTTTGAGCTCACTGTATGACCAGAAGAAGCATGAGATTACTCGTAAGCTCGCCGAGATGCAGCAGATTAATGAGCGGTGCCAGGCACGGCGCAAAGAAGCCTTGTCGTTTAGCCTCGGACTATCAAAAGTTAAGCCTTTTATAATGTCTGAAGACTACGGCCATCCAGATAAGACGACCCTTACAAATATCGACGAATTGGCAGCTAGTGGTATCTCAATTGAAGGGAATCATTACTCAAGGGATGATCTGCTTAACTCCTGGGAGGCAGCGCTCAATGCAAACTCCCTGAGCTCAATCCTAAAGATAAGAATTGATGTGCTTAAGCACATCGCATTCTCTTTCGCGCGCATAAAGCCCATCGATCCCCAGTGCATAGATCGCTGCTCACAAATCTTCAGCACTCTTGCCGGGAAAGACTCGCTGGACATTTACCTCGCCGACCTATATGCGAAAAAACAACTTGGAAACGACTCAGCCGTTAGAAGCGCAATCTCCGACTTCCTGCGCAAGCAAGGAACAGCTAAATCTGACTGGCTTAGCACCATCGCCTCTTTCCTTATGTGGATTGAGTCTTACCAGCCAGAACGTGATGTTCTGCAGTTCATGCTTGCTGAGGGCGTGGCTATGAACCAAAAGGCTCAGGAACGCTTGCACTTTCTTTCTATGAGCGGGGACGCGCCGCTAGTTATGTCTATTGATACCGATGACGACGTTCTTCATTTTGATACGTCTTCCCTGCATTGGGACGATAAGAACATCATTTCATTCTTTGACAACCTTCTATTCCAAGAGCGTCAACTAGATTACGCGCTTGCGATCCGTGAAGAGGATCAAGGTCTTGGTGTGCCAACTGGCTTTGTTATGCCTGATAGGGATGTCTACCTGTCACAAGTCAATGAGGTGTTTGATGAGGAATACGCCGGTGACGTACATACCACGGACAGGAAATGCGTGGCACTGGCGAGCGGTGTGCAGGAGTCAATAGACGCAATCCTTGTCTCGCCGACAAACTATCCGGAAATGGCTATCGCTGCGATAACAGAGCGAATTGGGAAGAAGCTGAACATCAAGTTTTATACGCTCTATGTCCCATCTGGCAGTACGGATAAAGATAAGGCTGGTGTTCTGTCTCTCTCAAAGAAGCTCAATCCCATCATTGCCATGTGGGAGGACGGATTAAAACAAACTATGTTAAAGACGATTGAGCGCATGCTGAACAACCAGAGCAGCCCAAAGCCAGCTGATACTAGCCTTACGGGTGAAACGCCTGTTTTCTAAGATGGGAGGCTTGCCCGAAACCCTTCAACTGAATTTTGGCTGTTGGATACACGACAACCTTCACATATACTGCCCCGCATGTGGTGGGACGCGTGCGCTCATTGCATTGTCCGAGTGCAACATCCTAGAGTCGTTGCGTTATAACCCTATGGTCCTTCTATTCATCTGTATTACAGCGTTGGATGTATTGACTTACGGAAAACTGGGAGGCAGCTATACTTTTCTGTGCTTTCGAAAGTACGCTGTTCGAGCTGGTCTTCTTATCTGGGCGGTCTATTGTGTTGTTAGGGATGTATTGTTACTCCGAGGCATAGATATCATCGGAGATTTCAGTTAAATCGTAAGCGCAAAAAGTAGCGCGTCTACAACTCGCGGGCACCCTTTGCCACAATTGTCCTCGACAGGATCGAAGGCGATCGTGGGAGGAGATGGTGCCCCTGGTCAACAGGCGACAACCGAATATCGTTGGGCCGACCATATGGAAGATGGCCCAATCCGAGGCGTGGGAAACCGATCGGAGCTTTCCCAGCCGATCCCGGGAGACCGCTCGGAGGTTTCCCAGCGTCCCGCGGGACAGCTGCCG
>JAFWKQ010000036.1 GCA_017545665.1 Atopobiaceae bacterium
CCACCTCCGCCGAAGCATGCTCCATCAAAGGCTTGGCATTCTCCGCAATCTCGTTTGCCGCCTTCGCTGCGTTTCCAGCCATCTTTGCCGCCTGTTGGCTGATCTTGTCTACGTCCAAAGGCATGAGCTCCTCCTTCGATTGGGTTGCGCCTATTGTATACTTCGTCGGAAGACGTGAGGAGCACACATGAACAAACAACACGCGCTCAATCGGTTTGCCGCATACGTGGCCAACTACGACCCGGCCAATCCCCGCATTGCGCTCAAGATCGCACACACCTACCGCGTGGCCGACCTATGTGAGCAAATCGCGCCTTCGGAGGCAAACCTCGCTTGGCTCTGCGGGCTTCTTCACGACATAGGCCGCTTTGAGCAGGTGCGACGGTTTGACACCTTTAACGATGCCGCATCGATTTCGCATGCGGCGCTAGGCGTGGACGTGCTGTTTGGCAATGCCGACCCCAATGGGCCCCAGATTCGCTCCTTCGTAAAAGACAGCACAAACGACGAGGTCATTCGAACGGCCATTGCCACACACAGCGATTGGCGACTTCCCCAAGGACTAGACGGGCGGACGCGCATGCATTGCGACGTGCTGCGCGACGCAGACAAGATCGACATCCTCAAAGTCAACTGCATTTGTCCGCTGGAGGACATCTACGGCGTGACGGAGGAGGAGATGGGCGCGTCGGAACTCACTCCTGCGGTCGTGCGTGCGTTCTACGAGCATCGCACCGTAGAGCGCGGAGTTCGCAGACATCCCGCCGACGTGCTGGTGGGCCACCTCTGCTTTGCCTGGGAACTCGTGTATCCAAAGAGCGTGGCAATCATGCAAGAGCAGGGATATGTGGATCAGATGCTCAATCGCCAGTTTAGCAATGCGCGCACGCAGGCCACCTTTGCTCAGATGGCAGCCCACATGCGCGCGGAGCTGTTCGCGTAGCGCAAGAGGTAAAACCAATACCGTCACACTACGCCGTTGCGTTCAGGCTATTTCAGTTCGACTTCGGTGGCACCGCCCAGGTCCTTCTTGTTAGAGCTGGAGCTGCTCGTACTGTCGCCGCTCATCTCTTTGTCAACTTTCTTATACACCGCATCTACCGTAGAGCCATAGTCAGAGACCACGCCCGCCTTAATGGCATCCTCGCCGTATAGCTTTGCGATTACCGCCTTATTATTGTTATAGAACAAATACACGAAGTACTTGTAGCCTTGGGAGTTCTCTGCGATGCCGTAGTAGATGGACTTGTCGGGACTGCTCCTTAGTTTGCTCAGTGTTGCCGGACCCATTGTTTTGACAAAGTCCTCTATGTCCTTGTAGCCAGCGCAGCCCACCTCGTAATAGATTGGGTCGTTAGCACCACCCACCGCAATGTTGTCAATGTTGTCGAACCCAATGTATTTATCATCCGCACCAGCATGAATCAGAAGCGCGTATCCCTTTGGGTCGTTGGTGAACATGGTTTCGCCACCATCGGTTATTTGGTCGTAATCGATTTCCGACATAACCTCGTGAAGATGCTTGCCGTCGAGCTCGCACAAGGCGTTGAGTGTTATGTGGCCCTTTGAGTCGGTGTAGTCCTTTGCAGAGACCTTCTTTTCCGAGCTGGAGCTGCTCGAACCAGAGGACGATGAACTCGAGTTAACTACCTGCGAAGAGTTTTGGCGATCTGATTGGTTGCCCATGATGTTTCCCACGGCACGCGTAATCCGAATGATGCCAAAAACCAACGCGACGACACCAACAACTATAAGAACAATGGCGATTATCTTTGTATTCTTATTGTCCTTTTTGGGATCGGGAGTCGGAATGGGCGCCTGATCAGGCGTTGGAGGAGGTGGCGGGGCAGATTCCGATTGCGCGGTCTTGGGTGCGGGTTCCGCTGCAGGTGTGGACTCAGGGGCGGGCACTGGCTTGGGCTCTGGCGCGGGCGCGGCTTCCGGAACAGGCTGCTGCGCAACAGGCTCTATGGCAGACCCGCAGTTCGTGCAGAATGACGCCCCATCAGGAACCTTGCTTCCACAATTAGGACAATGCATGTCTTCTCCTTCCATCCCGAACAAACATATTCGTTTTTATATTACTTCACATAATGCCCAAGCATCCATGCTCATCGGCATACGGCTCGGACGCTTTGTGTTGGGCAAAAGGAAACTCCCGAACAAGCATGAATCCCACGAGGGAGATGCTAAAGATCTGAATCGAACGCCCCTCTTTAAGCGTACGAATCTACAGGGCCCTTTTCGCGTCGCGTTTTGTGTGCAGATTACAATATTGATGGCACGACCAGGGGCAGCTCGAGCGCGATCAAAAAGTCGAGTGCAAAAAGTCGAGCGACTCATAAGACAAAAGAGCACCCCTCTTACCCTCTGCTGGCAAAAGGGGCGCTCTCCGCTGATTCTAAATCCGACTACTGAATGCGGGTACGGCAGTACGGACAGACCTTCCAGTCCGCATTGAGCGGCCTGTGGCAGGTGGGACACACGTTGCGCACCTGGGTGTTGCACATCGGGCACACCACGAAGTCACGGTCGATAGGTGCACCGCACTTGGGACAAATACCGTAGTGTGATAGCTGATGCTCGCGAAGGGCGATGTCTAGATCCTGCTCCTCGCGGTCGATGAGATAGGAGCTTGGCCGCAGTATTACATAGGCCAAGATGCCGACCACAGGCACGACCGCGATGATGGCCCAGAGCCAACGTGGCTCGGCTCCACGACGGGCAGCGTCGCGAATAACATAAACGATAGATAGCAAATAGACGGATACCACGCACACAACCATGAGTATGAGTACCATGGCGACTTCAGGCGTTATGAGTTGTTTGAAGAATTCGCTCATCTGCGAGCACTCCTTATTGGAACGATTCAGCTACGTTTGGCAACTGCGATTATAGCAGGTCTTGCCAACGCTTTGGCGAGCTTTTGTGGACAAGCCCTTTTGCACACCTCACTGCCTTCTGGATTTGCGAGCTGTGCGGGAGCGAGGCTGCCAGATTTGCTGGAAATACGAACAGTGCGGGAGCGTTTGCTGGAATCAGCCGCAGTGTGGCGTTTCTCAGCAAGCACGTAGGGCAATTTGCTCGAATCGGGCACAGTGTGGCGTTTCTCAGCAAATCGTCCCGCACTGTTCGCGAACCCAGCAAACGGACCAACCCCGCAGCCGCACTGTTCGCGAACCCAGCAAGCGATTCAATCCGCTATGCCAGTAAATACTGAGCACAGTTGTTGGGAGTCTCGTACATGTCGACACGACAAACGGGCAGGCCCTGCTCGCGGAGCCGCTCGCAAGCATAGCGCGCGAGGTTCTCGGCAGTCGTCCGGAACGGCAACATCGTAAGCGAGAAACCCTGCGCCTCAAGCGCTTGGATCGTGGCAGACGAAAGCGACCCCTCCTCGACCAAAAACGTATGGTCGAGCTCTTTGGCAAACGCGCGCACGTCACGCTTGAATACGCCAAAGTCAACCACCATGTCGCGCATGGTACCTTCGGTCTGCAGCACCTCCGTGCGCAGATACACAACCATACGCCAACGGTGCCCGTGCAAATTCTCGCACTTGCCGTAATAGTCAGTAAGAAAGTGTGCGCTGTCAAAACACGCCTCTGTTTTAAGTCCGTACACGCCGTCCTCCCTTAATGCGATCCTACGGTTGCAAATACCTCTCCAGCGGTCGTGATGGAACCGCACGCCACCACCGGCTCGTTGCCAAGGGCGTCTAGCGCCTCCCTCACGCTGCCACACACGTTCGTCGGCTTCAGGCCATGTGCGGCAAACAGCGCACCGAGCGCATGCGGATCCATGGCACGCTCCGAGTCCGTGCGCGTAACCACCACACGGGTAAACGCCCGTGCAAGCATCTTAACCATACCTTCCACGTCCTTGTCGGCAAAGATGGCACATAGCAGCGTGGGACGCCGATTAACCTGCGGCTCGATATCGTCAAGCGCACCCAAAAACGCTTTTACCGATTGCGGGTTATGGCAGGCGTCAACCAACAAAAGCGGCTCCTCTCTTATGAGCTCAAAGCGTCCGGGCGTCGGACAGCTCGCCACGGCCTCAAGCAGCGCCCGCTCGTCCAAACGTCGCCCAAGATACTGCTCGGCAAGAGCCACAGCGCAGGCAATGTTTGGCGCCTGATAGCAAGGTTTGGACGCGCCAAGGTTGTCGTAGCATGCCAATTGCGTACGTACGCATAGTCGCAGCGGCGCACCAAGACGCTTTGGCACCTCGACGATTCGGTAAGTCGCCACATTCGCCTCGCACAGCGCGCTCTTATCCGCTTCCGGCATCACGCACACGGGACTCACGCCCTGCTCGGCGCAACGGGCGTTAAACGTCTTATGCGCAGGCTCGCTACCAACGATGCCAGGCCCCAGCACGCAACGCCTCCCCCGCTTAATAACCGCTGCCTTCTGCTTGGAAATCTGCTCGATGGAGGTACCCAGCATGCGCGTGTGGTCCAGACCCACGCCAGTTGCGCCAACGACGCAGACCGACCTCGCAGCGCTCGTGGCATCCCAAGCTCCCCCCATTCCCGCCTCCAATACTGCCACCTGAACACCTGCGCGCGAGAACAGCAACAGCGTGGCAACAGTAAGAAGGTCAAACTCCGTAAAGGGAAGCTCATTTTCGTTCCGATCCACACGCGCGCAATTCACGCGTTCGCCCGCATGCACGACATCCGCAACCGCCTGCGAAAACAAGCCCTCTTCTACGTTTTGCCCATCGATCTGTATCTGATCGATGTAGTCCACGAGGCACGGACTCACAAACAACCCCGTACGCAGGCCTTGCCCATAGACAATGGCCGCAAGATAGCGTGCCGTAGACGTTTTCCCGTTCGTGCCCACAACCTGAATTGACTCATAGTCCTCGTCGGGCCTTCCCAGCTCGTCGAGCAGGGCGTCAACTGGCTCCAACGAAGGGTCGATTCCCTTCGCCTTCGCACCCAAAAGCATGGCTCTTGCCTCATCCATGGTAACGGCCACCGCACACGCCTCCTCTTTCCGTCTCGTCTCCCACGCCATGACGGTCACGTACCTTGCACTGGGCAACCACATGCTCAAGGTGCTTACCCACCACGTCAACCGTAGTGTGCCAATAGAGCATGCGCGAGCCAACCACGTCCTCTACCTCGTTGAGCAAGATCTTGTCGTCGTCATCAAAAAGGAAGTCGATGCCATAGTATCCATCGCCAAGCGCCCGTGCCACGCGCAATACAACGTCGCGCTCGCGAGCTCCAAGCTCATAGACGCTCGCCGAGCCCCCTCGGCAGTAGTTGCTCAAAAACGAACCAGCAGGCGCTGTGCGCAACATGGCAGCCAAAACCTCTCCACCCAGTACGTACACGCGCAAATCCTTGCCCACCACGGACGCTACGCGCTGCACGACCCAGCTTCGATCGACTCGCAGGGCGGGTGTTGTGCTCCCCGACCCCGCGTGCGGCCACCTCTCGTTCGCCCTTTCGCTGGCATACTCCTCCAACTCAGACGAATTCTCAATCAGGCGCACGCCCTCGCCGCCATGGCCATATCGTGGCTTTGCGACCACCGGATACACTTGCCCAAGACGGCTGGGCATGCCCACGCTCAGTATCTCCGGGTATGGCACACCCAACGCATGGGCGAGCTCATAGGTGCGCAGCTTGTCGTTGGCCACCTTCCCGATGTGCGAACCATTCGCAACCACCGTCCCACAGAGCTCAAGCACGCGGCGCAAGTCCGTCTCTTCGCATCTGAACACGCAAAAGTCCGGGGTTGGAACCGGCTCGCCCGCCACACGGAACCTCATGCCCGCGGGACCCATGCCATATGTAACCCGCTCTGCCAGAACCAGCGTGAGGTCTATGCCGTGCGACGCACACCACCTTTCGTGCATGCGAGCGTATTCCTGGTTGCGATGTAGTCGCTCCTCGCTATACACCAGCCATCCGAGCATATTCCTAGGCTCCCCCACGCGACGCAAGGGCATGGCGAACTATGTGGTACGCAACGTCGACGCCGCTCGCACGACTTAGATTCACAAAGTGCGCGTTGGAGTTTACTTCGCATACCAGCGGCTCGTCCTTCTTGCCAAACAGGAGATCCACGCCCGCAAAGTCCAACCCAAGGACGCGGCAGGCAGCCAAGGCAAGGTTGGACTGTGCCTCGGTTGGCTCCCATAGCCTAGCCATTGCCCCGTTCGTTACATTTGCCCTAAAGTCATCCGAAGCAGACAAGCGCTCCATCGCGGCAACCACCTTGTTGCCGACCACCTGGAGGCGCACGTCATGTCCCTTGCTCTCCTGCACGAACTCCTGGCAGAGCGCCGGTCGCCCTTGCATGGCGCTCAGTATGTTAGCAAGCTCCGCCTCATCCCGAGCCAAATGCACCTGGGCCCCAAAGGACCCATGGCACTCCTTGGCCACCACCGGCAACCCCAACTCCGAGGCCACCCTGTGCGGAAAGCTCGTCTGAGACCAGTCTGGAGCATGAAATGCCTTGGGGACGAGCATGGCCCTTGGCTGGGGCAGGCCGGCCTCGAGGAGCTCGAGGTAGGTGGCGGCCTTGTCATCGCAGAGCTCGATGGCGCGGGAGGAGTTCAAACAGCGGCATCCCACCAGCTCAAGAGCCCTGCACAGACGGACGTCCTTGTCCCAGAACAGCACGAAGTCAGGCACCGTAGAATGGCTTGGACCATGGGCAACCCATGCGGAGGCCTCGATGGTGCCAATCCGTCGCAATACGACCCCCTGATCGGCCGCGGCCTTTTCGAGCTGTGCATAGAGCTCGATGAACTTCCTCGAGGCGGTAAAGGCGTTTACCACGAGCCAACCAGTCATGGCAAGCCCTATTTTCCTATGAGGCGCAGCGCCTCTTCGCGCGACTTGAGGTCTTCTGCGAACCATCCGCGAACCGCGCTGGTTACCGTAAGCGAACCGGCGCTGCGCACCCCGCGCATGGTCATGCAGGTATGCGTTGCCTCCAGCACCACGAGCACGCCGCGAGCCTGCAGGCGCACCTCGATGGCGTCGGCAATCTGTTGGGTAAGTCGTTCCTGCAGCTGTGGTCGACAGGCGTATCCTTCCACGCAGCGCGCGAGTTTGGAAAGCCCGCAGATCCTTCCCTCGCGCGGCAGGTAGCACACATGCGCGTGGCCGGTAAAGGGAAGAAGATGGTGCTCGCACATGGACGAGAAGGGAATGTCCTTCACGATCACCATCTCCTCGTTTCCAGGTTCCAAGAACTGGCGAAGAAGATGCTCGCTTGGGTCTTGCTGCATGCCACCGAATATCTCGGTGCAGGCACGTGCGACGCGATTGGGCGTATCCACAAGGCCCTCTCGGTCGGGATCCTCTCCAATGGCAGCCAAAAACTCACGTATGGCCGCCTCTATACGAGGTTGGTCCACGGCAGCGTATCCCTCGCCGTTGGTTTGCCGACTCTGATCCATGCCTACACCAATCTCTCCGCAGCCTCCACCACGTGCTTGGCGAGCACTGCCGTAGTTACGGAACCAACGCCACCCGGCACGGGCGTTATGGCGGCCACCTTGGGCTCCACCTCGCCAAAGGACACGTCGCCGCACAGCGCCTGCGCATCCTCATCCCAGTTTATGCCCACGTCCACCACGATTTGCCCCCCGCGCACACAGCTTGCGTCCACCGTGTTGGGATGGCCCGCGGCAACCACGAGCACGTCCGCGTTCGCACACGCGGCGGCAAGGTCGCGCGTGCGCGTATGGCACATGGTCACGGTGGCGTCACGAGCCTGCATCATAAGCGACACAGGCTTGCCTATAACCAGCGAGCGACCAACCACGGTAACGTTGGCACCACACAGGTCGTATCCGTAATAGTCCAACAGCTCCACGCATGCCTCGGCAGTACACGGCGCAAAGCCCATATCCGTATTGCACAGAACCCCGAGCAGCGACAGATTGCTTGCGCAGTCCACGTCCTTCGCGGGGTCAAGCGCTGCGCAAGCCTCCGCCTCGTCAAGGCTTGCCGGCAACGGGCGAAACAGCAAACATCCGTGGATGCCGTCATCTTGATTTACTTCCTCGATGGTAGATAGGAGCACTGCCTGCGAGCAATCCTCGGGCAGCACGAACGTGCGAACCGCAACGCCCGCCGCAGCACAGCGCTTGGTGGCACCGCGTTCGTAGGAGAGGTCATCCTCTCTAGATCCCACCCGCACGATGGCCAGCGTGGGAACTATGGACCGTGCCTTGAGCGCCTCGACGCGCGGGACAAGCCGACTCACAAGCTCTTTGGCAACGGGTAATCCCTTAAGCAGCTTTGCCATACGATATCCTTTCAATGCAAGGGACATGACAAGGGCGTTCCACCGCCAAGCCATGCGCCATACGATGCCTACCGGTTTCGCAGCGCAGCTACGATACCATCCGCACACGCCTGCGCACGTGGCACATAAGCAACCAACATCTCGTCTACCTCTCCCTCGGTTGCGCTGGCAAAGGAGCGGTCGGTGAGTGTGCGCGTGTTTACGAATACGTTTATGGAGGCCGCCTCCAAGGCCGCGCGTGCGAGCAATGCTCCACAGGCGACGTCCGACTGCAGCATTCGCGAGCCTTTTTTGCCCATTTCCTCAAGCAGCTCCACGACTCCGCAAATCTCCCGCATCATCTGCAGCGGTGCGGCGCATGCGCACTTGGTCGCCTCTTCCAGCGTGCTCGCGCGCTCAGGGTCATCCTTTGGAATGGCATAGGCGCGACTCAAGGGCAAGAACGCCTCAGCATCCTCGTCCACCAACTCCATCAGGCGTATGCGAGACGCCTCGGCCTCCTCGAGCATCTTGCCGATTTCGTCCTGAACCGCAACATACGCCTTCTTGCCAGTCGTATAGTTTCCCACCATGGAACACAGGGCGGCGGCAAGCGCACCCACGTAGGAAGCGGCACCTCCCCCTCCCGGCGTCGGCTCCCTTGCCGCCAGCGCATCGCAAAAATCCGTGCAACTACCCTGCATGAGCTTGTCTTGCATATGCTTCCCCATCCTAGAACAGCCCAACGATGCGACCGTCATCCGTCACATCGATCTTCTCGGCGGCAGGCTCCTTTGGCAAGCCCGGCATGGTCATGATATTGCCAGTGAGCGCCACCACAAACCCGGCACCTGCCGACACCCTGAGGTCGCGCACGTTGAGCGTGAAGCCATGCGGCGCACCCAACAGCTTGGGGTCATCGGAGAAGCTGTACTGCGTCTTTGCCACGCAGATGGGTAGGTTGCCAAATCCTAAGGCCTCGAGCTCCTTGGCCTTCCGAGCGGCATTCGGAAGCATCATTACGTGCTCGGCGTGGTAAATCTTGTGTCCGATGTCGTGCAGCTTACCGTATATGTCCTGATCGAGGTCATAGCAAAAGCGGAAGTCGGACGGCTGTTCGCAGAGGCGTACCACCTCGTCGGCCAGCGCGATGCCTCCCTCCGCTCCCTTGGCCCATACCTCCGAAAGAACCACGCTCACGCCCAGCTCCCGGCACTTGGCCTCCACAAGGTCGAGCTCAGCCTTAGTGTCTGCAGGGAAGGCGTTGATGGCCACCACGCACGGGAGACCATAGACGTCCTTGATGTTGGAGACATGTTGCAGGAGATTGGGCATACCAGCTTCAAGGGCCCCCAGGTTCTCCTCGGTGAGGTCGCATCGTGGCACGCCGCCATTGTATTTGAGGGCACGCACGGTGGCCACCACAACCACGGCCGATGGTCTGAGACCCGTTGCGCGGCACTTTATGTCGAGGAACTTCTCTGCCCCAAGATCTGCGCCAAAACCCGCCTCGGTAACAACATAGTCGGCCATCCTCATTGCGGTGGTGGTAGCCATGACGGAGTTGCATCCATGCGCAATATTGGCAAAGGGCCCACCATGCACGAAGGCGGGGTTGTTCTCCAACGTCTGTACGAGGTTGGGATTGATGGCATCCTTAAGCAGGGCCGTCATAGCCCCCTGCGCCTCGATGTCCGCCACGGTAACCGGCTTGGAGTCGTAGGTATATGCCACCACCATTCGACCCAGACGCTCCTTGAGGTCCGCGATGCCGGTTGCCATGCAGAACGCGGCCATGACCTCGGAGGCGACGGTTATGTCGAAGCCGTCCTGGCGAGGCACGCCGTCGTTGATCCCGCCCATGCCATCCACTATGTTGCGCAGCTGACGGTCGTTCATGTCGACGCAGCGCCTCCAGGTAATGCGCCTGGGGTCTATGCCAAGCGCATTGCCCTGCTTAATGTGGTTGTCCAACATGGCTGCGCACAGGTTGTTGGCAGCGCCCACGGCATGCATGTCGCCCGTAAAGTGAAGGTTGATGTCTTCCATGGGAACTACCTGGGCGTAACCACCGCCAGCGGCTCCGCCCTTGATTCCGAACACGGGGCCAAGCGAAGGCTCGCGCAGGCATAGCATAGTGCTGTGGCCCAACGCGTTCATGGCGTCGGCGAGGCCCACGGAGGTGGTGGTCTTGCCCTCTCCGGCAGGCGTTGGGTTGATGGCCGTTACCAACACCAGCTTTCCCTTGCTGGGAAGGCTCCGAAGGTTGCGCACGCTCACCTTTGCCTTATAGCGTCCGTAATACTCCAGATGCTCCTCGCCTATGCCAACCTTTGCCGCCACTTCCGATATGGGTAGCATGGAGGCCTCTTGGGCAATCTGAATGTCACTCTTTAGTTCTGGCATAGGTTTTCCTTCCACGTGCTGCGTAACGGCAGACATTATAGAGGACTTCTCGTCCGCCATGTTTGCGGCTTTATGCCGAAGCCCCGCACAAGAGGACGCGCGTCTGCGTCACAACCAAATCGACGGGACGATCGTGCGCCTCCAAGACGCCAAGGTCGGCAAGACTCGCAAGCAGCTCCGCCTCACGGCATAAACCGATGCTCGTGCCGCAAAAGCCCCCAAGGAACACGTCGTAATAGCCGCCCCCATAGCCAAGCCTATATCCCCGCTCGTCAAAGCAGAGCCCCGGCACGAGAGCCAACGCGTCTCCGGGCCCAACATCTTGCGGATCAAGCTGGGTGGACCGATCAAAAGGCGGTTCCCTCATGCCAAAGGAACTTCGGACAAGACCTTCCAGAGACTCGACCATATGCCAGGTTAAGGATTGAGGCTCGGCGCCACATCGCGGCAGCACTACCCGCTTGCCCGCCAACCATGCTCGACGCATGATGTCATCCGTTGGCACTTCGGACCCAAAGCTCGCATACGTAAGAATCGTGTGTGCGTTTTTGAACTCCGCAAGCTCGCACACCACGTCCACAAAGACATCGTCATGGGCGTCTGGCTTGCGCAAGGAACGCATCCTCTTTCGCAGCTCCGCCTTTTGGCAGCTCATTGCCCCACCGCATAGTTCATGGAAGTGTGAGATGACTCATCGTCCACAAACCCAATGGACCGATAGAGCTCGTGACCCATGGCGGTAGCGCGTAGCTCTAGACGATCGAGTCGCAGCAGCTTGGCCTGATTGATCAGACGCTCCATGAGTTTGCGCGCGATTCCCTTCCTCCGGTAGGTGGGATCCACGTACACATTGAAGACTGCCGCCGTAAGACCGTGCGGAAACGCAATGCTAGCGGGCTTCTCAACGGCAAGCATCCAACACGTACCCACCAGCTTACCGTCGCAGCAGGCAACCTCCACATGGAGGTCTTTGCCCAGATGCCTGTTTAGGTAATCGGGAAGAATCGAGCATATTCCTTCCTTTTGGCCAGAGTCGAGCTCGCCGAAGTCCGCTGCCAGGTACTCCAGGCGCAAGCGTACGAGTTCTTCTATGTCATCTGTTTTTGCCACACGATAGGCAACTTCCATGGCTCCCCCTAAAGGCCAAGCGCGACGCTCATTTGCGCTAACTAATGAAACGCCGACCGCTACATGTAGCGTACCTGCGCAGGCATACCGGGCTCATCGAGCGACGAAAAGTCGGCTACGATGGACTCCGCCCAACGGAGCGCGCCATTCTCGTACTCATAGTGATAGCACACGCAATTGCCAAACGGCACGGTACCTGGCTCGGGATGCGGCACCAAGTCATGGAACAGCATGATGCACGTGCCCCCATGCGTAACCGCAAGCACCCGCTCCCCGTCCGAGGTATTACACATTATGTCCAGCAGAGTCATCCTAAAGCGCTCAAGGCACTCGTCGTCCGTCTCGCCACCATAGGCCTTGTAGAAATCTCCATGCGGGAACTTCTCGAGGAATTGGTCCTTGGCCTCAAAGGCGCCGAAGTTATGCTCCTTCAGGCCCTTCAGACGTTCGTAGGAAGGGGTCTCTCCCCAACCGGCCTGCAACGCAAGTTCCAACGTATCGCAGCACCTCTCTGAGGTGGAAGAGTAAAGGCGATCGAACACGATGCCGCGTCTAGCAAGCTCACGGCCTGCGATTCTGCATTGTTCCATGCCACGCTGCGTGAGCGGCGAGTCACACCAACCCTGCGTCTTGTTTTGAACGTTAAACAGCGTCTCCCCATGACGCAGCAAATACAGCGATGCGGCCATTGCGTTCCTCCAAATGCGATTCCGTTTTAAACATAATACGTCAGTGGAACCACTGCCTAGGAATCGGAACAAAAGAAGCACGCGCAGCGCACGGCGGGTTGTTCGCCAAGGGAGGGCGGGCGGTGGGCGAGCGCAGCCGCAGCCTCGTTCGCGCCCCGCGCCCCAGCCGCCCCGCACGCGGC
>JAFWKQ010000037.1 GCA_017545665.1 Atopobiaceae bacterium
CTGGACAAGCACGATGCTCTTACGCATCACATCGAATGTCCCGCCCCCAGAAGCCATTTCCATGCGGGAACCTGCCGTATGCACATGCCATCCTGCTCATGCTGCACCTCGCGCCCTTCGAGCGTAATAAGAACGCCTTCTTTTAGGCCGGCCTCCCGAAGGCCTCGCCAAAGCGCCCTCAACTCGCGTTGCAGGGTGCCATGATCCGACACATCGGCACTCACTTGGTAGAGCCCGAACGCACTTGGGCCAACGCATCGCCCACCACGAAGTCGACCTCCAGGTTACCCTCCTTCGTACGGTACGTACTCACCGTGTCCGCACGACCAAGGGCGACGCGCCGCCGCAGCTCAAGATACACGCAGTCCTCGAGGCGCTGACCAAGCGCATTGGTGTTTGCGCGGGCCGACGCAAGCGCGAGTCCTGGGTCTATGGCATACACCTTCTGCGAACTCGTCGTCGCTTCGGCGAGCGAATAGGTAAACTGCCGGACACAAAATATGAGGTACGCCTCCTCAAAATACGAGAGCAGGTCGCCAAGCAGCTCGCGGCTTGTGCAAGTCCCGCAGCCCTCAAGTCGCCTTCTGCTCGTCGGGCCTCTCGGGCGGCTCGCCGGGCGCCGTGACGTATCCCGCCGCCAGCAGCAGCGCCCACGCGGCGTCGGGGCGCGTCCTCAGCTCGGAGAAGACCACCTGCTCGTCGATGACCTTGGCGACCGACCCGCCGCGCATGAGCTCCTCGAAGTTGGCCTTCAGCTCCTCGTCGCCGCGGCGCCCGCCTCGTCCCGGTAGCCGCCCGTCCAGGCCGCCTCAATGGGCGCGCCGTACTCGTCGAGAAGAACGACGGGGCGCACGCCGTGGAAGCGCCGTAGCAGGCCGCAGAGCATGTTGGGCACGTCTGCATACCTCTCGGCCCCCATGCCCTCCCGCACCGAGGAAAGCGCCGCGCGGTCCGTGTCGGTCAAGCCATCCCAGTCGTCCAGGTAGGCATGTGCGCGGGCCGCCGCGACCATGATATGCTCGATTCTCCTGAGCATCTGCTCAAAGCTGCCCTGCTTCACGCGGGCGAGGCTGAGCGCCACCACTGGCACCGTACCCTGCAGCGCGCGCATCTCCTCGCGCTGCCTCGGCTCGCCGCCCTCCCACACGTCGAGGCCGCCGAACAGCTCCTCGCCGCGACCGGCGTACTCGGTGGAGAGGAAGCAGCGCACCGTGTCCAGGTTGAGCGTCTTGCCAAAGCGGCGCGGCCGGCAGACGAGCGTGACCGCGTCGCCCGCGAGCCACCAGTCCCGCACGAAGCCGGTCTTGTCCACGTAGAAGCACCCGGTCGACCGGATGTCCTCGAAACCCTGCGCCCCTATGCTGATCGTGCGTGCCATGAGGCCCCTCTCGTTCGTATTCACATGATGCCGCGTCGCAGCCACGGCAGAGACAAGGGCGCAGGGCGGATCGTTGTTCCCGGTACTTTGATTCATCGTGTGGATTAATGTACCGTGAACAGCGTTTAATCCTTGGTTTCCTTGTTTTTTTGTGGAGGGCGTTCCCTAATATTTTAGAAGGGGTTTTACACAAAGTATTCGCGATAAATTATAGGATGTGAAATTATCCATCTGCGCACGAGTGCCCGTACGTTGCGGGTCTTCGGTGGGTGCGGTTTCTCCGATTGCGAAGGGTGAATCTTATGAAGAGTCGAGCTCGGTGGTGGGCGGCGTTCTCGGCGTTTGCGGTCCTAATGGTGGTGGCGGTCGTCGCCCCAGCGAGTGCATACGCGGGCACGGGGACTCGAAGTTATGTGTACCGAGAGTGGGATGCGACCGCAAAAACGGTGAGGCAAGAAACAAGATACGCAAATTGCGAAGACATCGATAAAGGCGATGACGCCACCATCGGCAACGGTTGGTACATCACGGGTGAGGATGACAACGATATAAACACTGTATACGTAGATGAAAACAGCGTGGTTAATATCATCGTTAAGGACGGTACGACCCAGATAACCTGGGGCATCGTTGTTCCCGCGTCGAGTACGCTGAACATATATGGCCAGCCAGGCGGAACTGGCGTGCTGAAGAACGACCAAGATGAAAATCACTATGCCGGAATAGGCGGTAAAGACGACTGCGGGACGATCAATATCTTTGGCGGCAAGATTGAGGCTATAGGCGAAAGTAGCGACGGCGACGATAACGGTGGCGCAGGCATCGGCGGCGGTTGGAAAGGCGCCGGAGGCCGATTACCATTTATGGTGGAGAGGTAACCGCGAGAGGATCCGAAGATGCCGCAGGCATCGGCTCTGGCGCCGATCACCATGGCGGCGGCAACAACGTTACCATCTATGGCGGCACGGTTAATGCCTACGGTGGATCTGGCTCTTTTGACGGCGGTGCCGGCATCGGCGGCGGCGACGAAGACAGCGGCGGGACCATTAAGATCTACGGCGGCGCCGTTTACAGCAAGGGCGGTCGCGACGGTGCAGGCATCGGCGGCGGCGACGGCGGCGACGGCGGCACTATTGAGATTCATGGCGGCACAGTTACCGCAGAGGGCAACGACAGCGCCGGCATCGGCGGCGGCCAGCATGATGGCGCGGGCGGAAACGGCGGCAATATAACCATCACGGGCGGCACGGTTACCGCGACGGGTAACGAAGGCGCCGGTATCGGCGGCGGCGCTGACGGCGGTAGCAGCGGCACAATCAAGATTTCCGGCGGCGAAGTGACGGCTGTGGCCGGTGTCAATTCAGCCGGCATCGGTGGCGGAGATGACGGAGCCTGCGAAAGAGTCGAGATTACGGGCGGCACGATCAAAGAAGCCAAGGGCGGTTCTACGGCCAATTCCGGCGGTGCCGGCATCGGTGGCGGCAACGCCCATGACGGCGGCACCATCATCATCTCCAACGCCAACGTAACCGCGCAGGGCGGAAGCGACGGCGCGGGCATCGGCGGCGGCGACCATGCCTCTGGCGGCAATATCACCATAAGCGCTAATTCTCTTGACTACAAAATCAAGGCAACGGGCGGCGGTTGTGCCTCCGGCATCGGCGGCGGACAGAATGGCGACGGAGGTAGCGTTACAATTAACGGCGGCACCGTAGAGGCAACCGGTGCCACCGACTCAGCCGGCATCGGCGGCGGAGAGAAGGGCAACGGCGGCACCGTTACGATTACGGGCGGCAAGGTCACGGCAATCGGCAGCCCGGGTAACGTTTCGTATGAAGGCGGCGCCGGCATCGGCGGCGGCGACGGAACCGGTGGCAACAATTACGGGAATGGCGGTACCGTCAATATCTCTGGTGGCGAGGTCATCGCCAAGGGCGGCAAAGACGCCGCGGGCATCGGCGGCGGCGACCAAGGCAACGGCGGCATCGTCAACATCTCCGGCGGTACCGTAACTGCGACGGGAAAAGACTACGCTGCAGGAATCGGTGGCGGTGACGGTGACCGTAGCGGAACCACGTCCCACGGCAACGGCGGCACCGTAACGATTACGGGTGACGCACACGTTACCGCAACCGGTGGCAATAGCGGAGCCGGAATAGGCTCCGGCGAGGAGGGCAACACCGGCGGCACTGTTATTATTGGCACCGAGCGCTCGTCAACAGGTCCCACGGTCATAGCGACCGGGGGTAAATACGCTGCAGGCATCGGTGCCGGCGATGCATGGATTCAAGGTGGTCCTTACGCAAAAGTTGATCCCAAAGGTGCCGACGTAACAATCTACAGCGGAAACGTTACTGCGAACGGTGGCCTTGATGCTGCAGGCATCGGCGGCGGCGAGGGAGCCAGCAACGGTACCACAAAGATCTACGGTGGTACCGTTGAGGCCAGGGCCGGCCAGACTGGAGACTATGACGGTGGTGCCGGCATAGGTTCGGGTGATGACGCATATGAAGAAGGAGACAATCACACTAGCGGCGGTACCATAGAGATTTACGGCGGCAATGTTTCCGCTACGGGTGGGCGCAACGGCGCGGGTATCGGCGGCGGCGACTATGGTTCGGGTGGCACCATTAAGATCGCAGGTGGAACTGTCACCGCTAATGGAGGTGCGCAAGGCGCGGGCATCGGTGGCGGTAGATTACGCGGTGCTCAAAGCGTCACCATAACCGGTGGTTACGTTCGCGCAACAGGCGGTTCCAACGAAGATGGCGACAAAGGTGGCGCAGGAATAGGCGGCGGCGGCAACATAGCGTCGGTTATAAGAGAGGAAAACAATGACCCGGGGCCTGCCCCAGGCACTGCCATCGGTGAAGATGTTATTAACATCTCAGGAAACTGTACGGTAGTTGCACAAGGCGGCATATGTGCGGCCGGAATCGGTGGCGGCATAGCGGGCGCTCCCGGAAGCGTGACCATAGCGGTCGATGACAACTGCACAGTCGATGCTATAGGTGGCATACATGCGGCCGGCATCGGCGGCGGAAGAGGAAACGACAGTTGTGGTAAGGGAAATACCGTAAACTATGGCGTATCCGGAAACATTACCATCAACAGCGGTATCGTAACTGCCATAGGAGGCAAAAACGGCGGTCCCGGTATCGGCTCGGGTGCTGCGTGCGGAGATTCGCGTATTGACACCGTCAAGGTCACCATTAATGGTGGTTCCGTTATCGCTCGGGCTGGTGAGATAACCGAAGACAGCCAGTATGACAGTGGTGTGGCCATAGGCTCCGGCGGCAAATACTACAAAGATGAAATGAAGAAGATAGTGCTCGATGACGACGGGGACTTCGTAATCGAAGATGAGGAAATATCCTCTAAGTTCACGGGAGCCATTACGTTTAACGGTGGCCATGTCGTTGCGCAGGCAGCCCATGCACCCGAAAGTCTCGAAGAGTACCTGGACGGAGCCCTTAACGTTATCGGCGCGTCCCGGGATTTAAACGCAACAGGCGGAAGAGTCGACTTCAACGGCGGTACCGTGTGGATGTGGACCGGTGGTTTTTCCAACGGATCCGCAACAAAGTATTCGCAGGCCGTGCGGGCAGGTACCGATGACAGCGATGCGATTTACTTTACGGATGACCCTGAGCACCAGAATGTCTTTTACGTGCTGGTACCAGAGGATGGTAAAGAATACGAAGATGAGAAGATGGAAAACGCCGGAGAAAGTCGCGAGCAAAGGATTTATGCGCTCACGAAGTACGACGAGGTCAAGCATCCCAACAACTACGGTCTCGTGGTTGTTAAACCGCAGCATGATCACCAGTTTACCTATACCGCAGAAGGCGACACCATCACGGCAACATGTTCTAGGCAAAGCTGCACGCTTCCAGGTCATAAGGCTACTCTGAAGATAAAAAAGCCACTGCACGCAAAATACGATGATGGCCTAACGGATAACGACGGCGAAAAAGCGACGATTGAAGATCCCTACATGATTCAGGGCAATTCCGAAATCGAGTACTACAACGCGAAGGCCGATGGTACCGGACCTGAAGGCAGTGAGCTGGTGGATAAGGATGGAAATCCCGCTCCTCCTCTCGGCGCTGGCACATACTGGGCGCAAATAACGCTTCGCGAAGGAACAAACTCGGCAACTGCGCATGTGCTCTATACCATCGAGAAGGCCAATAGTCCCGCACATGTGGCAAGTAATGCGGGCATCATCATGGCGGATGGGCAGTCCGAACTTGCTTTTGTCGACCTTTCGAAGAACATTAAGTACAACGAATCAATCGACGACTATTTACCAGGCGACCAACCGGTCACATACCAAATCGATGGCGAAAATGCCAATGGCTGCCACATGGGTACAGGCCCCGCAGACTACGGTACGCTGTACGCCAGCGAAAGCACGCAAGAGGGTCAGGTGGTCGTGAAAGTCACGGTTCCGGAAGATAACAACTACAAAAGCCTGGAAGCAAACATCACGGTGACGATTAGTAAAAAACCGCAACGATCGGTCACCGCCACTCTTATGAATGATGAAGCCGAATCCGTGGATTCTATAACCTACGGACAAGAAGCGTTGGTGTTGGGAAGCGTGGATCCAAAGACGCCAAACGACAAGTGGACCCTAATGGTCGATCCGGGCTATAAGGAATTCATCGAAATAGATGAAGACGACATCGCAGTGGACGAAGAGGGGAATACCCTTCCTCATATCAAGGCGAAGAAAGCCGGTGTTGCGTATATCATCGCAATGGTGGAGGACAGCAGCCAGGATCCTTCGTATGCGCCTTCGTATGCGGAAGTGAAGGTTACGATTACCCCAGCTCCGGCAACCATCAAGCCCAAAAACGAGTCAATTAGTCAGGGCGATACACCCAAGGGCGAGTACGAGGTAAAGGGTTTGGTGGGAGACGATACAATTGGTACCCCACCGACGTTGACGTACTGGCAGGGACAAACACAGGTGGACCCCAGTACCGCATGGCCAGGCAAATACACCATCAAGGCCGAAGGCGCAGCGGATGGTAACTACGCCTTTACCTACGGCGAGCCCGGCACGTTGACGGTTAGGGCGAATCAGCTCATCTATGCATCGATGCCGAATGTCACCTACGGCGATACGGACAAGCGCATCGACGCCGATGCCAGCGGTGATGGCACACTGAGCTATGCAGTCACGGGAGGCAGTGAGGACTATATATCGGTAGATCCCGAAACTGGTGCCCTGAGGGTAATAAAGGTGCCAGAAAATGGCTTAGCCTACGTTACGATTACGGCGGCGCAGACAGATGACTACAACCAGTCGATCAGGAACGTGCCGGTTAGGATTAGCAAGAAACCGCTTATCGTAAAGGCAGGCGACCTTAAGTCTTACGTGGGCGATTCCGTGCCAAATCTCGATACAGAGGGGACGTACGAGGCTATTGGGCTGCTGAAAGACGACGCTTTGGCCGTAGAGCCAGCCCTGCATTACGAACCCATCTTCCCACCCAACAACGTTGGCGGAACATACAACATAGTTCCTTCTGGCGCTCAGGCAGAAAACTATGCAATAACCTATGAATCCGGCACGCTTACGGTTAAGGACAGGAAGATACAGGAAATCACCGCTTCCGACCTGACCGTGACCTACGGCGACGCCAACAGGTATGTAGACGCCACGACCAACGGAGACGGCGCGCTGTCGTACCGTGTTTCCAGCGGCGATGCCGTGAGCGTAAACAGCCAGACTGGTGAGCTCACGATCGTCAAGTCTGGTAACGCCTACGTCAGCATTGTTGCGCAAGGAACAGACGACTATACGCCGGCAACCAAGGAAATCGTGGTCCGCGTTCGCAGGGCCCAGCTCTCCGTAACGGCTAAGGACGAGCAGATTTACACCGGCGATACACCACTTGGGCGATTCGACGTGGATGGCCTCGTTGGAGGCGACACGCTGGAGATGGTCAGTCCTACAATCACGTACCAGAAGGACGGCGTGGCAATAGACCCAACAACTGCCCCGGCCGGCAACTACGACATCGTGCCCTCGGGTGTGGACATTGACGGCAAATACACGGTCGGCTACGTCAATGGCAAACTGACGATTAGGGCCGATCAGGCCATAACCGCACCAAACGTGACCGTAACCTACGGCGACACAGGCCAATTCGTCAAGGCCACGACCAGCGGCGACGGCGCGCTGAGCTATGCCGTCAAGGAAGGCGGAGAGTTCATCGACGTGGTCAGCACAACTGGCGAGCTCAGGATCAAGCGTGCCGGCATCGCCAAAGTTACCGTGACGGCGGCGGAGACCAGCAACTGTGCGCAGGCGTCTAGGGACGTTACGGTAAAGGTCAACAAGAAGCAGGCTACTATTCAGGCCGACGACCAAGTTGAGTGCATTGGCAACATTGACGATGTAGGCGCCATTAAGCTCACGGCCAAGGTCAGCGGCGTCGTGAACAAGGACACGCTGGCGTATGGCCTCAGCTGCGACTTTGGCAGTCCGGTGAAAGTTGGTCCACACGACATAATCATTTCCGCCGATCCCAACGTCGAGCCTAACTACAACTACGAGATTACCCGTAAGACCGGTAAGTTTACCGTTACCAGCACGAACATTACCGCGTTGGCAGAGGGTTGGACTGGCGCATACAACGGGGAGCCTCATGGCATAACCGTTAACGTGAATGTGCCCACGGGTACCGATTACACCGTGGCGTTTGGTACGGCTAAAGATGCGTATGACTCAATCGAGAGCCCCACGCAAACCGACGCCGGCTCGCTCACGGTGTACTACAAGGTGACTGCCAGCCCCGACACCATTTTTTACGGCTCTAAGGACGTCATCGTGGAGAAAGCGCCCATATCGCCTACGGTGTCGATCGAGGGTTGGGCCTGGGGCGAAGAGCCCAAGGCGCCCCAGCTCGGCGAGAGCTCGAACCCCGGCAACGGCAAGGTGACCTACGAGTACGCGCACAAGGGCGGCTCGGACTGGTCTGCTACTCCGCCGACAGCCCATGGCAACTACACCGTGCTTGCCATCGTGCCCGAGACAGCCAACTACCTCGGCGGTCGCGCTGTGGCGGACTTCCAGGTGACGCCGAAGGCGGCCACGCTCACGTATGAACTTGATGGCGGCACGCTCGACAGGTCAACGGGCTCTGTTACCCAGAGCGCAAACTCCGGCGACACCGTCAAGCTCGCCGGTGCGCCCACCAAGGACGGCTTTGTCTTCAAGGGCTGGTCGGCCGACGGCAAGGAGTATACACCTGGCGCCGATTACAAGGTCACAGGCGACCAGTCCTTCAAGGCCACGTGGCAGAAGGAGTCCGAGACTGAGTCTCAGCCCGATTCTACAAAGGCCACGCTCACCTTCAACCTGGGCGAGGGTGCGCTCAACGGTAAGACGGGGACCGTCACCATCGACGTCACCAAAGGTAGCACTATCATCATGCCTGCGCCCACGCGCGACGGTTACGAATTCGACCACTGGGAGGGTTCCAAGTACTACGCCGGCGATGAGTACAAGGTCGAGGGCGACCACAAATTCACCGCCGTATGGAAGGAGAAGTCCAACTCTTCGACGATCGACGACTCAAGCTCTTCGAACACCGGTGGCAAGTCGGGTGGCGCGGCGGAAACGTTGACCGATGGCAGCTCCGGTGGCGGCACGACGAACACGCTGACTGCTGGTGGTTCCGGTGGCACGACGAACACACTGACCGGCGGTGGTTCTGGCGGTTCGGCGAGCACGCTGACCGGCGGTGGTTCTGGCGGTTCGGCGAGCACGCTGACCGACGGCAGCTCCGGCGGCAAGGCCACGTCCTCGAGTCCCACCGCAAAGACAGGCGACCCCGCCCTGCCCTTTGCCATTATCGGCGCGCTTGGCGCGGCAGCCGCGTTCATGGGCGTGCGCAACCGGAAGAAGTAAGTGAATCGTTGTTCCCGGTACTTTGTTCCATCTCCGGTGGAACAAAGTACCGGGAACAACGATTCACCCCTTTTGCCCGCAAACAAAAACAGCCCAGAGGCCGATTGCCTCTGGGCTGTTGTTTTAGGTGGTGGGCCGTCAGGGTTTCGAACCCTGGACCTTGAGATTAAAAGTCTCCTGCTCTGCCAACTGAGCTAACGGCCCGTAACTCAGCTTTGTAACACGAACCGAGCCTGGGTGGGCGTAAACGGGGCCCGGACGAGAAGACGCGGGGGGTGAGAAAAGGGGCGAGACCCCTTTTCTCACCCATTGAAATCGACCGTATACCTGTTCTGAATGGCCTTTCGCTCCGCTTCTCGTCCCAAAACTCAATGCCCGCATTCTGAGGCACGATCTTCGATAGTTTGTGTGGGCGGCCAACGCTGGCGGCGGCTACCCCCACAACATGGACAAGGTGCCAAGCATGACACCAATGTTTATGCCACCTGCTCGATGAAGTCCGCGGCTGCAGCGGGTCCCCCGCACGAGCGCAGATCTCCGCGCATTCGGGCCGATCCCTCGCGCAGGCTCTCGTCCGACAGGGCGGCGAGCACCGTCCTACGCAGGGCAGTGGCATCCCTCGTCACTGGCTCGTCGAGCAGACTGCCCGCACCGACCTCCGCGACGCGCCTCGCCACGGCGCGTTGCTCGCCGGTAAGGGGAAAGAGCAGCTCGGGCACCCCCATCCACATGCCCTCCGAAGCGCTGTTCATGCCGCAATGAGTAACGAACAAGCTCGCCCGCGAGAGCACCTCCATCTGGTCAACGTACTGCTCTATGCGCACGTTGCTGGGCACCTCCCCCAGCTGTGCGGGGTCGAACGCCTTCCCGCACGAGATGAGAAGGTCCGCGTCGGCGTCACGCAGCGCGTCGATGAGCGCGCGGTAAAAGCCCGGTCGGTCGTTTATCACCGTGCCGAGCGAGGCGTACACGAGCGGGCGGCCGACCTTCTCCCTTGGCGCCACGTCGCGCACCGACGGGCCAACAAAGCGGTAGTGCTCCTCGTCGAAGGTCTCGGAGCAGGGCTGGAACGTCCGTGAAGTGTAGACGATGGTGTTGTCATCGGGCTTGTTGCTCACGATGTCGAGGGCGCTTTTCACCTCGTAGCCTAAGGGCCTCAGCCTGCGGATCTCGCGGTTGAGGCGCGGCAGGCCCAGTACCAGGCCGGCCATCTCCCGGGCGCTGTGGCTCATGTACTTTGACGAGTGCTCGTTGAATGCGAACGTCGTGGTGGAGCACACCCACGGAAGGTCGTGCTTGGCCGCTGTCAGCTTGCCCCAGAAGCATGCCGAGTCGGTGACCACCACGTCCGGCTTCCACTCCTCCACGTCGGCCGAAACGACAGGGTCGAAATTAGCCACGGCGCGGAAGGACTGCACGCTCATCTCGGTAGTGGACACCTGGCGCAGCTTCCGCTCGGCCTTCGCATCTATAGGCGGCAGGAATGAGTCGCAGGCTACGAACTCGGCACCCGCGCCCTCGATTCTCCCGCGGAACTCCTCGAACGAGTAGTAGCGCACCTCGTGGCCGCGCCGCACCAGCTCGCGCACCACCTCGATGGTGGGGTTGGTGTGACCATAGGCAGGGATGCAGAACCAGAGGACCCTCATCGCCGGCCCCCGTCGAAGGCCGCGCTGACCCATTCGCCGAACTGCTCCTTGGGCGGAATGGCGAGGCCTCGCTCGACGTCGCCCAGGATGACGAGCGTGTCGCCCGGCTTGATGCCAAACATGTCTCTCGCCTCCTTGGGGATGACGATCTGCCCCTTGGTGCCAACCGTCGCCGTCCATGCGCCCTTGCCCTTTGGAATTGCCATAACAACCTCCTCTTTGGTATTACTTTCCATACTTATCATACCAGAGCGCAGTCTTGGGTGCTCGAGGCGGAACAATGGCTGCGAAGCCCTAGCGGCCGACGTAGTCACACTGTGCGATGGCGTGGTGGACAACGCCCTCTTCGCTCGCTACCGCAACCTAACGGCTGCGGCATCAACCACGACGACATGAACGAATTGCGCGGATACGTGAAGACTGCTACTGAGGTGAGCTCGGACAACTCGGCGTTCATGCGAAGCATCCGCCGGCACGAGAACAGCCTGGAGGGGGCGATCGTCTCCATAGCCCGGGCTCCCACGCTTGTGTAGGGCTTCGCCCGTGGCGCGGCCCAACCCTCGATGAGCCTGCGCTTGCGTGGCTTGTGCGTACGGCCTGGCGCAGATAGATTCGACGACGTGACGGTCACGGTCTCGGTGACGCATGGCAACGGTTCGGTCGCAGGTTCGTCGTTCGAGAGACGGTCGCGGTTCCGGTCTGCACGTTCTTCTCATTCGCCACGGTCTTCTCACCATCCGCATGCTCTTCTCTTCACCTTCTACCTGCGGCACATCACGTATTAGCTGCCAGCCAATCTTTCGCAACTTATCCTCTGGTAGAATGCGTACTAGATTTGTATTGCATTGCGCATGCGCGGAAAGGCGACACCATGAAGTACACCGAACTTATCGAGAGTGGGGCGAAGCAGACCGAGATACAGGCGTATCTTGCCGAAGGCGAGACAGTCCCTGTCACTATCCGCATTCCTAAGAACCTACGCGATTCCGCCAAAGAGGTGGCAGCTCTTCGCGGTACCAGCTATAGCGCTTTCGTCCGCATGTGCATGATCCAGGAACTCAGCAAGAAGGCATAACGGCTATGAACCATTCGGAAATATCAAGCTTTATCTGGGGCACGGCCGACCTCCTGCGCTCTAGCTTCAAGCAGCACCAGTATGGCGACATCATCCTGCCGTTCACGGTCATGCGCAGACTCGACGTGGTGCTTGAGCCCACCAAGCAAAAGGTGCTCGACGTAGCTGCGAAGCCCTTCCCTGCGGCGCTTCGGGACACGATGCTCAAGCAGGCGGCCGGCGTCGACTTCTACAACACGAGTGAGTTCACAATGCGCGGGCTTCTTTCTGACGCCGATGGCATCCGCGAGAACCTGACCAAGTACGTTACGTCCTTCTCGCCCGAGATCGCCGACATATTCGACAAGTTCAAGATCTTTGACGTCATCAAGGACCTTGACGACAACGACTTGCTGTTCCTTGTGGTCGAGCGTTTCTGCAACCCTAGAGTCGACCTCAGCCCCGCATCCATCAGCAACGCCGACATGGGCGACATCTATGAGGAGCTAATCCGGCGCTTCTCTGAGGTTTCCAACGAGACGGCCGGCGAGCATTTCTCCCCGCGCGACGGCCTACGGCTGGCGGCCGAGCTGCTTGTCGTCGGCGAGATGGACGACCTCACGCAACCCAACCGCATCGTGAAGGTGTGCGACCCCTGCGCGGGGACCGGCGGCGCCCTCACCGTCTTTGCCGACCGCGTGGCCGAGATAAACCCGCAGGCCACAGTCGTCACCTACGCGCAGGAGATCAACGGACAGTCCTACGCCATCTGCAAGAGCGACACCATCCTCAAGGGCGGGAACATCGCCAACGTGCACCTGGGCGACACGCTCGCAGACGACCAGATGCCCGGCGAGACCTTCGGCTACCAGATCTCGAACCCGCCCTACGGGGTCGATTGGAAGAGGTCGCAAGCGGCGGTGAAGAAGGAGCGCGAGAAGCTCGGCTTCGCGGGCCGCTTTGGCGCTGGGCTCCCGCGCATATCGGACGGCCAGCTACTCTTTGTTCAGCACATGGTGGCCAAGATGCGTCCGCCCAAGGACGGCGGTGGCCGCATCGCCGTGTTTTTGAACGGAAGCCCGCTCTTCACGGGTGCCGCGGGCTCGGGCGAGAGCGAGGTGCGGCGCTACCTGCTGCAGCACGACCTCGTGGACGCCATCGTGGCCATGCCCAACGACTTCTTCTTCAACACGGGCATTGCCACCTACATCTGGGTGCTCGACAACACCAAGGAGGAGCGCCGCCGTGGCAAGGTGCAGCTCATCAATGCGAACGGCATCTTCAACAAGATGCGCAAGAGCCTGGGATCCAAGCGCAACGAGTTCAGCGACGATCAGATCGCGCGGATCGTCGCCCTCTACGAGGCGTTCGACGAGGCGGACACCAAGCTCTCAAAGGTGTTCAATAACGACGACTTCGGCTACGTCACGGTGGACGTGCGCCAGCCGCAGTACGACGAGGACGGCCAGCCCGTACGCAACACGCGTGGCAAGCTGGTGCCAGACAAGGACAAGAACGACACCGAGAACATCCCGCTGACCACGAGCGTGGACGAGTACATGGCCCGCGAGGTGCTTCCCTACGCACCTGACGCCTGGATAGAGCCGCGCAAGCAGAAGAAGGGCCAGCTGCTGGAGCTGCGTGACGGCGGCACGGTGGGCTACGAGATTCCCTTCACGCGCCACTTCTACGAGTACACGCCGCTGCGACCCAGCACTGAGATTCTAGCCGAGATTCGCGAGCTCGAGGCGGGCATAGCCGCGAGGCTTGAGGGGGTGCTGCAATGAGCAAAGAGGTCTCAGCAGTGGGCGGGGTCATCGACTATCGGGAGACGTCCGACGTGGTTGCCGACGTCATCGGCATCATCGAGAGCGCCCAGGCGGCCGCGCACCGCGCCATCAACACAGCGCTGGTACATCGCAACTGGCTCATCGGCATGCGCATCGTCAAAGAGGAGCTGAAGGACGGCAGGCGGCAGGAAATCTACGGGCGCATGATCGTGCCCAAGCTCGCAAGGAAGCTCACGGAACGCTACGGCAAAGGCTACTCGCGCACGAGCCTATACCAGTACGTGAAGTTCTATCGCATGTTCCCCGAGATTGTCCAGACAGCGTCTGGACAATCTTCCCCGGCCCTGTCCTGGTCGCATTATATTGAGCTCCTGCGCGTCGAGGATCCCGAGGCCCGCGCATGGTACGCGCGCGAGGCCGCCGAGCAGACGTGGAGCGTGAAGACGCTCAGCCGCAACATCTCCACCCATTGGTATCACCGGCTGCTTGCGAATTACGCCGACCTGTCGAACACTCCGGACCTCGGCATGAGCGAGTCCGAGGCGTATGCCGAGCGACTCGCGTACATCAAGAATCCCGTAATCGGAGAATTTCTCGGGCTTACTGAGAGCCCGGACGTGCACGAGTCTCAGCTAGAGGAGGCCATCATCTCTCATCTTCAGCGGTTCCTCCTGGAGCTGGGGAAGGGCTACGCGTTCGTTGCCCGGCAGGAGCACATAAGGACCGAGTGGAGCGACTTCTACATCGACCTTGTCTTCTACAACTACATTCTCAAATGCTTCGTGCTCGTCGATTTAAAGGTCGGGAAGATCACGCATCAGGACGTCGGTCAGATGGACATGTACGTGCGCATGTACGACGAGCTGAGGCGCGGTGAGGGCGATAACCCCACGCTGGGCATAGTCCTGTGCTCGGAGACCGACGAGGACATCGCCCGGTATTCGGTGCTCAAGGGAAGCGAGCAGCTCTTTGCCGCCAAGTATCGGCTTTGCCTGCCCACCGAGGAGCAACTGCGGGCAGAGATCGAGGAGCAGAAGCGTATCTTCATGGCGCAGCAGGAGGAGCGTGCGGTGCTGCCTGAGGGTGCGGGTGAGTGACATGGAGCGGTACGAGGCTTACAAGGATTCGGGTATAGAGTGGATCGGGGAGATTCCCCAGCACTGGTTGATATCAAAGGGTGTACGTGCGCTAAGCGTTCGGTATGGTTACCCTTTTGAATCTAACCGATTCTCAAATACTAAAGGCTGGCCGCTAATTCGAATCCGCGACGTTGGGTCTAAAACAACCGAATCGCTATACGACGGAGAGTTTGTTGAATCTGCGCGCATAGAGAATGGCGATATTCTTGTTGGTATGGATGGCGAATACAAGGTTGCACGATGGGAAGGCCATACTGCTCTTCTGAACCAAAGGGTCTGTGCGCTTGAGAATAGCGCTGTGCTTTTAAAGGACTACCTGCTTTATCTGATGCCTGAAGCCCTTCGGCTTATTAATGAGCTGACGTACGGGACAACAGTCAAACATCTGGGAGCAAAAGACTTAAATGCTATGAGTCTCATTTGCCCTCCCATTGATGAACAGCGGGCCATCGCCGATTACCTCGACGCCAAGACCGCCGAGGTCGACGCGCTCGTCGCGGACTGCGAGCGAGAAGTCGGGCTGCTGCGGGAGTACCGCAAGGCGGCCATCTCCGAGGCCGTCACCAAGGGCCTCGACCCCGACGCGCCCATGAAGGACTCCGGCGTCGAGTGGATCGGCGAGATTCCTGCTTCATGGGATATTGTTCGTTTTAAAGCAATAGGAACCGTCGTTGCGAATCTTCAGCATCCAACCGATTATCCAGATCTTCCTCAGGTATCACCAGACCGAATCGAAAAGGACTCTGGAAGACTATTGCCTTGCATAAGTGTTGCTGAAGTCGGCGTTGAAAGTGACAATCACTTGTTCCATATTGGTGATATTCTTTACTCGAAAGTCCGCCCTGCCTTGAATAAAGTCACTATTGCACCGTTTGATGGTATGTGCAGTGCTGACATGTATCCAATAGAAAGCTCGCAAAACAGACGCTGGCTCGTTTTCTACATGCTCTCTAATGCCTTTATGGAACAAGTAGTCGTTTCAACCGACCGCGTAAAGATGCCAAAGGTGAATAAGGAAGAACTCGGAGCATTTAAGGTTGTACTACCGAGCCTAGATGCGCAGAGCGAAATAGTCGCTTACCTTGATGCCAAAACCGCCGAGATCGACTCGCTCATCGAGGAGAAGCAGGAGATGGCGGACAAGCTGCGGGAGTACCGCAAGTCGCTCATATCCGAGGCCGTGACCGACAAGTTCAAGGTTCCAGGAGCGTGACCGACATGGGCTATCAGCCGCCATTCGAGAACAGCGCGAAGGTCGTATCGCTCGTGGCCGACATCGCCGAGCTGGTAGGCCAAGTGACCATCTTCGAGGGCCTTGACCCAAATCCCACACTCAGGCGAGAGAACCGAATACGCACCATTCACTCGTCACTTCTTATTGAAAACAACGCGCTTACCATTGAACAGGTGACGGCCGTGCTCGGAGGGCATCATATACTCGCTCCCCCCAAGGACATCCGTGAGGTGCAAAATGCTTACGAGGCTTATGACGTTGCAGCCGAGTTTAATCCCTACTCGCTTGATGACCTTCTCAAAGCACATGGGCTTCTCATGGATGGTCTCGTCAAGCATCCAGGTTGCTTGCGAAATGACGACGTGGGTGTATACGCAGGCGACGTGCTCATTCATCCGGGCACCCCTTGGCGTTATGTGCCCCAGGTGATGAAGGATCTATTTGAGTGGCTTGGCACTTCGCCTGACCATCCACTGGTAAAGGGCAGCGTGTTCCATTACGAATTCGAGTTCATTCATCCCTTTATAGATGGCAATGGGCGGACAGGCCGATTGTGGCACTCGCTTATTTTGCGCAAATGGCGTCCGGTTTTTGCTTGGATACCAGTCGAGACGCTCATTCACCGCAACCAGCAACAGTATTACGACGCGCTTCTTGACGCAGGAAAGGCAGCTGACTCTACGGCATTCGTTGAGTTCATGCTCGAAACGATCCGTGATGCGCTGATGGATGCGCGCGAGCAGCAGAACTCTCCAGAGGGAAAAGCGACCTTCGCTATACCGGGGGGCGAGCAACCACCAGTCGATGGGCAAGCGATGGCGAGCGTTGGCGAGCGATGGACAAGCGATGGACAAGCGATGGCGAGTGATAGGAAAGCGCTCGTGCTTGGTCTCGTTGACGCAAACGGCTCAATTACCTCAACTGACGTGGCACATCTTCTTGGTCTGAGCAAACCGCGTGCACGCGCCGTCCTACAGGGGATGGTGCGCGATGGCCTGCTTACCAAGAACGGAAATGGCCGGTATACCTTCTACACAAAGGCTAATGGGTAAGAGTTCGAGGAGTCCCGATGGATGTCCAACGCATGGCGATAGAATACACAGGCAAGCCCATACCGAAGACCTCCGAGAAGAACTTCGAGGACGACGTGGAGGCCATCCTCGGCCTTGCGGGATGGAGGACGTTCGGCAGCAACGCGGCGGCGCAGGCCGACTACGACCGCAAGCTCGCCCTCAAGGTGGATTCGCTCATCGGCTTCATAAAGGAGACGCAGCCCGAGGAATGGGCGAAGATCGAGGGGCTCTACGGCTCTCACACCCAGGAGCGCTTCCTCAAGCGCCTCTGCAACGAGCTGGAGCCCCATGACGAGCGTGGCGGCGTGGTTAACGTGCTGCGCCACGGCATACGTATGGCGCCGGGCGCGCAGTTCCGTCTGTGCTACTTCCGCCCCGCGACGGAGAAGAACCCTGACGCCTTGGCGCGGTACCACGCCAACCGCTTCGAGGTGGTGCGGCAGCTGCGCTACGGCACGATGCCCGATGACCTCAACAACTCCGTGGATGTGGTGCTCTTCCTAAACGGCATACCGGTCGTGACCATGGAGCTGAAGAACAACCTGACCGGGCAGCGCACCGAGCACGCCGTGAAGCAGTACAAGACGGACAGGAGCCCCAAGGAGCTGCTTTTCAAGGCGAACCGCCGCGCCATCGTGCACTTCGCCCTGGATTCCGAGACCGTGGAGATGTGCACCTGGCTCGCCAACGGGAAATCCTTCTTCCTGCCGTTCAACCGGGGCAACGGCAAAAACGGCGCGGGCAACCCGCCAAACCCCAACGGCTACCGCACCGAGTACCTGTACCGCGAGATTCTGGCCCCCGACAGTTTGCTCGACATCATCCATAGGTTCGTGCGCGTGGAGTATGACCCAGACGCGCACGTGATGAAGAAGATCATCTTCCCGCGCTTCCACCAGCTCGACGCCGTGCGCAAGCTCGTGGCGGACGCAAAGGCAAGCGGAGCCGGCAAGAGTTACCTGATCCAGCACTCGGCGGGGTCCGGCAAGTCGAATTCCATCGCCTGGCTCGCGCACCACCTGCAGTCGCTGCACGACACGTCCGACAACCCGGTGTTCGACACGGTGGTGATACTCACCGACCGGCGCAACCTCGACGCGCAGCTCTCGGAGACCATCGACTCGGTCGAGCACAAGCGTGGCGTGGTGGTTCGCATACGCGAGGAGGACGGCAGCGCGGGGCTTCGCGAGGCGCTGAACTCGGGCGCGCAGATTATCACCTCGACTATCCAGAAGTTCCCCTACATCTGCTCCGAGACGAAGGTTTCGGGCCGCAAGTTCGCCGTGATCATCGACGAGGCGCACAGCTCGCAGTCCGGCAAGGCCAACGCAAAGATGAAGCTGGCGCTGATCGACCGCGACCTGGACCCCGACGAGCCTTGGGACGACGAGGACGAGCTGGCCAAGGAGATGAAGGCTCAGGGGACGATTCCGAATCTCAGCTTCTTCGCGTTTACCGCGACGCCGAAGGCGGCCACGCTCGAGGTCTTCGGCACGCGCGACGAGCAGTGCAAGCGCGACGAGAGCGGCATCCTGATACCGCGCCCCTTCCACCTGTACAGCATGAAGCAGGCAATCGACGAGGGCTTCATCCTCGACGTGCTGGAGAACTACACCTGCTTTGAGAGCTACTACAAGCTGGTGAAGACCATAGCCGACGACCCGAAGTACAAAGAGATGAAGGCCAACCGCGCCCTCATGGGCATCGTCGACTGGAACCCAGCGATGATCGGGAGCAAGGCGCAGATTATTGTGGAGCACTTCATGAACGACGTGGAGGGCGTGCTCGACCACCATTCCAAAGCCATGGTTGTCACCTGGAGCCGCCCGATGGCTTACCGCCTCTATCTCGCCATGGCAGAGTACATCAAGCAGCAGAGATACGCCTGCCAGGTCATGGTGGCCTTCTCCGGCAAGCTCGACGTGGACGGCGAGGAGGTCACTGAGGCCAAGGTGAACGGCGTGCCCGAGACGCGCACGGCCGAGCTATTCGACAGCGATGAGAAGCGCATCATCGTGTGCGCCAACAAGTTCCAGACCGGCTTCGACCAGCCCAAGCTCTGCGCGATGTACGTGGACAAGATGCTCACGGGCGTGGCGGCGGTGCAGACGCTCTCGCGTCTCAACCGCACGTGCTCGATACCCGGCAAGCGCACCTTCGTGGTGGACTTCGCCAACGACTGGGACACCATACGGGCGAGCTTCTCGGACTACTACGAGGCCACGCAGCTCGACGCCGCGACCGACCCCGACGTCATCTACAACCTGCAGGAGCGGCTGGACGGCTACCATGTATACGACGATACCGAGGTCGAGGCCGTAGCTTCCGTGTACTTCGACGAGCCGGATCCGGGCGCGGTGCTGCGCAAGATAGAGCCAAAGCTGCAGCCGGCTGTCGACCGCTGGTGTGCTCTCGACGACACGCCCAAGCGCGAGTTCAAGGCGCTGTTGCGCAAGTTCCTGCGCTCGTACTCGTTCATCACGCAGATGATCAGCCTGGGCGACGAGGACCTGCACCGCTTGTTCGTCTATGCCGGGTTCTTGGTGAAGAAGCTCTTCCTGGACACGGGCAGCACGCCCGACCTGCGCGACAAGGTGGAGCTGGAGTACCTGCGAATCGAGGACAAGGGCACGCAAGCTATAAAGCTGGAGAGCACTGAACTGCACAACGGCGGGGCGAACGCGGGCGTTTCCAAGGAGGAGGAAGAGGAGCGCCTGAGCGTGCTCATCGACCACCTTAACGACGCCTTCGGCGCGGAGTGGACCGAGGCCGACAAGATCATCAAGGCCTGCGCGGACAAGATCTGCGAGGACGAGGAGTTCGTCGCCAAGGCACGTACCAACAGCATGGGCGACCTGCGCGCCATCTTCGGCGATGTGATGATGAAAGCGCTTGCCGCTATCCTCTCCGACAGCGCCGACATGTACGAGAAGTTCAACGAGAACCCCGACGCCTACATGAGGATTATGGACAACGACCTGCTGCCCATCGTGTACCGTCGCTGCAACTCGGATGAGGAATAGGCAGGTTGCCATGAAATGCTTCGCCGGGAACCTGACAGTCGATGTGTTCAAGGCACACCATGCGAGGATGCGACAAGAAATAGCATCTTTATCGGCCGAGAAGATGGACAAGACCGACCGCGATGCCTGGGTCGACTATTTCGTCCTCGTCTACGAGCTGACCCAACGCGAAGCGACCGCCGATGGAATCCGAGAGCACTTTCAGCAAGAAATCGGCGCTTTCGTAGCTACTGCAGAGCACATTAGAACAGATGCCAAACAGTTCAACGATTCCTTGCGACAGCAGGTCGAGCAGGCGGTAGATAAGCGCATTGCCGAGCTCGACAAATTCGCCTCCATACGGCAGGGGCTCAACCTCCCGCTTCGCCGTGTGAAGGATGTGCCCATGGCAAAGCCCCTTACTCTCCCTAGAAAGCGACTCGTTTTCAATATGCCTCGCCCCTCTGAACAGAGCCCGTCATATTGCATCGCCGATGTCGACTATGAGCTCATCACCGAAATCATTCCGTGAGAACATGAGTAGCGAAGAGGCGCAAAAGACGCTCGTTGAGGTCGCGATTCTTGCCTCAATGCTTGCCGAAAGAATCAAGAAGCTTTCAAATGCCCAGATTTCTGACGATGGGATAGCCGGCGGCTATTTAGGCTGGCAAGAGGCGGTAAATAGGCTGTCGTCCGAAGAGCTGATAGATGGTGTCAACAGGATTCTCGAAGGCGATATTCAGTTATTCGACTCAACGCAAGGACGTGCCCATCCACCTGCGTATGCAGGGCGACCTCTCGCGCGACCAGGTGCGTGAGATGCTCTCCCACGAGGGCGAGCTCGTCTTCCCCAAGCGCTGGGGCATCGACTTCTACCATACCTACGAGGACGACCTCGCGCTGCTGGGCAAGGACGGTCTGGGGCTCAATGCCTTCCGCACCTCGATCAACTGGGCGCGCATCTTCCCCACCGGCAGCGAGGAGGAGCCCTCGGAGGAAGGCCTCGCCTTCTACGACCGCATAATAGACGCCATGGTCGCAAACGGCCTCGACCCCTTCCTCACCGTCTCGCACTACGAGATGCCGCTCGCCCTTGCCATGGACCACGGCGGCTGGCACGACCGCGCCACCATCGTCAAGTTCGTGCGCTACTGCCAGGTGCTCTTTGACCGCTACCACGACTGCGTGAGGCACTGGATACTGGTGAACCAAATCAACATGGTGGCCCACGAGGGCTTCAACCACCTGGGCGTGCCCACCGACGAGACGGACGACCCCATGAGCGCCCGCTACCAGGCCCTTCACAACGAGATGGTGGCCTGTGCGCTGGCCACGGCCTACGCCCATAAGACCTATCCGGAGCTCGAGATCGGCGTGATGGAGTACGCCAACCTCGCCTACCCCGCCACCACGGATCCCAACGACGTGATGGCCACCTACCGGCGCAACCAGATGGAGCAGCTGCCGGCCGACGTGCTCGCGCTGGGCAGCTATCCCGGCTACGCCCTGCGCTTCTTCGAGGAGCGAGGCATCACCGTGGTGGCAGAAAATGGTGACCTCGAGGCACTGGCCACGCACACGGCCGACTTCGTGTGCTTTTCCTACTACCTCACGCAGATCTGCTCTGCCGAGAGCGTGGCCACGCACGAGCAGGGCGGCGGGGACACCTTCCAGAACCCGCTGCTCAAGACCAACCCCTGGGGCTGGGCCATCGACCCGGTGGGCCTGCGCTGGACGCTCAACGTGTACCAGGACCGCTACCACAAGCCGCTGTACATTGTGGAGAACGGCTGCGGCTATCTGGAGGAGCCTGGGGAGGACGGCATCGTGCATGACGGCTACCGTGTGCAGTACTTCCGCGACCACATCGCGCAGGTGCGCGAGGCCATCGCCGACGGCGTGGACGTGCGTGGCTACTTTGCCTGGGGCGCGCTGGACATCGTTTCTGCCAGCTCATGCGAGATGAGCAAGCGCTATGGGTTCATTCACGTAGACCAGGACGATTACGGCCACGGCACAGGCAGGCGCACGCCCAAGGAGAGCTTTGCCTGGATGCAGCAGGTCGTGCGCTCAAACGGCGAGCGACTGTAGCTTCGCAACGTGTGGCCATTGGGGCGGGCCCCTTTTGGCCATTCTGGACAAGCACGATGCTCTTACGCATCACATCGAATGTCCCGCCCCCAGAAGCCATTTCCATGCGGGAACCTGCCGTATGCACATGCCATCCTGCTCATGCTGCACCTCGCGCCCTTCGAGCGTAA
>JAFWKQ010000038.1 GCA_017545665.1 Atopobiaceae bacterium
AAAGCTGACAAGTGACCTGTCCCCTTGTCATAAAAAAGCTGACAAGTGACCTGTCCCCTTGTCATGTATCCCCTTGTCATCCCCTTGTCAGCCTTTGATTCAGGTTCGTTTAATCGTTTTTCTCATTTGCCGTATATCCGCGAGTCCTGGTCATTTAGAGACACCAATCCCTCAACATAGCGTTGGCGGAAGGAGGTGGAAGAATGACTGACAACATACGCTATAGGCATGAGTGGAAGCACATTCTTGCTTACGTGGACCTGCTGTCCATACGCTCGCGCGTGCGTGCCGTCATGGACTTGGACCGCCATGCAAAGGGCGGCAAGTACCTTATTCGCAGCCTTTATTTTGACAACGCAACCGACAGGGCATTGCGCGAGAAGATCGATGGCGTGAACATGCGAGAGAAGTTCCGCATTCGCCTGTACAACGGCAACGCGTCCTTTATCCACTTGGAAAAGAAGAGCAAGCGTGGGGGATTGGGCACCAAATACAGCGCCCTCGTTACGGCCGAGGAGGTGCAGGCGCTGCTTGAGGGCGACTACGCGTGGATGATGGATTCAGAGCGGCCGCTGGTGCAGGAGCTCTACTGCAAAATGCGTTACATGGGCCTGCGCCCAAAGACCATAGTGGAATACACGCGCGAGCCCTACGTGTATGCGCCGGGTAACGTGCGCGTGACGTTTGACTACAACCTGAGGACCGGCCTCAACTGCACCGATTTGCTCAACCCCGATTGCGTGACGATTCCGGCTGGCGACGCCCCGATCCTGATGGAGGTCAAATGGGACGACTACCTGCCCTCCATCATCCGTGACTGCGTCCAGACGCCCGGACGTCGCGTGACGGCATTCTCCAAGTATGCGCAGTGTCGCGTGTACGGATAGCGCCGTATCGTCCGAGACTAATAGAGGCATTATCAAATACCAAATGATATTCCACAGACCGTCTACCATAAAACCTATTGTGAGGAGCATAAAGGCATGAGTTTCAACGACATATTCAATTCAAACTTTTTGGAAAACGTTACCGCGGTGAGCGTGCTGGACATGGTTCTGGCGATGGTGATCGCCTTCGGCATTGGCATGTTCATCTACCTTATATATAGGAAGACGTACTCAGGCGTTATGTACTCGTCCACCTTTGGCGTAACGCTGGTGGCGCTCACCATGATTACCACCCTGGTGATCTTGGCCGTAACGAGCAACGTGGTCTTGTCGCTCGGCATGGTGGGTGCGCTCTCCATCGTGCGCTTTAGAACGGCCATCAAGGAACCGCTGGACATAGCGTTCCTCTTTTGGTCAATCGCTGTGGGAATCGTGCTTGCTGCCGGCATGATTCCGCTGGCTGTGTTTGGCAGCGTGCTCGTGGGAATCGTGATTCTTATCTTCGCCAACCGCAGGGACATGACCAACCCCTACATCGTGGTACTTCGCTGCAATGGCCAGGAAAGTGAGCGGGAGGCGCTCGCGTTCCTTGGCAACGAGGTAACGAAGCACACCGTAAAGAGCAAGACCGTGGAGCGCGGTTTGATTGAGCTCAACCTTGAGGTTCGTCTGAAGGACGACAACACCGATTTCGTGAACGCCCTTTCCGATGTGCCGGGCGTGCAGAGCGCCGTGTTGGTGAGCTACAACGGCGACTACATGGGCTAAGGAGCCCCTATGCGAAAGCACCTAGATGCCATAGCGCTCGTGATTACCGCGTTGACCGTTGCCATAGCCATAGCGTTTATGAATGGCGAGGCGCTGGGCCTGCGCATGGTGGTGGACGCGGACGCCGAGGCGCATTCCGATGACAGCAACTTTACGAACAACGACCTCAACGGGAGCTGGGACACGTCCGGGGCCACAAGCATAAGGCTCGAGGGCAAGTCCGCGTCGTACTCGGGCAGCGGAGTCTATGTGTGGAACGGCAGCGTGACCATTGGTGCGTCGGGCACCTATGTTGTGAGCGGCACGCTCGACGACGGCAGCATCGTTGTGGACGCGAACGACAACTCCAAGGTCTGGATCCTGCTCGACGGCGTTACCATTTCAAACGCCGATGACGCCTGCATTGTTGTGGATCAGGCCGACAAGGTCTTCCTTACCCTGGCCGATGGCAGCACAAACACGCTCACGTGTGGCGAGACCATGGGCGAGGACGCATTAAAAGACAATACCGATGGTGCGATATTCTCGCACGACGACCTGACCATAAACGGAACCGGCTCGCTTGATATAAAGACAGGCTACAAGCATGGCGTGTCGGCGAACGACGACCTGGTTGTGACGGGCGGCAAGGTTGTGGTGGACGCGCCAAAGGACGGCATGCACGCCAACGACAGCCTGCGCATCTGCAACGCCACGATTGGCGTAACGGCTGGTGACGATGGCTTGGCGGTGGACAACGACGGTGGCTATCTGTACGTTGAGTCGGGAGACATAAACATAAAGTGTGCCGACGAGGGCATGGTGGCCGCTGGCGACGTTACCGTGGCGGGGGGAAACATGACCATAGAGACCGGCACGGAGCAGGGACATCATGGCATCAAGTCCGGTGGCACCTGCACCATGTCGGGAGGCACGGTGCTGGTGAGCGCATGCTATGAGGGAGTCACGGCGCCCTATATTGACGTGACTGGTGGAGACCTTACGGTGTATCCGTCCGACGACGGGCTTAACGCCAGCACGGGTGAAGGATCTGAGGCCATGGGCGGTGGTCCCGGCGGCGGCATGGGTGGCGGCCAAGGAGGTGGCCACGGCGGTATGGGCGGCCAGGACGGCCAGGCGCCCGAAGGCCAGGGCGGCCAGATGCCCGAGGGCCAGGACGGCGGCCAGAGGCCCGAAGGCCAGGGCGACGGCCAGATGCCCGAAGGCCAGGACGGACAGATGCCACAAGGCCAAGGCGGTCCCGGCGGCGGCCAGGGCGGCCAGATGCCACAAGGCCAAGGCGGTCCCGGCGGCGGCCAGGGCGGTCCCAGGGACAAAGGCGGCCAGACGCCCACGGCGAACAGCAGCCAATCGACCAATACGGAGGGAGAATCCGCCAAACAGGAATCAAGAGGCGATCAGGCATCCAGTTCAAAGGTTTCGTCCTCATCGAGCCAGTCCAGTAGTTCCAATGTCGGAGGTGGCCAGACGAGCGCACAGTCCCAGGGCGCGCAGTCCAAGGATGCGCAATCCCAGAGCGCCGAGTCTCCATGGCTCCACGTGAGCGGGGGCAGCATAACCATCGTGAACGACTCTGGCCGTGATGCCGATGGCCTGGATTCCAACGGCGACCTTATTATTTCCGGTGGTACCATTCGGGTGAGCCTCTTGGGAAGCGGCAGCAACAGCGCCATAGACTACGGTAGCGAGAGCGGCGGCGTTTGTCAGATAACAGGCGGCAACGTGGTGGCGTGCGGCGCTTCGTCCATGGCCGAGGGCTTTGACTCAAGCTCCACCCAGTGCTCGCTTTTGTATGGCTATAGTGCTGGCGCCGAGTCAGGCACGACCGTGTCCCTTCTTGACGAATCCGGTAACGCACTCATCTCGTATGAGGTTCCCTGCAGCTTTACTTCGGTGAACCTGAGTTGTCCGGAGATGAAGCAGGGCCAGACCTACACCGTCGTTATTGGCGACAATGCAGAGGAGGTAACGCTCAGTGAGGTGGCACTCTCTGCGGGAGATGTACAAAGCGGTGGGTTTGGCGGTGGATTTGCCCAGGGAGGAGGCATGCAACAGCGCCATGACATGCAGTCCGGGGACACTGACGCGCAGAGCGAAGGAACCGACGGACAGAGCGAAGGCAATGACGCGCAGGCAAACAGCTTTCAGCGGCCAAACGATGGCATGAGGCAGGGCAACAACAAGCCCAACGACCAGCGTGAGGGCGAAAGCCAACAAGACACGCCCGAGTTAGTGGACGACGCCACGGCTGCTGACGCAAGCAAATCGACAAAAGAAGCCTACACCACCGAAACGCTGGTGATCTATGGGGTGAGCGTAGGCGTGCTAGTAATTGGCCTTGTGATTGCGATTCTCTTCCGTCGTAGATAGGCTCAAAGAGCTGACAAGTGACCTGTCCCCTTGTCAGCTCTTGTCCCTGTCTCCACTTCACGCAAAAGCTGACAAGTGACCTGTCCCCTTGTCACACGCAAAAGCTGACAAGTGACCTGTCCCCTTGTCAGTTCGTGTCTTTATCTTCCCTTTGCGCAAAAATGACCCCGTTTAAAAGCTGACAAGTGACCTGTCCCCTTGTCATGTCCCCGAAAACTCGCCCCCCGTTCAGGGCCTATCCGTACGTCTCGTAGTACTCCTGCGCCTTGAGCTCCGCAAGGCGCGATCCGTTGTGGCAGCGCGGGTTGTCAAGCGAGCAATTGCGTCGACATGAGCCGCAGGTGTACTGGCTCAGGTACTCACTCAGGGAGGGGGCAGAGAGAATCTCCTCGCTCTGCGTCTGGCTGTCTGCAAAGGCAGGATCTTGGGCCTGCGCTTCGGCCGATGACTCGGTTGGGTCTTGGGCCGATGTCTCTGCCGAATCCTCGACCGGGGGAGTCGAATCCTCGGCCGCGGCCTTGTCAGAGCTCGCCGAACTGCCGTCGTTTGACGCAACGCTGGAAGAGGATGCCTCCACACTCTCGGTTGGAACGTCCGCCTTGCCAGTCAGCGCTCCCAGCGCCATGCGAACACCCACATACGAAACGCAAACCGCACACCACACCGCAACAAAGGCTCCGATTATTCTGTACTTAAGCATATGAGCTCCATCATCCAAGCTTTTACTTGTGCGAACCCTACCGCGCGAACCTTTAATGGAGTTAAAGCCCTTCACAAAACCCCTACGCAAATGGGCCCACGATTTTAACTTGCTTTGAAGTACGCCCCGTATGATTCCTCCCACGGCAAGAGACGGGAGGTAACCCATGTCGTACACGAACGAGTATCAAACTGCTCTTCGGCACATTGAAGAGCGCAATGCGCACATGCAGAATCTGAGCTACTTTTTGGACACAGCTGCCCGTTGGCATGCGTTCTTTGAGGATGGCGCCACGATCGAAGGCCAGCCTGGCACGCCGAACCCCGTTGTGGTTGTCCTCGGGCACGGAATACCCGAGCAGCTCATATATGCTTGCCACACGACGCCGCTCTACCTGCTGGGTGGCAGCCATGAGTCCTGCGCTTGGTCCGACGACGCTGTGCCACGCGACAGCGATCCGGCAAGTAGGTCGATCCTCGGGTACGCCTTGCGCATCTGCCGACGCACGGACGTGGACCCGCTGTTCGTGGTACCTATGGTCAACGACAACATGCGCAAGGTCGCGTACCTTCTTGCGCGAGAGGGTCATGCGGTCTTGTCGGTGGACATCCTGCCAGAGGTAGTCGACGTGACGGAACGGCGTGCTTGGGAACGCTCCCTCCAAACGATGGTCCATGGCGTTGCAAAACATGTGGGACGACGGGCGTCCGCGCGAAGCATCCGTGCGGCGGAGCGTCTGGTTAGCGAGGCACGTGCCGCCATGCTTGACTTCGAGCGTGCCGCAGCCACCTGCGAGGGCGTACTGAGTGGTGAGGCAGCGCTCCTAGTTTTGAGCACCTATTACATGACAGGAGACTTGGCCCAATGGTCGACGATGGTGCGTCGGCTTACCGTGGAGACAAGGGCGCGCTGCCAGGGTTCCAATCGTTTGGGAGTCGACGCTCCGCGCGTTCTGGCAATCGGATCACCCCTTCTCTTTCCGCAGTACAAGGTGCCCAACCTCATTCACGACGCGGGAATGAGCCTTGTGGCGAGCGTGGATGCGGCCAGCACGTCGCGCTATGCGAGCCTTAGCGCCCAAGAGCTCCGAGGTGGCTTTTCGAGCCTCATTGGGACCATAGCACGTAGGCACTACACCTTGGACTCCTCCAGCGCCCATGTTGTGAACGGCGCCATGGAGCAGTACGTGGAGCACCTGATCTCTGCCATGGAAGTGGACGGCGTCATCTGCCACATCCTCAAGGGACAGATCGAGTACGACTTTTTGCTGGCGCGCTTGGAGCCCCTCTTTAACAAGTACGACATTCCCGTGTTTCGCCTGGAAACGGACTATCAGTACCAAGACGTAGAGCAGCTGCGTATTCGTCTGGAGGCCTTTGCCGAGATGCTTGAGCAGCGCTCGATTGCTTTGAGCCAGCAACGCGTGCGCCGCAGCGCGTAGGGATCGAGGAGAGGAACTATGACGAGCAAACGGGGAGTCGTAACGGGCTTAATATGCGTGGCAATGGCGCTCATTGCCTATTATGCCTGGAACCTGAGCTTCTTTGAGTATGAATCCAACATCTACACGACGACGGCCGATAGGCTGTTCACCCTCGATTACGTTGCAAGGCTTTCGCCACTCCTGCTCATTGGCCTACTGAGCGCCATAGGCATCGTGCTCTGCGTGGTGGTACGCGGAAGAATGAGGCGACGCGACCCCCTCTATGGCTCGTTTGCGAGCAAGGTTGGCGTGAGGGCCTCTGGCCCCGCGGCTGGCACCCACACTGCCGGTGCCCACGTTGCCGGTACTCGCATCGCGGGCCGGCGCCCCTCGGCCTTCATGGCGGTGCGCTGGATTTGCATGGCTGGCTCGTTCGCGCTCATGGTTTTTGGTGGCATACTGCTTGGGACTCGCTTTGCGCAGGTAAGCATACCCGTCCTGTCGTGCCCGGCAAACATGTCGCAGCTCACGGAGGCGACCTGCTACTATCTCGCGCACCTGGACGAGCTCGCAGCGCTGCCATGGACGGGCATCGCAGCATACGTGTTGAGCACGCTGGCTTTTGTGCTTGTGTTTGGCAGGATGCTCTGCGGATTTGTGTGTCCCATGGGGTTCGCGCAGGATGTCATGCACAAGATTCGCCAGGCGACCAGGGTGGAGGGCGTCGCCATGACCGATCGGATGTACAAGGCGCTGGTTCCCATTCGGTGGACCATGCTGCTCCTCATGATCGGCCTTTGCTTTGTGGGCGGCAACTTCTGCAACTTCTGCCCAGCCATTGCGCTCTCGCCCGTTGCCGCGGGCCTGTCGGTGAGCCTGTATGCAAGCGGGTTCATCATGGTGTTCGTTCTTATTGCGAGCTTCTTCAAGCGACGCTTCTTTTGCACCATTTGCCCGCTTGGCTACCTCATGGGACTGGCCCACAAGGTACAGCCGTTTAGGCTGCGCAAGGATTGCACCGCTTGCACCGAGTGCGGTGCCTGCTACGAGGCGTGTCCCATGGGCATAAAGCAGATCTACACCGAACGACAGAAGTCCGACGTAACCGACATTGCCTGCATTATGTGCGGCGAGTGCGTGCGATGCTGCCCCGAGAACGACGCGCTGGCGCTCACCTGTGCAGGAAGGCCCATCTATGTGTCCAAGCGCAGCAGGGTCGTTGAGGGATATGGGAGGAAAGACCATGAGTAGCACGGCCATAGCAAACCCCGTCGTCGCGCAGAGGCGCCGTGAGGAGCGTCGCAGGCAGCTCTTTACCAACAAGTCCACGCATATGACGCAAAAGTATCTGCGTCGCGTGCGCGAGCTCGGCGACTCTCTTGAGCATATGGAGCCGTTCTTGGATGTGCTGGAGCGCATCTACGTGCGAGGCGAGCACGTTGCGGTGCCGCGCGGCACCAAGACCGTGGGTACGTACTGCGTGCAGGTGCCTGAGGAGCTTGTGTATGCGGCGGGCGCACAGCCGGTGAAGCTGTGCTCCGGGCACTACACGGCCTTCTCGATTGGTGACGACGTGGTTGCGCGCGACGCATGCCCGCTGGTAAAGGCGGTTGCGGGTTTCAAGCAGATGGGCACGATGCCGGCGTATGAGGACTGCTCTCTCATGGTGGTTCCCATAACGTGCGACTGCAAGAAGAAGATCGCTGGACTTCTGAGCGAGACGACTCCCGTCCACATACTGCCGGTGCCCGCGAACAAGGAGGACGAGGACGTAGAGCAACTCGTGGAGGAATTCTACGGGCTGGCGAGCGTCCTAACGCAGGTAACGGGGCAGGCAATAACGTACGAGTCGCTCGTGGGCGCACTCAACCGCACGGGATACGCCCAACGCGAACTCTCACGATTCCTTGAGCTCAAGAGGACCACGCCAGGCTTGCTGTATGGCACGCATGCCATGGCTGCCATGAACGCCTCGGCCTACCTTGGTGGCGATGACTGGGCGCGCGCCATGCGGTCCCTCAACGATGCGCTTGTGCGCAGGGCCCATGCGGGTGAGCTCGTAACGCGCAAGGATCTGCCGCGCATCATGCTCACCGGGTCGCCCATCGTCTTTCCCAACCTCAAGATCCCGCTGCTTGTGGAGGAGATGGGAGGCTTGGTGGTGGCCGACGAGACTTGCATGGGCGAGAGGGGCATGTCCGATCCGGTGGTTCCCGTGGACGCGTCGTTCGACGGGCTCATGCGAGCCTTGGCCATCCGGGCGTTGCGCCCTTGTCCTTGTCCGACGTTCGCGGACAACACGCAACGCATATACAGGCTTCGGCAGATGGTGCGCGACTACCACGTGGAGGGCGTCATCTACCACGTGTTGCGCGGCTGTTTGGTATATGACTACGAGTATCGGCTCATGGAGGAGGAGCTCGAGAGGCTGGGGATTCCGGTGATTAGGCTCGAGAGCGACTACACCGACCAGGACGTGGAGCAGCTGCGCATTCGTATTGAGGCGTTCGTAGAGATGATCAAGCTCAAGAAGGGACCTTTGCGGGCGATGCGGAGCTAGTGGCGGGACGGCCTATGCTTGCGACTATACGCTCCCTCTTCCGCGCCCGGCCCGCAAGCGGCGACTCACGGAGTGAGCGAGCGAAGCGAGCGCGGAGCCGCATGCGGGCCGGGCGCGGGAGAGGGAGCGCGAACGGTGACCGATAGCCCCAATCGTAGGCAGTACCAATCGTACTCGAACATGGAGGACAGAACATGAGACGCTATTACATAGGACTCGACGGTGGGTCCACCTACCTTAAGGCTGCGATGATCGACGAGCGAGGCAACGTGGTTGACACTATGGTGCGCAACACGGGAATAAACAACAGCGGCACTGCGACGGCACTCGTCGATTCGCTTTGCGGGCGCCGCGGAATCGATCGCAGGCAAGTTGGCTACATCATGGCTACGGGATATAGCCGCAAGGTGCTCGACGTTGCCGACGACGACATAAGCGAGATTACCGCCCATGCGTATGGCGTGCGCATAACGGCTCCGCCACAATGGCGGCCAGGCATGATCGTGGACGTAGGAGGTCAGGACAGCAAAATCATCTACCTGGATGGAAACTACACCGTAAAGAACTTCTCCATGAACGACAAGTGCGCGGCCGGCACGGGTAAGTTCATGGAGGTCATCGCACAAATTCTTGAGACGACTATCGATCAGGTGGGACCGCTCTCGCTGCAGAGCACGGAACCTTGCGACATCAACTCCACCTGCGTGGTGTTCGCTCAGTCGGAGGTGATTTCACTGGTTGCGCGCAAGTTCGACCGGCGAGACATCCTTGCAGGCATGCACCTTTCCATGGCGCGGCGCATCATAAAGATGATGCGGAAGTCTGAGAGGGGTGGCGACGTGCTGATGAGCGGGGGCGGCGCGCTGAACGTCGGCCTTCACCGCGCGTTTGAGGAAGAGCTCATGCAGGACGTGTTCGTTGCGGCGCATCCCCAGTTCAACGGGGCAATAGGTGCTGCCCTCATAGGAAGCGAAAGGGGATAGAAATGGGATTGTCTCTGCTGCTGGAGGGCCTTTCCGTTGCGACGTCGGTGGGACTCGGATGTGGCACGTGCTGTGGCTCGAGTGCGGGAATCCTGCTTTCGGGCTTCGTGGTGACGCATGCCCGTGATTCAAAGCAGTCTTTGGCCGCCTTTCTTGCGTTCTTTTTGGGCAAGGTGGCAGGAGTCGCCCTGCTGTGCCTGGTGGCGTCGCTCATAGGTCAGGCGACGTTCTTGCAAAGTGATCTGTTTGCTCAGGGATGGGTCGAGCGCGGATTCGACCTGTTCATGATCGGCATGGGTCTGTGGTTCTTGTACGGCTGGCTTCAGGAGATGCGGGGGAGGAAGACCTGCGGTAACCAGTGTCGCGACCATAAGAAGATGCGTGAGGCGGCCGAGCCTGGCATTCGCATGCCGGTGCTCTTTGCCGCAGGCGCGGGTTACGGCATAACGCCGTGTGCCCCGTTGGTGATCGTCGCGGGCTTGTGCGTTACGCTACCTGTGGCCTATGCGCTCGTTACGGGCGTGGTGTTTGCTGTGGCAAGCATCGCGTCACCACTGCTTCTCGTGCTCATGCTCTCGGGGATTCTTACGACGCGCATGCACAAAGAGATTCCCGGCGTCATACGCTGGCTGCGCCTGGCGTGCTATCTTGGGATGATAGGCTACTTTTGCGTGCATTTGATCTTGTCGCTTTAGGAGGTAGGGATGAAGCTTCTGTTTGCCGATGACGATCCAGACATCCGTAGGGGTGTAACAACCTTGTTGCAGCGTAGTGGTTATACCGTGGATGCCGTGAGCAATGGGCGCGACGCCTTAACCTATCTCATAAACGGGGACTACGATGCCGCAATTCTGGACATCATGATGCCAGGTATGAGCGGTCTGGACGTCCTGACGCAGATTCGCGAGCGGGGTATGGGCACATCCGTTATGCTGCTCACCGCGCTCGGGGAGGTGGACGATCGCGTGACTGGATTCGATACCGGTGCGGACGACTATTTGCCCAAGCCGTTCGCTGGCAAGGAGCTTGTCTCGCGCGTTCGCGCCCTCTTACGTCGTACCGAGTCCTATACGCCGGACGTGTGCACGTTTGGGGACGTTCAGCTAGACAGCGGATCCTACACCCTTTCGTGTGGCGACAAAAGCGTGAGGCTGGGCAACAAGGGGTTCCAGCTGATGCAGATGCTCATGCGTAACCCCAAAAAGATCATTAGCGCGAACGAGTTTATGGAGCACATTTGGGGCTGGGACTCCGAGGCCGAGATCAACGTGGTGTTTACCAACATATCCTTCATGCGCAAGAACCTCGCGAAGATCGGTTCCAAGGTTAAGATTCGCGTGGTACGCAACGCCGGATACCTGCTTTCTTACGGAGACGAGAAATGAGCGACTCTGATATTCGACACTTGCGTGGAAAGGTGATCCTCGTTTCCCTGATCGCTGTGGCCTTGTCGCTTACCGCGCTCATATTTGCCATTAACTATGCGCACTACCAGCAGGTAGACGCGAGCCTGCTCGCTGCCATGGAAGAGATTGGGAACAACTTGGACGTTGGCAGGGGAGAGGTTAGCCAGGGATCAGATCAGCAAATGCATGGTCAGGGCCGTGTGGTTGCGGACGCGGAAGGCGCTGGGGAGGGTGTTGGTGGCGTCCATGTGGGACACGGCGATCGCAAGTCGGCAAAGACCCAGTATGCGAGCCGTTTCTTTTGCGTGTTTGTTGGTGCGGACGGCAACATGTTCGTAAAGGCCAAGGGCAACAGCGAGCTTACGAACGAGTATGCCTGCGATCTCGCGCGCCAAGCGATTGATTTGGGTAGGGCTGAGGGGCGTCTGGACGACTATCGCTACGCAGTGCAGAAGACCGACGACTTAACGCGTGTTCTCTTCCTCGACTGCACAACCGATATTCAAGCACTAAACCAGCTGATCGTCGTGTCGCTTGCGGTGGGAGGCTGCGCCTTTGCCATTGCGGCTCTCTTTGTGGTTCGTTTCTCCGGTTTGGCCGTTCGACCGCTGGAGGAGAGCGCACGCAAGCAGAAGCGGTTCGTCGCAGACGCCGGGCATGAGCTCAAAACGCCGCTTTCCGTCATTGCCACCAACATGGATATTCTTGAGGTGGACCTTGCGGACCAGCCAGAGGAGCAGGAGTGGATCGAGAGCACCAATCGTCAGGTGAGAAACATGAGACATCTGGTAGACGACCTTATCGTTCTGTCCAAGCTGGAGGAGCAGGAGGCAGACCTCGTGCTCGTAGAGGTTTCGCTTACTGACTTGGCCCATGAGTGCGTGCTTACGTTTGAGCAGCTTGCTCGTGCGAATGGCAAGGCGCTCGTTGCCTCCATCGAGGAGGGCGTGTCGGTTAGGGCGGATGAGCCTGCCATACGCCAGCTCATGCAGATTCTCGTGGACAATGCCATAAAGTATGCGACAGGCGACGGCACCATTCTGGTTGAGGTTACGCGCAAAGGGCGAGGTGCCGTTTTCGCAACGCGCAACCATTGGGACCATGGTGTGGACTCGCGTGAGCTCTCGTCACTGTTCGATCGCTTTGTGCGTGGAGAACAGTCGCGCGATCGCTCAGGCGGTGCGAGCGGCTATGGCCTTGGTCTCTCGATTGCCCGAACGATTGCAAACAGGAACGGAGCGCGGCTCGACGTGAGCGAGGATGACGAGGGCAGAATCGTATTCCGCGTTGTTTTTGGCAGATAGATACAACCTTCGCGTTACGCGTCAAATGCGGTGCTGCTTCCACAGAGCATCCATTATCTTGGTCTTGTCGCTGCCGTTATACTCGTCCTTCACCCAAATGATTCCTGCGGCGAGCATCGTCTGCGAGAAGCGAATCCATTCCGGAGAGTCCAAGTCGCAATTGGCATCGTCCGCGAATTTGTAGTTTCTACTCACATACGTCAGAAGCGCCTCATCCCAATTGCCCGTCTTCTGGTCAAACGTCTTAACGAGCTCCAGTATGCCAAAGTACCTATATGCCACTTCGAGGTAAAGGTACATGCGGGCTTTTGCGGGCGTTTTGCAGTAGTCAACGAGCAGGGTTTTGAGCGAGTCGGACCGCCCGAGCTTTCCAATGCACTCAATGAGGTCCATGTTCGAATCGCGCTCCGAATAGAAGGGGTCGTACATACAGGTGTTGACGTAGCGAAGCTCTTCCTCGGTCATGGACTTTGCGTCGTTTGAAGACAAGGGGGAGTACTCGTCCTTAATGGACAGCCTCAGCAAGTGGCTCGCAACTCCGGCATCGAAGATCAGGACGTTGCAGACACTCACCAAATCCCGTTGTTCCAAATCGCCGAGCCTGGAGGAGACGAGCTTCATAAGCTCGTCCTTTGCCACGGCCGCCTCCAGCTGGGCGTCCGTGATGTCGAGCACGTCTCCAAGCAGCGCGCGCAGATCCGCGAGCTCGTCCTCATGCCAGCTGAGCCGACCGCCGAACATCTCATAGTATTCAATCAAGTCCTTGATTCTAACGCGGGAGCGACGGTTGAGCTCGAGCACCTTTTGCGCAGACAAAAGCACGTCTTGCTTGATCGGTGCCCCGGCAAACCACGGCTGCATGAGCATACGCGTGATGAGCTGCCTTGCGGACTTCCGCGTCATAAGGCGTGGGAGGTCACCAGGCTCGTAGGGCTTATTGTCTACGTCGGCACGCTTGATCATGGCGAGCATGGGGCTTTTCCAGCCGCTCTGATACACGAAGGCCATATCGGTTGGGAGCTTTGCGATCTGGTCCTTTTGGGTGTCCGTGAGGCCAACGGAACTGTTAAGTGCAATGCGGTCGCCAGCCTCGGACGTTCTGAGGATGATCTTGGTGTTCGTGTTCTTGATGGCGTCGATGTCCACCAATGATGGCGACTGGTCCACGATTACGAAACCCTCGCCGTGCGTACCCATTTCCGCAATGGCGTTCGTAATCATCTCCACCGACTCGCTCATGAGCCCCGTCGCGTCGCCTGTAGTGCTCTTAAGCAGGTTGTGCGCCTCCTCGACTACGGTAATGTGCGAGAGACCGCTGCCGCTTTCCGCTTTCTGGTCCATGCGGTACTCGCTGAGCGCATACACTACGACGCCCATTATGAGCGCCTTGGTTTTGGCGGACTTTACCCTGCTGATGTCGAGTATGCAGCTCTTGTCGAAGAGCTCCTCGTAAGGGGTCTGATCCATGGTAAAGATGTATTTGTTGAGTCCCGTGGTAAGCGACCGCGCGCGAGAGAGAAGCGCACCGCGATAATTTGACTTTACGCCTGCCTCCAAATCGGATGCGCCAATAAGATCATCGAGTTGCTCGGAGAGCACCACGAAGTCGGGGAACTCAAGACGCCCGCCGTCAAAGGTTGACGAGCCAAGGTCCCAGCCCACGGCCTCGTATGACTTAAGAATCGCATCCTTGAGTAAGGCGGGCATCGCATCGTACATGGGCCAACATGCGCCAAAGACCTCCATGAGGCCATCCACATGTTCCAAGACGTGAATTGACTTGGGAAAGATGAACGGGTTGAGGTTCACGAGCTTTGCGACGTTGGGGCTGGTGGAGAATACTGTGACGTCCGGTAGACTCCCAAAGGCGTCTTTGTAATTACCTTTGGTGGGGTCGATGATGAGGAACGGGACCTTGCTATTGCGAAGCTCCGTGAGCATCTGGTAGACCGCGTTAGACTTGCCCGAGCCGGTTGAGCCTGTGACGAACGTGTGCCTGCATAGGCTCGCGTTGTTCAGATCGACGCGCTTGTTCGTTTCCTGTCCGCGCTCAATAATCCTGCCAATGGTAATGCGGCTCCCGATTGTTACGTTCGCCGGCATTGTCGACCCGTATTGGCTCTCTGTGTGTTCCATCCCTAGCTCCGCCCTTCCTCAATGAGGGTGTTCCTTATGCCGCTGAACTCCAGACTAACTTCCGAACAATAGAATAGAGCTTTAAGTTCCATGATACACGTGGAATATGTGGTGCAAAGCGTTAAAGGTGGGGTCTGGTCTGTGGGCGTTCAGGTGATGCAAAGGCAAGATCGAAGGTTATACTGTTTACGGTACCGCCTATATTGAAGGGTTTCCGTATGCCTAACAACCATCCTTTTGATGTATTTCTTAGCTATGAGCACACCTCAAAGCTCGTTGCCGACAACATCGTGGCGAAACTTGAATCTCGCAGGATTCGCTGTTGGTACGCGCCGCGCGACGTTCGTGGCGGGTACGCGGGAAGCATAATGGACGCAATCTCCAACTGTCGTGTATTCGTTATTATCCTTAACCAGCGTTCGTCGCAGTCGCCGCAGGTGCTCAATGAGGTTGAGGCGGCATACGGGCGCGTTATGAGCGGTGGTTTGCCCATCATTCCCTTTAGGCTCGACGTGGAAACGCTCTCCAACGAGATGCAGTACTACCTCAAGAGACTTCATTGGATTGACGCGAGCGATGGCGAACTGGAAAAGGCCATTGACTCGCTTGCAGACCAGATCTTCGAGATACTCCCCGACGTTAAGGAGGAATACCAAAAGAGCCTCCAGCGTAACGCCCCAGCGTCGGCGCAGAGTAAGGCACGCGAGGCTAATCGTTATTATGAGCTTTATGATGAGAAGGCAACCGACGAGAGCCAATGGCTCCACTTGCAAAACCTCATTCTGCGCGACTTTGACATGCCTATTTACGACCGCCTCTTAAAAGGCCGCGAGAACGTGGCCGTGCTCGACATTGGTTGTAGCGATGGGGAGGTGCTTCACGACAGGCTTGGTTTTAGGGATGAGGTAACGAGCTTGCTGGGCGTAGACGCCAATGTTGCCATGCTCGACAAGGCAAGGATGCGCTTTGCGTCGGACAGCCGTTACACATTCATGGAGGCAGACTGCGAGAACGTGGGTATTCGAAGGGTGCTTGAGGACTACCTCCACAACAGTGGTCTGACGGGTTTTGACTTTGTGAACATCTCGATGGTGCTCCTGCACCTCAAGAGACCCTACGTTACGCTCCGGAGCATCCGTCCCTTGCTCAACGAGAATGCATGCGTATTCGTTCGAGATATTGACGACGGCTTTAACGTTGCGTATCCAGACGAAGAGGGCACCTTCGCACGGCTCAACAGCATATGTGCGAGTCTTCCCACAACTGGCTGCAGGACGAGCGGACGACAAATATACAGCATGCTGAGGCGTGCCGGATACAAAGACATCGTGCTGGAACGCTCTGGCCTCTCGACCGTTGGTATGAACCACGATCAGCGCTATGCCATGTTTATGACATGCTTCGACTGGCTTGGGGGCGACTTGAACCTGCGCTGCCAAGAGCATCCAAACAATGATGGTTTTCGCGACGACAGGGACTGGTTCGAGGAGAAAGTGTATGACTTCGAGGAGCAGTTCCAGGATCCGACATTCTTTTATCAGGAGGGCTTTGTAACATATACCGCACGCGTGCCCTCTCGGGCGTCGTTGGTGTACTAAGGTGATTCGGTTTTGCCTCTCGAGCGTTCTTGATCGGAGCAACACCAGCTTACTCAAAGTGTTCCAAGAGGCGATTGACATGCCTGAAGGTATGGCACAGGTGCTGGCAAAGAGAATCGGACTGTCGGTGGTTGTGCTGTGCTGCTTGGGTGCAGCCTATAGGATTCATAAGCAGTTCATGAGTGATGACGAAGCGGCGAAGGAGTTTAGAGCCGACATCGAGAAGTCCATTGGGGAAGTTGTAGCGCGCCTGAAGGAAGAGCAAGCCAACTTGGAGGAGTTCGTGAGCAAGTGTATGCTCAACGCGCTTGACCCCATTAAGCAGGGGATTGGTGCGCTGGGCCTCTCCATGTTCGGAGAAAGCGACGAGGGGACAGGCCAAAAAGCTTAGCCGAGCAGGTCCCAGCGTACGGAGTCGCAGCCCGCGAGGAACTGCCGCTCCAACTCGGCGGCAACGCGCGTGCGGTCCTCCTCGCCAATGAACTTGGAAAACGCGTTGGTGCCCATGCTACGTGGCATGGCGGCAATGGCGAGGTTTCGCTCCAGCTCTACCACCGATGCCTCGTCGTTTACGTCGTAGTAGGTGCGCAAAAAGACGTCCCAGAACTTTTCAAGCAGATCGTCAGGCATGCTGCAAAAGCGCTGGGCACCGTCGTTTCGCTTGGCTGCAACGCGCACTACGTGGTAGGTGCCAGCCATGTCCATTCCGGGATGGCCCTCCGACGCATCACCCATGTCTATGAGCAGCAGCTCTCCGTCCGGCATTACCATAACGTTGGCCGGATGAAAGTCGCCATGCACGAATGTGTGCGCCACGGGTATGGACTCCACAAAATCCCGAAGAGCGGCAATGGTCGCGGTCGCGTAGATGCCAATGCTCTCCAGACGGTCCGCCCAGTTGCGATATATCCTGCGTGCGTCGGGTAGTAGACCTTCTTCGAATTCGGTCGTATGCAGCCGCCTTCCCAGCGATGCCATACGGCGCGCCCACTCCTCGCACGAGTCGGGATCGGCCGAAACCACCTCACCGATGTTGCGTGCGTCGACGAGCTCATACACGATGCCGAGATCTTCTCCCGCACGAACCGTCTGGAAGGGGATGGCGGAGGGTATACCCTGGATAAATGCTTGCCGAGCGATCTGTCGCTCGCGTTCCACGCGATCGAGCGTAAAGGCAGCCTGGTTGTACAGCTTTACCACGCGCTCCTCGTCCATGCGATAGACCCTGCCGCAAGCGCCTGAGCCAATCTGTTTCATGCCAGAGATGTCAATCTCGCGCGGGGCACGGCGAACCTCCATGAGCTCGTTGATTCCCGTCATCGAAAAGACGTCGTAAACCTCGCTGTTGGCGTTGGTGACCATAACGCTTTCGCACGACTTGACCAGTCGAATGATCGTACGCAGCCCCGCGCTCGAAATGTAGTCAAGATCGGTGGCATCCAGGACGACACGCGATGCCTTGGTGGCATCTATGGCGTCGCATATCTGACGATCAACATCCGCGTAGTTTTTGGACGTGATTCGTCCCTCAAGCCAGCAGGTGACGCCGTCGTCTTTTGACTCGTATCGCATGGTTCGCTCCTCCTACACATGGCAAAAAGCTGACAAGTGACCTGTCCCCTTGTCATGAGATTGTCCCCTTGTCATGAGATTCTAGTCTTTGCGGAGGCGTCATGCGGCGACGAGGGACACAAAAGCTGACAAGTGACCTGTCCCCTTGTCACGTTTTAGTGACCTGTCCCCTTGTCACAGGGTTCAAGTCCAGCGATTCGGCCTCGAGCGACTCTTCGTCGGATTTCTGCTCGTCCCCTTTGGTTTGTTGCTCGTTGTCGGACTGCTGTCCGTCGTTGGCCCGTTGCCCGCCTTCGGACGGCTGCGCGCCGTTGGATTGCTGCCCGCCTGCCGTCGCAGAGCCCTGCATAGCGCCATTGGCGTTGGAATCGCCGCTCTTGTCTGCCGAGTTTGCCGACGAACTGTTGGTGTTGGTCGACTGTTCGGTGGGGGTTTGAGTGCCACTTCCCGTCGTAGCCTCCGCGAGTGCCTGACCAGGCACAAGCGAGAAGACCAAAGCCATGGATAGGATTGCACTTACAATAGCTTGGTAGCTTTTTTGGCTCGTGACAACTTCATTTTGGGCCCCGAATGATAGTACGTAAGGACAGTCGCGATTATAACATCTAAGCGGCAGATTCTAGGTGTGACCTTTTTCGTCGTACGTTATTGCTCGGTGTTCGTAAGTGGTTCGTAAGTGGCGTTCGGATGTATCGCGGTCCAGCCAACTCACTCTGCGACAAAGGGCTCGTCGTGTCTGCCGCTCGCTTGTGGTGTAATCTTGTGGCATGCGTTTTTGTAACCGTAGTACGCTTGGAGGTGGGACGTGATGGGCAAGAAAGCCAACGGAGCCGCACAGAGGCCCCGTGCGTTCTACGAGATTCTTATTGCCGTTGTAATCGTCGTGCTCATTCTTATTCCTCAGATGGTAGGCACAACCACCGTAGCGGACCCCTCCAAGGGCTTGACAGAGGATGGCTACCCCGCAACCACCAAGACGCTCAAAGACCTGGAAGCGGCCGGTACTCGTTTTGGAACCATAACAAACAAGGAGTGGGAGGCGGAGATACAAAAGCGTTTTCCGCAAGGGGAGATTCGCCATTACAATTCTTTTTCCGATTCCTATACCAGCCTTGAGTCAGGCGAGGTGGATGCCGCAATGGGCTTTATCGACGAGCAAAAGTCGGTTGCCGAAACCCATCCAGGCGTGGCATACATAGAGCAGCCCTTCGCATCTGTGGACTTTGGCTTTGGCGTGCAAAAGAGCGCTCGGGGCGATGCGCTGTGTGACGAGCTCAACAAGTTCTTGTTTGAACTCAAAAGCAGCGGGGAGTACAACAAGCTCAAGGCGAAGTGGGAGGACAAGAACCGCAAAAGCGACGCTATGGGCAACTATAGCTTCTCGGGCGAGAAGGGGCAATTGAAGATTGCGACGAACGGCTTGTGGACGCCGATGACATACTTCGAGGGCGAGAAGCTTACGGGCCTCTTCATAGAGATACTCAACCGCTTTTGCGAGTCGCGGGGATATGCGCCTGAATATGAGACCGTCGCAAAGTCTGCAGAGATGACCGGTTTGGCCTCTGGTACGTATGACATCGTGGCTGACTCCGTTACGGCGTCACCGGAACGGCTCGAGACCATCAACGTAACCGACCCTCTGATGAAGGACGACTACTATATTGTGGTAAAGCGAGACCCCGTCCTTGTGGAGGTACCCAAGGCGGAGCAGTTCTGGAAGGACCTGCAGGCCAGCTTCAACCGCACGTTCATTGCCGAGGGGCGCTACAAGATCCTCTTCTCCGGACTTGGCGTCACGATTGCCCTGTCACTGATCGCAGGGGTCTTTGGTACGATCCTCGGCATCCTCATATGCTTTTTGCGCACGCGCAAGCAACCGCTCCTCAGCGCGTTCGCAAGTCTGTACATACGAATATTCCGTGCGCTGCCCGTGGTCGTTCTGCTGCTCGTCCTTAACTACCTCGTCCTTAAGGATTGCGGCCTTGAGGCCTTTTGGGTGTGCGCCATAACGTTTTCCATTGAGTTTTCCGCCTACTGCGCTGAGATCTTCCGATCGGGGATCAACGCGGTGCCAGAAGGGCAGTCAAAGGCCGCGGCGGCACTCGGCTTCTCGCGGACCAAGGCGTTCCGCAAAGTCGTGCTGCCCCAGGCCCTCGTTCACATGCTTCCCACCTACAGCGGGCAGTTCATTGCCACGGTTAAGATGACGGCAGTCGCGGGCTACATCTCTGTGATCGACCTCACAAAGGCCTCCGACATCATTCGCTCGAGAACCTACGAGGCGTTCTTCCCGCTCATATTAACGTCGATCGTCTACTTCGTCCTGTGCGCGGCGCTCATAGCGCTCCTTCGGATTTTGGAAAGGCGGTGCGACCCAACCAGAAGGCGCATAAAGCCTCAGGTTGTGCAGATCGTCGAAACATACCAGCCAAAGCACGCCAAGTCCGTTGAGTCCTCGCGGGCCAAAGGCGGGCAGGGGAGAGGCCAAACGCTGCTCGAGATCGAGCATCTGAAGAAGAGCTTCGGTGAGGTAACGCCGCTCGCGGACGTCTGCTGCGAGGTGTACGAGGGGGACGTGGTTTCCATAATCGGTCCTTCCGGGACGGGAAAGAGCACGCTCTTGAACCTGGTCAATCACCTTGAGGTGCCTGACGGCGGATCCATCGTGTTCGAGGGCCAGGATACGCTCGCGGAGGGATACGACTACAATAGGCTGCGCGAGAGCATTGGCATGGTCTTCCAGTCATTCAACCTGTTTTCGCACCTCACGATCGTCGAGAACCTCATGCTCGCCCAGACGGAACTTCTCAAGCGCGATTGCGCGGCTGCCTGCAACAGGAGCATGGAGCTCCTTCACATGGTCGGGTTGGCGGACAAGGCCCTGAGCCTGCCCGCGCAGCTTTCCGGCGGCCAGCAGCAAAGGGCCGCAATCGTGAGGGCCATGGCTATGGATCCCAAGATCCTCCTGTTTGACGAGCCCACCTCCGCGCTGGACCCAACGATGGTGGGCGAGGTGCTCACCGTAATTCGCAATCTTGCGAGGGACGGCATGACCATGCTTGTGGTCACGCACGAGATGCGCTTTGCGAAGGACGTGTCGACTCGCGTGTTCTTTATGGACGAGGGGGTTATCTACGAGGAGGGGAGCCCCAACGAGGTCTTTGGCAATCCGCAAAGGGACAAGACACGCCGGTTCATCAACCATTTGAAGGTGCTAGACACTACGATGCGCCGGGCCGACTTCGACGCGATGGATATGGTTACGCGCATCGAGCGTTTTGGATACCGTCACATGATATCGGGAAAGCTCGTAAACAGGATGCTTACGATCGCAGAGGACCTGTGCGTGCAAACCATTCTTCCGAGGATGGACCCGTACGAGGAGCTGCACTTGTCGTTTGAGTACGACGACTCTGATGGTGGGCGCGTGACTGTGGAGGTAACCTATCCGGAAGGGGGCGAAAACCCGCTGGAGGAGGCCGATGAGTTTGTACTTGCCCTGGTCCGTCACGCCTGTCCGGATTTGTCTTGGACCTGCGTGGACGGATTATCGACGGTTCGGGGGCATCTGTGAGTAAAAAAGCTGACGAGCGACCCGTTCCCTCGACTGCTTTTCAGTAGAATGAATGCATACGCGAAGCCCGTGGAAAGAAGATTCAATGCTTAAAAAAATAAAAAATAGCACGGTATTGCTCGGATTGGTTTTTACCATTGCAGTTGCGGTAGGTCTTGTTGTCCTCGCCTACGTGGGCTACCTGAATTCAGAGATATACGCCAGAGTGCAGCCGTACTTGTATGATTTTGGCATAGATGCCATGGGGGCGCTCGTTTGCGCGGCGCTGTTCTTTGGATGCATGAAGCAGAAGGGCGACGGCACTCGTGCCTTTAGGACCCTCGTCGTTTTGGTGAGCAGCAGCTTTGCGGCCAATGCGGCCATGTACTTTACCATGGGCGCTCCGAGCCTGGCCAGTTTTACCTTCGCGTTCTGCCTGATTAGCAAGGTGCTGGACCTCGTGATGATCTTCTTCTTCTATCGTTACGTTAAAGAGACGCTTGGCTTTAGCGGCAAGCTTGCAGAGCTTGCGGAAAAGGGAATCCCCATTCTGCTGGCGCTTCAGACTATTGTGCTGTTGTCCAACATCTTCTTTCCGGCAACGTTTTTCGTCGACGCATCGGGGGCATATCATGCTACGGACGCCTCTGTGGCAGAGGACATATACCTCATTGCGGTGTCACTTGTTACCACCATACTCATCGTGAGGAGCGGTGGCCCGCGTAACCAAAAGGTGGCTGCCTTGACGTTCATATTCCTGCCACTCATAAATTACGCCCTCGCGCTTGGTTCGTTTGGAAACGCGTCCCAGTACGGCATGGTGCTCATGTCGCTGATCATCATGTACTGCATCATATTCAACGACAAGAGCAGCAAGCTCGCGGCCACACAGACCGAGCTCAATATGGCAACCGAAATTCAGGCGAGCATGCTTCCCTCTATCTTTCCCGCATTTCCAACCAGGAAGGAGTTCGACCTGTATGCCAGCATGGATCCTGCGAAGGAAGTAGGCGGAGACTTCTACGACTTCTTTATGATTGACGACGACCATCTTGGGGTTGTTATCGCGGACGTAAGCGACAAGGGCGTGCCCGCGGCACTCTTTATGATGATCTCCAAGACGATCGTCCAGAACTTTGCGATGCTCGGAAACAATGCCTCCGAGGTTCTTATGCGGGCAAACGATGCGCTGTGTGCCCAGAACAAAACGGAGATGTTCGTAACGGTGTGGGTCGGCATCCTGGAACTGTCCACCGGAAAGATGAACTGTGCGAGCGCGGGGCACGAGTACCCGGCGATCTGCCGCAATGGCAAGTTCGAGCTGTTCAAGGACAAGCATGGCTTCGTCCTTGGCGGCATGGAAGGCATGATATACAGGGACTACGACATTCAGTTCGAAAAGGGAGACAAGATCTTCGTCTATACCGATGGCGTGCCAGAGGCGACGAACGAAAACAGGGAGCTGTTTGGCAACGATCGCATGATCGAGGCGCTTAACAAGAAGATCACGGATCCAAAGGAAACGCTCAAGATAGTCCGCGAGGCGGTGGATGCGTTTGTTGGCGGCGCGGAACAGTTTGACGACCTTACGATGGTTTGCGTTGAGTATAGGGGCTCGGACGAGGAGTAAAAAAGCTGACAAGTGACCTGTCCCCTTGTCAGCTTACTGACAAAGGGACAGGTCACTTGTCAGCTTTTTAGATATAGTATTAAATTACTTGCAGAAATGGCACGCGGTAAAGCGGAGATGGTTTTGATGGAGAGCGACGACTGCCTTACATTCGACTGGTGCGAACTAGTTCCAGGCGGGGTGGTTGTGTACTATGCAGACGGCAACGAAGAAATAGTGCATGCGAACAAGTACCTCCTGGACCTTTTGGAGTGTCGCTCCATGGATGAGCTTATGGAGCTCACGGGCGGCTCGTTCCGCGGCTTCGTGCATGGTTCCGACGTGGAGTCAACCGAGGACAGCATTTGGGGTCAGGTGGAAGAGCGCAACGGCCTCGACCACATCTACTATAGGGTGCGCACCAAGAGTGGGCGGATCCTAACCATAGACGATTACGGCAAGCTCGTTAGTCGTGAGGGCATGCGCCCGCTCTTCTATGTGTTCCTGGTAGAGATGGACCAACGCAGCGCAGTTGACTGGCTTACTGGATTGCCGGGTATGGAGCGCTTCCTCTACGTCGCTGGCTTTGAGGAGAAGGCCATGCGGGAGCGAGGGGAAGAGCCCGCGCTGTTGATGTTCGACATTATGGGCATGAAGACGTACAACGCCACCAACGGGCGCGATGCGGGCGATTCCTTGCTCAAAACGCTTGCCGCAATACTTCGGCAGCACCTGGGGTCGGAACTATGCTGCCGTCAATCGGGCGACAGCTTCTATGGCCTTGTGAGCATGGGAGACGTCCAGAGCTGCGTCAAAGAGGTTTTCCGTGAGTTTGCCAAGGAGTGCGGGAACGTCCTCCCGCTTATGGCTGGTGCCTGTGAGCTGGCCGAAGACGATGACCTGCGCCTCGTTGCCGATAGGGCCAAGTTTGCCTGCGAAACGGACCGAACGACGTGGGAGTCGCACTTGTCGTGGTATACCGAGGAGATGCGCAACGAGTCGTTGATGCGCTCGCATGTGCTTGCCACCTTGGACCAGGCCATTAAAGAGGGCTGGATAAAACCGTACTATCAGGGAATCGTGCGGTCGTCCACGCGAAACGTGTGCTCGGCCGAGGCGCTGGCGCGCTGGATAGATCCCACGTTCGGGCAGCTGTCGCCCGCTAAGTTCATTCCGGCGCTGGAGGAGGCCGGGCTGCTGCATAGGCTTGACATGCATATGGTGGACTGCGTGGTGGCAGACCTCGCTGCCGGTTTGCAATCCAAGGACGGAAGCCTCGTATCGGCAGGATACAGCGAGGACGTGCTGGCGCCCATACCGGTGTCGCTTAACATGTCGCTGCGAGAGTTGCGTGACTACGACATGGCGCAAGAGATTGCGCAGCGCTGCGATAAGGCCGGCATTCCGCACAGCCTCATACGCGTGGAGTTTACCGAGTCGGTGGTGTCAAAAGAGCCGGAGTTGCTAAAGAGGCAGGTTCAAGCTTTGCACTCGTATGGGTTCGAGGCGTGGATGGACGACTTTGGCAGCGGGCTCTCGTCGCTCAACGCGCTCAAGGAGTTTGACTTCGACCTTATAAAGCTGGATATGGGGCTACTCTCCGGAGGCGACAAGGAAAAGCGACGCGTGATACTGGACGGTGTCGTGCGCGCCGCAAAGCGCATGGGCGTTATGACCCTGGCCGAGGGTGTGGAGACGGTGGAGCTTGCCGTGGAGCTGGCCGAACTCGGTTGCGACATGCTGCAGGGATACCACTATTTCACGCCGCAGCCGATTGAGAGAAGTGATGACGCATTCGACTGCCGCGGATGGCCCGTCGAGCCGATTGCCGAGAAGGACTATTGGGACGCCATAGGGGCCGTAAGCCTCACGGACATTGCCATTGCGCCTGCCAACGATGGCAATGAGTCTTCGTCGTCAAATCTGCCCGCAGGTATTTTTGAGCGTAGGAGCGGCATATGGCGACCGTTGCGCGGAACTCCCACCCTTGCCGAATTGCTCGAAAGCCGAGGTGTGAGGAGCCGTCGCGAGGATGGCTGGCCGACGGATACCATCGAGTTGGACGTTGCGTACGAAAGCGCGATCGCACGTTGTGAGGAGTCAGGCGATTGGGAGCTCGTGGCAGGGCCCATGGAATACGGGTCGGGTTATCAGTTTCGCGTGCGAAAAATCGCAAGCTGCGATGACGCGCAGGCATACCTGGTGGCAAGCACACCCACCACGCTGGGCGCCGCGCTTGGCACGTACGGCGACGTTCCCATGGGATATGCGGTCTTGCGTGCCGTGTATGGCAACGACGGCCAGATCGTAGATGCCCAAATCGTATATGCGAACAAGCTCTACCACACCTGGGGAAACTTTGGCGATACCGTGCTCATCGGCGCGAACTTGTCGGAAATATCGCCCGAAGACGAGAAGGACTATTGGGTGTCGCTGTGCCGTAGGGTTCTGGAGAGTGGCCAGAGCATTCGCGACGTAACCTTTAGCAACCACACGGGCCACTGGCTGAGCTACAGCGTAACCCCCTCGCCTGCAGAAGACCATTTTATCTTTGCATTCGCCTTTGCCGATGCCGAGCAGGAGGAGCGATTGGAGCTCATTGAGGCCGGCATCCACGATCCCCTTACGGGCCTGCTCAACCGACGCGGCATTGACGAAGAGGTAGAGAGGCACGTGTCTGAGCATCCTGGGGAGCCGTTCGTATTCGTTCTGCTGGACGTGGATGACTTCAAGACGGTAAACGACCTCTATGGCCATGACGTGGGTGACGAGGCGCTGCGCCTTGTGGCACGTACGCTGCGCAACGTCTTTCCCGAGTCGGCGGTGGTGGGTCGAAACGGAGGCGACGAGGCGCTGATCGCATTGTTTGACGATGAGGCAAAGCACGTCGAGGAGTACCTGAACAAGCTCTTGGGGTCTGAGCTTAGATGCGAGCTGCACGGGCGCTCTTATCCGCTGTCACTCTCGGCCGGATATGCCTGGTGCGACGGGAATGACCTCAAGGATGCCTATACGCGTGCCGACCAGGCGCTCTATTCGGTAAAGCTCTCTGGCAAGTCGTCGTGGAACGCCTGGGTACCCGAGGCGGGGGAGACGCCACAGCGTTCCATGCTGGGCTTTACCTCGCGAGACCTTGCGGAGGGAATGCCGCTTGCCATGCTTGCGCACTCGATTGACGGCGAGATTTTGTTTGCCAACGAGGGGTTGGCGCGACTCTTGGGTTACGACTCTCTTGCGAATGCTCTCGATGCCGTGGGAAGGGACCTCAAGGGGTTTGTGGGTTCCGACGACTGGGCCCGTTTGCATGATTCCATACATGGCGTAGGCAACGAGGAGCACGAGATGTTGCTGCGCATTACCAAGGCGGACGGATCTTCGTTGCGCGTTGTGTATCGTTCACGGCTCATCTGCTCGAAGGAGCGGGGCAAGGTCCTCTATGCGTATTTGGTTGCGAACCACGTGAAAAGCTGACAAGGGGACAGGTCGCTTGTCAGCTTTTGACGTTTAAGCTGACAAGGGGACAGGTCACTTGTCAGCTTTTGACGTTTAGTCAGTCGCGACCTCGCGCATTTGGAAGCTCTCTCGCATGCGGAGCAACAGGATAAGCGGGATGATGAAGAAGGCGGCTAGCGCAACCAGGGCAATGCGCATGCCAAACTGATCTGCCAAAAAGCCGGTGAATGCGGTAAAGGCAAAGCCGCCGATGCCCGTGGCCGTGGTTATCATGCCCGTGGCGGTGGCGGTTTTGTTGCCAGCGAAGGGCAGCGATAACGACAACGAGCACGGATACACCGCTCCGCTCGCGAGACCCAGCGGGATGCAGAGCAGCAGCACGAGCATGCTGTTGTTTGCGATTGCAATGAGGGCCGCCGCGCATGGAATGGCTATGACGCAGGTTATGAGGATCCTGTACGCATGTTTGGAAAAGCGTCCGACGAGGAAGCGTGCGGGTATCATTGCAGCCCAATAGAGCGAGAGGGCGAGCTTTCCGGTGTCCGCGTGGAGCTCTGTTTGGAACAGGGTGTCCACGAAGAACGCGAAGCCGTTCTCGAAGCCCACGTACACGCACATGACGACGCAGAGCACGAGCACGCCCGCAAGCACGAAGGTGGCCTCGGCAGAGCGAACGCCGCGTTTGCGCGGGGTCTTCTCGCGGGCCTCAAGACCGCAAGCGCGTATGCCCGCCAGCGCCGCAATCGTGCCGATGCCAAGCAGCACAAAGAGCGCTTTCCAGCTGATCCCAAGGCCAAGGTAGAGTGACACGGCCAAGGGAGAGACCACCGCACCAAAGGCATACATGGACGTAAGATAGCCGATGCGACGGTCCTTGCTCACCGGATAGGCGTCCGCAAGTGCTGCGATGGCGATGAACTGCAGTGCGCTGGTGGAAATGCCAAGCAAAAACATGCCCGCCAGGAAGAATACGCTGGAAGGCGCGAGGAGCAGCCCCAGGCACGAGATGATTTGCAGGCTGAGCATAATCGTTATGCTTTTGCCCTTTCCCACGCGGTCTGCCCATCTACCCAGGAGCAAGGGCGCGAGCATGTCGGCGAGCAGTTCCAACGCGGCGTAAAATCCCATGGAGGTTATGGAGAGGTCGTAGCTCTGGCCTATGCTCAGCAGGCTTGCCTGGTAACCGCCAGACTCGAAGCCGTTGAGGAAGATGATGAGAAACAAGAAGACCCATAGGTAGTCCTTGCAGCGAAATACTGCGCTTCGCACATGGTCCATCTGCGACCTCCCAGCCTTAGGCCAATAACTATACCTTTATTGTACTATACAACGCTTAGGGTGCCCTTGAGGTTTTAGGGGCGAACGCACTATCCTTGGCGGATGGTGACCACGATCTTTTTCGGAAGCTCAGCTCCCTCCTCAAATGCGTAATCAATCTACGATATGCCGGTTTTGAGGACGTTGCTTACCAGATCGTACGCTCCCTTCGTTGCGTCTAAGGCGGGTCCGTTGTACAGAAATTCAAGAGTCGCCTGCTGCAGTGTGCCCGACCACTCGATGGTTGCCTTGAGCTTGGCGTCGGCAAGGGTCGCCATGATGAGCTGGAGAATCTCCTCGAACACGAGTTGGAGGTGGAATGCCTGGACTGGCGGCAGCTCGCTTCTAATTCCGTATTTCTCGATCTCACTCATCATTTCGAAGAAGTCGTAGTCCTTGTCTTCGATCTCTATCTCCAGCACATTGAGGCGGTGCACGAACCTGCGGGTTTTCTCGCGAACGGGGTTGTCGAAAACCTGATAGGGGTCGCCTTCCTCATAGATGCCACCTTCGTCCATGTAGAAGACGCGGTTGCAGATGGCGCGAGCGAACGACATCTCGTGCGCCACGATCATGAGCGTCTTGCCGGTATTTGCCAGCTCGCGGGTGACGGCCTGAACTTCGCCCACCATCGTGGGGTCGAGCGCGCTGGTGGGCTCGTCGAAGAGGATCACCTCGGGGTCCATGACGAGTGTGCGGGCGATGGCGATGCGCTGCTTTTGTCCGCCCGAGAGCTCGTCGGGATAGTTTAGGGCCTTGCTTGCGAGACCCACCATGCGCAACAGCCACATGGCCTTGTTGTAGGCGTCCTGCTTTGTGGCTCCCAACAGCTCTATGGGGGGAAGCATCACGTTCTCGATCACCGTGCGGTGTCCGAACAGGTTGAAGGACTGAAACACCATGCCCAGCCTCTTGCGAACCTCGTTGATGTTGCATGCGGGGTCGGTTATTTCCACGTCATCGAGCCAGACCTTTCCCGAGGTAGGCTTCTCGAGTTGGTTGATGCACCGCAGGAGCGTGCTCTTTCCCGTGCCGGACGGTCCGATAACCGATACGACGTCTCCGTCGTTGACGGTGGCACTTACGTCCTTGAGGGGAGTGACGTTGGGGTATTCCTTGCGGAGATGTTCGATTCTAATCATCGGTTATCACTCCCTTAAGAATTTCGTCTTTGGTGCGCCGCTGATTCCGTTTGCGATGCGTCCACCGTTGCGGCATAGTAGGAACACCACAAAGCCGAGCGCCGCTAGGGCAAAGTACGCCTTGCCCGACTGCACGGCGGGCAAGGTGGCGTCAAAGTTCATGGGGGTGATCTTTAGCCCGTATCCGGTACTCTCGCAAAACCGCGCGGCGAGCTCGATCTCCAGCCCCACCAACTCGTTGTCTCGATAGTAGTTCATGGGCGGATAGGCGCCTTCGGTTGCCATGGTGAGCGTGCCTTTTGTGGCGGGAAGGGATTCGTAGTTGGGAACGACCTTCTCGCTGTCTTTGCCCTTGGTCCATCTGTTCGTCATCTGCTCGAGTTCACCAGATTTTTTGACCTTGTCCAGCCATGCGTTGATCTCGCGCCCGAGCGCCTCGCCCTCTTCCGACTTGGGAAGCACGGAGCCGAACTCGAAGTCGGACAAGTGGCCGTTAAGCCTACCGCATGATATCCGTTCTCGTGGTGTGATTGTTGGATTCGCCGCCGAAGTGGATATGGCTCCTCGCACGATTGCCGTATACGATAAACATGATATCAAAAGGTTCTATTCTGTGCGGTGCTCTGGAACGCTGAATCTTGTGGCATTGCATCTGGCAAACGTCTTGGTGGCGTGATCTGCTACCAAATGCACGCGGTTTTTGGAAAAGTCTTCAAACGCCGCACCTTCATCTTCCAACAGCTTAGTTTGAAGATGAAGGTAGTTCGCCTCGCTCTTGATTCCACCGCACGTATTTTAAAGTAATGCCGTAATGGGTATTGGGCAAATGGCCACTATTAGATAGAACATATGGTCGTATGCATATTCGATACCGATAATATCAAAGTTCGTAAACGTTATGCTTATGCATAGAACAGCCAGTATAAGGAAGATCGCCCAACGCTCTCGTGCTTTGAGTTCAAAGTAGAGACCACGCCAGCACAACGCATCTATAACGCTTGATCGTTTGGCCATAGCACAACCCTTCCGCCCTTTTTCGTATTATCCTACATCCCTAACGCAAACATCTGCAAAGGCGAGCTGAACCTATATTGTGCGGCTCATGTAGTAGGTGGAGGCAAGCTGTGCGTCCAAAATCACGCGCGTAGCCTTGTTGTAGACAACCTTGATGGCTGTGTTGGGATTATCCTATTCTACCTGCACGATTTCGCTTCCCGTGGTGTCGTAGTCGGCAAGTGCGACGCTCACGATCGCGGGGTCGTCGTACGTGTTGTAGTAATAGGTGTTCGTGCGGGTGGACATTCCGCCGGTATACACAGTGATCTCGTAGGCGCCGTCGCCCATCTTTGCCGCGCCGTCCACCATGGAGACGCCGCCGAGCGTGTGGAACAGGCGGCTCACGTTTTCCGCCTCGGTTTCCTTTTGCGGATAGTGGGCATTGAAATAGGCCACACGCACGAAACGGGAGGGAGAGTAGCAGTCGCCCGGTATGCCTCGCATGCTGCTGCCCGAACCGAAGGCGGAAAGCTCCGCGGTACGCCACGACAGGGGACCGGCGACCTCGGGGTTGCACGAGATGTAGTTGCGCACGTTCTCCTGGTGGTAGGCAAAGGTGGGCTGGTTGGCCAGCACGTCAAAGTCGTCGTGATACACGTGCATGCCGTCGGCCATGTACTCCACCACGATGCTGCGGTTGGCGTCGCCAATAATCCAGTGCAGCAAGGAGCAGGGGAATTGCTCGTTGATGGGACGATTCACGATTGCGGTGCTTTTGAGCGCCTCTTCGACCTGGTCCACTGTCGCAAAGTTCGCGACGACCCATAGGGGGAACTCCCACGCGCACACGTTGGTCTTGTCCTTAAAGGGACCCTCCTCGTACTGGGCGTAGCCGGGGAAGTTGAGGCCGGCGACCGCCAGGCCGGCGTCGTTTGCGCAATCGAAGTACAGCGGGGTGTTCTCGGCGACGATGCCCATGCCGTAAACAGGGTATTTAAGCGCCTCGATCGCGCCAAAGGGAGAATTCGGTGCCCATCCCGTAGGCGTGATAACGACGCGTTGGCCATAGCCACAGCTCCAGTCCAGATTGCGGCCGAAGTACATGTTCCCGCTGTTGTCGGTAAATCGGATGCCTGTGCACATAAGAGCTCCTTTCTATAACTCTTTGGTTAGTCTAACACGGCGATCGCAATGTGCGCGATAAGACTGACAAGGACAAGGGGACAGACTGTCTGACAAGGGGACAGGTCACTTGTCAGCTTTTTGTCTGACAAGGGGACAGGTCACTTGTCAGCTTTTAACATCAAAGTTCAAATGTCGGAGATTATCAGTTTTTGCATTTGCGTCCCTAACACGAATGCTTGCGTTAAGATTGCAACACTCGTGTCAAGGGGATGAGGTGGAAACATGCGAACACCACGCAAACAGTGCGAGAGCCAGATCTATCACGTTGTTTCTCGCGGAACCGGACGGCAGCTCATTTTTGAAGATGACGAGGACCGCGAGCTGTTTACTCAGCTCCTTGTAAAACACAGCACTGCTGCACGCGTGGAGGTGTTTGCATGGTGTCTTATGGGCAACCATTTCCATTTGCTCCTTCGCGCTCCCATGGTTCGCATTAGCGCCTGCATGAAAGAACTTTGCGGTCGGTATGCACAGCACTTCAACATGAGGCACGGACGCGTTGGGCACCTGTTCCAGGAGCGCTTTGACAGTGAGCCCGTTGGAACCGAAGCGTATCTAGTTACCGTGGTAAGCTACATTCACTACAACCCGCAGAAGGCACACATCGCGAAGCAGGATGAGTGTCCATGGAGCAGTTACGGTGAGTATGTGGGCAGGGAAGGGTGTTCGGAAGTCGCCACTACCGAGTATGTCCTCGGGGTGTTTGGTGGCGTGGATTCTTTTGTCCGCTACCACGAGGCCTACGCCAAGGAGGCGTCTTGTTTGGACGTGGACTCGTTACGCAAGACAACGACGTCGATGCCAGACAAGGTTGCGATTCGAATTGCGGAAGATGTGCTTGATGGTACGAGTTTGGACGAGTTGAAGTCACTTGATCGCAAGACTCGAGATAATGGAATATGTAAGCTACTCGTTGCGAGGCTCTCGGTGCGACAGGTCGAGCGCCTTACGGGAATCAGCAGGGGAGTCATACAGAGAGTATCGAAGCAAAAAGCTGACAAGTGACCTGTCCCCTTGTCAGGTTTGGAGGAGGACATGGAAGTTAGAGCCTGGGAATACAATGAGTTTCCGGCATTCGATGAGGACGTGGAAGGCGCGGTGTGGCTCAATACCACCGGCGACGAGCCCGGTGCGCGCTACGTACCGAACGTCGAGTACCAAAGCGTGGGAGGCGTGCCGCGCGTGCTGCAGATCCTCATCCCCAACTCGCGCAATGCCAAGGCGCCGAAAGAGGGTCGTGCGGCCACCCGAACGTATCCTTGCATCGTGTATGTGCAGGGGTCCGCGTGGGAGGAGCAAGACGTCTACGCCAACCTTCCCTGCATCGCGCGGCTTGCGAGCCTTGGCTACGTGGTGGCTGTGGTGCAGTACCGCGAGAGTGGCTTGGGCGTCTTTCCTGACCCGGTGCGTGACGCGCGCAACGCCGTGCGATTCATGCGCGTTAACGCCGCCATGTATGCTGTGGACCCAAATCGCATGGCGGTGATGGGAGACTCGTCGGGTGGTCACACCGCTGTGTACGCTGGCATTTTGCACGACGACAAGAGCGAGCACAATCTGTTCCCCGGCGTTTCCGCCGAGGTGGATGCCATCGTCAACTACTACGGTTCCACCGACCTCACGTTTGAGGACTCCAACCCCTGCACCACGAATCACAACGAGCCCGATTCGCCTGAGGGCATGCAGATGGGCGGAATAAACCTCAACGAGGACCGTGACGCCTGCAAACGGCTGAGCGTCCGCTGCAACATAGACGAGCAAACGCAGATCGCACCCGTGATTCATTTTCACGGAACCAAAGACCGTACGGTAAACACGCGTTGCAGCGTGCTGTTGCACGAGCGCCTTTTGGCGACGGGACATGAGTCGTCGCTCTATTTGCTGCGCGACGCGGACCACGGCGGCCCGGAGTTCTGGTCACCCGAGGTGCTGGCCATCGTGGATGACTTCTTGCGGAAGCACTTGGATAGAAAAGCTGACAAGTGACCTGTCCCCTTGTCATGTGTCATGGAAAAGCTGACAAGTGACCTGTCCCCTTGTCATGTCTGACCTGTCCCCTTGTCATATTGCACAAATGGGTGTGGGCATTTGTGGCGTTGTTTGAATCGTAAGACATGGCACTTTGCTTGCAAACAGGCGAGACTATATATAGGCAAGTTAAGTAATCTCGCTGAAGGGAGACCAAAAATGGATGAGGATCGTCAGGAAGTATATGATGCGTTGTGCGAGCGTGCGAGCCAGCTCTTTGGCAAGGACCCCTCGGAGTTCTCGCTGGACACCAAGTTTGCAGACCTTAACATCAAGTCGGTGCAGGTAAGCCAGATTACCACCTACCTCGAGGACGAGCTCGACGTGGAGGTCCCCTACATGAAGTTCCGCCGCTGCGCCACCTTTGGCGAGGCCGTGGACTTCGTAGCCGACCTTCTCGACGAGTAAAGGAGGTTAGAACATGGCATTTCTTGAGCCTCGCATTCCGGAAGACTGGGTTCCCATTACCGACAAGAAGCTCTCTGACCTCATTCAGATGACCGGAGAGGTTGCGAGCTTTAACGAGGACGAGTGCCCCATTTACTGGGATCCCGACACCGAGGGATACATCTTCCTCCACAGGGAGGAGTTTGGCGGCACCGAGATGATGGCGGCCTACCGTGTCGCCCGCCAGCCGAACGACAACCAGGCCGACGTCGACCTCTCGGCATCCGACGACCCCATGGCACGCATGGGCCAGGGCTTTTGTCCGCCGTTCAACCCCCACACCTACGAGGTCGTGCCGGGCATCGTGTGCATGCAGGACCAAGAGGTCGTTATGCGCGACGGCACCAAGATCTACGCCGACATCTATCGTCCCGCGGACGACGACGTAAAGTGCCCCACCATCGTGAGCTGGTCTTGGTTTGGCAAGCGTCCCGGTGACGGCATGAGCGAGTGGCAGATCATGGGCGTTCCGCCCCAAACCGTGTCCAAGTGCGCGAAGTTCGAGAGTCCAGACCCTCTGTATTGGTGCCATTACGGCTATGCCGTGGCAAACGTGGATGTGCGCGGCGCCGGTCACTCCGAGGGCAGCGTGCACATGTTCACGCACCAGGATCGCGAGGACGGCTACGACTTCGTGGAGTGGGTTGCCGAGCAGCCTTGGTCCAACGGCAAGATCGGCATGGCGGGCAACTCCGGTGTGGCCATGCACCAGTGGGGCATTGCCTCCACGCAGCCGCCGCATCTGGCCTGCATAGCTCCCTGGGAGTCCACCACCGACCTGTACCGCGAGAGCTTCTTTGAGGGTGGCGTTCCCGCGCTTTCGTTCAACAAGTTCATTGCCGCGCAGGTAACGGGCCCCAATGGCGTGGACGATCAGGTTGCCATGGCCAAGATGTATCCCGACATGAACCCCTACTGGGAAGACAAGCGCCCCAATTTCCGCAACGTCAAGTGCCCCGTGTACCAGACTGCCGGCTGGAGCCACTTCCACCTTCCGGGCTCCGTCAACGCATACAACCGCTGCCGCTCCCACAACAAGTGGCTCCGCGCGCATCGTGACTTCGAGTGGCCCGACACCTACGATCCCAACAACCTCGAGGAGCTGCGCCGTTATTACGACCGCTATCTCAAGGACATCCACAACGGCTGGGAGATGACCCCGCGTGTGCGCCTGGACATTATGGATGGCTATGACGTCGACTATCAGGAGCGCAGGCCCGAGAAGGCGTGGCCCATCAAGCGCACCGAGTATCGCAAGCTCTACCTGGATGCCTCGACGACGCTTAGCTCCGTGGAGACCGACCACATCCAGACCTTCGCGCTCGACACGACCCCCGTCGAGTCCCAGGCAGTTGCGAAGTATAACCCGGTTGACGAGGAAGTCCGCTTTGAGTGGGTCCTTCCCGAGGACACCGAGATCACCGGTCACATGACGCTGCACCTGTTCCTCTCTTGTGAGGGTTGGGACGACATGGACCTCTTCGTAAACATCCAAAAGGCTACGGCCGATGGCGAGTGGGTGCCTTGGCTTACGCTCGACGAGCCGCATCCCGGTGCCTGGGGCAAGTGCCGCGTTTCCCGCCGCGAGCTCGACCGTCGCCTTACGCGCAAGCACCGTCCCGTGCTTGCCAACACCAGCAGCCAAAAGCTGGCCGAGGGCGAGGTCGCCGAGGTGGACATTGCCATCGTACCCACGGCGCGCGTGTACCACAAGGGCGAGCGCTTCCGCATTCAGATTGCGGGTCGCTACATCCGCGAGGGATGGTTCGAGCCGCTCGCTTGGGACGAGGAGGCCAAGGGCACGCACGTAATCCACACTGGTGGCGAGTGCCAGTCCTGGATAGAGATTCCCGTGGTTCCGCCTCGCTATCAGGCGGGGGAGTACATCCATCGCTAGCACTGCCTTAACCTCTAACCTCCGAGATTCGTATCCAAAGAGGCGCCGGGTTCCCTTCGTGGGCCTGGCGCCTCTCCTTGTGTGCTGGGCATTGTTCGGACGCGCTAGTCGCGTTCGTAGCGGCGGCTCGTCTTGCGCTTCCTCTTCATCTGGTAAAGGTGCTCGTCCGCCTCTCTCATAAGCTCGTCTATGCTATCGAGCGAGGAGTCGTTGACGTAAAACACGCTCGCGCCAGCCGAGATAGAGAGTTTGTAGGACAGCTTGTGGCTAGCCTCGAACTCCTGCATGGACTGCTGTATGGCATCGATGACCCCGTCCGTCGTCGTGCCTTCGCGCAACGTCATAAAGGCCACGAACTCATCGCCGCCAAGCCTGCTCAGTGCGCCGTCTTCGGGAATGTGCGCCAACAAGACCGAAGCAGTTGCCTTTATTGCCTCGTCTCCGTGCTTGTGCCCAAACGTGTCGTTTATCGTCTTGAGCCCATCGAGGTCTAAGAACAGAATTGCCGCCTTGCTGCCGACCTCCCTCTTCAGTAGATGCGCCACCCGATTTTGGAAGCCGCGGCGGTTGAGCAGGCCCGTCATCTCGTCGTGCTGGGACTGCTGGGTAAGCAAGAGGTTGTTCTGATTGAGTATCTCGTTCATCTCGCGCTCGTTGGCGATCATCTGAAGGTGCTTGAGCGCAAAGCCAAGGTTGAGGAACACCATAAGCTGATCGTGGTCGCTAAGCGTCCCCCCGTCCATGATCGCAATGCCTATGAGCTCGTATCCAGCAAGAATGCCGCCCACAACGCATTCCGACGTTTCGCCATGTTGCATGTGCGCATGCGACAGAAGCTCTTGGAAGAGCACCTCCTCGTTAGCGTCACGCACGTTAATCACGCCATGGTTTATGGATGCCACCGGTCGCAGCTTGTCGTTGAGCGCAAAGACCCTGCCGCCGCCAATCTCGACGGGTTGCTCCAGGAGCAGCAAATCGGTCTCGCGAATTCCCATGCGCACGAGCTCCTGCATTATGAGCCCATACGCACGCTTGGGATGGCGGTCCTCGCGCAGCGCGTCGTCTACGGTATGCGAGGTTATCCACTCTCGCTCGTTTGACTTGAGCGTGTCAAAGTGCGCCGCGCTGTTGAGCAAGCGCGCCACCCTAAGGTGCAGATGCGAGATCTGCTCGATGACCCACGTGGAGTCCTCTTTTGGCGACTCCTCCAAAAGCGCCTCGAGCAGCGTGATTGCAGTGGAGTGGAAGCCTTCGAGTGAGAGGTGCGTGCGATAGTCCTGGCTAAAGAGCGCATTGAGATCCTGCGTAGAGAAGAGCAGATCGTCGTCGGACGGGCTCAGACGATGCTGGATGACAGCTGTGCGAACCTTGTTGAAGAACGACTCCATTCGAGCGCGGAAATCGGCACGAACGCGCGGCCCGGCCATCACGAGCGTTGAGTTAACCATGCCATCTATGAACTTGTCGGCGGGAAACGGTTGTTGGCGAAGGAGCTCGCGATAGTACTGCACGCCGCTTCGAACGTCCTCGCCGCAGGAATTGCGCGCTACGAACGTACTCGACAGCTCGTAGTGTTCCTGTTCTTGTCCCTCGCAAAGGCGTAGTACCTCGCGAGCCGCCATGCAACCGTAGTCATAGCTCGTCATATGGACGGTAGAGAGGGGCGGATCGAGGTGCGCGGATCGGGGATTGTCGTCAAAGCCCGTCACGGCAATGTCCTCGCCAACATTGAGACCACGCTCGCGCAGCACGGCATAGGTGGTGTAGGCAATGAGGTCGCAGGCGCAGGCTATGGCCTCGAGGTCGGGGTTGTTGTCGATCACCTCGCCTATGACGTCAGCACAGTCGCCCGAAAAGACGCCGCGTGCAAAGAGGGATGGCGAAGGTTCAATGCCATGCGCCCGCATCTCCTCAAAGTAGATTGCCTCTCGCTCCCGTGCACCCGTGCTGTGCTCTGGGCCGCTGATGAAGGCGATCTTGGTGAAGCCGCAGTTCTCAATAAGATGGCGCATGCACGCGTGCATGCCAGGCGCGTTGTTTTTGGTGAGGCACCGAAAGCCCGGCACCTTCCTTTCCAGAACAAGGGTCTTGGACTTGTCCAAGATCTGAAGGAGCTCCAAGGCTTTGGGGGTATCGCCCTCTAAGTAAGACGTTGTGCAGCCTGCGGGAAAGATAACTGCATCGAGGTCAAGGCGCGCCGCGATCTCACAGGCAACGCGAAGATAAGACTCGGCGTTGGTAAGCGTGTGGTAGGGTATGAGTTCCGCTATGGTAACGAGGAAGTGGCCTGACTCTTCCAGGGTGTTTTGGACGCCCATCCTGAGTGCGTGCGGATAGTCGATGGCGGAGTGGACGGACATGAGTCCGATTTTGAACTTTTTCATTTCCCCTCCCGGCTGCCGGCTTTTCATAGTTCAGACTAAATATTTGTACCCTCTGTTGGAATGGCACTTAGGTGGGTTGCATATCACGTACGGGCAGACGGCACGTCGCAGTATGCCTTCGCCATAATGAGGGCCATTCCCTCCAGTTGCTCGAACGTCGTTTGAATGCGCGCTATGCCCATAAGGTCCATAGCCCGCTGCGCTGCGCCACGACGGAGGTCGCCGCGAACAAGGCCGAGTTCTTGGCTGCCAAAGTCGCGCACCTCAAACTCCAATGGTTCGTCGTGGGTTTGGTACCACATGCGAAGCGGGCGAGCCGTTGCCTTGAAGGCCGCTTCCTTGGCGCCGAACAGGACGGCATAGGCAAGGGCTAGTCGCATGTTGGTTTTTGCGCACATACATTCGGCGAGCTCTCGTTCACGGGGAGAGAAGATCAGCTCCGCAAAGCGCTCGGCGCCTGGGCGCTCGAAGTCCTCGGGGGAGGCAAGATCGACGCCGATGCCCACGAGGCTCGAGTCTGGTTGCGACTCTGCGTAGGCGCACACGCAAACCTGTCCTTCGTCGGAAAGGCTTATGAGGGTCTTGTCTCCTGGAACATAGGGGGCCTCTCGCTCGTCGTATTTGATGGGCAGCGTGAGGTGCGAAAGCTCGATTTGGCCTGATTGGTGGGCGCCCCACGAGGTCTTTCCAGTTTGGATTGCTATGTGTATTCGCTCGTCCATGCGCATATTGTAGCCATAAAACGTTCTGTGTGCGTGTTTTGTTGGGATGGCAGGAGGTATTTGCCAAGAGGGGGCTCTGTGAGGCCGAAGCGAACAAGCGTTTGCTGGGATTGCGAACGATGCGGGCGCGTTTGCTGGGATCGGCCACACTGTGGTCGAAGCGAGCAAGCGTTTGCCCGATTCGCGAACGATGCGGGCGCGTTTGCTGGGATCGGCCACACTGTGGTCGAAGCGAGCAAGCGTTTGCTGGATTCGTCCACAGTGCGGCTTATCCCGGCAAACCCGGCCGCGCCGCGCTCGCACCGTTCGCGTTCCCGGCATACCCGGCCGCGCCGCGCTCGCACCGTTCGCGTTCCCGGCATACCCGGCCGCGCCGCGCTCGCACCGTTCGCGTTCCCGGCATACCCGGCGTCGCATATTCGTATCTTGGCTGATTCGCGTAAGCCCCCTCGCGCACAAATTGCTGAATCATCTATTATGGACGTGAACTACAGGAAGGAAGCCAAGATGCAGTCATCGAAGAGGGTTTTGTCAGCTTTTATATCCATGGTATTGGTCCTCGCTCTTACTCCGGTTGGCTCTGGGTACGCGACCGAGGCGTTGGATTCAAAACGCCCCCAAACCCAGGAGGAAGCGCTGACGTCGGAAAAGAACAGCTCTTCGCAGTCAGTCGATGGCGTGCAGGAAAACGCTATTCAGCCCAACGAGGTTGCGAGCGAACCCCAGCAAAGTGATGTTCAGGAAACTAAGGACGCAAACAATGCGGATACAGCCAAAAAGCCTCTTAGCATGCAGAATGGCAAGAAAAACGAAGAGGCAGAATCATACGAGGCTGAGGTCACAACCGAAGAGGAAGCCGACAAGCTCAGTGCCGCAGAGGAGGAATTGGCTAAGGTTGAGGTTGAGCCTAAGGCTGTAGCTGAACCTACAGATAAGGTTGATGCCGAGGCGGCAGCACCTCGCGTAACATATAGAACCCACGTGCAAAACGTTGGCTGGCAGGGCTGGAAACGCGACGGCGCCATGAGCGGCACGAGAGGACGAGGTCTCCGACTCGAAGGCATTCAGATTAAGCTAGAAGGTGCGTCCGGGTCCGTAGAATATCGAACCCACGTGCAAAACGTTGGCTGGCAGGGCTGGAAACGCGACGGCGCCATGAGCGGCACGAGAGGACGAGGCCTGCGTCTTGAGGCCATACAGATTCGCCTCGTAGGCTCAATCGCCAATAGCTACGACGTATGGTATCGCGTCCACGCACAAAACTTTGGCTGGATGGGCTGGGCAAATAACGGCAACCGAGCCGGCACGGCAACGTACGGCTTGCGTTTGGAAGGAATAGAGGTTCGCCTTCTTCCCAAAGGGAGCGCGGCTCCGGGCACCACCAAGGAGCCCTTTGCAACCCGACGCCTCCAGTATCGCACGCATGTACAGGACTATGGATGGCAAGGGTGGAAGTATGACGGCGCCATGAGCGGCACCAGTGGAAAGAGCAAACGGCTTGAGGGAATAAACATCGCCCTTGGCGACAAGGACTATGACGGTGGCATCCAATATCGCACTCACGTCCAGAACATCGGTTGGCAGGGCTGGAGAAGCGATGGAAAAATGAGCGGCACGAGCGGACGAAGCCTGCGGCTCGAGGCCATACAGATTCGCCTTTATGGCACAATGGCCGACCATTACGACGTGTGGTATCGCGTCCATGCGCAAAACATCGGCTGGATGGGGTGGGCGAAGAACGGCGCTCAGGCAGGAACGGCCGGATACGGCTGGAGGCTCGAGGGCATCCAAATAGTTCTGACATCCAAGGGTTCAAACGCGCCCCCAACAACCTATCGCGGCATAAAACAGTCGAACGGCAACGCGTTTTCGCAAAAGGGGTCGAATGGGGTGAGCTCTGGCTCAACCTCGCGCGCGACATCGCGCGGGCCCAAGTCTGCTGGAGCGTTACGGGTTAAGGGCAACCAGCTTGTAGATGGAAGCGGCAGTGCGATTCAGCTCCACGGCGTGAGTACGCATGGCATTGCATGGTTCCCGCAATACGTAAACAACGACTGCTTTAAGCAGCTGCGCAGCGAATGGAACGCCAACGTCGTGCGCCTTGCGATGTACACTCAAGAATATGGCGGATATTGCACGGGTGGCAACAAGACGAACCTGCGAAACCTCGTGAAGTCTGGCGTCCGCTATGCAACAAACAACGACCTCTATGCCATCGTGGACTGGCACATTCTTTCGGATGGAAACCCGAACACGCACGTCAATGAGGCAAAGGAGTTCTTTAACGACGTCTCATCAACCTTCAAGGGCAACAACAACGTTATCTACGAGATTTGCAATGAGCCGAATGGTGGCACCACGTGGGATCAGATTCGCACATATGCCGACAAGGTAATCCCCGTCATCCGCAAAAATGACCCAGACGCAATTATTATCGTGGGAACCCCCACATGGTCGCAAGAGGTTGACAAGGCCGCGGCAAAGCCGCTTCGCTATGACAACGTAATGTATGCGCTGCATTTCTATGCCGCATCTCACAAGGACGACTTGCGTAACCGCATGGTTCGTGCCGTAAAGGGCGGTCTGCCCATATTCGTTACCGAGTTTGGCATCTGCGACGCGAGCGGCAACGGCTCCATAGACCAGAGTTCTGCAAATTCCTGGATAACCACCATGAACAGCCTGGGTGTGAGCTGGTGCATGTGGAGCCTGTGCAACAAGGCCGAATCGGCGTCCGCAATAAAGAGCAGTTGCGGTGCGTCCTCGGGATTCAAGACCGGTGACCTCTCCACCTCGGGCAACTGGCTCCTCAAGGCGCTCAACGGTTCGTTGCCTGCTGGTGCGGATCACTCAACCACGCAAACGGGCGGGAGTAGTCCAAGCGCACCTGCGAACAGGTCAGTTACGTTCAAGAGCGGGAACTTTACGTGCGTTGCCACCTTCTCGAGCTCGTGGCAGTCGGGTAATGGCAAGACGTGCTACCAATACGATCTGTCAATCAAAAACAACGGCGGGTCCGTGTCGTCGTGGAGCGTTACGGTTCCATTCAACAAATCCGTTTCGGTCCTTAACGGATGGAACGGGGCCTTCTCGGCATCTGGCTCGAATATGACTATACGAAACGCCAGCTACAACGGTTCGATTGCCGCAGGCGCAAAACTTGATGGCATCGGCTTCCAGGTTACTGCCGATTCCGGTTTGGACATACGGCGATAGGCTTCGTCAATGGACATGTAATGGTAGCGCCCCGCGGGAAGCAAGGAAAGTTCCCGCGGGGCGCGAATAAATGGAGCGAAAGACGTCTTACAGCGGCTTCATGAAGAAGGCGTACTCAGCTGTTTCGCCAGGCTCGAGGAAGTCCATGCCGCGCTTGTGCTCAAACGTGTCGTCCTCGTCGGTGCCGGTGGCGGTACCGCGCCAAGGCTCCAGGGCAATAAAGGGCGCGTCATTGGCTGCGCTCCATACGCCCAGGTAGTCGAAGCCCTCAAAGTCGACCTGCATGCCATGGCCGGAGGGGCCGACGAGCGAGACGGTGCGCTGCGGCACGTCCTCGAATATGAGGGTGTCCACGTCAAAGAGGCGATGGCTTACGGGCAGCGTGTCGGAGTCTTCCAGCAGCGAGAAGCGCGTCTGGTAGTCGATGAGACCTGTGGTGGTGTTGATGGTGGGGGAGGCGTAGGTCCAGGGCTCGGCAAAGCGCAGGGCGTAGTCGCCAAAGTCCTCGTCCTCGCAGCCAGGTGCGGGAACGTTGAACGCGGGGTGTCCGCCAACCACGAACGGCAGCGTGACGTCACCCGTGTTCGTTACCGTAAAGCGCTGCTCCAGGGCATCGTCGGTAGCGGCGTAGGTCATGTCCAGGCGGAAGTCGTAGGGGAACTTGGAGCGCGTGTCCTCGGTGGAGGAGAGCGAAAGCGTAACGAGGTCGTCGGTCTTCTTGGTAACCTCAAACTCATAGTTACGGGCGAGGCCGTGCCTGCCAAAGCGGATTTTGCCCTGTGCGGAGTCGGCCTCGTCGTTGCGGATGTTGCCCACTATGGGGAAGAGCACGGGTGCGCAGCGAGGCCACCACTTGGGATCGCGCTGCCACAGGTATTCCTTGCCGTCCTTCTTCAGGCTCATCAGCTGAGCGCCGGCGGTATCCACGCTTGCTTGCAGAGCATTTGCTCCTACGGTAATGAGTTCGCTCATGGGGCTCCTCTCTTCGCAATTGTCATTGCAACTAATAATGAACGTGACAATGCGGGGGCGCTTCGTCTTTTCCCTCGCAGGCGTCCAAAGCTCGGTTAGCGCAGGACATCGACGAGGGTTGCGTCACTTTGGCTCAAAATGTGTATATGCGGTTTCAGCGGAGTTGACAAAAGTTTACAAAACTATAAACTTGCGAAACGAATCGCAGATGAAGACGTGTATTTCTTACAAGATTTCACTTATCCATATACGTAATTGTGCACTTATACTACAATCAGCGTGCTAGAAAGGGTTGGCATGCCGTTTTTGAAAACGTTGCGCGTATTGCAGGCCAGCCAAAGACGCAAGGAGGTTGCATGATAGACGACCAGCTTACGAAGTGTGGCATCCGCGACAGGACCGGAGCGGTCCTCATCGACGGAAGCCCTGCCAAGCTTGTTGAGAAGGCACTCTCTCGTCGAGAGGGAAAGCTTACCGATACAGGCGCGCTTCGTGTTAAGACGGGCAAGTACACGGGCCGTTCTCCCGAGGATCGCTTTATCGTCGACACGCCCGATGTGCACGACAAGATCGCATGGGGCAACGTGAACAAGCCCTTCAGCCAAGAGGGATACGAGAAGATCAAGGCGGCGGTGTGTGAGCACCTGGCCCACCAAGACCTGTTTGTGGTGCATGGCATGACCGGTGCCCAGCGCAAGTATTCGCGCAAGTTCACGGTGATCACCGAGCTCGCGAGCCAGGCGCTCTTTACCACCCAGATGCTCGTACGCCCCTCCAAGGAGGAGCACGACAACTATGGCGAGCCGGATTTCGTGGTGCTTGCCGCGCCTATGCTCAAGCTCGACCCCGAGGAGTACGGCACGCACTCCGAGGCCGTGGTTCTGCTCAACTTTGAGGATCGAAAGATCGTCATCGCAGGCACGCAGTACTCCGGTGAGATAAAGAAGGGCATCTTCTCGGTCATGAACTATCTCATGCCCGAGGAGGAGAACGTCCTGCCCATGCACTCGTCGTGCAACATGGACCCCGTAACAGGCGACACCGCCGTGTTCTTTGGCCTCTCGGGTACCGGCAAGACGACGCTCTCGGCCGATCCCAATCGTGCGCTTATTGGCGACGACGAGCATGGCTGGTCCGATGACGGCGTATTCAACTTCGAGGGCGGCTGCTACGCAAAGGCGATTCGCATCTCCTACGTAACCGAGCCGGAGATCTTCCAGGCCATTCGCTTTGGCTCCGTAATGGAGAACGTCGCGCTCACGCCTGGCTCACGCGTACCCGACTACTTTGACGAGGGCCTTACCGAGAACACGCGCGTGGCCTATCCCGTGGAATACATCAGCAATGCGCAGATGCTCGGCTATGGCGGTGCGCCAAAGGTGGTAATCATGCTTACCGCCGATGCGTTTGGCGTGCTCCCGCCCATATCGCGTCTCTCCAAGGACGCTGCCATGTACCACTTCGTAAGCGGCTTTACCAGCAAGGTTGCCGGTACGGAGCGTGGCATCACCGAGCCTACGCCCACCTTCTCTACGCTGTTCGGCGAGCCGTTCATGCCGCTCGACCCCATGCACTACGCCAAGATGTTCGGCGAGCGCATGGAAAAGTACGGCACGCGCGTGTACCTCATCAACACTGGTTGGACGGGCGGAGCCTACGGAGAGGGCAAGCGCATAAACCTGCCCTACACGCGCGCCATGGTTACTGCGGCACTTACCGGCGAGATCGAGAAGACCATGTTCGTGCATCACGACATCTTTAACGTGGACGTTCCCCAGCACATCGAAGGTGTGCCCGACATCGTGCTCAACCCGCGCAAGACGTGGAGCGACAAACTCGCATACGACGAGCAGGCACGCAAGCTTGCGGCCATGTTTGAGGAAAATGCGGCCAAGAAGTATCCCAATATGGATGACTCCGTGCGTGAGGCGGGACCACACTCGAAGTAACGCGCTGTAATTGTCATCCATAGGAACTGCTTGTTATGGTCCCGTCCTCAAGTGCCCGTTAAGGGCGAGGCGGGACCATTTTGAAAGGAACGAACATGGGCAAAGAGGTAATTGCGAACCTCGCGCAGCGATTTCCGCAGTTGTATGTGGCGCCCGCAGAGGATGCGCAAGAGCTGCATCGCATGGCGGCGGGGCGCGGCATAGTTATTCCGGACGCGAACTTGGACCATTTCGTCACGAGCGATGAGGACGAGTTGCGCGTCGTGGATACGCCTGCGGGCGCCGTGGAGACCGTGTTTTTGCAGGAGCGCCACGACTTCGAGACCTTCTTGCAAATCGTGGGGCACCGCGCACAGCCGGTTGAGATTCTGCCCGAGGTTGGTGCGATCACCTACTTTGGCCTCGCGGACTGGGGTGCCGTCGCGCGCGAGCGGGAGCGCTACGAGCAGTCGGGCGGTACGGACTGGACGTCGGAGTTCAGGCGCCTTGCCACGCAGACAAAGGCCTTTAGGTGCGAGCTCGTGGTTTTGTCTGCGGGTCCCTACAGCAACGTCTCGTACGACCGCACGCCCTATGACGAACCTGAGTGGCTGCGCCTTTCGCGCGAGATCAGGCTCTATCACGAGTGCGCTCATGTTGTGTGCCGTCGAAAGATGCCAAAAAACATAGACGTGCTCTGGGATGAGCTGACGGCCGACCTCACGGGCCTGCTGTTTGCCACGGGTGGCTACGACGTCGGATTGGCGCAGACGTTTATGGGCGTCTCCTCGGATGGCTATGTGGGAGGCCGGCTGCCTGAGTACTTGGATGACGAGCAGGCTCCGCACATTGATGAAGTATCCGTGTCAATACATGAGGCAATTGAGAAAATCGACGCGTATGTGCGTAGTACTCCTCAGCAAGATCCCTTTGAGATATTGCTCAGCCTTAAGGAAAAGCCGCTCTGGAGCGGGGCTGACGCCTAGGGTTGGAAGTCAAGCTTGAGCCAAAACAGGAGGCCGCTATGAGAATCTCGTATTACGACGCATATCAGGTCCTTCTTCTGCAGGCCGCTGACAACGGCAGAAAGGAAGCCCTCTTTGGCCCGAGCTTTGAGCGTGCGCGCACTTTGGCTGAGCCGTATGTTATTGGGCAGAAGTTCCCAAGCGTCTACCTCGAGTTCCCGCTCTATGGCGACCCCTTTTTGGACGTCACCTTTCTCTACAACGAGCTTGAGGAAGACGATCGCATAGACGCCCCAACCGCAGGTAACATCGACGACCTTCTGTCGTGGTGGAAGACCCTCGATCAAAACGAGGACGGCGAAAGAATCTCCTTTGGCTTTGAGCTGGACACAAAGGAAGAGGTGGAGCGCGACGCCGCGATTCATTTTCAGCCACGGGGAAACCTCGAACTTGTCAAGCCGTTCTTCGAGGCGATTGGGGAGCCCGAGCGCGCTACCACGTTTTTGGACCAAGCGGCAAAGATGCCAGCCGAATGGCAGCTATCCTTCTTTGGGCTCTTTAGGGGGCGCCCGAATACGGGACTGCGCGTGTGTGGGTACCTGTCTGCCGCAGAGATGGCGGCGTGCGCCAATGACAAGGCACGGGTGAGGGCTGCATTCGACCAAGCGGGCTTTACGGCATACGACGATGCACTCTTGAACGATGTGACGCGACTTCTGGGCATCCCATCCATTCTTGGGGACTTTCAATTCGACGTGCTGCCAGGCGGGGAGTTGGGTACGACGTTCGCGCTCGACATACAATTTGGCATAGAGCAGCCCGAAGAGGTGACCAAAAACTTTGCGGATGGCCCCGCTTCGCGAATTATGCGCCTCCTGAACGAATGGGGGATTGCCGACGAGCGCGCGATGCTCGTGCCCCAAGCGACCTTCGCGCGATCTTTGCCGATGGGGCGCACGGATGGGAGCGTTGAGCCCTATTCCTTCGTCCTCATGCCCCAATGGGTCAAGGTGCGATGGTGCGACGGCAAGCTGCAACCCGCTAAGATGTACTTTCTTGCCTCGGCCGGGTTCTCTGATTAGATTACGTTTCCCACCTGCTGGCGCCGCACAAGGTCGGCAAACTGTCCGTCAAGCTCCATGAGCTCGTCGTAGCTACCTTCCTCCACAATGTGCCCCTCGTCTATGAGCAGGATGCGGTCGCAGTCCAATACGGTGGAGAGTCGGTGCGCGATGACGATGCGCGTGCACGCGAGGCTGGCAAGCGACTCAGAAACATGTCGCTGCGTGACGTTGTCGAGCGCGCTCGTTGCCTCGTCGAAGATGAGGATCTTGCGGTTGCCACAGATGGCACGTGCGATCATGAGTCTCTGTCGCTGTCCGCCAGACAGGCCGCCAGAACCCTCCGTGACCATGGTCTGCATGCCCATGGGCATCATGCGGATGTCGTCCGCGATGCCCGCAAGCTCTGCCGCCTTCCAGGCGTCATCGAGCGATGCCTGGGGCGTGGCAATGGTTATGTTGGAGAGGATGTTTCCCAAAAAGAGCCTTCCGTCCTGCATGACGGTCCCAATGGAGCGTCGAAGCGCACGCTTGTCGACGTCGTTGAGATCCTTGCCATCATAGAAGATCGACCCTCGCTGTGGTGTCTCGAATCCGAGGAGGAGTCGCATGATGGTGGACTTGCCGCATCCCGATTTGCCCACGATGGCAACATACTCACCGGCACGGATGCTAAACGAGAGATCCTGCACTACGTAGGGCAGTGACTCGTCATAGCGAAAGTGGAGGTTGGATACCTCAAGCGCGCCTCGAGCGATGCTATACATGGGCTTGTCCTCGGCCAGTTCGGGCACTTCCTGCAATATGGGCTCGATGAGCTCGAGCGTGGGCCTAATGCTGGAAATCTGGGCACTCATGTTGGAGAGTTCGAGCATGGCTCCGAGCACCTGCCCAAAGGCAACGTTAAAGGACATGAAGTTTGCCACCGACATGGCGCTGAGGCTTGCCAGGGCATATATGACCACGGTACCCATCATGTTTATGAACATGACGATTGCGGGCAGGGTGCGCAGGATGAGGGGACGGTTGTAGCGCAGGCGTGCGTACTGCGCATAGCCCTTTGCCCATTTGCCAAAGGCGCGTTCCTCCGCGCCTGTGAGCTTGATCTCGCTTATGTCGGTAAGAAGGGCGGTTACGGTGCCGCTTAGGGAGGCGTTTGACTCCATCATGTCGCGGTCGTAGCGGGCGTTTACCGTTACCAGCACTACGGTGGCCACGCTGTCGAGTAGTACCACCAGCAAGGACGGAAGGGCGAGCTGAGGTGCGTAGGCGGCAATCTGAAAAATGTATACCAAGGAGAGCAGTGACATGAGACCGGTGCCCAAATACACAGACATGAGCTGCTCGCAGAGCAAACTGATGCTCTGCGCACGATTTGCCAAGTTGCCGCCGGAATATTCCTTGAAGAATCCCGCAGGCAGCATGAGCAGGCGGGCCATGACCGCTGCCTCCACGTTGACCTGCACCTTAATGGCCAGGCGCTCCATTACGATGTTACGCACAATGTCCACGAGTGATCTCGAAATTGTGACGCCAACCAAAAGGATCGCTATGGGCAGGACAAGACCGACGTCATGGGACGGTATGACTGTGCCAAAGAGGATTTGGTTCGCCCATGCGGGAAGTAGGCCCACCAATGTGGCCATGATGGAGGCAGTGAGCACGAGCAGGTAGTCACGAACGTCAAAGACGCCTGCCATGTATGCCAAAAGGCTCCTGGTGTTCAGCTTGGATGTTGGAAGCGGCTTGTAGAAGCAGATCGCATCAGACTCAATGTGTTGTGCGACCTTCTTCGTGACGCGCCTCTGCTGGCCAGACATGGGCTCGAGCACATGGTAGCCCGATAACTTTCCTGGGAGGAGGGCAACGAGCTCGCCGGTGTCCAGACGGCCCAGCATGGGGGTAAACGCGTTCTTCTGCCAACCCGGCGCGAGGTTCACGTCGCGCCACATGACGCCCAGGGAACCACAGAGTGCGTCTAAGCGATTGCGCGTGCCCCTCTGGTTCATCATTCGAAGCTCGGGAAACTCGCGTATGCCAAGCCTCGTGAGACACGCCTTTAAGGCGGCGTCCTTGTCGTCTGCCTCGAAGAAGCCCGCCTTTCGCGAGCGCTGTTTGCCCCCGACGCTTTGCGCGAGGTCGGCATAGGCGCGTTGCGTCTTCTTCTTGTCGAGGCGAGACCTTGCCTCCATCTGTGATTCGAACGGATTCATGCTAGTTGCTCCTAATGAGCTTTGCGTACGCTCCGTTTGCGGCAAGCAGCTCCTCGTGGGTGCCGCGCTCTATCGCCACACCCTCTTCCAATACTATGATTTCGTCGCAGTCGCGTATGGTCGAGAGCCTGTGCGCGACCACGATGCAGCTAATGTCACGCTCTCGAATCGAGCGTATGACGCTCTCCTCCGTCTTGGAGTCCAAGGCGCTCGTGGCCTCGTCCAGTATTACGATGGTGGGATCATTCGCGAGGGCACGTGCGATTTTTATGCGCTGCAGCTGGCCGCCCGAGAAATTGCGCCCGCCTGGCAGTATGCGCGAGGAGTAGCCGTTCGCGCGTGCGACGATCTCATCGTGGATGTCTGCGTCCTTGCAGGCAAGAATTGCCGCATAGTCCTCTATGGACTCGTCCCAAAGGCGGACGTTGTCCAGCACGGTGTCTTCGAACGTGAGGATGTTTTGGTCGACCACGGAAAGCGAGCCACGTAACACCGCGCGTGGAATGTCGCTAAGGGGCGTCCCGTCCAGACGAATGGCGCCGTCCCATGGATCGTAGAGCCCGCTTATGAGCTTGGCGATCGTGGACTTGCCTGAGCCGGATGAGCCAACGATCGCCACCCATTTGCCCCGTTCGAGGTGAAGGTCGAAATCTTTGATGAGCGGGGGGTCGAGGGGGGAGTAGCCAAACGTGACCCCTTCCAGGTCCACGTCCCCATAGAGCTTCTCTCGCCCGAAGGCGAGCGCCTCTTTGTATCCGTCCTCATGCCTGTTTTCGTCAACGTCGCCTTTGTAGTTCATAACGTCCTCTATGCGCTCCATTTGCGTGCGCATCTCCTGGACCGTCTGGCCAAGTGTGATGATCTGCATGACGGGAGCCATAAAAGACGAAAGGAAGCCCTGGAAGGCGAGCAGTGCGCCTTGCGTGAAGGACTGGTGCGCAATGAGCCACGTGCCCATGACCAGGACGAACACGTTCGCGAGCTCGGTGAGCGCCATGGGAATTGAGCCAAGGTAGTTGTTGAGCGCCGAGAACCGCGCGTTGGATTCGTTCACGTCCGCCTGGTAGCCTGCCCACCGTTGGAAGTAGCCGGTCTCGGCGCCCGACGACTTTATGGTCTCGATGGCGTCGATGCCCGCGACCATGGTGGCGTATTGCTTTCCGACGGAGGCCGCCTGCTGACGGGCAATGTTGATGCGCTTTTTGGATACGTAGCGGGCGAACAGCGAGTTTGCCACCACGGTGCTCACGCCCACGAGCGTGAGGGGGACACTGTATCCCAGCATCACGAGGAGGTAGAGCACGAGCATGGCGCCATTGATCAGGATGGGCGCCAGCTGTCCTATGAGTGTGAAGACAACGGACTCGTTAGCCATCTGCCGCTGCTCGATGTCTCCTACCATGCGCTGCTCGTAGAAGCACACGGGCAGATGCAGGAGGTGGCGCATGAAGCGCGACGACGCGACAACAGCTATTTTGCCCTGCAGGCGAGTGAGATATATGGCCGAGAGCGCCGATACCACGGTGGCTGCTATGGCGAGGGCCGACATTATGAGGGCGAGGGTGCGCACCCATTCCTCGGTACCGTTGGGCAAGACGTAGTCTAGGAACAGCTCCGAGAGCGCCGTGTTCTGTATTGCTATGACCGAGCTGAGCGCGGCGGTGAGCGCGGCAAAGGCAATGGGCATGGCCATGCCCTTAAGGCGACGCCTCGCAAACTCTATGGTGGAGGGCTTCTGACCGCCCGGCTCGAAGGCATCCGTGAGGGTAAATCGAAGCATGACGCCCGTAAAGGCCTTGTCGAACTCCTCCATGGGCACGCGCACCTCGCCCCTTCCGGGGTCGTTGATGTAGGCGTACTTGCCCTTAAAGCCAGCCAGCACCACAAAGTGGTTGAAGTTCCAAAAGAGTATGCAGGGTTCCGGCTCCTTGCGCAGCAGTTCGGTGCTGCAGGCAATGCCCTTGGCGGCGAGCCCGTAGCGACGTGCGGCCTTGAGGATGTTGCTCGCCTTGCTACCGTCGCGCGACACGCCGCATTCCATGCGCACCTTCTCCAGCGGCACCCAACGACCGTAGTATGCCAGTATCATGCAGAGACAAGCAGCTCCGCACTCGAGCGCCTCCATCTGCATTACCTGGGGGACCTTTTTCACACTGCGAAACATGATCTGCTATTTCCGTTCACGAGTCATCATTTCGAGCGGGGTCACGCGATCGGTGGTGATGACGCACCGAACCGGCACCTTCTCCTTTATGGCATCGGGGTTGTCAACGCGAATGGTCACCATGCGACACCACTTGTCCTTCATGAGGGTTTCGGTGAGGTAATCGGTGCCCACGATGCCCTTTACCTCGTCCTTGGAATAGGGATATTCCTGTATGCTCGCCACCTTGCCGGAGACGTTGTCAACGAACACGTCGTCGTCGATTGAAATCACGTCTGCCTGGTCGTTGCTCGCAAAGCAGACCACCTTGTCGTCAACCCTTACGGCATTGGTGGTTATCGACGCGTTTATGGTGCCGTATGCCGCCCAGGTGACGATGCCCACAAGAAGCGCGATAACCGCAAGAAGCACGATCCATACGCTTGGGTTGGTGACGCGCAAGTATTTGTCGAGGTCGTCCGGAGACGCCATTTCCTCGACGGCCTCCCGCCTGAAAAAGTTCGGCTCGTCTGCCACGGAAGCTCCTTTAGAGGTGTTAATAGATGCCCAGATTATAGCAGAGCTGCATGTGTCTCTTTGCTGGGCAGCCACTAACTACAGCAAGAGGCGAGGGTGGGAAGAGGGTGCCGGCCTTTTTCGGGTACGCATCGCCTTGCGAGCACGCGCTTATGATCGCGTGTTTGGGTTTTCGCGGAAGATGGCGCTTTGCGAGTTCTTTTTGGTTATCCTATATGCAACTGTGTTGTACCAGTCTAAGGAGGAGCAATGGCAGAGCCAGAGCGGTTGGTGGATACCGTAGAAGCCCTGGAGGAACGCATATCAAAAATGCGTGCCGCACAGGCGACGTTTGCCACGTTTACCCAAGAGCAGGTGGACAAGATCTTCTATGAGGCGGCGCTTGCCGCAAACATGGCGCGCATTCCGTTGGCAAAGATGGCCGTGGAAGAGACGGGCATGGGCGTCATGGAGGACAAGGTCATCAAGAACCATTACGCCTCGGAATACATCTACAACAAGTATCGTCACACGCAGACGTGCGGCGTGCTTGAGGATGACCCCGTGGCCGGCATAAAGAAGGTGGCAGAGCCCATGGGCATCGTGGCGGCGGTAATCCCCACCACAAACCCCACTTCCACGGCCATCTTCAAGTGCCTCATCGCGCTTAAGACGCGCAATGCCATAATAATAAGCCCGCACCCAAGGGCCAAGGGCTGCACCATCGAGGCGGCCCGCCTCGTTCGCGACGCGGCCGAGGCCGCAGGCTGCCCTGCCGACATTATTAGCTGGATCGACGTCCCCTCCCTCGAGCTTACCAACACCGTCATGCGCGAGTCGGACATCATCCTGGCCACGGGCGGCCCCGGCATGGTTACCGCAGCCTACAGCTCGGGCAAGCCGGCACTGGGCGTTGGCCCTGGCAACACGCCCGTTATCATTGACGATTCGGCCGACATCCGCATGGCTGTGAATTCCATCATCCACTCCAAGACCTTCGACAATGGCATGATCTGCGCCTCCGAGCAGAGCGTCACCGTAGTGGGCGACGAGGCGTACGAGCAGGCGAAGACCGAGTTCCAAAAGCGCGGATGCTACTTCCTCAAGGGCGAGGAGCTCGACAAGGTTCGCAAGACCGTTATTATAAACGGTTCCGTGAACGCGAAGATCGTAGGCCAGACCGCCTTCCGCATTGCCGAGATAGCGGGCGTGCTCGTGCCCAAGTCCACCAAGATCCTCATTGGCGAGGTGGAGTCGGTAGACCCGTCCGAGGAGATGGCCCACGAGAAGCTCAGCCCCGTGCTTGGCATGTACAAGGCCACGGACTTCGACGACGCCATCGCGAAAGCCGAGCGCCTGGTGGCCGACGGCGGCTATGGCCATACCTCCGCTCTCTACATAAACACGGACGAGACCGAGAAGATGGCCAAGCACGCAGAGGCCATGAAGACCTGCCGCATCCTCATCAACACTCCGTCTTCGCAGGGTGGCATCGGCGACCTGTACAACTTTAGCCTCGCGCCCTCCCTTACGCTCGGCTGCGGGTCTTGGGGCGGCAATTCCGTCTCGGGCAACGTCGGCCCCATGCACCTGCTCAACATCAAGACCGTTGCAGAGAAGCGAGAGAACATGCTGTGGTTCCGTACACCCGAGAAGGTCTACTTCAAGAAGGGCTGCATGCCCGTTGCCCTGGACGAGCTGGGCACCATAATGGGCAAGAAGCGCGCGTTCATCGTCACGGACTCGTTCCTCTATAAGAGTGGCTTCACCAAGCAGATCGAGGAGAAACTCGACCAAATGGGCATCGCGCATGCGTGCTTCTACGACGTCGCGCCCGACCCCACACTGCAGTGCGCTCGCGACGGCGTGCGTCAGCTGACCTCCTTCGAGCCCGACACCATCATTGCGGTGGGCGGTGGCTCTGCCATGGACGCGGCAAAGATCATGTGGCTCATGTACGAGCATCCCGAGGCCCCGTTCGAGGACATGGCCATGGACTTCATGGACATCCGCAAGCGCGTGTACACCTATCCGCAGCTTGGCAGCAAGTGCTACTTCGTGGCCATCCCCACCAGCTCCGGCACGGGCTCCGAGGTTACGCCATTTGCCATCATCACCGATGCCGAGAGCGGTATAAAGTGGCCTCTGGCCGACTACGCGCTTCTGCCCAACATGGCCATCGTAGACACCAACAACATGATGAGCCAGCCCAAGGGCCTCACCTCGGCCTCCGGCGTGGACGTGCTCACCCATGCGCTCGAGGCGTACGTCTCCATTATGGCGAACGACTACACCGACGGTCTGGCCCTGCGCGCCGGCGAGCTCGTGTTTAAGTACCTTGCCCGAGCCTACGACAACCCCGACGACGTGGAGGCCCGCGACCACATGGCCAACGCGAGCTGCCTGGCCGGCATGGCCTTCGCAAACGCGTTCCTGGGCGTTAACCACTCCATGGCCCACAAGCTCGGCGCCTTCCATCACATCCCGCACGGCTGGGCCAACGCCGTCATCCTCACGCGCGTCATGCGCTACAACGCGGCCGAGCGTCCCACCAAGATGGGCACGTTCCCCCAGTATTCCTATCCGCACGCCAAGGCACGTTACGCCGAGTTCGGCCGTGCCTGCGGGTTTGTCGGCAAGGACGACGACGAGGTATTCGAGAACTTCGTCGCAGGCATCGAGGAGCTCAAGGCGCACGTTGGCGTGCAACCCACCATCAAGGACTTCGGCGTGGACGAGCAGTACTTCCTCGACACGCTCGACGAGATGAGCGAGCAGGCCTTCAACGACCAGTGCACGGGCGCCAACCCGCGCTACCCGCTCGTGTCGGAGATTCGCGAGCTGTATCTGGACGCATACTATGGCCGCGAGGCCTCCTCGTACGAGGACTAGTGGCAAGCGGCGGCTCGGGCATGCCGGGCCGCCTTTGCGGAGTGAGGAGAAGCAATGATTCTTTCCAATAGCAAAGTCGAGATCATCACGCGCCACAACAAGGCCGTGTATCGCGATGGAAATCGACTGATCAAGGTATTCAACGAGCGCAAGCCCGGCTCGGACGTCTTTAACGAGGCGCTCAACGACTCTCGCGTCTCTGAGGCCGGAGGTCGCGTCCCGCGCGTGCTTGAGGTGAGTCAGGTCAAGGACGGCGAGTGGGAGGGCAGTTGGGCCCTCGCGCTGGAGTACATCCCTGGCCACTCCCTTGCCCAGGTGATGAGGGACAACCCCGAGAAGACCGACGAGTACCTCGAGCAGCTCGTTGAGCTGCAGCTTCAGATCCTCTCGGCGGATGCGCCCCTGCTCAACCGCCAGAAGGACAAGCTGCGCCGCATGATCAACAGCGTAAAGACGCTCGACCCTTCGGTTCGCTACGACCTCCAGATGCGTCTGGACGGCCTCAAGGGCGGCACCAAGGTGTGCCATGGCGACTTTATTCCCAGCAACGTCATCATCCCCGACGACGGAAGCGAGCCCTACGTCGTGGACTGGGCACACGTTACCGCAGGCATTCCTGCCGTTGACGCCGCCCAGACGTACTTGCTGCTCAAGGTGTCCAACAACAAGGACTACATCGAGTATGCCGACACCTACCTCAAGCTCTTCTCTACGATGAGCGACACGCCGCGCCAGGTGATCATGAACTGGGTGCCCGTCGTGGCTGCGGCAGAGCTTGCGCGCGCACGTCAGCGTCGCGAGAAGTTCCTGCTCAGCCAGATTGAGTCCGTGTTCGACTATCTGTAAGGCAAGGCGTGCGAAACCAAGAGAACACGCAGTGTGTGGCCATGCGGTCCGGCAATAATGCGCCGGGCCGCATGGCCTTACTTGCGCTGGCTTTGGCTGCCCTGCTTTCGCTTGGGTCGCTGTGCGCATGCGCCAGTGAGAGTCCTACGCAGGCATCGTCGTCATCCATCGACACCGTTGCCCTGGACAAGCAGGCGATACGCGAGAGTCTTCAACAGGAGCTCAGCATTCTTAATAGTCCCTCCGCACAGGCGCTGGAAGAGTTGCTGGCACCCGAGAACTGCGAGATGGCCTCGCATCTGCTCAGGGGCTTCTCGTACGAGATCGGCGCAATTGACGTGGGGCAAGACCAGGCGACCGCACGGGTAAAGATCACGTGCCTCGACGTGTCCGATGCTGTGGACAAGGGCATCGCTTCGATGACTGCGGGAGACGAGCTGCAGGAGAACGCGCGCCTGTACGACTCGTTCGAAGAGGAAGACCGTAAGGCTTTCGTGCGCCACGTCTTCGAGACGCTCTACGAGCAGATAGATGCCACCACCGCGATGAAGAGCTATGAGACCGTGCTTCACCTAACGCGGGATGCCAAAACAAACGCGTGGTCGGTCAATGAGGGCGACGTCGTCGCCCTGATCGACGGCCTCTTTGCCGTATAGGTTATGGGTGTGCCACGCGATCAGTGGCGCTTGTACGTCACGAACGAGTAGGGGATGCCGGCCTTCGTTACGCCGCCCTCTTTTACGGACGCGACTTCCCAATCTTCATCCTCGTCCAGATTGGGAAAGAAGGCATCAGCTTCCATCTGCACGTCGTTCTTGGTAACGAGCACGCAAGAGCAATGGGGGAGAAGCTGCCTGTAGACGCTCTCGCCACCAATGGCCCATACGGTGTTTGGGTCCTCGCCCTCAACCGCGGTGAGCGCCTCCTCAAGGGAGCCATAGACCTCGGCATTCGGAGCGCTAAACGTAGGGTCGATTGAGAGAACCACGTTGCGACGGCCCTCAAGTGCGCCGCCCGGGAAGCTCTGGAAGGTCGTCTGCCCGCATATTACGGTGCCGTCCATGGTGTTTTGCTTGAAATAGGCCATATCCTTGGCGTTTCGGACCAAGAGACGTCCTTTAAGACCGATGCCCCAGTCGCTGGTAACCGATACGATGGCGTTCATGTTGCTCCTTTGCTATATGGCAATGGGGATGTTGCGAATCTGCGGACCGTAGCAGTAGTCCTCAACCACAAGGTCGTCGGTGGTGAAGTCATAGAAATCCGTTACGTCGGGATTGAGCGTGACCTTTGGCGCTGCGTACTGGGGTCTTGAGATGAGCTCGCGCACCAAATCCACGTGACGGTCGTAAATATGCGCGTCGGCAATCATGTGCACCAACTCGCCCGCCACCATGTTGACGCTCTGGGCAACCATCATGAGGAGCAAGGCGTATTGGCACACGTTCCAGTTGTTCGCGGCAAGTACGTCCTGACTGCGTTGGTTGAGCACCATGTTGAGGGTGAGCCTGCCATCCTCCCTACGGTCGTCGGTTACGTTGTAGGTGCAGCTATAGGCGCAGGGATAGAGGTTCATGAGGTGAAGCTCGTCGAAGGCATAGAGGTTCGTGAGAATCCTGCGGGAGAACGGCTCCTCGCGAAGGTCCTTGAGCACGCGATCCATCTGGTCGTAGTCGCCATCGGCATAATGGCTCACGCGTCCCACCTGGTATCCGTATGCATGGCCGATCGAGCCGTCCTCGTCGGCCCAGGAATCCCAAATGTGCGGGGCCAGATCGTGGATGTTGTTGGATTTGCGCTGGTATATCCAGAGGATCTCGTCCATGCAGCTCTTGAGTCCCGTGCGGCGCAAGGTGATCGCGGGAAACTCCTCACGCAGATCGTAGCGATTGCATACGCCAAAGCGCTTGACGGTGTATGCGCTTGCGCCATCCTCCCAGTGAGGGCGAACCTTTTGCCCTTCGGTCGTGGTGCCGTTCTCTATGATGTCCGTGCACATGGAGACGAAGATCTTGTCTGCCTTGCTCATGGTGTTTCCGTCCTCGCTTATCTTGACGCGAACCTATCTACTTTTTGGCCGACTGCTCCATGGCGTCTTCCAGAAGGCTCGCTGCCTCCTCGGTGGAATCAACCACATCCTCGTCCGCCCTCCAGAGCTTCTTCGTCTCGATCTCGTCTCCGGAGGCGATAATGGCGATCTCGGCCTTCATGAGCTCCCAACGATGCGCCGCCTCGATCTTTGCGCTACCAAGCATGTCCTTGACGGAAGCGCCATTGCTGCCACCGATTGATGGTACTTCCAGGGCCGCAATGGCCTTGTTGGCCTCGTCGCAAAGATCCGATGCTTCCTTAAGCTTTGCCTCTCGCGAGGACTTGTCCTTTGCTGTGGCATGAAGCACCGTTTGAAGCTTGTCTGCATAGTCCTCGTCGGTTGAAACGACCTTTCTTACGTAGTCGCGAACATCGGTGGGTGCGCCGGCGTATGCATTTGCGCCCAAAACATCGTCGATCGTATCGCCATAGGGGGCAATCCGGTAGTCCAGCACGTCTTCGACCGGTGCGGTTCCGGATTCGCGCTTGTTCGAGCTGGACGACGAGCCGTTAGTGCTGCCATAGCCGTTGAGCTCGTTTTCGTATTGCCGCATGAACTCCTCGAAGTCCATGTTGTACATGTCATCCAAGTTGAGGTTGCTATTTGGGTTGGAATGTGGCGCGTACGTGCTGCCGTGCCCGCCCGAAGAGGCTTCTTGCGCTATGGAGCCAATAATGGCAGCCACGCATCCCGCGCTCCCTAGCGAGAGCACGAGCAAGGCGCCGATTGCCACGGCGGTAATCACGTATGCAAACGACCCAGAATTCTGGTTGTCCTTAGAGGTGGTGGCGCTTGCGGTTTCGATGACGTTCGGCTCTTGGGGTTCTTGGGGCCTTTCGTCAGCCTGCTTGTTGTTGGTATCCATAACGGTCCTCCCGCATCCTGTTGGTTGTTACATTCTATCGCAAAGAATCGAAGATGGGCCTATAGGTGCTCGGCTTGGAAGAGCTGGTCCCAGTAGGTGCCAACCATGCGCACCAGTTCCTCGTGCTTTGCGGCCCATTGGACCTGTGTGAGGTCTTCTCGTCTGAGCCAACGCAAGGCCTTTGTTTGCGCGCGAGGCTCTTCGTCGGGCAATGGTGCGCAAACGTAGCACTCCATGGCGATGGATTGGCCATCCTCTTCACAGCGCTGCGTGTGGAGAAGCCATGCGGTGGAAAGCAAACATCCTAGCGTGTCTTTAGCGAGTCGCTTACAAGCGTCTGAGGGATCCTCGCCCTCTTTGAGGAAGGTGACAGGCAATTCCCATACCGCATTGTCGGTATTGCCTGCATCGCTGCAGGCAAGTACACGCATGTTCTTGCACAATATGGCAACGACCGTTGTAGTACTGTCATTTGACATATATGCCTCCAAACATAGAACAAATTACGCCGTATAAGTGTACACTTGTGCGGTCGCGAGGAAGTACGACGAAGGGATTTGCGCATGGCCAACAATTCCGCGTATACGCTGGATATGGATGCCGGCTACCAAAGCACAAGCACGTACAAGACCTTTAGCCCGGAGCGCCGTCGGCAGGTTAATGCGTACAAGAAGGACTGCAACATCTCCGACGAGCACATGATGCTGCTCATGTTCAAGCAGGATTTGGACATGGTGCCAGAGTCGGAACGCAAGAGGGGCGATACCACCATGTATGCCATGATCGTGGTGGCATTCCTTCTGCTCTTTAATACCCTGCGGATTGCCATGAGCGATCCAGGCGGTGCCAACGTGCCCCTCATATTCCTTTCGTTGGGCTCGTTCTCGCTCGTCGCAATAGTGTATTTTACGGGCGTTCTTAATCCATACAAACGCATGGTACGCGATGTGAACAAGCGTCTGAAGGCGATGCCCGAAGTGCCTGACTTCTATGACTGGGCGCGCGAGCACCCCACGAAGGAAGACAGAAAGATGGCAAAGAGGGCGAAGTCGCGGCGCTGATTGTATTGGGGGCTGTAACATAAGGTACCTAACGAGCCGGACGGGCTCCTAGCGAGTCCGTCCGGCTCGTTATGTCGAAAGGTGCCGCCCGACGCTGCCTCCAAATGGGAGTACACCCATGTCTACCTGCACTTATATGGTAAAATGGA
>JAFWKQ010000039.1 GCA_017545665.1 Atopobiaceae bacterium
CGTAGGTTTGTTGTTGTTAGTTTGCGTTGTTGCCTTTGTCCCGGTTCGAACGTGGGACCGCGGAGATGGCTAAAGGGACCCACTCGAAGAGCCGCACGAGGCGGCAGAGGTTCATAGTTTCTGGCGGGCGGCTCGCGCGGGCCGCCCGCTTTTTGGGACAAAGGGGACAGTCCCCTTTGTCCCGCTTTGCCAATTGGGGACAGCCCCCTTTTGCTCGCTTTTTTATCCTGCAGTTTGGTCCACCGCAAACTGCAGGGTCGCGGGATTCACCATGCACAGACAAGACCATCAACCGTGCGGAAGGGCGGTCTTATGAACAGTTTCTCTCCCCTTTTGTTCCGCTTGCTTGCTCTAGGCAATCTGCTATACTTTGTTCCTGCGTCCCCATCGTCTATCGGCTAGGACGGCACCCTTTCAAGGTGCAGAGGCGGGTTCGACTCCCGCTGGGGGCACCATTGCAAACAAGACCTCCCCTCGCGGGAGGCCTTCTTGTTTGGACGTCTCCCGCTGGAGACAGGACCGTACAGCGTCGTGCTCGGCTTCAACCGCTACCAGACGGTGATGATTCTCAACCGGTCCCCGCCTCTCCCCCAACACCTCTCCTCTTCGGAACCACCCATAAAGAACAGGGGCGCCCACCTGCGCCGGTTCTGTTGTAAAGTAGGTTGGGCTGTTGTCCCAGCATATGGGGAGACCCCTTCTTGCACGGGTGTCTCCCGTATGGCACGCCGTGAAGGAGGCAAAGATGAGCCAGGATCCCACGCAACATCCGCCACTCTTGCACGACCTGCTCATGCTAGCGGTGAAGATTGCGTCCATAGCGCTGGGCATCGTGGTAATCTTCTCGTTCGTCTTCGGCGTGATGCGCGTGACCGACCCGAGTATGGAACCACGCTTCCAGGACGGTGACCTCGTGCTGTTCTATCGCATAGGCAAACAGTATGACGCACATGACGTGGTGGTGTTCAATCGGGACGGCCTCTTAACATCGGGACGCGTGGTGGCACAGGGCGGCGACACGGTGAACATCGACTCGCAGGGACTGATCGTTAATGGAGCACATCAACAAGAGCAGGGCATCGTCGACGAGACAACGCAGGTGGCTGACGGCGTGACGTTCCCGCTCACGGTGCCCGAGGGGTCCGTCTTCCTGCTGGGAGACAACCGCGATGAGGCAGTGGACTCGCGCATGTGCCCAGTGGCGGACAAGGGACCGACGAGGTGATTTCCGAGGCCCAAAGCATGCGCGACTACCTCGTGTCGCGCGGCGTGAATCCCAGCCGCATCGTGCTAGAGGACCGCTTCGCCACCACGAACGAGAACATGGAGTTCTCCAAAAAGGTGATCGAGGAGCATGCGGGCCGCGATGCGAGCGAGCTGCTGGTGGGGTTCTCGACCACCAACTATCACGTGTTCCGCGGCTACGTATGCGCCCATCGGGCCGGCATGACCGCCCAAGGCATGGGAAGCCGCACACGCGCCTACTTTTGGCCAAACGCGTTCCTACGCGAGTTTGCGGGGCTGTTGGCGTCCAGGTGGAAGGGCATCCTCATTACCTACGTGGCCATCGGGTCGATCTACGCCTTGGCAGGGTACGCCCTCTTCCTAATGGGAGAGTCTTCGGCGGTCTTCGTGGCATAGCGGTCGCTGCCCGCCCCCTAAAGACGACTCGTTCCCCCAACGCTTAGAGATTGCCTGAGTTCGTGTCCGGCGGGCAGCTGCCCCAGTACATCTTGCCGCCGCTGACCTCCTCCAGGTCGTCGATGGAAAGCTCGTAACCTTCCGTATGGTCGCGTGCGCCGCTGCCAGCCTCACAGGCACCGTGTTAGCCGCACTCCAACCGGAAATGGCTTCGCGGACCATCTTCTCTTTTGTCCGACAAAAGCCACCAGACTGTGGCATATTGGTGGCCATACGACATATATGGCATTTTGCAATCCGCGCTCGGCACACGACTTGGTCCGCGCCGCGCGTACAGCTCGAATAAGTCCAAAGGAGGCGTCCATGCAGGAGTTCTTTATCAACAGCGACGGCATTGAGATTCACGCGAAGCTCGAGATGCCCAAAGGCGAGCCCAAGAGCTGCCCGCTCTGCATCGTGCAGCATGGGCTTACCGGCCACATGGAGGAGAACCACATTGTGGCCGTGGCGGCGGCGTTGCGCGAGGTGGGCGTGGCAACGCTTCGCGTGGAGATGTACGGCCACGGCAAGAGCGGGGGCAGCTTTGGCAAGCATACGCTGCTCAAGTGGATAAACAACATGCTCGACGTGGTGGACTACGCAAAGGGCCTCGACTTCGTAACGGAGCTTTACCTCTGCGGGCACTCGCAGGGAGGGCTTCTTGCCATGCTGGTGGCGGCGTTGCGCAAGGATGACCTCGCGGCCATCATGCCCCTCTCTCCCGCCGTGGTCATTGTGGACGCCGCGCGCGAGGGCGCCATGTTTGGCATGCACTTTGACCCCACCCACATACCCGACCGCATCTATATGGAAAGCCCCAAGCTTGCCGAGGACGGCACCCAGGCGTCCTATTTCTGCGGGGACTACTTTCGTATTGCGCAGCACATCCACGTGGACGAGGCGATTGCCGCCTACCATGGGCCCGTGCTGCTCGTGCACGGCACGGCCGACGCGGCGGTTCCCGTCCGCTATTCCATTGAGGCGTCCGAGGCATACGAGAACGCGCGCCTCGTTCTTTTGGAAGGCGACGACCACGGCTACCACAGGCACCTCGATCAGGCCTGCGAGGCGGTGCGGCAGTTCGTGACGTCGCTTCCCGGCAAGCGATAAGGTCGGAGCTTCGAAAGCGCGGAGGGAGCTGTCCCTTTGGGCCCCCTTGGGTTGCAACTGGGGGACTGACCCTTTGTTGTTAGCTAACAACAAAGGGTCAGTCCCCCAGTCGCAACCCAAGGGGCAGGCTCCTCCGTGCCCCCTTCGTCTCGCGACGATTGGCGCTCTCTAGTCTTCGAGTCCAACCTTGTAGCGCAGGGTACCGTTCTCCAGAGAGCCCTCGGAGGTCATGGAACGAATCATGGCGTTCGAGATCTCGTCGCCATACTCGTACGCGTTTTCGAGCGTAATGCCAGCGGCGATGAACGCGTTGCAGTCCATCTCGAGCTGTGCGCTCCGTCCGCCTTCAGGCACCGATAGCGTAATCGTCAGCTCTGGGTCCGCGAGCCCTTTTTCTCGCGCAAAGGGAATGAGGTACTGTTCCACGATCTCCTCTACCACCATCTGGCACGCATTGGCAGTGCGCTTGCCCAAGAACTGCCGCGCGCAGAAGGTCGTGAGAGACCCCATCATGGCGTGATAGTCGTAGTCCACGTCGCGAATCTTCCACTCCCAGCTGCGCACGCGGAAGACGAACTCGTAGGTCTCCCTCCGCTGCGGGTGCTGGAAGATCTGCTCGGCAGGACCGGCCTCCCAGAGCTCCCCCCGATCCATGTAGAACACGCGCGAGCTCGCATCGCGCGCAAAGCGCATCTCGTGAGTCACCACGAGCATGGTAAGGCCATGCGAGGCCAAATCCTTCATAACCGAGAGGACCTCGGAGACCATGGAAGGATCCAGCGCGCTCGTGGGCTCGTCAAAGAGCAGGATTTGGGGATTCATGGCAAGGCCGCGGGCAATGGCCACGCGCTGCTTTTGTCCGCCGGAGAGCTCGCGCGGATAGTTGAGGGCCTTGTCCTTGAGGCCCACCTGCTTGAGCAGCTTGAGCGCCTGCTCGTAGGCCTCCTGCTTTCCCATGCCCAAAAGCTTCGTGGGCCCAAGCATGATGTTCTCGGCAACGAGCAGGTGGTCGAACAGGTTGAAGCTCTGGAACACCATGCCCATCTTGCGGCGCATGGCGTCTAGGTCCACGTCTGGCGCGCACATGTCTTGTCCGTCCACCAGAATCTGGCCGCTCGTGGGCGTCTCCAGACGGTTGAGGCAACGCAGGAACGTGGACTTGCCCGTGCCGGACGGCCCGATAATGGATATGACCTCGCCGCGGTCCACGTAGGCATTTACGTCCTTGAGGGGCGTGGCGTTGGGATACTCCTTGCGGAGGTGCTTGACTTCTATGAGGCTCATTACAGCTTAACCCCCTTAATGGCGCGCGGACCCTCCTTTGGCTCCAGCTTGCGCACGACGAACTTGTTCAGCAGGAATGCCAGGAGTCGGCACAGCGCGAAGTAGATAATCGCGATGGCGATGAGCGGGAAGAACGCCTCCATGGTGCGAGAGCGAATGATATCTCCCACGCGGGTGAGGTCTTGGACCGCAATAAAGCCTACGACCGAGGTGTCCTTTACGAGGCTCACGAACTGCGCCACCAAAAGCGGCGCGAACTGGCGCGCAGCCTGCGGCAGCACCACGAGGAAGAAGGTGTCGCGGTCGCCAAAGCCCAGGGCGCGGCCCGCCTCGGTCTGCCCCGTATCCACGGCGCGTACGGCGTTCCACATGATCGATCCGCTTGTGGCGGCAAAGATGAGCGTAAAGCCAACGATGGCAACGATGATGCCCGGTATGTCGATGCCGCCAAAGAACACGTAGTAGAGCACCATGAGCACCACGACCACGGGAAGCCCGCCCATGAGGCTTTCCAGGCAGCGGATGAGCTTGTCGGCAATGCCGCCCTCCTTCTTGCGGCGCAGCAGCACGAAGACAAACCCGATCGCAAGCCCAAGGGCGCCCGAGCACGCAGAGATGAGCAGCGTGACGCCCAGGCCTCCGAGGATGAGCTGCCAGCGGCTCTCGGTAATGAACGTGCGCTCGAAGCTCTTGGCGAGCCCCTCGAAGAACCCTTGGTTCTTGTTGCCCTCAAATCCCTGGATGCGCGCGACTATGGCCACGCCGCCATCGTAGAAGGAGTCCGTCATGTCTACCATCTGCTTGCGCTCGTCGGTAATGGAGAAGCTGTAGGCTCCAATGTCCGCCTTGCCTGACTGGATCTCCGGAATAATCGAGCCGGCGTTCGTGTACCGATATTCGATCTCGTACCCGAGATCCTTTGCGGCCATTTCCAGTATTTCGATGCAGAGGCCGACGCACCCGTTGTTCAGGGAGTAATTTACGGGCTCGTTGTCGGTAGACGTGGCCACGACGAGCGTTCCCTTGGGAGCGGGCCATCCTCGCGGGGGCATAGTCTTTGCCGCGTCGTCCGCACTGGTCCACTTTTCCCTGAGCCTGTTGAGCGTGCCATCTTTCTTGTATGCCTCCAGCCGCTCGTTGAGTTCTTGGGTATGGGGGCTTCCCTTTGGCAGCACATAGCCGTACTGGTCCTTTACGATATGCTCCGGGACAACGCCGATCCCCTCGTTCTTTCTTGCGGCCAACTCCGCTATGGGGGAGTCGGTGACAAAGGCATCGGCCTTTCCCGTAGCAAGCGCGCCAACGGCCTCGGCATTGGTGTTGAACCGCAGCAAGTCGCTCTCCTCGATACCCGGCACATGCTGCATTATGAACTCGTCGAACATCGTTCCGCTGAGCACGGCGATCTTCTTGCCCACCAGGTCGCTGGGCTTGTTGATTTCGAGGGTCGGCGCACCTGCGGATGACGACGAGCTCGTTGCCGACTGCGCCATTGCCCTAGGGACCAGCCCCAACGCAACGAACAGCAGGGCAGCAACGACAATCACCGCAAGAATGCCTCCCCTTTTTCTGGTGTGATTCATAAAGACCCTTTCCCTCATGGCACGCTGACCAAATGCGCTGGGAAGTATTCTATCGCGAACTTCTTTTATATACTACGTCCTTAGCCACGATCGTCCGCTACGGCCTCTGTTTCGCTGCGAAGGTATTCCATGAACTCCTGGGGCGGCAGGGGCGCGAGAAGTAGTAGCCCTGCTCGTAGTCGCATCCCATTTGCTCGAGGCTCTCCTTCATCTCTTGCGTCTCCACGCCCTCGAGCACCGTCTTGAGGTTTGCGTTTCGGATCATGTGCGCCATGTCGGGCAGCATGCTGAACTCGCCTTTGAAATAGGAGTGCACCACGCCCACGTCGAGCTTCACCACATGCACGGACAGCTCCATGAGGCGCGTGAGGTTGGAGACGCCGGTTCCAAAGTCGTCAAGCGAGAACCGCGCGCCATGGCGCTGCAGCCTGAGGAGCTGCGTCTGGATGGCGCCTTGGTCGGCAAACGACGTCTCGGTGATCTCGAAGTCGAACATGCTCAAGGGGACGCCGTAGGCCGTGGCAATGGTCGTGAGGGTGTGAGCCAGGCGATCGTCCAGGCACTGCGCCGGCGAGAGGTTGTCGTTTATGCGCTCTATCCCCAGTTGGTCAACGTCGTTCTTGGCCAGGAACAGGCATACAAAGGGCCTTTATATTCTTACCGGGTCATCGTCAACAGATGTCGAAACACCGCACACGGACACTCTGCGTATATCCACACTCCAGATGTTGCCCATGAGCCTCTGGGAGACACGGGAGTCTAACGGCGAGGTTTCCCTAACCGACCTGTTCTCCCGCCCTGGCGACTTTGAAGGATGTCGCTCGGACCTCACAGTTGAAGGCATCATCTACGCAATCTGTCGCGGAGGATGGCCAGGCACGCTTTCTATCGACGATGTCGATATACGGTTGGACATCGCGCGCGACCTCTTTTGGCAGATCACACACGTGGACATCTCGCATGTGGATTCCACACGCCGCAGTCCTCAGCTGGCCGAGGCAATTCTCCGCTCGTATGCACGTAACATATGCACCCCCGCCAAGACGGGGACCATACTTGCAGACGTACGGGCAAACCACGAGGTAGGTGAAACGACATTCAGAGAATATGTTAGTGCGCTCGAAAAGCTTCGGATAGTCGACGATCTGCCAGCATGGTCACCCGCCATACGCTCAAAGACCGCAATCCGCACCGCGAGAAAACGAAATCTGATTGACCCCTCGCTGGCAGTCGCGGCGCTTGGCATCACCCCCGAATACTTCAACACAGACTTCAAGACACTTGGCTTCCTGTTCGAGTCACTGTGCATACGGGACCTCAAAGCGTACTCATCGGCGCTCAGTGGCCAGATGTCCTTCTATAGGGACTGATACAGCCTTGAGGCCGATGGCGTTCTGCACCTTTCGGATGGCCGCTATGCGCTCATTGAGTTCAAGCTCGGGTCGCACGAAATCGAAGACGGAGCCGCCCACCTGTGCAAGATAGAGAAGCTGGTGCGCGAACACAACGAGCGAGAACAACAGGCGCCGCTGCGCTTGCCCGACCTCAAGCTCGTGGTAACCGGAACAGAGTATGGGTATAGGCGCGATGACGGTGTTATTGTTGTTCCCATAGGGTGCCTTGCGCCATGAGCCGATTCGTGGGGCTCGCCCACTTCTAGGACGGGGGCACCATCGCAAACGAACTTCCCACAACGGCAGGCTGTCCGAAAACACGTGGAGGAGCGAGCTCGACGTGGCAAAGTTGCCCACCAGCTCCCATATCCTTGCTGTCGTAGACGAACATGTCAATCGACGCGTTGTTATAGAGCGTGACGACTAGGCCGATTTTGAAACGGTTCCCAGGAGTGCGCAGAACGCCGTTTTTGCCGCGCCGACGACCTGGAAGACCTTGCGGGCGCAAAACGGGCCTCAGAGAGGCTCTGAGAGGTTTGCCCAGCTAGACGGGTCGATTTTGCGTGGTCACCCGCAGGGCGGACCACCAGGATGGGCGCAGTGTTCCGCCGGTGGCAAAACGACACCCGCAAAGCCCCAGCTAGACGCCCTTGAAAACGGGGCAGCTTTTCGCACACGGCGGATACAGCACCGGAAGACGGTGTCCCTGACCTCGGGCTTTGCTGAGGCCAAGTCGCCCGCATGGGCTAAACCGCACCCGAAATACGTCCCCTTACGTGTATGCTCTTAGCTAAAACACGAGGAATATATTTTAACTATACGAGGATATATGCAATAAGGGGACGGTTTTTGGAACCCTAAACCGCCATACTTGAATCGTCTTTAGGGTCAGAGGCATATCCCTTTGTCCCGTTTCCCTTTGTCTCATTCCACCAACGCACGTGCCACGTAATCCTTGGGCAGCGGCAGGTCCACGCCTACCACTCCCCTGCGGCGCGTCAATTCCAGCACGCACCCCTCGAACTCACGCCTCGCAATCAGGACCCCGTCGTGCACGTCGTCGAAGGAGATCGTGTTGCGGTCTGCGCTAAACTCCCAGAGGTGGTACCTCACGAGCTGCATGAGGTAGGGATACCCCAGCGTGGACCGGGCGGCCGTCAAAAGGTCAGCCTCCCCCATGTCCTTGCCGCTGAACTTGATGGTCCTGCGAAGGGCCACCTCCGCCTCAGCCTGGCTGACGTTGCCTAACCTTCTGTGCGAGGCCTTCTCCAGGAACGAGATGCCGTCGTTGCTCGGGAGCGAAGACACGCTGTTTGGCAGTCCCGCCATGAGCAGCGCGATATTTCGCCGTTCGCGAAAAAGTGCTGGTAGGTGCTTACGAGCGAAACCAGCTCGCCAACCTCCGGGTTCACCTGTCCACCACCTTGCAGTTGGCCCCACCGCCAACTTCCCATAGGCTCAAATGCACATCTGAGGGAGTGCCAAACTGTAGATTGTGTCTTCGTGAGCCTTCTACCTGCAGCTTTGCAAGGACCTTGCAGTTTGGGTGTGGGTCAAATGCGCAGTTTGGCCCATAGGAAGTTGGCGGTGGGGCCAACTGCAGGTTCGGAGAGCTTGCCAAGCGCATACAAGACCATGTCCAAGGCAGGCGACGGTCTTTAGGGGACTGCGTTTGGGGCCTCTGGGGCCTTTGGGGCCTTTGGGGCCTCTGACTCGGCTCGCCTACGATTTTTTACTCTGGGCCTTCTTCGCCGAGGATGCGGTACCCATAAGGGTCCCCATCACTTTGGTACGCTTGAAGAACCCAAGCGCCCCAACCTGCCTATTGAACTCGTCAACGAATTCCTTCTCGAAGAAGCGGTAGCCCATAACGCGAGCGCCGGCGTTGAGCCATTTGGGAAGCGCGTCTGGGGCGCCCGAGTCGAACTCCCTAGAGTAGCAGAACACCAAAACCTGGCGCCCGAACTCCTTGTCGTCGATGAGTTTCGTAACGAACTCTTGCGCCGTCATCTTTGGCTTCTGCGCGCCCGACTTCTTCTTTTTCTTTGCCATCGAATCGTCTCCCGCAATCGCACCCATCCCGCCCGTGGCACCTGAGGGAAATAATACGCCACTTCCGTATGTAACAGGAGCGTAAGGGGAACGCTTGCATGCGATATACTCCCCTTGTTTGCCGCGCGAGAAAGGTGACCCATGGACTTGATTCCGAGTTTTACCGTTGACCACACAAAAATTGTCCCCGGCATATTCGAGAGCCGCGTTGACGTCGTTGGTGAAGAGTGCGTTACGACCTTTGACGTGCGCCTGAAGAGGCCCAATAGGGAGCCGTCCATAGACCCCGCAGCCATGCACACTATGGAGCACATCGTAGCCACATACCTGCGCAATCATCCGGTTTGGAAGAACGAGCTCATCTACTGGGGGCCAATGGGGTGCCTCACGGGGTTCTACATAATCGTAAAGGGGCGGCCCGCGGCGCGCGATATGTACCCAATCATCCTCGAGGCCTTCGAGCACATGAGCGCATTCGAGGGCGAGGTTCCCGGCGCGACGCCACAGAACTGCGGCAAGTACCTCATGCACGACCTGCTCATGGCAAAGTGGGAGGCCAGGAAATACGTGGAATACCTAAAGAGCGCCAACAAGAGCCGCATTTTTGAGTACCCAAAGGCGGAGAGGCTCACGCTCGATGACGGCCAGGAGTTCTTCGATTCATAGCGTGCAAAAGGGGACAGTCCCCTTTTGCACGCCTCTACCTTTCAGCTTATTTTGGGGCAAAAGGGGACTGTCACCTTTTGCACGCCGAGCTTTTTCGGGCGTGGCGATAGGATAGAATGGAGTGGGGGTGCGCGCCGCACGCCGTGCGTTTGTCGCGCAATCATTTGGTGGGAGGGGCTTATGTCTGATTGCTTGCGACTAAAGAAGTCCAACTGCAAGAACTGCTACAAATGCATTCGCCATTGTCCCGTAAAGTCAATTCGCTTCTCGGGCAACCAGGCCCATATTATTGCGGACGATTGCATACTTTGCGGCACCTGCTTTGTGGTGTGTCCGCAGGACGCGAAGGAAATCGTATCGGAACTCGAGAAGGTCAAGCTCATGCTCATGGCTCGCGACCATGTGGTGGTGAGCCTCGCGCCGTCCTTCGCCGCGCGATTCGAGGGAATCGGCATCGAGGGAATGCGAGCGGCTTTGAGCGCCCTCGGGTTTGCGGAAGTGGAGGAGACGGCAATCGGCGCCACGATGGTGGCACGCGAATACGACAGGATGCTTGCCCAGGGCACGCAGGACATCGTTATTTCGTCGTGCTGCCACAGCGTAAACCTCCTCATACAAAAGCACTTTCCCGACGAGCTCATATACCTCGCCGACGTCATGAGTCCCATGCAGGCGCATTGCGCAGACATAAAGAAGCGCAATCCGCAGGCACGGACCGTCTTCATAGGCCCGTGCGTGGCAAAGAAGGACGAGGGTCAGGATTCGCGCGACATAGTGGATGCGGTCCTTACCTTCGAAGAGCTTGCGGAGTGGCTCGAGGAAGAGGGAATAGAGCTTTCTGCCCCGCTCAAGGACGCACCTGGCGGCAGGGCACGTCTGTTCCCAACCACGGGGGGTATCCTAAAGACGATGACCTGCTCCGAGGCGGACTACGAGTACATGGCGGTAGACGGCATAGACAACTGCATGGCGGTGCTTGAGGACATAGAGAGCGGGAAGGTAAGCAACTGCTTCATAGAGATGAGCATGTGCTCCGGCAGCTGCGTGGGCGGTCCCGTAATGGGAAAGCAGCGCCGCAGCCCCGTATGCGACTACCTTGCCGTCGCGCGCTTTGCCGGGAACAAGCAGTTCGAGGTCCAGCAGCCGAGCGCACAGGAGCTGCAAAAGGGCTTTGAGGTTATGGTGTCCGACAGCCGCATACCGTCCGACGCCGAGATCCAAAGCGTGCTACGGCAGATGGGAAAGACCACGGCCGATCAGGAGCTCAACTGCGGCACGTGTGGCTACGACACCTGCCGGGAGAAGGCCATCGCCATCCTGCAGGGCAAGGCAGAGATCTCCATGTGCCTGCCGTACCTCAAGGACAAGGCCGAGGCGGTCTCCAGCGGCATTGCCGAGTACACGCCCAACGGAATCGTTATCCTTAACGACCAGCTGGAGATCCAGCAGGTTAACCCTGCGGCCCTGCGCATCCTCAACCTGCGCGACGAGTCCGTGCTGCTTGGCGAGCACGTGGAAAGCGTGCTTGACACCGAGCCCTTCGAGCAGGCCATGGAAGAGGGCAAGAGCGTCCAGCACGAGCGCAAGTACCTCGCGGACTGCGAGCGCTACGTGGACCAAACGATCGTGCCCACGGAGGACGACCACACGCTCATATGCATAATGCGCGACGTTACCAACAAGGTGGAGGCGCAGGTTGCGCAGGAGGAGCTCAGCAGGCAAACCGCCGAGATCGCGGACGAGATGGTAAACAAGCAGATGCGCGTCGTGCAGGAGATCGCCTCGCTTCTGGGCGAGACCACGGCAGAGACGAAGATAGCGCTCACCAAGCTTAAGGAAACGGTTGTCCATGGCTAAGCTTTACTACGACATAGGATACAAGAGCGAAAACCACGCCAACGAGGAGTTGTGCGGCGACCACGTGGAGGTTGCGCACAGGGCAGACGGGACGTCCGTCGTGGTGTTGGCCGACGGGCTGGGCAGTGGGGTTAAGGCGAGCATCCTGTCTACGCTTACCGCAACCATCCTGTCCACCATGCTCAACGCAAACCTGAGCGTGGAGGATTGCGTGGACACGGTTGCCGCGACGCTTCCCGTTACCTCCGAGCACGGCGTCGCCTACTCCACGTTTACCATAATGCTGCTGGATCCGCAGGGCGCGGCAGAGGTTATCCAGTTCGAAAACCCTCCCATGCTCCTTCTGCGAGACGGCAAGTCAATAGAGTATCCCCACACCGAGATAAACATTGGCGGCAAGCAGATTTGGCAGTCTCGCCTGCACCTTCGCAAGGGAGACGTCCTCGTTACAATGAGCGACGGATGCCCGTATGCGGGGCCAGACAACACGTACAACTACGACTGGAAGCTCGAGGACATAGCCGCCTACCTCGAAGGTCTTGTCCCCCGCGGGCTGAGCTCGCGCAACCTCGCCTCGCACCTTGTGGAGGAATGCGTACGATTGTATGCGTACGAGCCCAAGGACGACACGACGTCCTGCATCGTGCAGGCGCACCCCCACTGCGCCGTCAACGTGCTGTTTGGCCCACCGGCCGATCGCAATGACACCAACCGCATGCTCAACCTCTTCTTTGCCAAGCGGGGCAAGCATGCGGTATGTGGCGGCACCACGGCGTCGCTGGCCGCCGCGTTCCTTGGCACGGAGGTGGAGGCCATTGGCCAAAAGGTAACGGACGGCATACCGCCCATATCCAAGATCGAGGGCGTGGAGCTCACCTGCGAGGGAATGATTACCATGCAGCGCGTGGTTGAGTATGCGCAGGACTACTTGGGAGAGAACTTGCGCCACGACGAGTGGACGCGCGGGACGGACGGCGCCTCGCAGCTCACGCACCTACTCTTTGAGGAGGCGACGGACGTCAACCTGTTTGTGGGCCGGGCAGAGAACCCCGCCTACCGGGAGCTCGGGCTCGCGTTTGGCTACGGAGCAAAGATTGGCCTTGCAAAGGAGCTGGCAAAGCTGCTGGAACAGGCAAACAAGCACGTAAAGGTGAGCTACTTCTAGAGTGCGCCGCAAAAAGCTGACAAGGGGACAGGTCACTTGTCAGCTTTTTTACTCACCTTACTGTGGCGCCAAAGGGCGAAAGGGAGAGCTTTGCGATCTTGAAGAACTGCTTTCCAAAGGGGATGCCAACAATCGTAATGCACCATAGGCAGCCGGTGAGAAAGTTGCCCAGCGCCATCCACCAGCCATTAAGGAAGAACCAGATGACGTTTACCACAAACGACACCGCGCCTCCGCCGTACTCGATCTCGTGTCCAAAGGGAGTAAAGGACACCTTGGCAAACTTGAAGCACTGCAAGCCGTACGGAATGCCAATAATGGATATGCACCACATAACGCCCGACAACAGCCAACCCAAGCCGCTAAAAAAACCGCCAAGGATGAACCAAAGAATGTTCCCTATTAAACGCATTGCGCTCCCCCGCTCCTTTGTGCCGAACGTCCTTGTCACCAAAAGCTGACAAGGGAACAGGTCACTTGTCAGCTATACCAAGTATAAGCATGCCATGCCATTACGCTCGTCTGATATCCTTGCTTTATTATCGCTTTTTAGACCCAAGCCGCAAGGAGGCATTAACGTGGACATATTCGAGGCCATGAAACAGCGCCGTTCCGTGCGCACATACACCGATCGCCCCATTGAAGGCGAGGTACTCTCGTCGCTTAAGGCCGAAATCGACGCCTGCAACATGGAGGGCGGGCTGCACATCCAGCTCGTTCTTGACGAGCCCGAGGCCTTTGGGACGGGCATCTTCAAGTACGGCCAGTTCAAGGGCGTACGCAACTACTTGTGCTTCGTAGGTCCCAACAATGACTCGCTGGACGAGAAGATTGGCTACTACGGCGAGCGCATAATTCTTCGCGCGCAGCAACTGGGACTCAGCTCGTGCTGGGTGGCACTCACGTTCAACAAGAGGCGCACGCGCTACGAGCTTGCACCTGGTGAGAAGCTCGCCCTCGTTGCTTCCATTGGCTACGGCACGGCGCCGAGCAAGCCGCGCAAGTCGAAGTCGATCGCGGACGTGAGCAATGCCCCTGCCAATGCGCCGGATTGGTTTATGCAGGGCGTGGCGGCCGCGCTCCTTGCTCCCACCGCCGTAAACCAGCAGAAGTTCCGGTTTGAATACATGCCACCTGCAGACGACGGCAAGCCACGTGTGCGTGCGACAACCAAGCGCGGCACCCAGACGCATGTGGACTTGGGGATAGCCAAATACCACTTTGAGCTCGCCGCTGGCAAAGAGAACTTCGACTGGGCCGAATAGGCTCTGTTTATGATGGTTGTAATCGTCCATACACGCCGCAAGGAGACCCCATGAACACCGTTACCCTTGGCTCTACCGGAATCGTCACGCCGCAGAACGCCTTTGGCGCCCTGCCCATACAACGCACGGATACGGACGAGGCCGTCCGCATCCTACGCCGCGCATACGAGGGCGGCATGTGCTACTTCGACACGGCACGCGCCTATTCGAATAGCGAGGAGAAGCTCGGCCTCGCCTTTGGCGAAGGTTTTGTTAACCGCGACAAAATCTTCCTGGCCACGAAGACAACCTCAACCGACCCCAAGAAATTCCGCGAGGACTTGGAGACTTCCCTCGCCATGCTAAAGACCGACTACGTGGACGTCTACCAGTTCCACATGGCGACGCAGGTATGGCAACCAAACGATGGGACCGGAATGTATGAGGCCATGCTCGAGGCCAAGGCGGAGGGCAAGATCCGCCACATTGGCATTACGGCGCACAAAATCGGTGTGGCAGAGGAGGCGGTTGCGTCGGGGCTTTACGAGACGCTGCAGTTCCCCTTCTCGTACTTGGCCGGCCAGCGCGAAATCGATCTGGTGAGAAGCTGCCAGGAACACAACGTGGGCTTCGTGTGCATGAAGGGCCTGGCAGGCGGCCTTATTACCAACTCGCGCGCGGCAATGGCCTTTATGTCCCAGCATCCCTGGGCGCTGCCGATTTGGGGCATCCAGCGCATGGAGGAACTGGAGGAGTGGCTCGCCTTCATGGACCAGACGCCCGCCTACGACGATGACGTTAGGTCCTTCGTTGAGGGCGAACGCGAAGAGCTGATGGGCGAGTTCTGTCGCGGCTGCGGATACTGCATGCCGTGCCCCATGGGCATCCAGATCAACAACTGTGCGCGCATGTCGCTCATGCTACGACGCGCACCCTCCGCCAATTGGCTCAGCGACCACTGGCAGGCCGAGATGGCCAAGATACCCAGCTGCCTGCATTGCGGCCAATGCGCACGGCAGTGTCCCTATGAGCTCGACACGCCCGCGCTGCTGCAGAAGAACTACGCCGACTACCAGCGCGTACTCGCCGGTGAGGTAAAGGTGGGCTAGGGTTTTGGCACACTTATACCTGGTATAAGTGTGCCATTCGGCGGATTCTTTTGGTTCTTGCCATTTTGCTGGTATTGGCGGTCACTCGCTCGGGGCATAATGGCGGCGGACTACCTAGGGACAAGTACGAGCAGTCCCGCGACTTGCTGCCTGCCAACGTTACCGAGCTGACCATAGAGGGCGGCAATCACGCGCAGTTTGGCAACTATGGCCCGCAGGCAGGCGACGGCGAGGCGTCCATTCCCGCATCCGAGCAACAGCAGGCTATCGCCCAGGCAATGCGCGACATGCTGGCATAGGCTTTGGAGCGGCCCCTGAATCGAGCTGCTTCTCGGTTTACGTAAGCGCCTCACGCAACTGCGCGATGAGCATGCGCTCGCCCTTCTCGGCAACTCCATCGCTCAGCGACACAATCCGGCATGCCTCCAAGAGAAGCTTCCTGTAGGTCTCCGCCAAATCGGCGTCCAGGCCTTTGAGCAGCGTGAGCGCATCGTCGGACTCCTCGTTGAGGTAGGCTCGCAACGTCGGTTTGAGCGAGTGGTACATGTCGCTCAGCTGACGGGGAGAGTACTGCGTGTCGAACATGGCGTTGAGCACCTCCGCCTCCGCGTGCTCGAACACCCCGTCGGCAGACATCACCTGTAGGATCGCACCGAATGCGTCGGCCTCGAAGTACGTAGCGGCGGGACCAAGCTCGCCCGCGTCCCAGCGTCCCGATTCCTCGAGGTCGTTGCAAGCTACAAGAAATGCTTCGTAATCCTTCTTGAAGTCGACCAATGCTATTTCTGCTTGCGTGTTCATGCTCGCTCCTCTCCAAAAAGCCAACAAGGGGACAGGTCGCTTGTTAGCCTTTGTGACTACTCCTTGATTCCGGAGCTGACAAGGGGACAGGTCACTTGTCAGCTTTTGTGACTACTCCTTGATTCCAACCGAACAGCGCAGGATTCCATCTTCAAACGAGCTGCCGTAGGCCATCCGCTCAATGATGGAGAACGAAACCTCGTTGGCCTGCTCGTCTTCAAGCGATATGCCAGCGGCGCCATATGCGCGGCAGTCCACCTCAATATTAGCGGTCTTGCCACCTTCGGCCACCGAAAGCGTGATCGAGAGATTCGGATCCCTAAGTCCGTTCCTCTCTGCGATGGGTATGAGCTGTTGCGCCACAAGCTCCTCCACCAACAGCTGACAGGCGTTGACCATGCGATCCTGAAGGAACTGACGCATGCAGAAGGACTCGAGCGATCCCGACATGGCGAAGAAGTCGAAGTCCACGTCGTGAATCTCCCACTCCCAGCTGCGCACGCGGAAAATAAAATCGTGGGTCTCCTTGCGCTTAGGATGCTCGAAGATCTGTTCGGGAGAACCCGCCTCCCATACCTCGCCACGGTCCATGTAGAACACCCGCGAGCTCACGTCGCGCGCAAAGCGCATCTCGTGGGTTACCACCAGCATGGTGAGGCCCCTCGACGCAAGGCCCTTCATCACCGAGAGAACTTCCGACACCATGGAAGGGTCCAGAGCGCTCGTGGGCTCGTCGAAGAGCAGGATGTCGGGTTCCATGGCCAAGCCGCGAGCTATGGCCACGCGCTGCTTTTGTCCGCCCGAGAGCTCGCGCGGGTAGTTGAGCGCCTTGTCCTTGAGGCCAACCTGCTTGAGCAGCTCGAGCGCACGTTCGTAGGCCTCCTGCTTCCCTATGCCCAGAAGACGCGTGGGTCCGAGCATAATATTCTCGGCTACGAGCAAGTGCTCGAACAGATTGAAGCTCTGGAACACCATGCCCATCTTACGACGCACGAGATCGAGGTCCGCGTCCGGCGCGCACACGTCCCGCCCGTCGACCACGATCTGGCCGCTCGTGGGCGTCTCCAGGCGGTTGAGACAGCGGAGGAACGTCGACTTCCCCGTGCCAGAAGGACCAATGATGGATATGACCTCCCCACGTTCCACCTTTGCATTTACGTCCTTGAGGGGCGTAACGTTGGGATACTCCTTGCGGAGGTGCTTTACTTCTATGAGGCTCATTGCAGATCGACCCCCTTGATCGTGCGCGGGCCGTCCTTGGGCTCGAACCTGCGCACCGCAAACCTGTTCAGCAGCCACGCCATGAGCCGGCACAGCACGAAGTAGATGACCGCTATGGCAATCAGTGGGAAGAAGGCCTCCATAGTGCGGGAGCGAATGATGTCGCCCACGCGCGTGAGGTCCTGCACCGTAATGTAGCCCACGATGGAGGTGTCCTTTACCAGGCTAACGAACTGCCCCACGAGAAGCGGCGCGAACTGACGCGCGGCCTGTGGCAGCACCACGAGGAAGAAAGTGTCGCGGTCTCCGAATCCCAGGGCCCGCCCCGCCTCGGTCTGGCCCACGTCCACAGCCTGTATGGCGTTCCACATGATCGAGCCGCACGTCGCGCCAAACAGGAGCGTGAACGCCAGGATGGCCACGACGGCACCCGGAACGTCTATAGCCCCGAAGACCACGTAATAGAGCAGCATGAGCACCACGACCACCGGCAGGCCGCCCAAGAGGTTCTCTAGCAGACGAATGAGCTTGCTTGCAATGCCGTCCTCCTTCTTGTGACGCAGCAGCACGAAGACAAACCCAAGGCCAAGGCCTAGGACGCCCGACGACACCGAGATAATCAGCGTGACGCCCAAGCCGTCGAGGATGAGTTGCCAGCGGTTCTCAACTATGAAGGTACGTTCGAAGCTCCTGGCGAGATTCTCGAAGAATCCCCCGCTCTCGCCTGCCCCGTTTCCTTTCGTGCGTACGACCGCCACCACGCCGCCGTCGTAGTACGGCTCGGTCATGTCCATCATCTTCTTGCGCTCTTCGGTGATGGAGAAGCTGTCCGCCCCAATGTCCGACTTGCCGGACTGAACCTCGGCCAGCACCGCATTCACGTTCGTATTCCGATACTGGACATCGTATCCCAGGTCGCGCGCGGCCGTCTCCAGTATCTCGATGCACAGACCGCAGATCCTGTTGCCCACGATGTAGTTCACGGGCTCGTTGTCGGGAGATATGGCCACGGTAAGAGTCCCCTTGGGCGCCGGCCAATCCTGATCAGGCATGGTCTTCTTCGAGTCGTCAGAGCCCATCCATTTTTTCTTGAGCCTGTCGAGCGTGCCATCCTCCTTGTACGCCTTCAGCCGTTCGTTGAGCTCCTGCGTATGGGGGCTGTTCTTTGGCAATACGAAGCCGTACTGGTCTTTTTTGATTTTCTCAGGCATAACGCCAATGCCTTCGTTCTTTCCTGTGGCAAGCTGCGCAATGGGTAAATCGGATATAAAGGCATCGACCTTTCCTGCCTGAAGCGCGCCAACGCACTCGGCGTTGCTGTTGAAGTACAGAATATCATCCTTCGAAACGCCTTTGACATCCTCCAACACGATTTGGTCGAACACCGTTCCGGTTACGACTCCGATTTTCTTGCCCGCAAGCTCTTTAACGCTGTTGATCTCGACATCGGGCGACTCAGCCGCGCTTACCTTTTGGTCGTTGGCTTCTGCCAAGGCATTGGGTGCCAGTCCCAGCGCAATAAATAGCAAGGCTGCGGCAGCAAGCAACACAAGAACGCCGCCCTTCCTACAAACATTCCTCATGAAGATGTCCTCACCTCGCTATGCATTTGGTTCATTGACGTAATAGGCATTTTACCGTTCAAATTTGCCATACGCCACACCACTACGACAAACGCGCCGCTAAATAGGTGTTTATGCCAACCCGAAGTGAGGGTGATCGAAGCGTTTGGGTGGCTTCCATACAAATCTATATTGGGTTTTGGAATATCGGGCTGCTGGGCTTTGGGCTATTTCAAAACCTGCTGTATGCTTCTTATCCACGCCTTTGCTCAGACACGATGGGAGGAACCATGGGAATAACGCTCTCGAATCTATCGGCACTCGATGTTTTGCGAAAGCTCCGGCTTGATGGAGCAAACCTGCAGGAAATGGATACCATTCCCCTCTTACCTCCCTCTCCTTTGTCTGGCAAGCGCTGGACAACGGGTGACTTCTATCCGTCGGTTTGGGCATGGGACCCGCCGTCGAAGAACAATCCTTTGCACATAATCGTCCCCGCGCAAGGCGGGCGCAGGAACGTACGCATGAGCAACGTCGTCGTCCACGAGCAGTTTTGCAATATGCCCGCACGATCCATCATCTGGCTGAATGAGCGCTCGTCGATGGTTTGTCCGGAGCTGCTCTTTTTACAAATTGCGTGCTCCTTTACGTTGCCCAGGCTCGTTATGTTGGGTTACGAGCTGTGCGGACACTTTTCCCGCTCGCCAAGCGCACCCCTTGAGGGCCCCGTAATTACGGACGTACCTGCTGCCACCACCACGGAAAGGCTGGCGGATTACCTTGGGATGTTTCACCGCGTGTCAGGTATCGCAAAGGCAAGAAAGGCCTTGAGTTATGTCTCCGACCATGCGCTTAGCGCGCCTGAGGCAGTGCTCGGTACCATATATTCTCTTCCTCCGATAGAGGGTGGCTATGGCATGGGGCCGGTGACGCTCAACGAGCGAGTTTCGACGCCGGGTAGCTGTGAACCAGGCGATGCCCAGGCGCGATATCCCGACCTCTCCTTTCCCTTTGCTCCCGTTGGCATGAACTACGACGGAGACGAACACCTGAATCTTGACGCGATAGCACGTGCCGCCCAAAAAGTCTTGCTCGTAACCGAGGACCTGCGCGAATCTGCGCAGAACGAACTCATCGAGACCACGCAGGGCGTTCGCGCGAAGGTGGTGGACGACAATATGCGTAATCGCCAGCTGGCAGCACAAGGCAGAATCGTGTTCCCCGTCACCAAGGAGGACCTTTCCAGTTCTACCGACCTTGACCGACTGACACGGCAAATCCTTAGCTGTGCACATACAATCTTTGGTGCAGACGTAAGCGCCTATGAAAACGCGCTCAACAATACCGAGGCAGCGCGCGAACGCGAAAATCTGTTGGATTCGCTGACTCCTGGCGGCGCATGGGGCACAAGCCATGGCCTGGCGTAAACAAGGTATTCAGTTACCTGTAGGATTAATGGGAAATGAATCACGGCCCGTCGCATCAATCCTGCGGTTTTGCATTTTTGAACCGATTCATTTCCCGTTGGCTAAAATATGCAATGGGAAATGGTCACTCGGTTTTTTTGCGAATCCTGGGCTTTTACGTTTTTGAACCGATTCATTTCCCATTAATTTATAACGCATAAGCATGTAGGAGGAGAGACTTGCCTCTCCTCCTACATGCACGACGCTTTTCACACCCTTAGTCACCCATCCGAATGGAATACCAATTATTCGTACGTTATTTTTTGCATACGATGTATGTCGGTCACTAAGATATGCCTACCCAAAGAGGCCAAATCGCTTGCGCTGATAAGGTTCGGACGCAATTGACGTCAACTCGTAGCCTGTATTCGCCACAACGTCCGCAATGCGATCCCGATCGAGCTCCTGTTCCGAAACGATTACGCATTGGCGCTTCTTGCGATTGCTCTTAACGCTCACAACATCGAAGCCCTTTCTTATGGCTTCGTTCACGTGAGCCTCGCACATCTGGCACGCCATGCCCTCGATTCCCAATACGGTTCGAATCGCCATCACAGCTCACCGGCCTTCTTGGACAGCTCGCGAAGCTCTCGCCGCTGCGCGGCGCTCAGGCGCAGACGCGTGACGCCACAGCCGCCGGCACACCCAGCGCACGAACCGCCGCAGCTAGCCGAATCGCAGGTGCGGATCCTTCCTTTTAGCATGCCACGCACAATGAGCGTAACAATCCCCACGATCAAGGCAATTACGAGCACGTCCGCCATGGCATCCTCCTTTCAAAGGCAATGCGCCCGCCATGCCGCGGTCGGCATGGCGGGACACGCATCACGCAAGGGAACTCTCAACAGTAAGCTGCTCTGGCTGCTGGTACTTCTTCACGAAGAGCATGTAGCCCACAAAGCCCAGTACAACCACCGCGGCGGCCAGACCCAACGGGTTCGCGGCGCCAGCAACGGCCAAGCCGATCTGATACACCACGAGCCCGGCGCCGTAGGCAAAGACGCACATGTAGCCAATGGCGAAGGCGGTCCACTTGCCGTTGTTCATCTCGCGCTTGATGGCGCCCATGGCCGCAAAGCACGGTGCGCACAGAAGGTTAAAGATCATGAACGCAAAGGCCGCAAGCTGCCCATGGCCAGCAGAGAAGGACTCGAAGTCGGCAGCAACGTTGGCCCACACAGGCGAACCCTCGTCGTCCCATTCCTCGGACTCGGTGTCGTAGTTGTACAGAATGCCAAAGGTTGAGACGACTTCCTCCTTGGCCACCAGCCCGGTAACCGTGGTGACGGCAGGCTTCCAAGAGCCAAAGCCAAGCGGCGCAAACACGGGGGCAACGACGTTGCCAACGGAAGCGAGCAGCGAATCGTCCATGGGGTTGACCTCTTCAACGGCTATGCCATTGCGAGCGGCAACCTTTTGGATGTACTCCTCGGTCACGACCTTTTCGTTTTCGTACAGCTCGCCAACCATGCCAAATGTGCCGTTAACAAAGCCAAAGTTCGTAAGACCCCAAATGACGATGGACGAGAGTAGGATGACCGTACCGGCCTTCTTGATAAACGACCAGCCGCGCTCCCACGTGCTGCGCAACACGTTTACGGCAGCGGGCAGATGGTAGGCGGGAAGCTCCATAACGAAGGGCGCCGGGTCGCCCGCAAACATCTTCGTCTTCTTGAGCATGATGCCCGAAATGATGATGGCCGCAACCCCAATAAAGTAGGCCGAAGTAGCCACCCACGGCGAGCCGCCAAACAGCGCGCCAGCAATAAGGCCGATGATGGGCATCTTTGCGCCGCAGGGAATAAAGGTCGTGGTCATAATGGTCATGCGGCGGTCGCGCTCGTTCTCGATTGTGCGCGATGCCATAATGCCAGGCACGCCGCAGCCAGTGCCAACAAGCATGGGGATGAACGACTTGCCCGAAAGCCCAAAGCGGCGGAAGATGCGGTCCATAATAAAGGCGATGCGCGCCATGTAGCCACAGTCCTCCAGAATCGCCAGCAGGAAAAAGAGGACTAGCATCTGGGGCACGAATCCCAGTACCGCACCCACGCCGGCAAAGATGCCGTCGGAAAGAAGGCTCACGAGCCAGCCAGAGAGGCCAATGCTCTCGAAGAACGCGCGAGAGCCCTCAACCAACCACTCGCCGCCAAGCACGTCGTTCGTCCAGTCGGTTAGGAACGTGCCAAACGGTCCCATGGCCAGCCAGTAAACGCCATACATGATCGCGGCAAATATCGGCAGCGCCGCGATGCGGTTGGTCACGACGCGGTCGATCTTGTCGGATACGGTAAGCTCGCCACGGTTCGCACGTCGCAAGCAGCTGTCTATAATCGAGGTTATGTAGTCGTAGCGCTGCGAGGTAATGATCGACTCGGCATCGTCGTCGAGCTCGGTCTCGCACGCCTTGATGTCGCCTTCAATATGGGCGATGGTCTCCTCCGAGAGGTCGAGCTTTTTCTGGACCTTCTCGTCGCGCTCAAAGAGCTTGATAGCAAACCAGCGCTGCTGCTCTTCGGGCAGGTCGTGAACCGTGACCTCCTCAATGTGCGCGATGGCATGCTCTACGCTACCCGTGAAGCGGTGCTGCGGAATGGGCTTCTTGCCGCTCGTTGCTAGGGCCACCACGGCGTCAGTGGCCTCCTTTATGCCAGTGCCTTTGAGGGCCGAGATGGCCACGACTTTGCAGTCGAGCGCCTTGGCAAGCGCAACAAGATCCACCACGTCACCGTTCTTCTCGACGATGTCCATCATGTTTATGGCAACGAGCGTGGGTATGCCCAGCTCAACGAGCTGCGTGGTGAGGTAGAGATTGCGCTCCAGGTTGGTGCCATCCACGATGTTGAGGATGGCGTCGGGACGGTGGTCGGTGAGGTAGTCGCGTGCCACGACCTCTTCTAGGGTATACGGCGAAAGCGAATAGATGCCGGGGAGGTCTGCGACGGTAACCTCGGGATGACCCTTGAGCTTGCCGTGCTTCTCTTCCACCGTAACGCCAGGCCAGTTGCCCACGTATTGGTTGGAGCCTGTGAGGGCGTTGAAGAGCGTGGTCTTTCCGCAGTTGGGATTGCCCGCGAGGGCAATGGTTATGTCTGCCATGTTACGTTATGCCTCCACCTTCTGTACGTCGATCATCTGGCAATCGGCTTTGCGAACCGAAAGCTCGTAGTTGCGCACGGTAATCTCGATGGGATCTCCCAGCGGCGCGACCTTGCGCACGTAGATGACCTGTCCCTTGGTAATGCCCATGTCCATGATTCGGCGCTTGACGGGACCCGTTCCATTGAGCTTTACGACCTGTACGGTATCGCCCACACGCGCGTCCTTGAGTGTCATCTTGTCTTCCTTCCCTTGCGTTCGCCAAAGAGCCTAAACGTAGATCTTTGCCGCCATTTGCTTGCTAATGGCAACGCGTGTGTCCTTTATGGAGCAGATCACATTGCCATCGGTGCTGGAAATAACGGTTACGGGCGCGCCCACCACAAAACCCAGCCCCTCGAGAAACTTGCGCGTTTGGGGATTTCCTCCTAAGCGCGTGATGATGCTGCTCTCTCCCGGCTTGAGCAATGTGAGTGGCATGCTACGTCCTCCTCCGTTCGGCCTGACCACTAAAGTTAGCCATAGCATACTACAAAGTCAACCTTTTCTAACAAATTTGTTTTAATTGGTTAACTTTTAAAGTGCCTCGAGACAGGGGGGGGTGCTCCCTATTGTCTGATGTTATTGCCCAATAACATCAGACAATAGGGAGCACCCCCCTTTGCCTGCCCCTTTGCCTGGGCTCGCTAGTGCGTGGCTCCGCGCGGCTTGGACGCAATGACGGCGTTCCTATAGGTAGGGTCGCCCGTAATCTCGCGAATGACCTTTAGTTCCGGAGGGAAGATCACGGGCGTGTTTTCGCTGGTAAGCTCAATTTCTGCGATGGCCTGATCGTCCCAGCAGGGAAACAGGTCAATCTCGAAGTATTGACCCTCATAGGTAAGGCAGTAGCGCGTCTTGCTTATTTGCCGCAGGTTTGGGTCGGCTTGCATTTTGAGCATATGATACTCGCCCGAGGTCAGGCGACGCTGCGTGCGCATGAGCTTGCGATTTCCCACATAGCGCTTCTCGGTAAAGTAGTACATGCTCTGGTCACCCGTACCGCGCTGGCGAATACGAATCTCGTCGTTGGGATCCGAACGCAGGTAGATTTGCGTTATCTCCACGCGACTGCAGTTGGGCAGCGATTCGAGCCAGTCAACGTTGGGATACGACACCAAGAACTTGCGCTCAATCTCGTATGGTGAGGCCTCACCCAAGAAGTATGTAATCTCGCGCATAAGATAGCGCATCTTCTCCTCAAAGTCGGAGCGGTTGTCTATAACCCTAAAGTAAGGGTGGCCCGTCCACGCCGCAATGAACTTATCGTCGAGCGCCGCAGCCTCCTCCAACGACTCGTAGCGCGCGCCGTTGTTCTCGAGCGTATAGAATTCCTCGGCCCCTTTGGCAGCCGTAACCAAATGGAAGACGGCGTCGTAGCTCTCGCGCAGCTCGATTTCGCTCATGCCCAGGTAGTCGAGCACGTTAGCGAACTCCTCGTCGTTCATATACGCCTTGTTGTCCAGCTCTCCGCGGTCGCACACGATTACGATCTTGGGGTCGCTCATGGTGGACGCCGCTTGCTCAAAGGCACGTTCCTTGTCTAGCTGCAGGCGCATCTGGCACTTTTGGTACTCCTCATTCGAGCCGCACGTCCACGGTGCCACGCCGCCCGCAATAAGGGCGGTTGCAGTTTCGGGCACGATGAGAACGGTGTATCCCAGATGCGACAGGTCGCGCTGAATGCGGCTGAGCGCCGTGGTCTTTCCGCCACACGGCCCTCCGGTTACCACGATTTTTGCAATAGACAAGGGCGACCTCCTTTCGCCGTTTCCATTGTACGCAAAACCGCGTGATGCCTGCCGCCAAAGGTGCACCTTACGCTAAACGACATCCATTACAATTGTGCCAGCGACGGAAGGATGCGCCATGTTTGAAGACTCGCCCCTCATAGATCCGCTCCCCAATGTTCCATTGAACCAGTTTCCCCAAAGCGACGAGCTTCCCGAGGGATGCAAAGTGCTCGATGGTCTTGTTGACAACGGCCTTTGCCAAGTGGAGTACCGCGAGGCAACCTACGTGGTGCGCGACACGCCATCTGGCCCCGTTGCGCGCAAACTCTACGTACTCGTGCCGTCGCCTGCCGATCCGCTTGTGGCACGCTATCCCGAAGGCGGCTATCCCTGCGTGGTGTTTTGTCAGGGCTCCGCTTGGCACGAGCAACACCTCTACAATCACTTTGCCGATCACGTGTGGCTCGCGCAGCGAGGCTACGTTGTGGCGAGCGTGCAGTATCGCGAGAGCGACATCGCGCCCTTCCCGGCGCAGATGCAGGACTTCAAGACGGCCATCCGCTATTTACGCCTGCACGCGGACGAGCTTTGCCTCGACCCCGAGCGCATAGGGGCATGGGGCGACTCGTCGGGCGCTCACACGGTTCTTTTGGCTGCCTATACGGCCACAGGCCCCACAACAACCACGGCAGAGGGCACCGTGGTTGAGCTGGATACGCCCACCTACGCCGGCACGAGCGCCGAGGTTCGCTGTGTGGTGGACTGGTATGGCCCCACCGTATTCGACCAAATGAACCGCTATCCCAGCGCACAGGACCACACGGCGCCAACGAGCCCTGAGGGCTTTGTGCTAGGCAAGCGCGACGTGTTGGGCCATCCGGACTGGGTGGCGGCCGCAAGCCCCATCTCGTACGTCATGCCCCTCGACAACTTGGTCTTGCCGCCAACCCTCATCATGCATGGCGACCGCGATCAGCTGGTGAGCTTCAATCAGTCGGTACGTCTGTACCGAGCCCTGCGCGATGCCGGGCAGAACGTAACGTTTTACAAGGTCGCAGGCGCCAATCACGGACGCGCGGGCTTCCGTTGCGCCAGAGCGCTTGAGGTGGTTGAGCAGTTCTTACGCGCTTATCTGTAACAGACCAGAAAAGCTGACAAGGGGACATGACAAGGGGACAGGTCACTTGTCAGCTTTTCTTCCTCTGCATGACAAGGGGACAGGTCACTTGTCAGCTTTTCTTCCTCAAGCGGTGGGCCCATCGTTGCCTATTCCCTTACTTGGGCGCCCATTTCCTTGAGTTCAGCCTTTCGTGCATACATACGCTGGTCCGCTCGATGGAACGCAACGAAGAGCCGCTCGTCTTTCGGCTCAAGGTCTGCCATGCCCGCCGCAACTACAACCTCTCCGCCCTCCATGTTCTTCTCGACGCGTTGATTGAGGTAGTTAAGCAGTTCGTTGCGGCGTTCGAAGTCTTCGTCACGCACCAGAACGGCGAACTCATCCCCTCCAACCCTAAATACCGGACTGCTGGCATACACCTCGCAAATGAGCTTATAGGCCGATCGTATGTACTCGTCGCCCTCCGCATGCCCGCGAGTGTCGTTTATGTGCTTAAGCCCGTTGACGTCGCACACAACCACGGCAAGACTGAGGGCCTTGCCCTGCGCAATCGCCTCGTCTATGACGGCCTCTTCTTCGGTGTATGCATATTTGCTCTTCGCTCCCGTGAGCGCGTCCTTATAGGCGATCTGCTTAACCTCGCCAAGTTCCTGCTCGCTCTTTTGAGCGCGCTCGCCCGCGTTCCTTGTGTTCTGCCGCTCGATTGCGAGCATGGCCGCAGACGTCTTACGCGTCCTCGCAATAATAGCCCCAAAGTATATGAGCAACGCAGCGGCCGTTACCAGGATCTGGATGTTACTGCGCACAGCCATCTCGTCGCCGATGCTGCGCACCTGGCTTTGAATCATATCGTCGGCAACAAGCACCGTTAGCATCCAGTTCGTATCGGGAATCGGCGAGTAGTAGAGCGTCTGACGGACACCGTTGTAGCTAAACTCGACTCCACCTTGTCTTCCCTCGTAAAAGTCCTTTTGAAGCGCGTCCCAAGTGTTAGCGTCAAGACTGCCACGCATCGCCTCCAAAAGGTTCTCGTCTGCCACAAAGGGCCCAAAGTCCAGTTCGGTGAGGTTCTCGCCATTGCCATAGTAAAGCCCAAAGAACGTTTTGCCCTCGTCCGAATCGAGCGCAAGGCCAGCAACGATGCTTTCGATGTCTACCTGCACAAAGCATGCCTTTAGCTCTTTTCCCATAAAGGACAAGCCCGACACGGGTATTGCCAAGCATACCTGCTTGCTGGCGCCATACAGGTCGGTTGCGCTCACAACCTCGCCACGCTGCAACATGCCGCCCGAAAGGAAGTCGTACCTGCTTCCGCCGCTATAGGTGGCATACCTTGTGTAGACCACGTCATCCTCATCGACAATCGCAAACCTGCCAGTACCGTAGGCCGTCTCGACCTTTGCAAGAAACTTACGCAGCGTCTCCTGCGAGGTGAGGTCGTGCGGGTCAATAATCTGGAGCGCACGGTGCATTTGATCGAATTCCTCGTCGATGGCCGCAGATACCATTTGCGACCGACGCCCGGCAAACTCCTGCAAATAGAACTCGGTGACCTTGTTGGCGGCGTCGTTTGCGGCCGAGCGCGCGCCGTTGGTTACCCACATTGTGGTGATGCCAACAATCGCCGTAACGAGCAACGCTCCGATAATAATTTGAGTGGAAAACGATGGCGCTCTTCGCATGGCCGCATCGCCCTACCTTAGCTCGCCATACAACATGCCAAGCATGTCGGACGCATCGTCTTGGTAAATAATGGTTGTTTTCTCGTCCGCCGCCTCGGGATACAGCTTGCCCGGCCTCTCGCCATCGGCAATCTTTACGGCAGTTTGGATGGTGTCGAAACCAATCGAATAGCAGTCCTGTACACCCAGGCAATATATAACGCCATCGCGCAAATAGCGCAAGGCCTCGCGGTCGTGGTCCATGCCAACGATGGCAACGTTTCGATGCGCACTAGCAACCGCGCGGGCCGCGCCCACAGGATTGCTCATGTTGCAGCAGACAATACCTGCCAGGTCCTTGTACTTGTTCAAAAACTCATCAGTGAGCTCACGTGCGTGGTTTACGGAGTCGTGGTCGTATGCCACATCCACGACTTCCATGTTTTCGTATTTGGCAATGGTATCTTGTACGCCTCGTGCGCGATCCTCATGGCAAGGCGCACCCTCGGTACCCACCAGAATTGCAACCTTACCTTTGTAGCCCAGCTTTTTGCAGAGCGCCTCGGCAAGTAGGGCGCCATCCTCGTAGTTGTGGGTGTTCCCCACATAGGCAATCCGCTTGCAACCCTTGGCCGCGTCGGAGCTCGAAAAGGTCATGACCTTCTTGCCCTCGGCCACAAGCTCGTCTATAACGGGAGTAATAACTGCCTCGTCCGCCACATCCACGCCAATTACGTCGTATGGCCCTTTGGCAGCCTGCAAGAGTCGCTGCCTTTGGTCCTCTGCAGACGGCTCCGTAGGCGCAAGGTACTCATAGGTAACCGTAATGCCCTTTTCCAGGTATTGGCGTTGAGCGTCTTCCATACCCAGCGCCACCGCATCCCACCAGGGATGCACGATTTTGTAGGTGAGGTAGAAGTTGTAGTGGTTCTTCTTCGGGGCATAGCCATCGAGCTCGTGCTCGAAGTCCACAGCAGAGTTTGCGGCCTTTTCGGCGGGCGCGTCCTGCGGAGTGCTATTGGTATCCGCAATCGCAGACGAGACGCCACCGCGTTGAAAAACCACAAGCAGGACAACGGCTGCCATAAGGCCAGCGAGGACGCGCACCGCTACGCCGTTCCGCAGCAAGTTTTTTCCGCCTCCTCGACCGTGCATGAGAGCCTCCCGCCCTTATCGATTATTCGATAATTCATAGACTATCACTTTGGCGCCGCGCCTGCACAGCGATGCGACCCGAACGCTACATCCCCGCCACCACGCGACCAAAGTCGAATGCGAACCCGGGAAAGATATTTGATGGCACGGGATCGGAGAAGGCATACGCTTGCACAACGGACTCGGAGTCGAACACGTATGCCAGGACCCGCTTCTGCTGGGGGTCGCAAACCCAGTATTCGCGCACACCAGCCTCCCTATAGAGATTGAGCTTGGACACGTAGTCCATGCCGGGATTGGAAGGCAATACGACCTCGGCAACGAAGTCTGGCGCGCCCTCGCAACCACGCTCCGAAAGCTTGCTGTGGTCGCAGATCACCGATACGTCCGGTTCCACAAACGTGGTGTCGTCGGCAAAGAGGTTTACGGCAAACGGCGCAGGGTAGACCTCACACGCACCGTCGTGCGCCTCGATGTGGTTGGTTAGCTGCGTGGTTAGCGCGGAAACTATTTTTTGGTGCACGCGGCTTGGCGACGCCAGGTCCCACAGTTCGCCGTCAATCAGCTCTGCGCGCACACCGTCGGGCAGGTTCCAATAGTCATTGGCGGCATGGGGCTCGTCCTTAGGCAATGGCATATGTACCCCCTTTGTCGTGCGGCAGCGTTTTGCATACGTTTAGTATACCCCGCCAGCTACACCAACAGCTTTGGCAAAGGACGGCCTGCGCGAAGATGCGCGCGGCAACGCCCTCACTACGAAGGCCGGACGCTCAGCCATCTTTCGAGCCATCGCATATCGTCCGACGCATCTTGCGTGGCAGGGGTCCCCTTGGCAAGTCCCAATCGTATGAGTTCCAACATCTGAAGAGGAGTTCGCGCGTCTATTGACGCGTGCGCCAGCAGCTTTCGGTCGTTCGTAACCAGATAATTCGCATGTGCCCGCTCGCAGGCAGCCATTACGAGGTCGTCCTCAAAGTCGTTATGCAGATCCCGGAGCTTCCCCATAAGATAAAGGTCGCTCGAGTCCATGGGAACGGCCGTTGCAAGCTCACGCATCTCGTTCACGCACTCCCACGCAAGGCGCTTGACGGCAATGGCGGCAGACTCGTTTAGGCGACCCTGCTCTCGCAGCCATCGTTTGTTGTCAATAGCCACGCGCTGATACACGTCGAGCGCCGAATGTGCGGCAAACGCAAGAGAAAGCTGGCGATTGCATGCTTCGCGCATCAAATCGCACGCCATCGCTCGCTCAGGACGATGTGGTAGATAGAGATCCAGCCATACGTTGGTGTCAACCAAGAGAATGGGTGGATTATGCGTCATGCCATACCATCCTCTCGTGCTCGCGTTCGGCTAGCTCTTCCACAAGGAGACTTTCAAACGCTTCGTCCGAGAGAGGGGCATAGGTTGTCGCGTCAAGACCGCATGCTTGCTCGAAGGCTTCCTGGCGCAAATCTATGCGCTCTATGAGCAGATCACCCTGCCGTAGCCCATCGTTCGTTGGGCACTCCTGTGGTGACGGACTTTTTACAAGCGCCTCCATAATTTGATCGAACGCCTCTGTACCCAGGGCGAGTTTTGCCCAAATGGCACGTACCAGTTGCGTAGGCGTAACACTTACCCGTTCGAGCGTGGCATCTCCAGCCCTTTTGGTCTCCGCCAGCATACGTATGTTTACTTGAGCCATTGTCGACGTGCTCATAAGTAACGCCTCCTTCTATAGATAGCTCATGCTAGCAATGTTTGTATAACCATTCAATCTAGCAGATGTTTGTGTTACGGGTGTGCCGTGAGGACGGGGGGCGCTGACACACAAAGTCGGTGGTGTCGCGGGGACGTTGACACACCGCCCCTGGCACAACCGTGTCACGGGGGCGTTGACACCCCCCTGACACCGTGGTTCACCATGTTGGTGGTTGGGCAACCACCCCATCCAGCGAACCCCTCGAGAGCTCTTTCGCCACCAAGGGGAGCATGTACAGGGGAAGGTATCGGACCGGCTTCCCCTCTCGATTCTCTTCAGAGACATTTCCCTCGCAGAGCACGTAGGCGCGCGGAATGCCGTACTCCTCGGAGCGGAGCAGGTTGTTGAGGGCGACGTGACGCCGATAGGCTTTGCCCGACTTCACCTCGACGGGGAGGACGGCGCCCGATGACTCGCCCATGAAGTCGATTTCGCCGAGCCTCGTGTGGTGGTAGTAGTGCAGCGGGACCTTCCACATGGCCAGCTCCTGCGCCACAACGTTCTCGTAGACCCCACCGAAGTTCACGCTCCGCTCCCCAGCGAGAGCTGCGAGCGCAACGTCCGTATGGTACTGGGACATGAGCATCCCCACGTCGGAGAAGTACAGCTTGAAGCGGTTCTGCTCTTCGCTGCGTTCGAGCATGGGACGGGGGTCCCTTACGCAGGTCGTCTTGAGCGCGGCGCAGGCTCCGGTCAGCCATGCGAAATCGTTGGCATAGCGTGCGAACTTGGCGTCCGCCTTGATTTGCTTGAGGACGAACCGCTTGTTCTCCTTATCCAGCTGGGCAGGAAGCGAGTCGTAGATGGCCCTCACCTGCAGCGACCTGTCGCGTGCATGCTTGGCGATGTCGTCCCGGTAGAGCGTGACGAGCCCCTCCTGGGTCTGGCGTGCCGCCCCAAGGTCGAACCCGTGGTCCAGGTAGCTCTGTACGGCACGGGGCATGCCCCCGATGACCACATAGAGCCTGAACACGCGAAGCAGTCGCTGGTGGACCTGCTCCCCCACGGGGATGGCGTGCTCATAGCATTCCTCGAGCGTCTCCCACACACTCGCGGGCACGCCTAGCGCGTCGCAAAACTCGTGGAAGCCAAGCGGGTACATGCGCTCCTCTCTCAGAAATCCCACGGGAAAGGACTTGACGTGCGAGAGCTCAACTCCCAGCATCGACCCGCTCATCACGAGGGGGAAGCGCCCATCCTGCACGAGGTACTTGGAAAGTGTGACGAGGTTCTGCGCCTCTTGTACCTCGTCGAGGAAGACGAGCGTCTGACCTGGAACGGCCGTCTTCCCTGAGGCGAGCGTAAGCGCCTCCAGGACCTGCCGTGCGCTCGTTGCCGCCGCGAGGGTGCTTGCAAGCTGGAAGTCCTCTATGAAGTCGACCTTGATGTAGGACGGGTACTCGCGCCTCGCGAACTCCTCGATGAGGTACGTCTTCCCAATCTGTCGCGCCCCGTCCACGAGGAGCGCGCTACCCTGGCCCTCGCGCATCCACGAGGCCAGCATCCCGTATGCCGTACGCTCAAGCATGTGCACCTCCTGCTTGCCGCTAACACAACACCATAATAGGGTGAATATGCCGCTAACACAACACAATTAGTGGTCGATTTTGCCGCTAACACAACACAAGAGAAATCCGCGAGCCCTTGTGCACACGGTGTCTGTAGACTCGGCGCATGCGGGTGTCGTTGCGCAATCAGATGTGGGCTCTAACATGAAGGCGTTTGCCCGCCAGAGAACGCGACGGAGATTGCCGACCTGGTCTTAGGGTTGCCGCACACGAGTCTATAGCTCCTCCAGTGCCTCCGCGGGAATCCGATGCTCGTTGATGCTGTTCTGTATGACTCTGCCGTCCCTCATTGCGATGTTTTGCCGCATCATCTGCGGAATCACCTGGTTGTGCGTCACCATAAGTATGGTGGTTCCAAAGGTTGCGTTGATCTTTTCCAGCAGGATGAGCGTATCCTTAGCCGTCGTCGAGTCCAGGGCACCCGTCGGCTCGTCGCAGAGCAGCAACCGCGGGTTCTTAGCAAGCGCTCGTGCAATCGCCACGCGTTGCTGCTGTCCGCCGGAGAGCTGACTGGGAAACTTCTTCTCGATTCCGACAAGTCCAAGCTGGTCGAGCAACACCGCATAGTCTATGGGCTCGTCGGTCAGTCGCTCGGCCACACGGATGTTGTCACGCACGTTAAGGTCGGCCAGCAGGTTAAAGAACTGGAAGACATAGCCGATGTTCTCGCGTCTATATCGCTCGCGCTCCTGCTTGCCCAGACCCTTGAGGGACTTGCCATCAATCCGCACGTCACCTTCGTCGATGACCTCAAGCGCACCTATGCAGTTGAGGAGCGTGGACTTGCCACAACCAGACGACCCAACGATGGAGGCCATCGTGCCCCGCTCCATGGTAAGGTCCACGCCTCGCAGAACCTCCTGGCGCCCCTCTCCCGTTCCGTAGCTCTTCCTGAGGCCCGTCACTTCCAGATACATGACCTTATCACTCCCTGTTTCTCAAATAATAGAGGTTGTCCGTGCGTGCGATTCGAATCCAGCCAAAGAGCACGGAGAGCAGAATGATTGCAACAGCACCCGTAAGGTGCAATAAAAACTCTGGCAGGCTGTAGTCGAGCAGAAGCCCGATGGGCGTCGATGCAACGAGCACGGGCATCATCAGCAAGGAGATGCGGTATCCCACGTACAGACTGACGGCCGCACTCACGCAGGCCAAGGCTGCGAGCTTACTCGTTACCATCCACGTCAGCTCGCCGCTTGTGTAGCCAAGAGCCGACAGGCAGGCGATGTCACGCCGCTTTCGCACCACCGCAAACTGGATAAGATAGACCACCATGACGCCGTAGAACAAGATGGCGAGCGCCCACAAGACGTTCCTGCTCGGTTCCACCTCGTCCTCCAGCTTGCTCACTGAGGCAGTCAGCCCCTCCTTAGTGGTTACGCCAAGCAACTGGTCCCCGGAGAAGTCGAGCGGCACGTCCGAATACACCGTGTTAAACGCGACGTCATCCCGCCCAAGATGCGAACGTAGGTCGCCGATGTCCATAAACACTGCGAGCTGCACGTTGTAGTCCGTCACGCCTTTGATGTTAAACGCATGCTTCTTTCCGGTAAGCGGGTCGAACACCAACAGCTCGTCACCAGCCTGCAATCCGTTTCTGCTTGCCACGGCAGAACTAATAATCACGCCTCCGTCGAGGTTCGCCACAGGCACATCGAAGTAGGTGTTGTTGGGCTCTATACCAATGAACGGTATGTCGCGAACATAGCCGTAGTTCTCGATCGCAAACGTATACGTAAACGCCCCCTGTGCACCTGCGGGAACCTTCGTCTGCTCCTCCGCAAGTGCGTAGGCGTACTCGTATTTGACCTCGACTGGAATGCGTTCGGCCACGGTTGTGCTGTAGCTCCCCACACCGCGCCCCATCATAAACACCAGTACGGCCAGCAGGCTGCCGATGACTATGGACAAGGCGATGCCGCCAAGCCCGTTCGTGCTCTCGCGGGACGACGTGAGCAACGACCCCGCAGACTGTGCCATCTTCTTGCGCATGAGGAGCAGGTTGATCAGGGTACATATAAACGGCGGCACAAGCGCGCTATACGCAAAAATAAGCGGATGCGTAACCATGGGAATCTGGGGGACGGAATAGAAGCCTTCGCCTTCCACCAGCTCGGACAACGGAAAGACGCAGCTCAGGATAAAACCGGCAAGGCCGCCTACCAAGGCCACCATGGCAAAGGGGAGAAGCAGCATGGGGTAGATGTCACGCTTTCTTACTCCCATGGCCAGCAGGGCACCGATGGACGGGCTCTGCTTGTCGAGCGAAAACTGGACGCGAATAAAGAAGACCACGGAAATCAGAATCATGAGGCCAATGCCCACGATCATTCCTGCAAAGGCATAGACGGAATTGTCGTTCTTACCGGTGTCCATGCGGTTGTTGTTCTCTGCGGGTACGAAGGTCCTCAGGCGCGAGAGAAGCCCGAGGTCATCCACGAGTAGACGTCTGAGGTCTGCGTCCGACGCGTTCTCCGCCAGCTTGTAGGAGTACACATGCGATTCCCTGGCGTTGTTCCCAAGAGCCGAGAGAAGCCCTTGGTAGCAGTCTTCGGTAACGAAGACAAGGCCAAAGGCCTCGCTGTCGGAATTGAAGTCGGCCATTCTTTCGGAGGGCATGTCGTAATCCGTTACGGAGCCGATACCAGCAATGTGCAGGCTCTTGTCTGCCACGCGCACGCTGTCGGACACACCGAGCTCGTGAAAGTGCGCATAGCATTTTTCCAGAACCGCCTCCGTATCCGTTTGCGGAAGCGTTCCTTTGTCCAACACGATGCGGTCAATCGACTGTCTGGGTTTCATAACGCGCAACACCGATCCGTCGTCTAGGACGGCATCAAAACAGAATGCCCGCTCAAGCATGTATCCCCGTTGCCTAATCGCCTGTTCCTCTTGCGCGCTAAGCGGCTCCGTCACCTCGAACTGCCCGTCCTCGCTGTTCGAGACGCGGCCATTCTCCTCGTAGGCCATATAGTAGGAGTAGGTAAAGCCCGCACTCGCAGCCGCGATGTACATGCCAACCGCAACGAGAAATCCCATGAGGATGTAGGTCCCCATGTCGCGCCTGAGGTTTACCGGAACCGTCTTTAACAGTATTCTCCACATACCAGGGCGTTTCCTTTCGCGCAGATGGAGTCACAAGGCGCAGGCTCGTTTCCGGACGCCTTCAGCTATATGGTTCGGATATTTTTCTCCACTATAGCATCGCAAGTCGGAGACATATTCCATTCCTTGAAAGGCGACCTATCAAAAGTGGCAAAAGTGGCACTCCCTTTTGATAGGTCGCCTTTCACCTTACCGATAGAGGTCCCCGACGGTAACCAGATGCCACTCAGGCATGCCCTCGGTCTTCTCGACAGTGCCCTTCGACAGGGCATTCTTCGAGAAGAGGTAGAAGGATTTGGGCTCGTACCCCCTAACGAGTGCCGCACAACGCTCGAGCTCGCGCATCGCCTCGGTCTCGTCGAACGACTCACGATACTTGCACTCCCCCACAAGCATCTCCTTGCTCTGGGTGTTTGCAGCCACGACGTCTACGTCCGTCGTCGTCCGCCTGTCGGGGTCCGGACCCCACCACGAGCCGAAGGTGTCAATCCTTAGGGGGAGCCGCCCCTCGATGGCCTGAGACAAGAGCCACTCACGGCAGACCCGCTCGAAACGCAGACCAAGATAGGCATCGAGGTCACCATCGCTTATGGCGGCGAGGGCGAGCGTGCCGGCACCGTTCTCGACCTGCGTGACCCTCGGCATGACGAAGCGGTACCAAAAGGCAAATGCCGCCTCCCGGATGCGATATATTCCTCGTTTGCTGCGTTCCATGCTCTCGCCAAAGGGAACCGCCCGCTCGAGTATGCCGAGAGACACGAGGGTGGTAAGATAGCCCGCCAGGGAATTGCGCTCGATCTGTCGAAGCGCACGCCTCCAGGCAGTCCGAAGAACTCGGCCAACGCGCGGGTAAAGTCTGCGAGATTGTCTGCATCCGCCTGTTCGAGCGCCGTGAAGAAGAGCGCCCGTTTGTTGCGCGCGAACTCCGAGATGAGGGTCGTCTTACCCACACGCCTGCGTCCGTATACGACCGCCATCTGGAACATCCCCGTGTTGTAGGCGTCCTCTAGCCGCCTCAGCTCATCGTTCCTACCAACAAACATGGCTCATCCAGTAATGGTTGTTCTAACAAAGGTTTTTCTGACAACTTTTTTAGGCCTCGCAGAATGCTGGGATAAGGCATCGAGAGCCATAAGACAGCGGCGGTCATCTTGATCGCCGCAAAAGAGGCTTCGTAAAATCCAAGATCACTTCGGACACCCTGAGGCGGGAACGTCCGCCGCACACCCGCTACTTGTCCCCGTATCTGGAGACGTAGCGGCACGCGTTCCACTGCGTGACGCCCTTGTAGGTCGCGCCGGGCACCTTGCCCCCTTGGCGACGAGGACAATCTGGATGCCCTCCAGGCGGAGTCCCCTGCCCGTGGTCCCGCTCATGGCACCGTCCCTCACATACTTCTGCCAGCCGAAGTTCTGCACGTGCGCGCGGTAGCTGACGGACGGAACGTGCGCACGCCACTTCGCGTAGACGGCTTTGTGCTGAATCGTCCGCTGCTTTCTCAGTCGCCGGAGTCACAACGAGAGTCACAGGACCGCTCTTATTGTATGGCGACTAGCAACACGTAATCGCAGTCGGTCCTCTTGGCGAGGAACTTGGCCCATGCGAGGATGTCCTCGGATTCTTGGATCTCATCAAAGAATCCGAGTGTGCTCCCGCTGACTAACTCCTTGCTGCCCAGCTTCCAAGACTAAGCTATCATAAGCACAAGCATAGCTGTTTACCAGCAATTTTATAAATGGTAGGGGCGGCGGGACTCCCGCGCCGCGCTGCGCGCGGCGCTCGTGGGCCTCGTCGCTTCGCTCCTCGGCCCGCGACGCTCGCGCGTCGCGACCTTGCGGTTCGAGTCCCGCCAAATCGGCCTCTGTAAAGTCATTGGTAGGGGCGGCGGGACTCGAACCCGCACGCCTTGCGGCGAGAGATTTTAAGTCTCCTGCGTCTGCCAATTCCGCCACGCCCCCAAGGAGCCTTAAGTCTAACAGTTTTTGGCAATGCCGTGCGCGTCGGTCTTTTATGCGCCAATCCTAAACAAAGCGGTATCCAGATATTGGGTCGTTCCCATATACACACGCACACGCACAGACTTGCAAAAGTACATGGTCATAAGCACGAGCCCAATAATGCCACCCAAAACTGTGCCTACTGCTGTACCCATCATCGAGACGGGCGCCGAACCGACTCTAATTACAAGCGAGATGCCCGAAATCAGCGAAACGGCCAGGTTCACAATCGCAAGCACTTGGTACAGACGTAAAAACGTGGGCATGCGCTGAACGATGGCAACAATCATGACTATGCACACGACCGTGGGTATTAGGTTCGAAAGCAGTGGTATTAGGAGGGATCTAATGAATGCGATGTTAAAGTGCGGAAACATCGACAAGGTCCTCACGATGCTGCCGACGCCTACCAAAGCACCCAAGCCCCAGCAAATAACGAAGAAAAGCAGCCAACCGCCAAGTGACTTGTACTTTTGCTCGTCGTTCGTCTGGTAGAACTGCTGCTGAGCCGGCTGCTGGTACGGCTGCCGAGATCCTGAAGCCGTTGGGTTTGGCACTGCCTGCGTTGGCGCCCCGCACGCCGTGCAAAACCGAGCGCCCTCGTTTATCTTTGCGCCGCAATTCGAACAAAAAGCCATCTTGGGATCTCCTCGCCTTAAATCGTATGGGGGAGACGTCCCCCGCCTATACACCCACTCCTCAAAGCTCGGGCGCCCAGCCAACGGGAGACGGACGCCCCTCCACCGCCGCGGCAACCGTAAGAGACAAGCCATACAACAGGTCGCTCTCGCTCACCGTAAGCTCCCCAAAGCCTGCCGCGCGCAGGATCTCGCTTACGGCAACGACTCCACCCAATATAACGGGTGCACGCTTGGGCTGAATGCCGTCAAACTTGGCCCGCTCGGCAGCGGTAACGCCCGCCAGGCGCCGCTCCTGCTCATCCACCACCTCACGCGAAATTGTTGCCAGATGCACCTGTGAGGAGTCATACGGCACGAGCGCCTTGGCAAGCGCCACAATGGTAGTGGACGTGCCGCCTGTTACCACCAGGCGATTGGGTTTGGCAACGCCCGTACGCTCCCAGCTAAGCACCGGCTCGAAGGCCTCCGCCGCAAACTCATGCGCGGCCGCCAAGTCTTCGCTGGTAGGCGGGTCGGCGCGACTCAGGAACTTCTCGGTAACGCGGCGGCAGCCCACGTCGATGGAACGGACGAAATCCAGGCTCAGCGTTCGACCGGCCTCGAGGCTTCCCACGGCAAATTCCGTGGATCCACCGCCATTATCGGCAACCAACAGTCGTGACGTGGGAAAGTCCTGCGCCACGCCCAAAAACGTGAGCCTGCCCTCCACCTCGCCGGGAATCACCTGCGCTTTAAGGCCACGTGCCGCAAGCTCGTCGAGCAGCTGCGCGGAGTTCTTTGCGTCACGAGCGGCGCTGGTAAGCGTGCAGCATAGGGCATCAACTGAATCGCCCCTCACCTCGGCCAAATAGTCATCGATGCACGACAAGAGCCTGTTGCAGGCAGACTCCAGCAATATGCCCGAATGATCGACGCCCTCTCCCAGGTTTACGATGGTGGAACGGCGGGTCATGCTGGTTACGCGTTCGGCCTCAACGCTTGAGATGGCCAAGCGTGCCGTAACCGTGCCCACGTCTATAACGGCAACGCGCGTCATGTGCGCTTCTCCCCTCTTCTAGGTGCAAGCACAAAACGAATGCGAATGCAGATGCAAGCGCAAGCAGCCCTTTTGCTAACGCTTAACGCTCATGATAGCAGTACTTTAGCAGCGAGAGCCTACTCACGCGTATAGCCAAAAAGCATATCCAGTAAGCCAATATACCACGGAAGGCTCTTCTCGTGCTCGGCCACAGCGGCGTCCACCAGTGCGGGGTCGGCCACCTGCTTGGGCTCCATGCCCTCCACCACCAGCGCCTCCTCGTCGGGGTATACGTATCCACGATTGCGCGCCTCATCCTCTATGCCCTGACGCGTCTGCAGGCGCTCGATCTCGTGATTGAGCTCCTCGTTTTGCGAGGCCAACGCCGCATATTCCGCGTCCAAAACGCCCGCCTCTCGCCATGCCACGTAGTACGTGCGCGCCGGCCCAAACACCACCACTGCCACGATGACCAAGGCCAAAAACGCCACAAGGGGAATCGGTATGGACGTAACGCTAAGGCTGGGCATGTGGAACTCAGGCAAGCGAAGGCGACTCAGGCCGAGGCGGCTGACAAGCCCTTCCTTTGGCGCGTCTGCCGTATATACCGCAGGCCTAGAAACCGATTGCCCCTCTTTGCCTCGCGTATCGAGCTCGTCGTTGCCTTTGCGACGCAACCTGTCGGAAGCCGCTGACCTATGCCGCTCCTCCACGCGACGGGCGGTGGTGCCACGCCCATATGCGCGACCTATGTTGCTTGGCGTAAGGCCGATGTTGCGCGCGCCCGACGCCGAGATAGTCGTAGCCCCCACGGAACGTCTGCTGCTGCCAGCGCGCTTGCGCTGAGAGCGCGGCTGTTCTGGACGCTGCCGACTTTGGGAGCGGCGTCTATTTTGTGCGGATTCATACTTACTCATGCCACGGCTTCGTTTGAGGTTCGTTTATGGGAGCGCGCTTATGGCGCGGATAAATTATTATGGCACAATCCTCGCAGGAGTCAAAAGGGCAGCACCCCTTCAACACAAGCACTATACGACAACTGCAGAAGCTACTCATGGGATTTGACCTCACACCATAGTCGATTGAGCTCTTCGGTGCTCGCCCCTTCCAAGTCCTGCATCTGCTCCATGGCCTTCCACCTGCGGCGGAACTTGGCATTGGATGCCGCCAGCGCCTCCTCGGCGTCTATGCCACAGCGTCGTGCCACGTTAACCAAGGCAAACAGGATGTCTCCAAATTCCTCAACCGCACGATCGGTTCCAGGCTCCTCTCGCTCGAACTCCGCCCGCTCTTCCGCAACCTGATCCCACACATCGTCCACGGTATCCCACTCGAAGCCCGCCTTGGCGGCTCGGCTGGATATTTTTTGCGCCTGCATGAGCGCAGGCAGCGAGCGTGGCACCGAATCCAACAAACCCCGCGCGGCACCATCCTGGGTCCCACGTTGCTCGCGCTCCGAGCGCTTGACCTCGTCCCATCTGTCCAGCGCCTCCTCTGCGCTTTGGGCAGTCGCCGCACTGGCACCCGCCCCGCCCAGGTCGCCAAACACGTGGGGGTGGCGTCGCACGAGCTTTTGGTTGAGCCCATGGCATATGTCGTCAATGTTGAACGCATCCCGATCGTCGGCTATCTGCGCATGCAACAGCACCTGCTCAAGCACGTCGCCCAACTCTTCGCACAGGTGCTCGTCGTCCTGCTGCGCTATGGCATCCACGGCTTCGTAGGCCTCTTCCACCATATTCTTGGTAATGGACTGATGGGTCTGCTCCCTATCCCACGGACAGCCATCCGGCTGACGCAGGCGCCAGATGGTCCGCACGAGCCTGTCGAACTCGGGATGCTCTTCGGGAGAGTGGTCACGCAGCGATATGAGCCGATCGACCTGCTCCTCGGGTGAGAAGAACTCGCTGGTATCCTTGCCGGCACCACCCAGCGTACGCTTGGCCACACGCTTGGCAATGTGAAGGTCCATGCTGTCGGAGCACATAGCCTCAAGCAGAAGGTCGGCCACCAGTCCCATGCAGGCGGGGCCGGGATGCAGCACGTCGTCGGCAAAGAGTGCGGGATCCTTGGGAATGCCGTGATACCCATCCACAACGTGCATGTTGTGATGGCGCGAGCATATGCGACCGATCATTTGGTGCATCCACGTAAGCGGGCGACCACACGGCTTTGCATCGTGTTCGTCCGCGCGCCACAAAGGAGAGAGCACGTAGATAGGCACTTTGGGAAAATACCAGCTAACGCGGTCCAAGTAGGCCGATGCCGCGCCCTCTATCTCATCGGAGGACCGCCTGTGCGACCAGTCGTTGGTACCATAGGCCACCACAATGAGCTCGGGCTGCTCACCACGCCAAAGAGAGAAGCCGCCCAAGGCATCCTCGTCGAACACGTGCCCGGCAACCGCTTGGTTTACCAAGTCCAGCCCCATGGTATTGGCCACTTGGGCTGGATAGGCAAACGAGGGCTTGCCGCATATGAAACCTTGGGTAATGGAGTCACCCAAGGCAAGCAAATACCCATGCGAAGGCACCGGCTTAAGGGTTCCGTTAGTACGCAGGTTGCCTATTGCCACTTGCATGATGCTGGGTAAGTATATGCGCACTTCGAGTTCTTCTCGCGCGTCGTTTTGGAAGGCAAAGCGCAGCTCGCCGTCCACCGGGGCAACCGTGGCAACCAATCTGCCATCCACCACCAAGTCGATGCCGTCCACGTTGCCTTCCTCGGCAGCACCAAACGGAACCATGCCCTCATTGGTGCTTCCCGCCATTACCGCACGGTACAGAACGTGTTTGCGATTGAGAGGCCTCACAATACGACAGCCCAGCGAGATCTCGGTGCCATTGGTCACAAAGTCCAGCACTACGCCCGAGGTAGCAACGGCACGATCTTGTCTGCCAATGTTGGAGAAGTGCTCCATCTGCTCGGGGAAAAACCGATAGGGAACAACAAACCCATCCGGCAGCTCTTCCAGACGAACCGCCCCACGCACATACGGGGCAAGCGGATGGGTGGTACGCATGGCAACAACATTTGCGACGGGCATGATAATCCTCCGTTTTAGGCGCATAGCTACCTTTATGCTACCGCGATTTGCCTCGTCGCAGCACCTCGCACTCGCCAGTGGTAAGCAAGAGCCATGGGGCCAAGCTACACGAGCGGCTTCGCCTGATAGAGTCCGGCGTCACAAAAGCCCAAAGAGCGATAGTACTCGCGCGTGCCAACCGAGCTTATGACGTTAATGGTGACGTAGCCAGCCTCATGCGCAAGGCGACAAGCCTCCTCCACCAATCGTCTTCCCAAACCGGCATGCTGCGCCGCGCCAGTTTGCGTGGCATGGATGGCGGCGACCCTACCGTACACGTGCACCTCGCGAATCATGGCTTCGGACTTCCGCGGGGCGAGGTCTTCCGCCGCGTCTGGCCCCGTTGCGTCCACACACGAAGCATGCGCATCGATCGCATCCGCATGGGGCAGCGAGAGGCGCAGAAATCCTGCAATTCTGTTGTCGCTGGTAACCCACTGCAAAAAGCGCTCTTCGGATACTGTGGTGGTATATTCCACGCAATCCAAGCGCAAGTCCTCCAAAACCACGTCGTCCGTGGCAACCTCGCGCTGGCGAATCTCCTGCACTTGGACTCCGTTGCGCGCGAGGTGCGCCTCCACCATTTGCCTGAGGTTCGTCTTCTTGTTACCGGCCACGATGTCGGTTGTGGATATGTCACGAATCATACGCGAGATGCGCGTGTATGGCGGGGTTGCCAGGGCATCTGCCGCCAGCAAATCCGTGAGCTCGTCCTCCTCGTAGGGGTGCCACTCCCCCACCGCATAGCGCTCTCCCAAGTGCGAGCTCTCCACCAAACAACAGGGATAGAGCTTAACCTCGTCGGGCAGGAAGCGCTCGTCCGTAACGAGCCGCAGGTAGTCGGCCGCATCTGCCTCGGGCGTGGCGCCCAGCAGGTTTGCCATGAAGTGGATCTGGATCTTGAAGCCAGCCAGACGAAGCGCGCGAAAGGCTCCCTCAATCTGCGCAAGCGACACGTTGCGATGGTTAGCCGCAAGGATGCGCTCGTCCAGGCTCTGAATGCCCATTTGAACCTTAGTGCACCCAAGACGCCGCATGTAGCGCGCAGTCGTGGGAGTTATGAGGTCGGGACGAGTCTCTATGGTAAGGCCAACCACGCGGTGCTTGGCCTTCTCGTTTACCGCATGCTCGCACAGCAGCTCGTCCATGGTGGCCTGCTGCCACGCGCTCACCGCTTGCCAGCCCGAGCCCGCATTGATTGCGGCAATCGCCTGATTGTACGTGCACGTGCCCTTGTTGACCTCTTGCTGGAGCGATTCGGTTCGACGCGCCAGCTCGTCGGTGTTATAGGTAAGCCCTGCGGCACGATATTGGCGATCGCGCTCCTCTGGCGACGCAACGATGCCAAACTCGTTTGCCGCACGAAACATCTCGCGCACGAACCAAATCTGATACGCCTCGGGATAGTCGTTCCACGTGCCGCCCAATACGATGAGCTCGATCTTGTCGGTAACGTGACCCATTTGGCTAAGCGCCACCAACCGCGAGCGCACCTGCAAATATGGGTCGAAGTAGTTGCGCTCAGCCCGTTGACAGGCTGGCTCATTGGCCAAGTAGCTCTTTGGCATGCGGATGTCGTTTGGGCAGTACAGACAGTCGCTGGAGCATGGCCACGGCTTCGTGATAACGGTTATGGTTGCCACGCCCGACGCCGTGCGACGCGGCTTCATCCTGAGCAACTGGACGAGCGCGCGCTCGGTGCCATCGTCGATACCCCACGACTCCCAACGGTCGGGTTCGCTTTCCTTAACGCGCAGGTAAAACGGCAGCAAGCGTCGCTTGGCAACGCGCCGCATCGCATCGTGGGAGGCACGGTTATGCCGACGCACCAGCTTGTCGAGCCATGCGGCATCCAGCGTGCGATCGCCCGCCTTTATGGCGGCGACTATTTCCAGAAGAGCCTTTTCCATGCATCACAGTATAAAACAGCTTGCCTTTGCCTGCTGCAACGGCGTAGGGCTTATGGCCATGCGAGCCAGCTTCGAGCAATAGCCGCCAGCGGCCTGACCGACCTTGGGAGCCATCTGATAGAATCACAACATGGACCTGCAAACCGCCCGTCGGCTCAACGACTTGAATACTGCCTTCTACGCCCACGCATACGCGTCGTTTGACGCCACGCGCCAGGCCCCATGGCCAGGCTGGGAGCGCGTGCACGACGCCATGCGCACGCAAGGCATGCCGGAGGGCGAACGCGAGCTTCGCGTGCTCGACCTCGCCTGCGGCAACCTGCGCTTCGCGCGTTTTTTGGCAGACCGCTACCCACGCCTGCGCGTATGGGGCGTCGACAACTGCGCGCCTCTCGCGCTCGCAAGCGTGCCACACAACTCCTGCGACGTTAGCGTACAAGACCTCGACATCACGGGCGCGTTGTTTGACAACCGCGACCTCGCGAGCGAAATCGAGGCGCCGCCGTGCGACCTGAGCGTCTGCTTTGGCTTTTTGCATCACGTGGCGATGCCCTGTCATCGCCTCCAGGTGGTTCGGGCGCTCGTGCGGCACACATGTCCGGGCGGTTTGGTTGCCGTGAGCCTGTGGCAGTTGGAAAAGAGCCCGCGCATCCTCGCGAAGGCCCAGCCGCTCGACGATCCCGGCGACTACCTGCTGGGTTGGCAAAACGACCCAGGCGCCCAGCGCTATTGTCACAGTTTTAGCGAGGACGAGGTGGACGAGCTTGCCAAGGCGAGCAGCCATGCCACCGAAATAGCCCGTTACTCCGCCGATGGCAAAAGCGGCGACCTCAACCGTTACCTTGTGCTACAAGTTCATACGGACGCCCAGCCTCATTGCAGGACAACCCAGCTGGACCCGGTCCCATTCGCACGCAAACCCTAACGCAGGCGGAACTGCATGATACCAGGCTCTATCTCCGTTATTTCGCGCGTATGGCCTCGTATCATCGCATACGAAAGCTCATCTCGGTACTCGGGACTCAACGGATCGCCACCATCCAGCAGCTTGCGGAAATCCACCCTCAGCACTACGTCCACGCCGCCTTCACCAGAAAAGAGCTCCACGTGAAGATCGGGATCCTCCACGCCTCTCTTGCGAGCTTCCTCCACCAAGAGGTTGACTACGAGCTCTTCCACCAGCAACTCGCAGGAGTTTGCCGTACGAATGCCCATAAACAGATGCGCACAGTACGTGTCGAGCGACGCCATCATGCCAGGCATGTCGAATGCCAGGGAGTTGATATGGTACTCCCAGCCACGCACGCGGAATATGAAGTCGTGCGTCTCTGGCCTCTGGGGATTCTCGAAAATCTGCCTCGGCGTGCCTTCCTCCCAAATGACCCCCCGATCCATATAGAGCACGCGCGAGGAGGCCTTGCGGGCAAAGCTCATCTCATGCGTAACCACGAGCATGGTGTGCCCACGCTCGGCAAGGTCGCGCATTACAGAGAGGACTTCCGACACCATGGTGGGATCAAGCGCCGACGTGGGCTCGTCAAACAGCAGTATTTGGGGATCCATGGTAAGGCTACGCGCAATGGCCGCGCGCTGCCTCTGCCCGCCGCTCAGATCGCGCGGCCACGCATTGGCCTTGTCTTTGAGGCCAACAAGGTCAAGCAGCTCCAGAGCGCGCTCCTTGGCCTCCTGTTGACTCTTGCCCAAGAGGTCCATGGGACCCATCATGAGGTTCTCAACCACGCGACGGTGATCAAAGAGGTTGTAGCTTTGAAAAACCATGCCCATCTTGCGACGCATGGCCGGTAGGTCGGTGGACGGATCGCACATGTCAATGCCGTCAACCATAATGTGTCCCGACGTGGGCGTCTCCAAGCGATTTATGCAGCGCAACAACGTGGACTTACCCGTGCCGGAGGGGCCGATTATGGATATTACCTCGCCCGCATCTATGGTGGCGTTGATGTCCTCAAGGGGCACGACGTCTTTGAATTCCTTGCGAAGGTGCTGTATCTCAATAAGGCTCATTGCGGCTCCTCCCCCACCTCGCGTCTGCGCGCACGCTCTAAAAGACGCGTGCCGAACTTGTTTAGGACCACGCCCAGCAGACGACAGATCACGAAATACATAAGGGCGGTAACTACGAGCGGGAAGAACGCATCCATCGTGCGGGCGCGAATGAAGTCGGTCGCTCGCGTGAGGTCTTGCACCGCAATATAGCCAACGACGGCGGTTTCCTTGACGACGGTCACATACATGCCAACAAGCCGCGGCCTGGTTTTTGCTACGGCCTGCGGAAAGAGGATTCTGGAATACACCTGGCCTGGCGTATAGCCCATGGCTATGGCCCCTTCCTCCTGGCTCTTGTCGATTCCGTCTATTGCGTCCCACAAAACGCCGCTCGCCCTTCCCGCAAACACCAGAACGAATGCAATGATGGCGACCAGCTCGCCTGCTATGTCTATGGCGCCAAACAGCACGTAGTACAGCAGCATTATGACAACCACAATCGGAAGGCCACTCATAAGAGATTGAAAAAGGCCAATGGGCCGGGAGAGCCACTTTCCGCGGCGATAGCGCATCCTCACGAGCCAGAGCGCAAGGGGCGTCCCCACCACTGCCGTAACGATGGAGATAGTTGCCGTAACCCCCAAACCGTCCAAGATGACCTTCCAGCGACTTTCGTCCATAAAGGTCCGTCTGAAGGAGCGCGCTATACCGCCAGCAAGGTCAATGCCCTTTGGCTTGTTGCTTGCGCGCGTAACCAAAACGATGTTGCCGCTATAGTCTGGTATTGTCATATCAAAGCGTTGCTGGCGCTCGGGGGTCACCGTAATGTTGCCGATGCCCACGTCCGCCTTGCCGCTTTCTACGTCGCTCAGCACACTCATGAAGGGCGCGTTGTAGAACGTTGCCGTATAGCCAAGTTCGTGTGCAACCGTTTGTACGATTTCGACCTCATAGCCCACCACGGCGTTGTTGTCCTGCACGTACGCCATAGGCGCTATGGTTGCGCATGCGACGCGCAGAATGCCGTTGGGGCTGTTCTTTTCCGCTGGCGGCATGGCCTTTGTTTCGTCAGACGCAACCAACCACTTTGCGCGAAGCGTATCCATGGTGCCATCGAGGCTAAGTTCCAGCAGGCGCTCATTGAACTTAGCGGTAAGGGGACTGTTCTTATGCAAAGCAATGCCCACTTCCTCTTCTCCCAGATCACTGGACATCAGCGCCATATCGCTGCGGCCTGCCACCGCCATGTTTGCTACCGCCTTACCTTCCACGAAGGCGTCTATCTCTTGTTTCTGCAAGGCCTCCACCATTTCGTCCACGCTTGCATAGGGGCGAATGTTCTCGGGAGATACCTCGGGCAGCTCTTTGGTCGCGATGTTCGCATATATCGAGCCGGCAATGGTGCCCACGCGCTTGCCCGCGAGCTCCTTGAGCTCTGTGTACACTGGCGCTGCATCGCCCGCTCCGCTTCGCGCGAACACAAGAGCAAAAACGACGACCAACATGCCAGCAAAGACGAGGATAACGCCAACGCGCCAAAACGTTGCAAATCGAGCTTTGCTCTGAAGGCGCTTCATCCGAATGGAATCCTCTCTCTTCTTCCGCGTGACGCATCCTGTATTATCACATAGTTGCAAGATTGTACGGGCTTGCTTTGCTCCCCAATCGAGGAGCCTTGTCTTCTCGTAGCCAGCAAGGGACGGCTGGACCTGAGGGACATGGCTGGGCAGGACTTGGTGGCTGCGCCTGAGCAGGCTCGGGACTGCCGCCCTAGCTTAAACCCAGCAGGCCCACCGCCATAAGCACGCCCTCCACCACAAGCAAGCCACCGCACACCTTGTTTATGATGTCGTAGTTCCGCCTTATCCACGCAAAGGCCGATTCCAGCTGGTTGATAAGTACTGCCGAAAGGACGAATGGCAGCCCGAGCCCAGCCGAGTAGCACAGCAACAGGCCAACGCCCCTTAGCGCGTTGGCCGACGACGCGGCCAGGCCAAGCGCCGACGCCAAGAACGTCCCCACGCAAGGTGACCATCCAACGGCAAACACCAGGCCAAACAACACGCAGCCCCAAAACCCGTGCGTGGAGGAACGTGGGCCCGCACGCCATGTTCGATTGAGAAATCCAATGCGAAAGACGCCCAGGTAGTTGAGGCCAAGCACCACCATAATGGCCCCGCACACCACGTTGACCGTCTGTCGATGACGCACGAGCACCGACCCAACGGCACCAGCGCCCGCACCCAAAATCGCAAAGAGCACCGAGAAGCCCAGCACAAAGCCCAAGGCGCAGATCACGGTGTGACGAAGGTCGGAGGTCTTCTCCACGCCTGTGCCGCCGGCAAAGAACGCCAAGTACACCGGCAACAGCGGCAGCAGGCATGGCGACACAAACGTGACGACACCCTCTAAAAACGTGAGCAAGTAGTCCATGCGCCCTTCCAATCCGCGCTATCCCTCGTGGGTGAGCGTATACAGCGCGTTGCGCATGCGCTGCAGGTCTATGGCACCTGCCGAGGCGCCCTGAATCTCTCCGTTTGCGGCCACGACCACCGTGGTGGGCAAAGAGCGGGCGCCAAAGTTGCTGGACGCCTCCAAGTCGTTGTCGTAGTAGGCGGGAAACTCCTCAAACCCGTTTTGCGCCAGCCAGTCCTGCGCTTTTTGGACCGTCTCTCCCTTGCTGCCAGGCGCATCCACAAACGCAAAGCTCACGCTGTCGCCGTATTCGGAAAGGAGCGTTTTGTAGTCGGGAAACTCCTGCACGCAGTAGGGACACCACGTCGCCCAAAAGTTGATGACCAACGGCTTTCCGTTGGCTATCTCCGAAAGCTTTTTTGCCTCCCCATCGGCGGTATACACGGTGGCGTCGTAGTCGCCAAGCTGTGGGGCGGCCTTGTTGGCGCTCGACGAGGAGGCGACGGTAGATGCGGAGACCGAGCTCGACACGGAGCTGGAGCTGGCGGACGACCTTTGACCTGATAAAACCACGTATGCCGCACCAGCGCCCACCAACACCAATACCAGTGCGACGGCCGCAATAATCGCGCCACGCTTGTTGCCGTTGTTGCTCATGGTCCCTCCCCGCATCTCTTTTATACGTCTCCATTATACGTGAGGTGCTATTTGCCGCGCTGATGCGTATGCGGAGGAGCACGCAACTGGTCGTGTCTATGAACGGTAAATATATGGTACGCCCCACGCGTTTTTGGGTACATTAGTGGTGGTACCCTCGATAGACTGGCGCCGGACGGAAGGAATGCCCATGCGCTGCCCATCCTGCGGACGAGAGAACAGCGATCTGGCCACGCGCTGCGCTTCATGCGGTGCCGTCCTTTCGGACGAGCCGCCCACAAGCGCAGCCAGTCCCTCCGCTCAGCCTCCCGCAAGCAACGACGCCCCAACCGCGAACGACGAAGCTCAGTCATCTGCGGCCGATACCGAGCGGCTGCATCATCCCGCCTCGCCTGGCGGCACGGCAGAGCAGCCCCAACCGGCCGTCGTTGCTCCCAGCTCCTCCGCCGACGACGACCCCAACCTCCGCGAAGTCGCCGGTACCGCGGGCAAGTACGTTGCTTCCAAACGCCAGAGCATTGGCACGTTTTTGTCCAACCACCAGCGGGGGCTCGGCATAGGCCTTGCGATTGGCGTTATTGCCGTACTGGGCATTGTGTGGTTCGCCCTCAACATGTTGGACGCTCCCACCTACCAAAAGATTGAGCAGGATTTGGCCAGCCGTCTTCCCACGCTCGACTATGCAGGCGGCACATACGGCCCCGACCTGCAGATTCCCTTGTCAAACGTGGCCGTAACCGAACGGTCTGCCACAAAGACACCGGAGGGAATGGAGGCCGGCGAGGGTATTGGCTCGGCCGCATACGGCGTGGAAGCAGAAGCCACATACGACGACGGCGTAATACGAGCGGTTCACGACGTTGGTACCACCTACGTGCGCAACAACGGCGAATGGGCAATGATGGGCGAGCTCGTGGAGCGGGGCTTGTCTTACACCGCTCGTTCCGGCGTGGACGAGAAGAAGGTGCTGGACAACGCGAGTACCATCCTGGAAGCTGCCAGCGCAAGCGGCGGTACCTCCCTGGCCGACATCTATTCCGACGGCTCCTTCTCTGTAGTGGGCAACGTGTTTAAGGAGGCCGCCGACAAAAACACGGCCACCAACGACGTAACCCTGCACTGCAAGAAGGAGGGCGGCTTCTATGCCTACGAGGGCAACGTAATCGCGCACTTTGCCTTTGAGTCGGGCGCTTGGACGCTGCGTAGTGCCGAGGCCAGCGAGCAAGCGACGACGCGCACCTTCAGCCCGCTGGTTGGCACCTGGCAGGGCGAGCTCTCCTCCACAACCAGCAACGGCGCCACCTGCTACGGAGCGCGCGACAAGGCCTTCCAGATAACCATCGAAACCGTGGGCGATCCCACGGGCGGGCGAGGCCAAGTGCAAGGAACCGTTACGACGCTGGCGCACTATCACAAAAAGCTCGAGAAGAGCGCAGACAATAACTCTGGTGATACCATGTTGGAGCGCGTGAGCTTTACCGGCACCATTTGGGCAGAGCGTGACGAGGGCATGGGATCCAACCTCACCGTTGAGTGCAAAACCACTGGAAACGCCCAAGGCGACGTTGAGTTTACCTTGGTGTTTGGCACCGACGAAGACCCTTCCGCCGTGCTTGCGCGCGTTACCAGCACGCATTCGTACGACGAGCCCATCCTCATGTTCGTGCCACACCAAACGACCGTCAAGTTTATCGACACCTATACGCTGTCGCGCTCATAGGTCGCGCGACAGCTCATACAAGATAAGGAGAAGACCATGGAACTCATAAAGCCAGAACCACTCGTAATCGGGGGACGCGCGCACTATACGCTTTCTTCCTACGAGCCCGTTACCGTAACGGTACCGGTTCACGACCTCACGAATGAGGACGTAGAGGAGTCCGTCCGCGCAGCCATTGCCCAGATGGGCGGAGGCCCCGAGCGCCTAAACGACGACGCGTGGATCCGAGACCACTTTGACGGCCTGCATGGCGCCGCGGAGCTGCGCTCCATAATGCGAGAGGAGCTTGAGGCCGCAAACCAGGACGTGACGGAGCGACAGAAGGCCGCTGCCTGCGCCAACGAGCTGGCCAAGCGTTTGGAGCAGCGCGTATCGCGCGAGTCCATTGCGGAGGCGCGACGTGCCATAGAGGAGAACTTCACCATGATGCTGTCGCAGCAGGGCCTTTCGCTGGACCTGTTCCTTGCCCAATCCGGTATGCGTAAGGCAGACGTCGACACGATGTTTGACGAGCAGGCTCGCGAGTCAGCGCGCCAACAGGCGGCCGTGAGCGCCTGGGCCGACAAGAAGGGCGTCACCGTAACGGACGACGAGATTCCGCAAATGCTGGGCCTTCCGCCCGAGGAGACCGAGCAGTTTATACAGAATGCCACGGCTAGCGGTCAGCTCGAGCAGTTGCGCAAGAGCTTGGCAGACACCAAGGCGCTGCGCATGATTGTGGACGAGTGCTCGTGCACCTACGCCCACGACGGGGCAAGCGGCAATGAGCCGCCGCACCTCAAGCTGGTGTAACGTCGCGCCCCCTGCGAAAAGCTGACAAGGTGACAGGTCACTTGTCAGCTTTTCGCGAAAGAAAGCTGACAAGGGGACAGGTCACTTGTCAGCTTTTCGTCATGACAAGGGGACAGGTCACTTGTCAGCTTTTCGTCATGACAAGGGGACAGGTCACTTGTCAGCTTTTCGCTAAAGAAGGCGCCCCGATGCCGAGCCGGTCATCGGGGCGCTCCCTTTTCCTGCTTTTGTTATACCGATTACTCGGCGGGTGCCTCCTCAGCAGGAGCTTCGGCGGCTGCGGCCTCTTCGGCGGCTTTCTTGGCAGCCTCAGCCTCGGCCTTCTTTGCGTACTCAGCGGCACGCTTGGCCTTTGCGGCGGCCTTAGCCTCGGCAGCGGCCTTCTTGGCGGCGGCAGCCTCGGCAGCCTTCTTTGCGCGAGCCTCCTTGGCTGCGGCAGCGGCGGCAAGCTGAGCGGCAGCGGCGCCACCGAACTTGTCGGCAAAGCGCTGTACGCGTCCGCCGGTGTCTACGAGCTTTTGGGTACCAGTGTAGAAGGGGTGGCACTTGTCGCAGAGGTCGAGCCTCATACTAGGCACCGTGGCACGCGTGGTCCACGCGTTGCCGCAGGAGCAGCGAACCGTGCACTCCATGTAGTCGGGATGGATTCCTTGCTTCATATAGAACTCCTCACGTAGGTCCTGGTTTCCGACCAGAACTGGGTTTATCGTCAAGGCACAGGGCAGGACGCCTGCCACCTCGACGGTCAAGCTTTCAAAGTATAGCGCGATTTGCAAGGCGATAATACCCCTCGCAGCAAATTTTCCACACGGGGACAAAAGCTAGAGGTCTGAGGTCTGACAGGAGCGGATGGGCGTGTGTCACGGGGACACACGCAAAGTCTGTAGCCGCGTTCGCAAAGTCTGTAGCCGCGTTCGCAAAGTCTGTAGCCATGCGCATAAAGTCTGTAGCCATTTTATGTCCTTGTCGACAAAACCGCAGCTCACGGGTTTGTCTGTTTTGAATGGCATTCGAATACCTACAGACTTTGCGCCAGGGACTACAGACTTTGCGCCAGGGACTACAGACTTTGTCCTTGGGTGGTTGCGAAGGCGGCAGCGACGAAAGTAACAACAGGCGCGCAAATCAAACCGTGGGCGGGCAGTCGCCGCACGCACCCGCCCGTGCCAAGCGAGCGTTACACATGTGAGACGATGAGCTCCATAGCACCCTCAAACGCAAGGTCGCCACAGCCGGCAGGTGCGATGAAGTGCGTGCCCAGAGGCAGATCGTACCTCGCGCCGTCCACCACGACGGCGCCGGAGCCGCGCACCACACTCACGTTGAGGAACGGCCAGTCCTGCGCATAGGTTACGGGCGCATCGTCCGCCACGCGAATCCGGTCCACCGCGTAGTTGGGTGTGGTTACCAAATGCGTCACGCCATCTACCTCAGCAGCAGTCACCCTGCCAGACTCGGGAGCCTTCATGCTGTAGTCCACGACGTCGAGCGACTGCGCAATGTGAAGCTCGCGCAGGCTGCCATCGGGCTGCTTGCGATCGAAGTCGTACACGCGATAGGTCACGTCCGACGACTGCTGCGTCTCAAGCACGAGCGTGCCGCCCAAGATGGCGTGCACGGTGCCTGGGTCAATCTGGAAAAAGTCGCCGCGCGCGATGGGCACCTTGTTTAGAAGGTCGTTCCAGCGGCCCTCTTCCACCATCTGCGCAAACTCCTCGCGATTGGCCGCACGCTGGCCCACCACAATGTCGCCACCCTCGCGAGCGTCCAGGATATACCAGCACTCCCGCTTGCCCAAAGAGCCGTTCTCGTGCTCGTTGGCATATGCGTCGTCGGGGTGCACCTGAATCGACAGGTCGTCCTGCGCGTCTAGAATCTTTATGAGCAAGGGGAACTGGTCGCCCTCCAGATTGCCAAAGAGCTCACGATGCTCGTCCCACAGCGCCGACAAATACTTGCCATCCCAAGCGCCGCCCACAACCTTGCAGTCGCCGTTGGGATGCGCGCTGATTGCCCAGCACTCCCCCACCGGGCCGTCAGGCAGCTCGTAGCCGTAGTCCTCTTCCAAACGACGGCCGCCCCACAGCTTGCCATGGAAAACTGGTTGTAAAAAGATAAGCTCGCTCATGCTCTTCTCTCCTCAAAGCTCGCGTTCCTTTTGATGGACTTGTCTTTTATAGCAAAATTGGTACCACAAATGCGCCTTACTCCTCGGCACGTTCGGCCAGCGCATAAAAGCTGACAAGGGGACAGGTCACTTGTCAGCTGACATGACAAGGGGACAGGTCACTTGTCAGCTTTTATCCGCGCGCGGGGATAAAAACGATGATGTCGCTCTTGTCAATAACATCGAACAGCGTGAATTCCTGCGGATCAATGCGACCCACCAAGTTTCGCGTTCCGTCGTTGTTCACTGGCCTCAGCACTACCTGCACCTCGCCCGCATAATGCTTGTAGTTGTCGTTTACCATAACCACATCGCCCGGTTGGAACTCGCGCAACGGATAACGTCGCGGAGCAATGGCCTCCTCTTGGAAGAACTGACGCGGCATGCGTGAGCGCCAAATCCATTCCGACGAGTCTCCCATGTCCACATGGGGAAAGAAGTCAAACAGAATGGCCTTCTCTACGTCAGAGAGGTCGTACAGCGGTTCCACGCGTACTTTGACTTGCCGCGATAGGTCCAGGTCGCGGCCAGCGTAGGAGGCAAAGCTGTTCACCATAATGCGATGCATATCGCTTATGTAATGAGGCTCTGTGGGCGTAAGCGCCTGCCGCACGGCCGCCAGCTCCTCATCGCTTGCGTAGGCGTTGCCAAAGAAGACGTCCGTTGTGCCGGCCGCCACGAGTATGCGCGCCTGCAAATCCGCCGGATAGTCACGCAGCTGCTCCACCGTGGGAAGTCCGCAGGCAGCATCCCATACGCCATGGGTATTCGGCGCATGCGATGCCACGAATGCCCCCACGCGCACGCCCGCCGCACGAAGCCTGGCGTTTACCTGGCAAAACTTGTCCCATCTAAAACCTGAGTAGCGCTGTGGGTAAAAGTTGTGGCAAGCGAGGATGCGCTCCCTCGGTGCCCCACGCTCCACCAACGCAGCGATGAGCTCTGGTTCCAAGGCCGAAGCGTTGTACTCTATGCTCATGCCAAAGGGATTCTTGAGCATAAGCAGATTGTCGTCTTCGCCGTAGGCACCATCCATACGCAGAATATCGGCTCCAATGTTAGCAAATACGCTTAGATCCGAGGGGGTGGCTCCCAAACGTTGCATGCAGTCGGGGTTAATGTCGAGCGACACCTTCATACCATGCCTATGTGCGGCATCGTTTAGCTGCGCAAAGGTATTAAGCACTTCCTCGCGCGTGCCTGGCATAGAAAACATGGACGAGAACACCCTTGTTACGCCATGCTTGGCAGCAACAAACAGGTGCTCGCAAATTTGATCCATGGGTCGCATTTCGGGATATACAGAAACTCCAAGCGTTGCCATGCTTCCCTCCTTAACCCAGGCGATGGGGTACTCCCCATCGCCTGATGTTATTGCCTTGCGTGTCTCATTATAGAAAAAAAGGGCACGCCAACGGCGCACCCTCCAGTAGTTCGTTCGCTCTCAACAGGCAAACGATAAGATCTGACGCTAGTCCAGCTTCTTGTAGAGCTCAATGAACTCCACGGCCATCTGCTTGAAGACTTCGCAGCTCATCATCTGATCCTCAGCGTGGATGAGCAGCAGGCACACCATATCGGCAGAGTTCTTGCCCTCAACGGCAAGCTGAGCCTCCTGCGCAAGAAGCTTTGCGTGAGGATCGTGAGCCTGTGCGAGGAACTCATCGCCGTCCTTGATGAGCTGCTCAGCCTCGTCGAACTTGCCCTCCTTGGCAACCTGAATGGCGCCGATGTAGTTAGACTTGGACCCACCAGCGGCGGTAATGATCTGGAACAGTGTGAGCTCGAGCTCTTCGGTCATGCTTTTTCCTCCTCTTTCGAGTTATACCAAACAAACTAATCTACAAAAGTGCCGGCGACACAAGTGTCGCCGGCAGCCATAGGTCATATGCGCTTACGCCGCATCTCCCGCAGCCGCGGAAGGATCCTGACCTTCCTCCATGGCAAGGTAGTCATTGTCGACGGAACGCGCGAACGGCAAGTAGATGAAGAACGATGCCGCGAGCGTTATCGCCTGCCAAGCAGCGGCCTGCCAACCAATGCACAGGAGACCCGACAGAATGGGAGGCGTGGTCCAAGGAACCGTAACACCCATGGTGTAGGGAATGAAGCCAATCTGCGTAAGGATGTAGGCGCCGCCGTTGGACACGATAGGAGCCAACACGAAGGGCAACAGCAGCTTGGGGTTAAGGACGATCGGCGTACCAAAGAGCACAGGCTCGTTGATGTTGAAGATGCCGCAGCCAAGACCCAGCTTACCAACCTGCTTCATCTGAGCAGACTTGGCGAAGAACACCATGAAGATTACGAGGCCGATGGTAATGCCAGAGCCGGTGATGGCCTGGAAGCAGTTGCAGAAGGCCTCGGTGAAGATGTGGCCACCATTCTGGGGCAGCGCGGCGATTGCGTCGGCGCGGCTCATGCCACCGTCGACGAGCCTCTGGAAGATGGCCGCGTTCTCGGCCTGGTTGGCCAGCTCGATGGGCTGGGCAACGGAGCCAACGACCGTGGCGCCATGGACGCCGAAGAACCAAAGCAGCGGGATGAGCGTCTCGAACAGGAGGACGCCAGGCAGCGTGTCGCCCACGCCCTGGAGCGGCGCCTGGATGAACTTGTAGATAAGCTCAATCGGGGTAACGCCGCCAAAGCCCATGCAGAGACCGTATACCACAACACCACCGGTGAGGATAACGGCTGCAGGAATAAGGCCGGTGAATGCGGCTGCAACGCCATCGGGCACGCCCTCGGGCATCTTGATGCGGATGTCCTTCTTCATGAACGCGCTGTAGATGAGGCCGGAAAGCATACCAGCAATCATGGCGCCAATCATACCCTGACCAGCCAGCCACGTCTTGTTGAGGCCGCCCGTGCCACCAGGAGCATAGACGTTAACCGCGCCCTGGCCACCTGCGACGGCACCAGCATTGGCAGCGGCAGCCAGCTCGTCGGCGTTGATTGCCGAGGCGTCCGTGGTTTCGATAGTGGACTTTGCCACCGCCGCGGCACCAGACGCAGCGGCCTCTGTGACTGCCGTTTTGATCTCGGCGTTATCGGCTGGATCGGGAAGCATCTCTGCAGCGGCCTTAACGGCATTAACGATGTGCTCGCTAACCTTATCCGCCCTGTCTTCCTTGTTCTGGATGTCGGCGTACTTGGTAAGAGCCTCGGAGGTGGCTGCGCCGGCCGCCTCGCCAAGTGTCTCGAACTCGCCGCTCAACACGTATTTGCTGAGCGTTTCTACCGTTGCGGGTCCAGCACCCTGGGCAGCGGTCTCGCTGTCGAGCGCCGTAATCGTACCGGCAGCGTTAAAGGTGGATCCCACGTAATCGGGGATGAAGATGAGGAACAGGGCAAGGGCGATGATGCCCGCGGACAGCGGCTCCCAGCCGTCGTTCTTTGCCCAGGTGTAGCCAACGCCAATGGCGGCAACCATTGCGATGATCTGGAACGAGGAGGTGTATCCGTGTGACAGGTAGGAAACTACTGCGCCGTTGCCCAGGCTTGACACGAAATCGGCGGCTGCCTGAATTGGCAGCTGGAACAACAACAGGTACACAGCACCTACGATGATGAGCGGCATGGTAAACATCATGCCGTCCTTGATTGCGCGGACGCCACGCGTGTTCACAAATCTCATGAACAGCGGGAGGACTTTAGTCTGAATAAAATCGCCCACGTCAACTCCTTTCCTTCTTTTCCTTCTACTCTTTCCTTGGCAGGCCAGTCGATGGCCAGATCGATTGGCCTACCTTGCTTGGCTGATTAAGCGTTGGCGAGCTTCTTTGCGAAAGCGAGAACGTTCTTGCCGTTTACCATGCCGTAGTCGGCCATGGGGATAACGTCGCAAGGAACGCCCTTGGCAGCGGCGGTAGCCTGCATTTGAGCCTTCATGTAGCCAACCTGGGGCCCGAGCAGCGCGACGTCGACGCCGTCGAGATGCTGCTCCATCTCGCCCACGGGATATGCGATGATGTCGACCTCGGTGCCCTCGGCAGCAGCGGCCTCTTCCATCTTCCTAACCAGAAGGCTGGTGGACATGCCAGCGGCGCAGAACAGACGAATGGTGAGCATAATTGTACTTCCTTTCCCTTGCGTTTTGCCCGGGCACCTGTTGCTCGGACGGCCTACATAAGAACATGTCTTTTTCTCTGCTATGACATGCCTTATTACCAATGTACATCAATTCGACACAATTGCAACAGTTAATCGCCAAAATCGGTAATCAACGGTCACTCGCTATGGTGTGGTTGAATTGACAAAATGCAATTATAAGCATTTTGTTGGTTTAGCATGACTACAATCTGTAATGCGCCCTATTTGGCGGGCGAGTGGTGATTTACGTATTAAATGGTGCGTTCCTACCTCCTTTTTATGCGATTTCTTCCTTTGTTTTGAAAGCGAACGCGGAACGAAGTACCGCTGGCCCAGAAATCTCGACGTCTTTTGAATTCAAATGACCAAAAAATAGTTAATCAGTGGGCAACTAAGTCTTTTTTGTACTTATTTGCATGAGCCGTATACCTACTTTTTCGCGCATTCACAAAATACATGACTAATTTTCTTTTGGACATGTACTATTGTCATGTTGGGGTTATTTGTTTCATTCTTTGCTCAAGCGCCTTTGGTAACAAATCTTTTCTACAGGCCGTCACAAGAAGAAAACGATGGACAAGTACGAAAACATAGTTCAGAGTCTCCGGCAGCAAATTGCCCGCGGCGCATACGGCCCAGGCGATCGGCTTCCCACCATCCCCCAACTCTGCGACACCTATGGCGTGAGTAAGATAACGGTAAAGCGCGCCATGGACAAGCTGGAGCTGCAGGGCCTGGTAACACGGAGGCGCGGTTCGGGCACCTATGTTACGGGCTTGCCGCAGGGAATGGACGGTTCGGGCGGTGTAACGGGCAAGCTGCGCGGCTTTACTGCCGAGCGAGAGGCACGCGGCGAACGCGTAGACACCTTGGTGAGGAAGTTCGACGTTACCCCCGCCAAGGCTGGCATCGCGCGCGATCTGAGCTTGCAACCAGGCGAGCTCTGCTACCACATAGAGCGCACCCTGTATGCCGACGGCATCCCCGTCCAGGACCAGACGCTCCACATTCCCTTGCAGGTTGTGCCGAACTTGCTCAGGCGCCACGCCGAGGGCTCCATCTACAAGTACATAGAGGAAGAGCTGGGACTCCGCATTGCCAGCGCCCATCGTCGCGTTATTGCAATTCGTCCTAGCGAGGACGCAGCCGAGCACCTGCAAATAGATACGAGCGACGCCATTCTTAAGATCTTTCAGACAACCTACTTGGACGACGGGCGCCCCTGCGAGAGGTCTGTGAGCCTGCATGTTCCAAGCTACGAGTACCTTAGCATTAGCACGCGCTAGCTAGGAAAACGCGAAAGGAACGCACGTGTCATCCAGCAATATAAGCCGCATCGAAGTTGGGTACAAAGGGGACTGTCCCCTTTGTCCCGCTTTTACGTTTTGGGTACAAAGGGGACTGTCCCCTTTGTGCCGCTTTTTTCGCAACGAGGAGGAGCCATGCTTCTGACCATAGACGTCGGTAACACGCAAACGACCATTGGGCTGTTTGAGGATGACGGCACCAGTACCACGGGATGGCGCATGCCCACACTGCACACCGACACGTCCGACAGCCTGCGCTCCCGCCTGCACGGCTACTTTGCCATGGACGGCCTTGCGCTCGATGCCGTAACCGATGCCGCCGTCGCAAGCGTGGTGCCAGTCCTTACCCGCGCATGGCTGCGTTGCTTCCAGCGCATGCTCGGCCACGACCCACTGCTGGTAGGGCCAGGCGCAAGCTGCGGAATGCCCATTGACCTCAAAAATCCCAGACGGGTGGGCGCCGACCGCATAGCCAATGCCGTTGCCGCCAAGCAACGCTATGGCTCGCCCGTTATCGTAGTGGACTTTGGCACGGCGACGAACATAGACGTCGTTGATGAGAAGGGCGCATATAGGGGCGGGACCATTGGCCCAGGCCTGATCTTGTCGGCAGATGCGCTGTTTGCTCGCGCTGCCAAGCTTTCCAGCGTGCCCATAGAGATGCCACCGCACGCTCTGGGCGATTCCACCGAGACCGCATTGCAGTCGGGTCTGGTCATTGGCGCAGCCGCGCAGGCAGAGGGGTTGGTGTCGCGCATTAAGGACGAGCTGGGTCTTGCGGACGCCACCGTGGTGGGCACCGGAGGGCTCGCTCGTACCGTAAGCGCAGCCACGGACCTGTTTGACGTAATAGACCCCAACCTCACGCTTCGTGGCATTCGCGAAATCTGGCGCTGGCAGCGCGAACACGGCGCATAGTTGACCACAGCCGCAAGAACACATTATCCGTTTGTTATATAATTCCACCGTCCAGGCGTGCCACGTGTGGCTTTTTCCAAAACGGCTACAATGAGTGCATTGCTGTGTTGACGAAGGATGTAGAAATGCTGCGAGATAACTATGCTACCTGGCAATGCGGATCGCACAGCCTGTCGCTGGCACGCCCCCGCGTTATGGGCATCCTCAACGTGATACCCGACTCCTTTTCCGACGGCGGCGAGAACGAGGATCCCGACGACGCCATTGGCACAGCCATGCGCATGTTGGACGAGGGCGCCGACATAATAGATGTGGGCGGTGAATCCACTCGCCCCGGTGCCGAGCCGGTTTCTCCCGATGACGAGATGGACCGCGTGGCACCCGTAGTGGAGGCACTCTGCGATCGCGGGGCCATCGTTTCCATAGACACGCGCCATGCGGAAGTGGCTCGCACATGCGTCGAGCTGGGCGCCTCCATTATTAACGACGTGTCGGGATTCACCGACCCCGCCATGGTGGAGGTTGCCCAAGAATACGAATGCGGCCTGGTGGTGGTGCACTGGAATCGCAAGTCCGGCGCAAGCACACGCAAGTCGGTGCAGCTCTATTCCAACCATCCAGCACGTCGCGTCATGCCCAGCGCACGACGCTTTACCCTACCCGACGAGGCGCCGCTCATGCGCGAGGTAATGGGCTTTTTGGGCGACCGCGCGCGCATCCTCATGCGCGCAGGCGTAGCCCACGACCGCATCTGCGTCGATCCAGGCCCAGGGTTCAACAAAGGCGCCGACGATGATGTTATTATTCAGCGCAACACCAAGCTGCTCTCTTCCATGGGGTATCCAGTTCTTACGGCCGTGTCGCGCAAGCGCTGCGTGGGCGCGGTTACCGGAGTCGAGGACCCCAAGGGCCGCGAGGCAGGCACGCTGGGCATGTGTCTGAGCGCCATCGTAAGCGGCTCTCGCATACTGCGCGTGCACAACGTTTCGGCGGCATTTCAGGCCATAAGCTCATACTGGGCGGTATCGCACCCGGACTCCAGACAGGGATTCGTATCGCTGGGATCCAACGTGGGCAACAGGCTGGAATACCTGGCACAAGCCGCCAAGCTCATAGACAAGCTCCCGCTTACGTGCGTAACGGCAGTAAGCAAGGCCTACGAGACGGAACCGGCCTATGGCATAGCCACACCGGTGGCAAACGCCGTTGCCGAGATTCACACGGAGCTGCATCCGCTGGTGCTTTTGGACAAGCTCTTGGACATCGAGAATCAACTCGGCCGCGTGCGCGATCCGCAAACGGCTGGCCACGGGCCGCGCACCATAGACTGTGACCTGTGCTGGATCGAGGGCGAGGAGCATCACGGCAAGCGTCTTGAGCTGCCGCATCCTGGCCTAGGCGAACGCGACTACGTGCTTGTGCCCATGGAAGACCTCATGGCCGACCCCGTGCGCTTTCTCACGCATTCCGGCATTGCCGTAAAGGACGTGGAGGACCGCGTGGGCAAGGTCATCGCCGAACTGGGTCCCATAGCCTGGGAGAGCTAGCATATGGCCCCGGACGACGCCATGCAACAAATTACGCTTCGCCCCGCCGTTGGCATGGGGCAAATGATGGCGATTCCTTACGTCGTGGCACTCGGCGTGTGCGACGCGTTGCCAAACGCAGGTATCGCCTGGCCCTACGACGTGGTGGATGCCGCCACGGGCGCGCCCGTTACCGGCGTGCAGACGCGTGGCGGATACGACAACGAGGGCATGTTCGTGCGCGTGGAGCTAACGCTTGGTGAAGAGGTGGCCCAGGACGCGCTCGCCGCGGTGGAAAGTCGCGTTGAGTCGTGGGCACGGGGCTCTTCCGTGGCTCCGCTGGCCTCGATCCTGGGACCATACGCAAACAAACTTGTCGATCTGGGCGCAGAGGTGGACGTTCTCTTTCCCAACGGCAACGTGCATGCGCACGGAACGTTTGTGGGCGTAGACGTGTGGGGCCGCGCCACGGTACGCCTTGCTTCGGGAGAGGATCTTGAGTTTGCGCCCGAGAAGTATCGGATTGCAAGGTCGCAGACATAGGGCGGAAGCCTACTCCCAGAGAGCGGTCAGGTCCGCGAGGGGGTGCTGGAAAGCAAGCCGTGCGAGTTTCCACGCGAAGCGTGGACTGTTTGAGCACGGCGCTTTCCACACCGCCGGAAGGGCCTGACCGCTCTCTGGGAGTAGGCTCCCATGCATCGCCATACCAAGTGGGCAAAGGTACCGTTTCGTTACCAGTCGAAGGCCTTGGCTATGTTGCACGCCAACACGACGTCTGCCATTGAGTCTTGCGGGGTGGGCTGCAGATTGCAAATGACGATCTTGTCTCCACGGAAGTACTGCACCAAGCCGGCGGCAGGATATACCACCAAAGACGTTCCGCCAATTATGAGCAGGTCGGCCGAGGCAATGGAGCGCACGGCACCCTGGATTACCCGCTCGTCCAAGCCCTCCTCGTACAGCACGACGTCGGGCTTAACCTCGCCGCCGCACTTCTGGCAGTGCGGCACGCCCGTGGTGCCAAGCACCCACTCGGCGGAATACACCTCGCCACAGCGCCGACAGATGTTGCGATGCACGGACCCATGCAGCTCCCATACACGCTTGGAGCCGGCCATCTGGTGCAGTCCGTCAATGTTTTGCGTAACCACCGCGCTCACCTTGCCCTGCTGCTCCAACTCGGCAAGCTTGGTGTGCGCGCGACACGGCTTGGCATCCACCGCAACCATACACGCGCGATAGAAATCGAAGAACTCCTTGGTATGCGTCTTATAGAAGGTGTGCGAGAGCATGGTTTCGGGCGGATACGAGAACTTCTGGCTATACAAACCGTTTGGCGAGCGGAAGTCGGGTATGCCGCTGGCCGTGCTCACGCCCGCTCCGCCGAAGAATACCACGTTGTTGGCTGCCTCCACACACGCTTTCAGCTCGAGGGCTGCCTCCTGCTCGTTGGAAATTGTCTTTCCCATACGCCGCTCCCCTTTCCGGTTCCAAGGCACCCTCTTGCGGCGGGCCGACAAAGGACGCCTCTGTGGTAAATTGTTGCACTTGAATACTATCGTACGACGGAGGGCAACCATGGAGCTCACCACAAACGTAGACGGCTGCGCATTGGTGTTTGAGGGCGGCGGATATCGAGCGGGATACACCGCAGGCATGGCAAACGTGCTGCTGGAGGAAGGCATCTACTTCCCCTTTGTGTGCGGTCTTTCGGCTGGGGCGTCCAATACCGTTGACTACCTCTCGCGCGACCAATGGCGTACGCATTGGGCTTTTACGAGCCTTGCGGGAGACCCGCAGGCAGGCGGAAGCCGCAGTGTGCTTACGGGAAACGGCTACATTAACGGCGACTACTGCTACCGCGGGATAATCGAGCAGGGTGTTGCGCCGTTCGATTGGACGACGTTTATGAGCAATCCCGCCGACTTTCGCATCCAGTCGTTCCAACGCGACACGGGCCTCACCGTAACCTGGGGCAAGGAGGACGTCTCGAGCATTTTTGACCTCATTGACCGCGTACGAGCCAGCTCCACGCTTCCCTGGCTCATGAATCCCATTGAGGTAGACGGACAGGTTATGCTCGACGGTGGCTTGGGCCGCGGTGCAGGACTCCCCCTCTGGATGGCCGAGGATGCCGGATTCGAGAAGTTTCTCTTTTTAACAACGCGCCCAGTGGGATATCGCAAGGAGCCCTTTGAAGGAGCGGCGCGTCAGGCCATCCTGCGACTTACCTCGCATTACCCGCATATGAGAAAAGCCCTGCTCACTCGTGCCGAGCGTTATAACGAGGAGCAGAAGCGCATAGAGCGCCTGGCGGAGGAGGGGCGTTGCCTTATCGTACGCCCCGACAACATGTTTGTGGAGAGCACCACGTTTGACGTTGCGAAGCTGGAGGCATCTTACGCCGCGGGACACGCACAGGCGCTACGCGAGTTACCCCGATGGCGCGAGTTTTTGTTTGGGTCGGAAACAGCGGGACCACGCTCACGCCGTGCGCCCGATCGACCGCTATACGGCGATGCCGACTATCTGTGGCTACAGTAATCTATTGTAAGGGTCATCCGCGAATGTAGGCTCCTGCGAGACGCCCTGTTGCAAACGAAAGGAGAGCGCCATGCCCAACAGCAAGATCAAGCTCGTATCGTGGAACGTAAACGGCCTGCGTGCCGTACTAAAGAAGGACCCTGGCTTTGAGGAAATCTTTGGGACGCTCGACGCCGACGTATTCGCCATCCAGGAAACCAAGCTGCAGGACGATCAGCGCGCCAAGCTGGGGTTGGAGTTCGACGGCTACGCGCAAACGTGGAACTTTGCCGAGCGTAAGGGCTATTCAGGCACCGCAGTGTTTAGCCGCGAGGAACCGCTGCAGGTCGTGCGACACATTGGCTGCGAGGTAGCCGACGACGAGGGACGCGTGTGCGCCTTGGAGTTTAACAAGTACTGGTTCGTAAACGTATACACGCCCAACGCACAAAACGAGCTAAAGCGCATAGACGCTCGCCTGGCGTGGGATGCACGCTATCGCGACTTCCTATGCGAGCTTGCCGCGGAAAAGCCCGTGGTTACCTGCGGCGACTACAACGTAGCCCACAACGAGATAGACCTCAAGAACCCAGGCCCCAACCGCGGCAACGCGGGCTTCTCGGATGAGGAGCGCGAAAGCTTTGGCAAGCTGCTCGATGCTGGGTTTGTGGACACGTTCCGCGCACGGCATCCCGACGTTACGGGCGCTTACAGCTGGTGGAGCTATCGCTTTAACGCGCGTAAGAACAACGCAGGCTGGCGCATCGACTACTTCCTCGTGAGCGAGAGCATTGCCGATTGCGTAACGAGCGCAAGCATATACCCCGAGGTTTTTGGTTCCGACCACTGTCCGGTAGGGCTAACCATAGAGCTGTAGCGCGAAAAGCTGACAAGGGGACAGGTCACTTGTCAGCTTTTCGCGATTCCATCGAGCACATTGAGGAAGGACTCCCTGCTTCGCGTGGCCACGAGCTCGCGCGGAAAGTGAATCTCGTCCAGCAGCGCGGCAACGGCGTCAAAGCGCCCCACGTCACAGGCTATGTGGGCATCGCTTCCCGTGGCAATGCCAACCCCCAGCTCGGCGCAGCGACAAGCGATGTGGCGGCAGGCCTCCTTGCGAGCCTTGTCGTAGTGACGTGCAAAGCTGTGCTCATTTATCTCTATGAGCTTGCCCAGGTCCTTTGCGGCAGTGAGCACCGTGTCCACATCAAAGGGCACGCCCGCGCGGCCAACGTGCCCCAGCATGAGCACCTTGGAATCCTCCAACGCGCGCACGTACATGTTTGTGGTTTGGGAAAGCGTGGCATCGTAGGTAAAGTCGTCGTTGTGGATGCTCGCTATGGCGTAATCGATTCCTCGCCACACATGTTCCTGCAACGACATGAGCCGTTTGAACGTACGGCCGGTAATGCCCTTGTGCATGGGGATGTCCCAGCCAAACAGATGGCCCTCCAAGTCCACGATGTCGGCCTCCGCGCCCCGCAAGACGTACATGCCATCCCACTCGCGCGGCCATACCTCAAAGTTGATGAAGTGCTGATAATCGCGCAGGTACATGGGGTTGTTTGGAGACGAGGCACTTATCATTGCCGAATAGTGGTCGGTGGAGCCTAAAAGCTCAAGCCCCGCCGCCTTGGCTGCCTCCACACATTCGCCAATCGTGGAATAGGCATGGCGTGAGAAGATCGTATGGGTATGCGTGTCGCATGCGAACGTGGGGGATGACATCTGCGGCTCTCTCTTTGCGTTGGGTGCGTACGGTACGACCATACCACGACGCGACCTTGCAATCCGATGGCGATTCCCGCGCTTCCCGCAGAATCATGGCCAACATCGTGGAGGTCGTTGTCATTTGGACCATTCTCTTGTCTTCTGAAGACCTGCGGTTGACTGTTAGTGTGATTTTGGGGAATAAATATCGGTATTATCCCAGTTGGCGGAAGACTCCATTTCCCCAAAACCACACTGCATAATTTAGCTAGTGCGGTTTTGGGGAAACGGGGACCACAAAACCCCAGATAAATATAAATTCAGTTCCCCAAAATCACACTAATCTAAACCGAACGGAACGCGTGACTGCCTCTTCCCACCACATGGGCCCTCAAACGCGCCCACGCGTTACAAAAAAGCCTGCAAGCCTACCCGCACAACTGACGATTTGGACAAAACCAGCCTGCATGTATGTGCTGGCGCCAGTTCAATGGCGTATTACCATAGGAACACACTCGTGGTACGCGATAAGGAGACGCTCATGACATACGACTTTACCAGCATATTGGATCGCCACGGACAAGATGCCCTGGCAGTGGACGGTCTGGGCGACGGCACGGGGTTCGCTCCCGCAAAGCCTCGCGATGGATTCGACTCCATTCCCCTGTGGGTAGCCGACATGAGCTTTGCCACCGCGCCTTCCGTTGTGGAGGCCATGCGCGCCCGTGTGGAGCAGCCGCATTTTGGCTACTACGAAGCGCGTGACGAGTACTACCAGGCCATCATCGACTGGCATCGAGCGCGTAAGGGCGTGAGCGACCTGGCGCGCGAGCATATTGGCTACCAAAACGGCGTGTTGGGGGGCGTGGTGAGCGCCTTGGGTGCCCTATGCTCTCCAGGCGATGGCGTGCTGGTGCACTCCCCCACCTACGTGGGCTTTACCATGGCCGTTGGCGGACATGGCTATAAGCTGGTCCATAGCCCTCTGACGCTCGACAAGGACGGTATATGGCGCATGGACCTTGAGGACATGGAGTGTCGCATCGTACAGGACAACATTCACGCGGCCATTATTTGTTCCCCGCATAACCCCTGCGGACGCGTGTGGGAGCCGTGGGAGCTCGAAGAGGCCATGGAGCTGTTCCAGAAGCACGACGTCTATGTGATCTCTGACGAAATCTGGAGCGACCTTTTGCTCGAGGGCAACACGCATACGCCAACGCAACAGATAAGCGAGTGGGCGCACGAGCACACGGTGGCGCTCTATGCGCCGTCCAAGACCTTCAACCTTGCGGGACTCATTGGCTCGTATCATGTAATCTACAACCGATGGCTACGCGACCGCGTTGTGCGCGAGGGAGCGCTCACCCACTACAATGCGCAAAACGTTCTGAGCATGCATGCGTTACTTGGCGCATATTCGGCCGAGGGCGCCGCATGGGTGGACGAGCTGTGCGAGGTTCTGTCTGCAAATGCGCGCTATGCCTGCAAGCACATTCGAAGCCACTATTCCGAGGTGCAATGCGCAATGCCACAGGGCACCTACGTGCTGCTGGCCGACCTTCGCGAGTGGTGCGACAATCGCGACATGGCCTACGAGAAGCTCGTGCGTGCAGGTTGGGACGTGGGGGTAACGTGGCACGATGGCCGGCTGTTCAACTGCCCGGGGTGTGTGCGCATTGCGGTTTCGGTGCCTCACGCGCAAGTGGCCGAGGCATTCGATCGACTAGACAGGCACGTGTTCGTTTAGAGACCTAGCCCTAGCAGGAGCTATGCCGCCCCAGTTACAACATCGCCAGGTACTTTGCCTGGTCGGACTCGGGGACCTTGAGCTTGTCGAGCGCCTGCTGTGCCGTCCACCCCACGCTCTCCATGAGGCTGCGGACGTTGTCGAGCAGGTTCTGTTCGGCACCCTTCTCCATGCCCTTCTCCATGCCCTGCCGCATCGCCTCGTTACGCATTTCCTCCAAGATCTCGCACATCTTATGCACCCCCTCCGGGCTCTCTTTCCAGTATCTTACCCTATCTGCCAGCATCTTATTGTCTATTGCGTTGGGATCGCTCTGGCAAAAAGTATACAAACTCTCTTTCCTTGCGGTCGTTCCAAGACCTCTTAGCGCGACAGCGCTCCTTTATCCGCAAAAGGCGCATTGCCAAACCACGTTCGGAGAGGCCGTAGTTTGGTTGCGGCCTCCCTCTGCGCGCACTTGTCAGCGCCGCGCCTCCCGCCGGGTCCACTTCTCGGTCCGCAGCCTTCCCCGCCGGGTACACAAACCAGCCATTTGTGTACCCGGCAGGGACGTCCGCGGGCGCAAAAGTGCGCCCGGCCCGCTCGGCCCCCGGCAACGCGTACCCCGCAGGGACGTCCGCGGGCGCAAAAGTGCGCCCGGCCCATCCCGCAAGATCGGCCCCAAAGACTGGGCCGCGGGCACCCCCACCGCACGCGTTTCATGGCAACATCCTCGCAAACGCTGGCGGAAGACAGTCAACGAGCGACACGCGACTACAAATAGTGTGGTTTTCGGGAGGCGAATTCCAGTCCAACTGGGGTTTTCTACGCCGTCTTCTCCAAAAACCGCACTGCATAAAATAGGCAGTGCGGTTTTTGGAGAATCAAGGCCGCACCCAACTGGGATAATACCGTTCTTTATACCCCAAAACCACACTATTTGTCACCGCGAGACGGGAGGACCGGGAGGGAAGTGCATCGAACGCCCACGCCAACACGTGCAAGCGCCCCGAAGGTGCACGTCTGGAGGTCTGGGTTGGCAGCAACAGAAGAGATGCTGTCGATCGGCCTGAGCAGCATCCTCACCGGCCGAAGGTGGCAGACGGTGGCATGCTTGAACTCGTACATCACGGCCGCAACTTGTGGAAACCAAGGCGTCCGATTTTGCCTGCGACTGCCAAGTTGCCGTAAGGTCACGCACAAAATCGGCCACAGTCCCTCGCGCTGCGGAGACGCCAAGGCGGACTGTCGGCAATCTTTTGGTCCACGGGATTTATGGGCTAGGAACGGAGCCTCCGGCGCTGCCACACCAGGAATGCGGCGACAAGCGCAACGGCCGCGAACGCCACCAGAACGGGCACAATCCTCGACGACACGTGCACCGTCTGAGCAGCAATGCCCTCTGGTTCATACGCACAGCGACGCGCGTGCACCAACAGCCGGTGGGAGTTGACACCGTACGGCGTACAGGTAACAAGGGTGCACAGATCCTCGCCGGGCTTTATGCGCAGCGAGTCGGTTTGGTTTGGCAGCACCGTTTCGCTGCTCTGCACCTCATAGGCCAAAGGCTCCTCCAGAGTCCACAGCACGAACTTATCACCCGGCTCCAGCATGCGGATGTCGTCAAACATGCGCAATCCTGCCATGCCCGAATGTGCCGTAAGCACGCAATGCGTGGACGACCCGCCAACGGGAAGGCTCGAGCCCTGCACGTGTCCCACGCCAGCCGCGAGCGCTGGTTCCTGCGTACCGTGGTAGATGGGAAGGCGCACATCTATACCGGGGATCTGAATCCACGCCATCATGGACGTGGCGTCCGTGCGCAGTTGAACCTCGTAAGGAAGCAGCTCGGTGGTCGCGGGCGCGGACTCAGGAGCGGCACCGGACCCGGGCGCAGAATCAGCCGCCAACTCGGCGGAACCCCCGCCGGCCAAGCCCGCGTTGTAGCGCACCGCCTGGTCCAAGAGCTCCCGCTTCGTCTGCTCGTCGAGTCCACTCACCGTAGAGGACAAACTCGAGATGTGCGAAGACGCGCGCCAGGAATCCAGCAGATCCGCGAGCGATGGCGCTGCCAAAACCAGAATGCCCACCACAACTCCCACATACGGCAGCAGGCGCAGCAAGCGTTTGCGCAGGCTCGCAGGCGCACTCATGGCCGCTCCTCTGGACGCCTGCGCGCCCGTACGATCCGGATAGAGAAAAACGCCAGCGCACCGCCTGTAACCATAAGCCCGGCCACCAGTGGCCATACGCGCGGGCTTACGTACATGAGAGGAGGCTGTTCCTGCGTCGTTTCCTCGTACGGGCAGCGCTCGCCGGTTACCAGCAGGCGCTGGGTGTTTACGCCGTAGGGGGTGCAGGTAATAAGCGTGCAAAGGTCCTTACCAGGCTGAATTGCCAGCTGCGAGGCGTCGGTTGGATCCACCGTCTGACTTTGCGTAACGCGATACGCAAGCGGTTCGTCCAGCGTCCGCACCACGAAGACGTCTCCTGGCTTGAGGTCGTGGATGTCGTCGAACAGGCGAGCCGTGGGCATGCCCGAATGCGCCGATATTGCGCAGTGCGTGGAAGCACCTCCCACAGGCAGCGACGTTCCTTCCAGATGTCCCGCGCCCGCCGCAAGTGCCTCCTCGTTCGTCCCGTGATACACGCACAGTCGCACATCGATGCGCGGGATCTCAACCCAGCACAGGGCCGTTTGTGCCGTCCCAGCTCAACTGCTGCTCGTAAGGCACGACGTCGGCAGACGAAGCATGGGTAACAAGCCGCTCGTTGTAGGCATGCGCCTGCTCCAGGAGCCACGCCTTCCGACTGGCAGGCACATGCTCAACGGCGGTACGCGTTTGGCTTATGGTTTGATTGGCGCGCCAGGACTCGATGAGGTCGGCAAGGACGGGCGAGGCGAGCACCGCGATGCCCACCACCACACCGATGTAGGGCGCAATCAAACGCAGCCATCCTGTTTTAGTGCGCGCGTCCACGAACCTCTTCCCGTCTTGCCCCGTTTCGAAGCAGGGAGCGCTCCCGAAGCTGGATCCCTTGAACCCCTTTGTCCACCGCTTATCCCTGATAGCTGTCCCAGAGCTTCTGCCAAGCGGGCATGGAGTCCACAATGGTTTGGTAGCTCACGCAATAGCCCACGCGCACCCATCCCGTGCAGCCAAACGAATCGCTGGGCACCGGCAGCAGCTCATAGCTCTTCGCACGCTCGAAGAAGGCGTTGGCGTCCGGCTCGAGCGCCTTCATCCACAGGTAGAACGCACCCTGCGGCTCTATGAACTCATAACCGATGGCCGAAAGGCCCTGTGTAAGCGCCTCTCGGTTACGCGCATACGCCTCTATGTTTGTGGGTTCGTCCACGCAGTCTATGAGCACGCGCTGGAACAAGGCCGGGGCACACACGAAGCCCATCTTGCGACCCGCACCGGCAATGGCAGGCACCAACTCGTCGTGCTCAGGATTGGTGCTTGGCACGAGCACCCAACCAATGCGCTCGCCAGGAAGGCTCAGCGACTTGGAATACGAGTAGCACACGAGCGTGCGTTCGTAGAGGTCGGGCACCCAAGGCACCTCCACGTCGTAGGCAATCTCGCGATAGGGCTCGTCGGAAATGAGGTAGATCGCATGTCCATGCTCAACGGACTTTTGCCTTAGCACTGCCGCAAGCGCCTCCAGATTGGCCCGCGCATACACCGACCCCACGGGATTGTTGGGCGAGTCAATCATTACGGCGGCCGTACGAGGCGTTATGGCAGCCTCTACCGCATCCACGTCTATTTGGAATGTCTTGGCGTCGGCCATAACCTCCACACACGTGGCGCCGGCGTTTTGGATAAACACCGCGTACTCCGGGAAATACGGAGCAATTACAACGACCTCCTCGCCAGCATTGCACACGGCATTGAGCACAATGGAGATAGAAGCCGCAGCGCCGCAGGTGAGGTAGAGGTCGTCCGCGCTGTAGTTGCCACCAAAGCGTCGGTTAAGCGATGCGGCAACCGCCTCACGCGCTGCAGGAAGGCCATTGGCTGGCGTATAGCCATGAAGCGCCGTGGCAGGCAGCGAAAGGGCATGCGCAATGGAATCGCGCACGGCATCGGGCGCCGGCACGCTGGGATTGCCCAGCGAGAAGTCGAATACGTTTTGGGCGCCAATCTGCGCCTTGCGTGCCGCGCCATATGCGGCGATCTCTCGAATGGACGACTTGGACGCGCCGTAGCCATAGCTCTGTTGGTTGATGCTCATGGTTTTCCTCCTCTTGCGTGCAATGGATGTATTGTACTCGTTTGAGTTGTGGAGGGTCGGCGCAGGAGGCGTGAAGGGGTTGTGACCTTTCCAAGTTAGGTATGGGACAACTCAAAACGGGATACGTATTAAGTAACGATGACGTACAAGACACGCCATCCTTTCCTTCCTTCTTGTGCGCGTGGCCAGACGCGCACCCTGTCCAAACGACAGGCACAGGCCACTGGGTCCTCCTTCCGCCCAGTGGCCTGTTTTGTTTGGGGGATGGCTTCCGCATTATATAATAGTATTGACTAAATACCAAATCATAGACAGCCTCACGCCCTATTTATTAGCGGATTCGACTGTGCATTATGCATAATAATACACGAATTTCGTGTATTAGAGCTACTTTTCCCGATATTTTCGTATTTTACCCCTTCAATTCTCTGAAATATGCCACAATATACAGCAACGCAAGTGCAACAAGATCGAGGTAGCAATGCAAGCAGCCTACGATGCAATCTACCTACAGCTTAGGTCCCTCATCGAGCAAGGCACCTATCCGTATAGATCGTTTCTTCCCTCGGAATCCGTTTTGGTGAGCCAATACGGCTGTGCGCACAACACGGTACGCAAATCGCTTTCCATGCTTGCGGCAGAAGGCTATGTGCAGCCAGTACATGGCAAAGGCGTACGCGTTATTTATTTCCCCAACAAGAACGACCCTCTCCAGTCGCAGTGCTTCCTGTCCACCGACATCGAGTCGTTTAAAGAGGTGGCACAGCGAATCGGGCTGGTTGGGACTACCACCAAGGTATTGTCCATGCAAGAGTGCGTTGCGGACGATTCGCCCCTGCTCGCACCCTACGAAAAGGGAACTCCGCTTGTGCATGTAGAACGGCTTCGCATCTACGAGGAACAGGTCCTTTCGCGCGAATCCAACTATTTGCGTGCAGACACCGTTAAGGGAATGACAAAGGCGGATGCCGAATACTCCATTTACCACTACATTCGGTCGGTACGAGGCGAAAAGCTCGTTACGTGCAAGCGCCACATTACGATGGAGCCGGCAACCGAACGCGATCGAGAACTGCTGAGCCTTGGCAACACGAGCCATGTGGCCGTCATTCACTCACAGGCCTTCGATGGAGACGGTCTCCTATGCGAATCCTGCGAGACGCGTCAGCACCCTCAGGTCTTTTCGACTTACCAGACGGCAATCTACTCGCGCATACGCGTTCCCAAGCAGGAGACCTGAAAACCTAGGGACAAAACCCAAGCTACACGCCGTACTCCTGAACTGTGGTGCCACCGCTCGTGCCGCTGCTCGAAGTGCCGCTGCCCGCACCGCCACTCGAAGTGCCAACACCCACGCTGCTGCCACTCGCGCCGCCACCACTCGAAGTGCCATCGTCACTTGCGCCGCTGCCGCTCGTGTCGTTGCTCGAAACGCCGCTGCCGTTCGTGTCGTTGCTCGAAACGCCGCTGCCGCTCGTGTCGTTGCTCGAAACGCCGCTGCCGTTCGTGTCGTTGCCACCCGCGCCGTTGCTCGAAGTGCCACCACTTGCGCTATTGCCACTCGAGCTACTGCTATTTACTGCCTGCGGCGGTTCCTCAACCTTAAGGCCCCTCGCCTCAACCGGACTCAGGTCTTGTCCAATGTTGTCTACCGTTATGTTGTACAAGCTCCGGTCGAGCATAAACCCCTCGGCGGCAAGGGTGGGATCGCAAACGCATTCCTGGCCGCTCTCATCGGAAACAACCACCAGCGCGCTGCCCATTTTGCCAGTGGAGTCGTTTCCCTTTACTATGGGCACCGCCAAGGCATCGGTAAAGCCAAAGTAGCGCAGACAATAGCTTGCCACCGCCGCGAAGTCATAGACATCGCCTGCGCCGCCCACTCCGTCGGCTGGCGACCCACCCTCGAAATAGTGACGCGCCGCAACCGTGGCCCATTCGGTGCCCGAAGGCTCCTCGTTTGCGCCACGATCCTCGTAAGCACTCCATACGATGTTGTTATACACCTTGCTGGCGTTGTCGCGTGCAGAGGAACCCTCCACCGTCAGCGCGTCGCAATACTGCTTTACCTGCTGGTCGAGCTCGGCATTTCCCGTGGTAAAACGGCCCGACGTAAGCCACTTGTCTTCCAGTCCCTCATAGGTATTTGGTTTGCTGTTTGGAGCCAGAGCCTCATCGCTGGGCGACTTTATCTCCTGAGCAGGCGCGGCGTCCACTGTTTGCGGCATGAACCTGCGATACAGAACTACGATGGCCGCGAATGCAAGGGCAAGCGCGAGTACTGGGAGCACCCGGGAGACAACCATCGCGGCCGTAAGAGGCTTGCGAGGCCGTTTGGCTTTGGGGGTGCCGCCTTTGCGCTTTGAGGGCTTGTTAGCTGCACTTTCGCTCTTGCGCTTTGAGGGCTTGTTAGCTGCACTTTCGCTCTTGCGCTTTGAGGGCTTTTTGGAGCGTTTTGCCTGCTTCTCCGCACTTGAGGACCGCTCCGCATTCTTTGGGGAGCCTCCCTCTTTGGCTCGACGCTTTTTCCTCTTGGTTTGCGAAGCCTTGTCCTGCTCTTTCTGCGCACCTGCCACGATCTTGTCACCTCCTCACCGTGCCGTTGCCGATCGCTTGCCATTGCCGCTTTGCTTGCATGGTACCAAAGACGCTACTGTGCGGCTCCGTTTTGGCCGTCAGTGGGTGGGTTGGGCTGCGATGTTGCGTCGGAGCCGTCAGGCACGGCGGGACGCAGCCCCTCGTCGAGGTGTGGCACCTCCTCGGGCCGCAACACCCTGCTTGGCTTTTTTGCATCGCTTTCCTGCTGCGTTTGCTCGGAGTGTTGCGAATTGCGTGGCTTTAGCGCCTCTTCGGGGTGCTGGGCCACATACTCATCCCAGCTTCCGTCGAGGAGCGCCTTGACGACCTCTCCCTCCACCGTCTCACGCTCCAACAGCACCGTTGCCATGGTGGTCATCTGAGCGCGACGCTGGCTGAGGACGTTCCTCGCCCGCTCGTGGGCCTCACGCATTATGCGCTCCACCTCGTCGTCTATGCGCTTGGAGGTCTCGGCCGAAAGGTCGTTATGGTTTGCCCAGTCGCGGCCCAGGAACACCTCATGCTGTGCCTCGCCATAAACCTGGGTTCCCAGCTCGTCGCTCATGCCGTATCGAGTTACCATCTCGCGTGCGATCTTGGTGGCGCGCTCCAAATCGTTGCTCGCGCCAGTTGTGATGTCGTCGCAGAAAAGCTCCTCTGCCGTACGCCCGGCAAGAAGCACCGCAATCTGGTCGAGCATGCCGTCGCGCGTCTCGAGGAAATGGTCCTCTTCGGGAAGCTGCAGCGTATAGCCAAGCGCGCGGCCACGTGCAATAACGCTTATCTTGTGCACAGGATCGGAGTTTTCCAACACGTGACCCACAAGTGCGTGGCCGCACTCATGATAGGCAATGGTGGTGCGCTCGCGCTCGGTCATTACGCGGGCCTTCTTCTCGGGGCCGGCCACCACGCGCTCCATGGCTTCCTCAACCTCAAGCATGGTAATGGTGTCTTTATGCCTGCGCGCCGCCAGCAGTGCGGCCTCGTTCATGAGGTTGGCCAGGTCTGCGCCCGTAAAGCCTGGGGTGAGCTTGGCCAGCGCCTCGTAGTCTACGTCGTCTGCCAGAGGCTTGTTTTTGGAGTGGACGCGCAGGATTTGCTCACGCCCCTTAACGTCGGGCCGGTCCACCGTAATCTGACGATCGAAGCGCCCTGGGCGCAGCAGCGCAGGATCCAAGATGTCGGGGCGGTTTGTTGCCGCAATAAGGATGACGGCCGTGTTGTCCTCAAAGCCATCCATCTCCACCAGCAGCTGGTTGAGCGTTTGCTCGCGCTCATCGTGACCGCCGCCCAGGCCTGCGCCACGCTGGCGACCCACGGCGTCAATCTCGTCTATGAACACGATAGAGGGCGACGATTCCTTGGCCTGCTTAAAGAGGTCGCGCACGCGCGAGGCGCCCACGCCCACGAACATCTCCACAAAGTCGGAACCCGATATAGAGAAGAACGGCACGCCAGCCTCGCCAGCCACGGCCTTTGCAAGCAACGTCTTGCCCGTACCGGGCGAACCCATGAGCAGTACGCCGCGCGGAATCTTTGCGCCCATGCGCCGGAAGCGCTCCGGCTCCGCCAGGAAGTCGCGAACTTCCTTGAGCTCCTCAACGACCTCGTCTATGCCGGCAACGTCCGCAAACTTAACCTTGGGCCTGGAGCCCTCCTCGGTGCGCGCTTCCGCACGACCAAAGCTAAGGGCACGGCCGTTCTGGCCCTGCATCTGGTTCATAAAGTAAACGATGATGCCAATGATGAGCACGGTGGGAAGCACCGATATGAGCAGGGTCTGCCACAGCTCGCTGTTGCTGTTGTCCACGTTAAAGCGGATGTCGGAATGCTTGGACATAAGCTCATCCAGGCTGTCCTCGCCCGCATAGGCAGAGCGAAACGGCGAGAGGTTCTCCGACTTTTTGGCATCGGCGTTGGTGTAGTACTTGCCCGTGAGCGATTTGTCCTCCACCTTGTAGGTAACCTCTTTTACGCGGTCTTCCTTTACGGCGGTAACAAACTCACTCGTGGCTATGGTCACAGTCTGCTGACCTGGTGCGCCGGAGGTTGTCCTAAATATCAAAAAGCCCAAAAGCGCGGTTAGGATGACAATGTAGCCAATGCCTCTGAACCGGTTGGGCTTCATGTTGGAGCGATTGCGATTGTCGTTTGGCACAAGTTCTCCCGTTCTATGAAGAATAGGTAACTTGTGTATTTTACCCATTCGAGTTGGCGATTATGCGCACAGGGCCCAAACCACAAGTGAAACATCGAACTAGCCGGACGCCCTTCTCGCAAGGCCTGTAGCCCCAAGCCTACGAATAGACCTCCGGCTTGAGGATGCCAACGAACGGGAGGTTGCGGTACTCTTCCGCATAGTCCAGGCCATAGCCCACAATGAACTCGTTCGGAACGTGCGTGCCCACATAGTCCGGTTTGATGGCCGGCTTCTTGCCAGGAATGTCCTTTACCGCAAAGGCCGCCACCGCAATGGACGCAGGACGACGGGCCGACAACAGGTCCATGAGGTAGCTAAGGGTAAGACCGGAGTCCAAGATGTCCTCGGCAATGATTACGTGGCGCCCCTCTATCTTGGTATCCAAGTCCTTTACGATGCGCACGACACCAGAGCTCTTTACGCCGTCCCCATAGCTCGACACGGCCATAAAGTCCACCGAACAGGGCACGGTTACCGCGCGCAGAAGGTCCGCGGTAAACACAAAGGCGCCTCGCAAAACCGCCACGAACAGCGGGTTCTTGTCTGCGTAGTCATCGGAGATCTGTGCGCCCATCCTGCAAACGATGTTGCGGATGTCCTCCTCGGAAAGAATCACGGACTCAATGCCTTCGTGTAACAACAGACCCATGGTTACTCCTCTTTTTGTTGACAACCGCACTCTAGCCCTTATCGTACTATAATGGACACGCTTTCCCACGGAGGGGTGGCAGAGTGGTTGAATGCAGCGGTCTTGAAAACCGCCGGGCCGAAAGGTCTCGCGGGTTCGAATCCCGCCCCCTCCGCCATAGAGTCCCGGTCAGGCAATGGGGATACTCCCCATTGCCTGATGTTATTTGCTTGCCTTGCGATACTCGTCCATAAAGGCGCCAAACATTCCGCGCGGCGAGCCGCCTGCGTGCTTTTTCGCCTTGCCGATCATGCGACCTACGCCACGCGCGCCCTTCTCCACTGCAACCTTGCCGCTTTGCTTGGCACGCGCGTAACCTTCGCCCGCCTTGGCGGCCAGTCCGCCGTCAAGTTCCAGCGTAGCGGCCTCGGGCTTAACCAGCATGTATCCGTCCGCATACCCCACAAAGAGCTCTGCTGGTATAACCACGTTTCCCACCAGCGACTTTGCCACGCTGCCATCGCCAACGTAAAACGCCTTAACCTCGCCGTTCTTAGCGTTAAACTCCACGTCGGACACCCAGCCGAGCTCCTTGCCGTCAGTGGTTTTTGCGTCCATGCCAACCCACAGCACGCACGCATCCCAGTCCAGGGAAAGCCGCGCGATGGCATCCGTATCCATTGCCGCCTCGGCGCGCGAGACCACCAAGCCAAAGTCGTTCGCCGCCACCGAATCCAGCGCCACAAAGGCATCTTCGCGCTTAACCATACCGGCAACGTCTGGCCGCTTTACGAGCATGCCCACCACTCGATTGCCCTTGGGAGCAAACGCAACCTGGTGGACAATCCCGAGCTCCTGCAGGTCCTTCTCTAAAAGCTCTTTGGGATTGCCCGACGCGCCCTTTTTTGGCAGGTAAACCCTTATGCGCATGAGCTCGCTGACCTTGATCATTACAAGCCTTTCTCTCCTGATGGGGGCACGAATTTGGGTACAAAGGGGACAGTCCCCTTTGGCCCGTTTTATGAGTTAGGGACAGGCTCCAAGCATAACTTGGGGACTGTCCCTAATCTCTGCATCTCTTTTATGCAGGCCTACTCTTCGGCCTTCTTGTCCTCGGCAACCTCGGACTCGGGCTCGGCCTCTACCTCGGCGGCCTCGGGCTCGGGCTCTTCCTCAGCGGCCTCGGCCTCAACGGTCTCGGCTTCTACCTCATCCTCTGCCTCTTCGTCGGCCGCGGCAGCCTCGGCTTCGTCGGCAACAACCGTAAGGGAGTCGCGAAGCTGATCCATGCGCTCGCGGGCGAGGTCTACCTTGGCACGAAGCTCGTCGGTGGTAGCGTCAACGCCGGGCTTAACAGTCGAGAACTTCTCGTTAACGGCCTGCTGGCCCCACTCGTACTTGTCCACCGCAGAATCCCAGGCGTCGTTCATGGCGTCGGACGCCATGGCGCGACTCTCGGCACCAGAACGCGGGGCAAGAAGGACGCCAGCCGCAAAACCAGCAGCAGCGCCTACGATGGCACCCAAAGCAACACTTACGATCTTCATATGGTCCTCCTGACCTTGTGCGCGAGCCGGTGCCCGCCATAGATTACAACCGTATCCTCAGAAGTATACTCCGATTGCAAGCCGTCCGTCCCCAATCAACAAACTGACCAAACTTGTCATTGAAATCTGCCCCGTAAAATAGCACGCCAATCTTGGCAGTTTGCGCCGAGTGACTATAATAGGGGGGCTAAAGCGGTTCGAGTGAGTCAGGATAATAACGTGTTTATTCTATATTCGCCCTGCACCGCGCAACTGGTCGCATCGTCGTGAGGCTAGGTCCGCAAGACGCGAACACCGAGGAGGCGTTAATGGGTCGCATGCATGGAATCAAACGAGCTCTTGTCGCAACCAGCGCTGCGGCCATTGCAATGGCCATAGCTAGCGGGAGCGTTCTTCCCACCCGCGTGGCCCTATGCGAAGACAAGGGCTCCGCGAACGCCCAGCCAAACGAGCTCGCCAAGCAAGTTGAGCAGTCGACCCAGGCATACCAAGACGCTACGGCAACGGTCGAAAACCTGGCCGCGCAAATTGCGGACGCCGAGCAGCACGCGGAAGAGGTGGAGGAGCAGCTTCCGGCCCAACGCGACCGCGCCGCCAAATCTATTAAGCAGCTCTACGTTTTTCAGCAGAGCGCGCCCGGACTGCTCGAACTCATGGTTTCGGCCAACGACTTCAATGAGTTCATTACCGCTCTGGAGTACATAGACGCCATACACGACCACAACACGACGCAGGTAACCTCGCTGCAGACGATGTATGACGACCTCGAGCAAACGCGCGCAATGCTTAACGCGGAGCTGGATGCGGCAGTCCAAAAGCAGGACGAGGCGCTTCATGCCCTCGATTCCATTCGCTCCTCTTACGAGAGCCTTCAGCGGCAGAAGAATTCGGGCGACGAGGCAAACAAGAACGCGGCCACACAAGCCCTTCGTGACATTGAGTCCATGGTGTCCTCGCTGCCGCCTGCCGCAGCCGAGGCAATCGTACGGTCCGCCGCAAGAGAGCTGGACGGCGCAACTCCCGCACCCTCGAGCGCAGCGCAAGCAGGGGCCAACGGGGACGATCAGGGCGCTTTGTTCCAGGAAACGCAAGAGGCAGAGCGAGTCGTCGATTCCGAGGTCGCCTCGTGGGCAGAGCGCATTGACGCCTATCTTTCCCGCTACGGGGCGCCACTTGCAGGCCAGGGCATGGTATTTGCCCAAGCCGCGCTTGACTACGACGTCGACCCACGCCTTGCACCTGCCATCGCCGTCATAGAGAGTGGCGGCGGCAAGGTGTGCTTCCGCCCCCATAACGCCTGGGGCTGGGGAACGGGCGGCTGGCCCGACTGGCCTTCCGCCATTAACGGATACGTGTCAGGCTTTTCGCGCGGCTATGGGCACGACCTCTCGCTCGAGGAAGCGAAGGCCTACGCAAGCAACGACGTTTACGAAATGTGGTACAACCTCGTGCTCTCCGAGATGGCGAGCATCTAGCGCGTCAGAATCTCGTACGCTAGAAAATCTTTTGCGACATACGCGGGCCGCGATCCACCTGCTCGTCCTCGTAGTCGTCGTAGCGGTCGTATTGGTCCGCGTAGCGATCCTCGTAACGGTCCTCGTAGCGATCCTCGTAACGGTCATCGTAGCGATCGCGCTGGTCGTCGTAACGGTCGTCGGCTGTCGCGCCGTCGGCCGGCAGGCTCCTTACCAGCTGCACAAGCCCGTCCACCGTTGCGTCCACATCGGGCACCGGACCCGCACCGCCCGTAAAGGCCCAGCTTATAATCCACACCGCGCTCGAAAGCGCTCCGGCAACAAGCACGTCGTCCGCGCAATCCAACTGAATGCTAAAGGTGCGGTCGTATGCGAGCTCACGCCACGTACGCCCCGCCACAACCTCGTCCACCAAGTTGGTGCGGCTTAGCAGCTCCACCGTTACGTGCTCGAGCAGGTGCGCAAGCTCCGTGTTGCCCATGCAGTCCTTAAAAGTGCTGCCCGCATCGCCCACACACGCGTGGTTGATAATTGTGGGCAGGAGGTTGTACACGCGCGTGGTGCCCTCCAAGTCCTCGCTTGTCATAAGCGGGGCATCATTGGAAACCCGCACGGTAGCCGTAAGGTACTCAGGGCCAACGACCACTCGGATGATGTCGATGAGCTGCGCCATGGTGTTACCTTTCTTCGTTGTTACGCCGTTCTGGACGCCGTTCCCATTATAGCGATATGCTACTCCTCAGCCGCCTTCGGTTCGCTCGGCGCAGTAACCCGCAACATGGAGACGCGCCGACCGCGCATAGACTGAACGGTAAAAGTGTAGCCGTCCTTCTGGAACGAGTCGCCGGGACGGGGAAGCTTATCGGCAAGCTCGAGCACAAAACCAGCGATGGTCTCGTATTCGGCATTGTCTTCTATGGGCCAGCCGAGCTCAATGGCATCGTCTATGGAATAGCGCCCGTCTACCATCCACTCGTGCTCGCTCACCTGGTTAAGATAGCGGTTGTCGGGGTCGAACTCGTCCTCGATCTCGCCCACAACCTCCTCCACGATGTCTTCGATGGTAATGACGCCTGCGGTTCCGCCGTACTCGTCCACCACGATGGCCATCTGGTCGTGCTCGGTTTGCATCTCGGACAAGAGCGGGAAGATATCTTTGGTCTCGGGTACGTACTTGGCCTTTCGCATGTAGCGACTCACACGCTTGTCTGCCGCGCCCTCGTCCAGCACGGGAGTGATGAGGTCCTTTATGTGTGCGATTCCCACAATGCGATCGATGTCGTCGTGGTACACCGGAATGCGGCTGTAGCCGGTACGACGCATGATGGAAAGCACGTCGTTGCAGGTGGTGGTGTCTTCCACGGCCTCAACATCCACGCGCGGAATCATAACCTCGCGCACCACGGCGTCGCCCAGGTCGATGACGTCGTGAATCATGGACTTCTCTTGGTCGGTGAGCTCCTCCGCGTCCGTTACCATGTAGCGAATCTCGTCCTCGCTCACGTTTTGGCGCTCGTCGGCGCTCTTTATGTGCAGCAGCGTGGCAATGCCGTTAGCGCTTGCCGCCGTAAGCCATACCAGTGGCTTGGCGATTTTTGAGAATGTCTGCAGCGGACCGGCCACACGTTTGCTCACACGCTCCGCGTCGGCCATGGCTATGCGCTTGGGCACGAGCTCGCCCACCACAATGGAGAAGTACGAGAGGAACAGGGTGATGAGCACGGTGGCAATGCCACGCGAGGCGGGCACGCCCAGGCTTGCGAGCCAATCGCCAAAGGGCTCCGACAGGCTCGTGGCTGCAAATGCCGAGCTCGCAAAGCCCACGAGTGTAATTGCCACCTGGATGGCAGCCAAAAAGTCGCCGGGATTCTCTATTACGGCAGCAGCGATGGCGGCGCGTTTGTCGCCTTCCTCGGCCTCGTGCTCCAGCACGACCTTTTTTGCAATGGAGAGGGCCATCTCCGACATGGAGAAGTAGCCGTTTACGATGGTCAGAAGTACGGTTACGGCAATTGATATTGCTATTTCCATGCCTTTGGGCACAGCCTCCTTGGTCGATCGCTCTTGTGTGCTAATTGGTTCCCACGTGCGAACAGTGTAGCAGAACAAGGCGCGCTAACGCACCGCATAGATGCGATACGTTAGCATGTTGCCCCGTTGTTTTGTTGTGGTGCGGCCCCCACGCTGCGGCCCCCGCGCTCGCGCTGCGGCCCGCAGGCGGCGACTCGCGAGCGCGGGGCGAATGAGGCTACGCGAGCGAAAAGCCTGCCTCAGCAACCGCCTCTTCGATGAGCGCGGCTTCCAGCTCGCCCTCGTATTCCACTACGCCAGTTTCGTGGTTGGCCACAACATTTTTGGCCCCACGGTCCTCAAGCGCCGTACAGACGAGCTTCTCACAGGCATTGCAGTGCATGCCCGCAACGTTTACGGTGCGTCGGGTTGCAGACGCTTCCTCTTCGTTGCCAGAATGGGCGGCAAAAAGGTCCTTGAGTCCCATAACGATCCTTTCTTCGTAGGGCGGATGCGCGGAAGGCACGTCTTCGGCGCGTGTCCTGCGCATCGTCCATTCTAATCGATGCGCAGCCTACCACACATACGCGTGTTTGCGCTCGTTCGCGCCACGATGTCGCACGGACCGTCGCCCAGGCGAATCACAGCCAAGCCGCGCCCGTAGCGCAGGGGGAACGTTCCCTCCAAATAGGAGCGCTCGCTCTTTTGCGCCGCGCTCCCAAAGGCAAGGAGCTTTGCGCCCGCGACCTCCACCGTCACCTCGTCGTTTGCCGTGCCTTCCACCGTACCGTCCGAATCAACCACGCTCACCTGCACAAAGGCTATGTTGTTGTAGCGACGCTCCAGGTCCAGGTGCAACGACAGCTTTCCACGCGCGCTCTCGAGCACCGTACGGCTCAGCTCCAAACCAGAAGACGAGCACGAGATGCCCACCAGCTCTCCGGGCTCGTAGCGAACGCGAAAGTCCGCATGGCAGTCCTTGGTTCGCTTGGTGCCCACGTGGCGCCCGTTAAGGTAGAGCTTGGCTATGGGAGCTTGCGTATACAGCTCCACTACGGTTGCCGCGCCATCGCAGCCCTGCCAGCTCCAGCAGGGTATGGAATTGGTGCCGCGCCAGGGCGCCTTGCAGGGGTTTGGCAGATCGGCCGGTCGCACGTACAGCAGGGGATTCGTGGGGTTGCACCACAGCGCCTTTGCCATCGCCGCTTCGCCGTTGGGGTTGCCCACTAGATCGAGTGCGCCCGTGTCGGCGCAGAGCCACGGATAGGGCTTGGCAACGGGCGTCGGGTCGTCCGACCAAGCGGCAAGGCTGCATTCTCCCAAGTAGTCCCAAGCGGTCCACATGAAGTCGCCCACGATGCGTGGATCCGATTCCACAAGGCGCCAGTTTCTGGCGAGGTCGTAGGGCATGGTCTCGCTGCCAAAAACGGGACGCTCTGGGTTCTTGCGAAGATCAGGCACATAGCGGCGGGTGGCGTAGTTGTAGCCGGCCATGTCCAGCTCGTCCAAGTAGGGCGCTACGGCCCGACCCACCGGCCAGCTGCCAGCAATGAGCTCCATGACGTCGCCCATCTTGGAAACGTAGGTGTTGTAGGCAAGGCTGGCATCCTTGGCAGCGGGCGCCGGCTCGGTCGTTTGGGTACAAAGGGGACTGTCCCCTTTGGCCCCATCGGGCGAAGCGGTACAAAGGGGACTGTCCCCTTTGGCCCCATCTCCGTTGAAGGAGTCGATGCCCAGCCCCGCCGCAAACAAAATCGTGGGATTGACGCCAGCGGTAACCGGGCGCGTGCTATCGAGGCGTCGCACGGTATTTGCCAGCAGGCGCGCCGTAAGAACGCCGCGGTCCTCCACTGGCTCGGCGTTCTCGTTGCCGATGGAGTACATAACGACGCAGGGGTGGTTGAAGTCCTTGTCGACCATAGCCGCGAGGTCCGGGGCGTGATTCTCTTCGAAGTCGGATGCATAGTCGTAGGGATTCTTGTGCCGATACCACACGTCGGCATATTCGTCCATCACGTACATACCCAGCTGGTCGCAAGCGTCCAGCATGCTTTGCGAAAGCGGGTTATGCGCGCTACGTATGGCGTTGAAACCCCACTCCTTAAGAATGGCCACCTTGCGCCGGCTTGCCTCGGGAAGGTCTGTTGCGCCAAGGATCCCGTTGTCGTGATGCACGCAGCCGCCGCGCAGCTTTACCTGCTCGCCGTTAACGAGAAAGCCATTCTTGCCCCATGCGAGCGTGCGAATCCCAAACGGAACGCGAGCCTCGTCCAACAGTGCGCCGTCGTCGTTGCGCAAAACAACATGGGCGGTATAGAGGAACGGGGTTTCCGCCGTCCACAGGCGCGCGTCTGGAATGCCCAGCCGCACATCGTCGCCCGCACAGCCGGTAAATGCCACGCCGTCGCGCTCGATTCGCACGTACACGTTACCACGACCAACCACGCTTGTTTGCACGCGAATCTGGGCCGGGTTTATGTGCTCGGTAACCACGCGCACGCCACCGCGCACAATGCGGTCTTGGTCCTGCACCACCATGCGCACCGGTCGATACAGACCGCTGCCCGCATACCAGCGCGAGTTCGGTTGGTTGGCGTTGTTTGCCACGACCCGTATTTTGGCTTCGGCTCCCGGTACGAGATACTTGGTTATATTGACCGAAAAACCCGTGTAGCCATAGGCGTGACTCGCAACCTTTATGCCGTTTACCAGCACGTCCGTATGGCCCATAACGCCTTCGAACTCTAGGAACACAACCTTGTTGGCCCAATCCCTGGGAACTGCAAGCACATGTTCGTACGCGTATATGCCGCCATGAAAGTAAGCGCCGGCGTTGCCCGTGGGGGCGTCGGGGGAGCGGCGCTCGGCAAGCATGGCATCGTGCGGCACGCGCACGTGTTGGGAGCCGAGCGTCCATTCGGCTAAGTCTATGGTTTGGGTCATATTTGTACCTTTCGTACCTTGCATGCGCATCACAGTATACGGCCGAAACGACGGTTTGACCATTTTCCTACGATTTGCGAAGCGCGGGCGCGGGCGCGGGGCCGAGCACAGGGATAGGCGCGAACGCGGGCGCGGGGCTGCTGGGATTCGCCACGGGGTCCACTTTTCGGCCCGCGGTCCTTTCCACCGGGCGCACTACTCGGCGCCGGGTCTGATGCCGGGCACACTTTTCGGCCCGCAACTCTCCTAACCGGGTACACAAATCGGCCGTTTGTGTACCCGGTGGGGACGTTCGCGGGCGCAAAAGTGCGCCCGGCACCCTCGGCCCCCGGCAAAAGTGTACCCAGTCGGACGTCCGCGGGCGCAAAAGTGCGCCCGACCCCATCCCGCAAGACCAAGCCCACAAACCGGCTCGCCGGCATCCCCGCCGGGCGCATCTTCAGCAGTGTCCTCGCGTGCGTCGGCCAATCGGGGCAACGAGAGCGCACCGTCGCAACATGCGATGACGTTTAGTGTGGTTTTGGGGAAATACGAGTTCGCGCCAACTGGGGTTTTGCGATGCCGTCTTCCCCAAAACCACACTGCCTAATTTATGCAGTGTGGTTTTGGGGAAGGCAAGACTACAACCAACTGGGATAATACCGTTCTTTATACCCAAAAACGCACTATTGTACGCGGTGCTTGACGTCGGTACCGAGCAAATGGAGCTTCGGTCATGCCCAGCCCCCCCACTTCGTCCAATTAAAGGCTGCCATTTGAGGCAACCACAGCTAAAACAATATGGGACGCCCAAGCAGCGCATCGCCACGCCCCCCGATTATCGATGCAGGCGGGAACGCCACCTTCGCAGACGCGCGTTGAGCGAAAGCCCACTACGCGTACGCAAACCCATAAGCGGCACGGCCGCCAACACGGGCAGAATGTATTCCACCATGCGCCACACCACGTAGCCCGCCGAAAGCGCACTGCCAAACATCGGTCCGAACAAAAAGGCAAAGCCTCCCTCGGCGCCAAACGTACCGCCAGGCAACGGTATGGCCGACGTGAGCAGCTCCAGGATAGCTCCGCAGGCAAGGCAGGTGAGCAGGCTTTGCCGTATGCCAAACGCACGCAGCACCACCCACGGCAAGGCGTACAAAAACCCCAGCTGAAGAAGGGAGACCAGCATGGTAAGGGCCATGAGCCGCCAGTTGCGCGCGCCCGCCTTAAATCCGTGCGAGAACTCATAGATTTGCTCGTTTACCACACCGCTCCAACGCTCGTAGCGCTCGTCGCTAATCCAGTGCCACCTATGTATGAGCCTGAGCCCCCACCTGCCCACGGCACCCACCTGTTTGGGCAACAGGCACACCAAGAGCAGGGCGGCCACCTCCACTACCTTTGCGCCAAACAGCAGGGCCCCAATAAGAAACACGTTTCCATACGTATCCAAGAAGTACCCCATGCGTGGAATGAGCATAAGCGCCGCAAATACGCCCTCCCCCGCCTCGTAGATAATAAAGCGCGTGTATTGCAGCGCCCCAGCCGCGCCCGCCGAGAGGCCCGAGCGCATGAGGCGCACAATCTGCGCAGGTGCGCCACCCGTTCCGTTGGGCGTAAGGTTCGAAAAAAAGATGCCAGTTGCCTCCACGCTCATGAGGTCGAAGATTCCCAACGGAGACTTAGGGTCGCCCACCACGGCAATCGCGTAGGCCACCACGCCCAACACGTAATATGCTCCGTAGCACAAAAACGCCGCGATCACCCAGCCAACCTTCACGCCGGCCAACGCATTGAAAAAGGACCCCAGCTGACCCGAAATAACCAGGTACAGCGCGTAAGCCACGCCAACGCACAGCAGGAAGAGCACGCTCTTGCGCACCGACTTAACGCCGGTTTTATCGCCAGCCGCCTGAACCTTTGGCCGCGGCGCGGAGCTGCTCCTTGCGCTGCCCTTGTTTTGCATTCCCGGACCCTCACACATCCTTGTAGCGCACGCGCTCAACCGCGGTAAACGCCAGCGGGGCAACGTAGGCGGCACCAAACACCAAGACGAAACTCTTCACCAGCTCGCACCAACGATCGTCCACGAGCACCAAAGACAGCGGCCGCGTGCAAGCATACAACACCAGCACCACTGCCATGCCCACCGCAAAGCGCAGCGCCATTCGCTTCCAGCCGTGCCCCTTGGGATTCACCTCAAAATTTATGTAGCGCTTCTCCAAAAACCATCCCAACACAGCCCCCACAAACACACCCGCTGCCTTAAAACAATCCACCTGCATCTTTACGGGATCCACCATAAGCGCTCCGGAGGCATCGTAATCCATGGGGTATGGCTTTAGATATACGTATGCCAAATATGCCACCGCAAGCACGAGCGACACCACCAGCACGATTTTGTCGCGACCCTCGCCGGCATCGACCCAAGCCAAAAGACGACTCGCCACCGCTATGGACAATACGCCAACCACAATCCCCACCAGCACGTCCTGCGGCGTATGGACTCCCAGGAAGTTTCTAGAGAAGGCCACCAACAGCACAAACACCCAGCACACCACGGTGAGCACCGGAATGCTCTTGCGATACCACCAGCCAACCGCGCCCGGAAGCGTTACCGATACCACGGTGTGGCCACTGGGAAACGAATAGCCCGTGGCCTCGTCAAGTGCCCCGGCAGACGGATGCACGTCCGCGCTGCGCACCCAGGGCCTATATGCGCACACGATGTTCTTCACGAACTGGTTCACCAGCGTGCCGATTGCAAACGTAAACAGCACGTAGCGTCCCGCGCGCTTGTCGAGGCACCAAAAGAGCAGTGCCGGAACCACAATAAGCGCCTTGCTTGCGGCCACCGCCGAAATGACGACGAACAGCTGCTCAACAAAAGGATGCACGGACTCTCGAATGCCCTGCAGCCAAAGAAGATACGCTATGTCCATGCATGACTCCTTTGCTCTCGGTTCGTTCTCCGCCGAAGGCATCTCCTTACGGTGATTTCGCCCCGTTACGCTTCGATTCCTTGTGTATTATAGGAGAGAATCCCACAAAAACGAAAGGGGCACCATGGAGCGGTTGCTTGCGCGCTACACCAACAGCTATCTTAGCTACGTAATCCTGTTCCTGTTTTACGACATCGCGTTTGCCCTGTTTTCGTCCATGATATCGGTATACCTCATTGGCAAGGGATATTCGGCAAGCGAGGTGTCGCTGTGTATCTCCATCGCCTCGCTGGCAGCCATGGTAACCCAGCCCATCATTGGCGGCCTTACCGAGAGGTTTGGCATGCGCCTGGTAAACATGGTGATGTTTGGCCTCACCTGCGCGTCGGCCGCGCTGTTTGTGGCCTCGCCCGGATTTTGGATTACCGTGGGCGCCTACTCGCTCATGTATCTGCTCATGAACGGCGTAAATCCCGTGGTAGAGCGCATGGCCACGTCGAGTCCATACAACTACGGCGCCATTCGCACCTGGGGCACCATTGGCTTTGCGCTTGGCACGCAGCTCACCGGTATTATCTACGACGGCATAAGCCCCGAGGCTCCCTATATTTTTGTAATTATTACCATGATCATGGCCATCGTTGGCTTTTGGGGCACGCAGCCCCGTTTGGCCGAAACCGAGGCAGCCAAGATCGAGGACACAAGCGAGGGCAAGGACGCCAGCGAGGGCGTGTCCATAAAGGACCTCCTTACCAACAGGAAGTTTTTGTACTACCTGGTGCTGCAGATCCTGTTTTGCGCGGTAACGGGCGCCGCGTATTCGTTTACCCCCGCCGCGCTTACCGACTACTTGGGCATGGAAGCCTCCGTTGCGTCCACGGTGCTGGCGGTAGCCGCCCTGCTGGAGATTCCCCTGCTGCTGCTCTCGTCCAAGTTCATGGACAAGGTCGCAAACAAGACCCTGCTACTCATCGCCTTTGGCCTGGCTGTGGTGCAGGTGCTTCCCTTTGCGCTGGGACTTTCGTTTCCCGTGGTTATCGCGCTTACGTTTTTGTGCAAGCATCCGCCCGTGATCTTGAACATCATGACCAACATGAAGGTCGTAAACACCATCGTGGACCCACGCCAGCAGATTACGGGACTGGCAATCGTAAAGGCTTGTCAGAACTTTGGCACCATTATCTCCAATAACGTTGGCGGGCGCATCGTGGATGCCAGTGGGTATCCCGCCATGTTTTTGTTCCTGCTGGTCCTAACCGCTGTGGGACTTTTGGGCGTACTGTTCTTCCGCGTGCCCTCGGGCAACGACAAGAAGCTCTTTAGCTAGAGCGCAGCGAGAGGAGACAAAACCATGGCAGCGCAACTGCAACTGGTATTCGACCACGGCAAGCGTCACGAACTGCTGCAATCGGCAGACGAGATGGCCGACTACGTGGACATTATTGAGATCGGCTATCCTGAGCTGGTGACCTTTGGCCTCGACGTCGTTAAGGAGATTCACACCGCGCATCCCAACCTCAAGCTGTGCGTGGATGCCAAGGTGTTCCACGGCGGCTCGGGCGTTACGCGCCGTTGCTTTGAGGCAGGCGCGAGCGTCGTGACGGTGCTGGGCACTGCCCCCAACCCCGTGATTCAGCAGATGGTGCGACACGCGCACGAATACGGCGGCAAGATCATGTGTGACGTGGATGGCATCAAGCGCGTGGGCAGGCGCGTGGCCGAGGTGGACGCGCTGGGCGTAGACTACGTGAGCATAGCCTCGGGCTTCCTGATGGAGCACGAGTACGACCTCAACAAGCGCGACCATGGGTCGATATTCCAGGTGAGACCGCTCGAGCTTGCCGGCGCCGTTAAGCGAAACCTCCTGCATGCGAGCCTGGCCATTGGCACGGGCATTAACGAGCAGAACATCGACCTCGTGATGAAGCTCGGCCCCGCCATCGTTATGGTGGGGCGTGGCATCTACTACGACGCGAACTCGCCCAACGAGTACCACACCGCGTCGCTGGAAACGCGGATTGCGCGAATCGAGGCGCTGCGGAGGAAGATGGGCTAGGGCGCGGGGGACGGCTAAAGTCTGTAGCGCCCTTGGCAAAGTCTGTAGCGCCCTTGGCAAAGTCTGTAGCCCTTGTCGCAAAGTCTGTAACTACTCGGAAAAAGTCTGTAGGTATTTGACGTTCGTTAAAAAGTCACGAGCCTCTGAGCTGGTGTTTTGTCAAAACGAAGGTCTCAGCGCTACAGACTTTAAGCGCGAGGCTACAGACTTTAACCGAGGGATTACAGACTTTGCCAAGGGCGCTACAGACTTTAGCCGAGGGATTACAGACTTTGCCCAGCACGCAACCTCAGGGCCATCGCTCTAAGCCTGCACAAGACGCGTTCTGCGCCTATCCTACTCGCTCTCGTCGTCGCCGCCAACCAGGGCAAGCACGCCCAGTGCCGTGGGCACGAGCTCGCTCGCGTCTTTGCGGAACGGGTACTTGAGCTGATGGCTCTTGGGGAAGTACACGCCACGTTGCGCACGCAGCTTAGTTGCCACGCCGCCAGGCACCTCGATGCCCGTGTACACCAGCCGTCCGCCAGTAAACGCCACGTTGGTGACGCCCAGGCGCTCGCAGCGTATGCGCATGCGAGCGCGGTCGAAGATGTTGAGCGCCGCCAGGGGCATTCCGCCGTATTCCGCCTCGAGCTCCTTTTGCAGCCGGTCGACGTCTGCCAGCTCGTTGGCCGCCGCCAAACGGCGATACGCCATCACGCGCTTGTCTACGTCGGGCAAATACTCCTCGGCCAAGTAGAAGTCCGCCGACAGGTTAATTACAACCTCGCTGGGCTCGTCGCCCTCTGGCACCTCGCCGCGCGCCTCAGCCACAGCCTGACCCAGCATCTGCGTAAACAGGTCGAATCCCACGCTGTTCAAATTGCCGTGCTGCTCGGCGCCCACAAGCGATCCAGCTCCGCGAATCTCCAAATCGCGCATGGCAATGCGCATGCCGCTGCCCAAATCCTGCAGCTCGGCCAACGCCGTAAGGCGCTCGGTAGCCTCGGGCGTTAGCGGCTCCTCGGCCGGAAACATAAAGTACGCGTATGCCTGCGTGCGCCCACGACCCACGCGTCCCTTAAGCTGATACAGCTGCGCCAGGCCAAGACGTTGCGAGTCCTCGATTACCAGCGTGTTGGTATGGGGGTTGTCTATGCCGCTCTCGATGATGGTGGTGGCCACAAGAACGTCCACCTCCTGCATCTGGAACTGCAGCATAACGTCTTCCACCTGCGTAGGGCTCATTTGTCCGTGGGCCACGGCAACGCGCGCCTCGGGCGCCGCCTGCTGCACACGCTCCACGGCATCCTCAATGGTGTGCACGCGGTTCGATACGTAGTACACCTGACCGCCGCGCCCCAGCTCCAAGCGAAGCGCATCGCTCACCACATCGGAATCGTACTCGCCCACATACACCTGCACTGGCCTGCGACCAGGAGGCGGCGTAAGGATGAGGCTCATCTCACGCACGCCCGAAAGCGCCATCTGCATAGTACGCGGAATGGGCGTGGCCGAGAGCGTGAGCACGTCCACCTGCTCGCGCATGTTCTTGAGCTGCTCCTTGTGTTGCACGCCAAAGCGCTGCTCCTCGTCCACAATAACGAGCCCCAGCGCCTTTGGGTTAACGTCCGCCGACAAGAGCCGGTGGGTGCCCACCAGTACGTTTACCTCACCTGTGGCAAAGTCGGCCAACGCGCGCCGCTGCTGCGCCGGCGTTACGAAACGGCTCAGTACCTCCACGCGCAGGCCAAACGGAGAAAAGCGATCGAAGAACGTGTCGTAGTGCTGCTGCGCAAGGATGGTGGTGGGGCAAAGCACCATAACCTGACGCTCGTCCATGCAGCACTTAAAGGCCGCCCGCAGCGCCACCTCCGTCTTTCCAAAGCCCACGTCGCCGCAAAGGAGCCGGTCCATGGGACGCGTCGACTCCATGTCGGCCTTAATGTCCTCCACAGCCCGCACCTGGTCGGGCGTGAGGTCGTAGGTAAAGTTGGCCTCCATGTCGCTTTGGGCGGAGGTGTCGGCCGCAAAGGCATGGCCCTTCACCGCACTACGCCGCGCATAGAGATCCACTAGGTCGAACGCCAGCTTTTTGGCCGACTTGCGCGCCTTGTTCGTGGCACGGCTCCAATCGGCCGTGTTCAGACGCGTAAGACGCGGACTGCTGCCGTCGGGACCCACATAGCGCGTAATGCGATCCACCCGCTCCAAGGGCACGTAAAGCTTGTCCTCGTTGGCGTATTGCAGCAGGAAGTAGTCGCGCTCGCGGTCGTCCACCTCCTGGCGAACGATGCCGGTAAACAGAGCGATGCCGTGTCGCGCGTGCACCACGTAATCGCCTGGCTTGAACGGGAACGTAGTTGTGGTGGGATCGATCCTGCGCGGACGACGCCGTTTGGCACTGCGTGCCGAAAGGTCTCCAACCGAGAAAACCGCCACATGCGCACCCGGCACCACCACGCCCGACGGCACGGGTGCATCCACAAAGGTAACCACGCCCGCATCGAATCCGTCGCGATAGTCCCGCTGACGCAGCGACTCTGCAAAGGGAATGGACTCGTCCAAAAAGCGCATCTTAAGATGGTCGCGCGCGCTGGGGTCGGGCACGGCAAACACAATGACCGAACCGTCACGCACGAATTGGCGCATGCGCCCAAGAAGCTTGCTGTCTTTGCCCGCAATGCCGGGCTGCTGCACGCGAAGCTGAGCCTCGTCCGCAGACGTTGGCACAGTTCGTGCGGCACGAGCCGATCGGGCGCGCGTGGTGCCCGCACGCATGAGCGACGAAAGCGAGATGCGCTGCTGCCCGCCAAAGTCAAGCTTCTTAAGGGGCGTAAACAGCAGGTCCAAGGCCTTGTCTTCCATGCGAAGCGCGCCCGCCGCATGACGCACGTCGTCGGCGGCATGGGCGCAGTCGTCCAGCATGGCGCGCGGCTCCGAGAGCACCACCAGGGTGTTTTTGGCCATGTGCTCCATAGGCGACGCCGTCTTGCCGCCATAGAGCTCGGCGAGGTAGCGATCAAGCTGCGGCGCGTTTGCCCGTTGCTGAATGAGCTCCAGATCGGCTGCCAGCTGGGAGTCCTCCATTGCGGGACGCGACAAAACCCGCGTGGCGCGCGCGATGGTTTGGTCGGTAAAGGCCAGCTCGCGACAAGGCACCACGCGCACCTCGTCCAGCTCGCCTATGGTTTGGCCCGTGGCGGCCACCATGCGACGGATGCGGTCGATCTCGTCGCCAAAGAACTCCAGGCGCACGGGCGCCTTTTCCTGCGCGGGAAACACGTCCACGGAATCGCCGTGCACATGGAAGGTGCCAGGTGTGTCCACATCCCCCGCATTGGCATAGCCCATGCCCACCAGCAGGCGCGGGACGTCCTCAAATGGCACCTCGTCGCCCACCGCAAACGTTGAGCTGCAAAAGTAGCCTGTGCCCGTCGGGGGAACGCGCCGCATGAGTGCGTGTGCCGAGGCAACAACCACGCACGCCTCCCCTGCCGACAAGCGCTCCAGCGCAGCGCAGCGTGCTCCCACGGCCGCAAAGTCGCATGGCTTGTCCGACCAAGGAAGGTCTTCGCGGTGTGGATAGCGCAGCACCACGTTGGTATCGAGCCAGGCAGCAAGCGTCTGGGCCATGCGGTCGGCAGCGTCCTCGCCAGGCACCACGAGCAAACAGGGGCGCGGCTCGCGGGCCCATAGCGCCGCCACCAGCAAGGCGCGGCCACTTTGGGCAACGGCTATGGTCGTATCGGATCCCTTGCGCATATTTGAGAGCGCGGGGCGAAGCTCGGGGTCGCTTAGAAGACGCCCGGATATGCGGTCTATGAGCATGGTTCTCCCTCGTTTTAGGAGGTCATTGTACCCGAAAAGTGCGTTTGCCTAGCACGGTGGCAAATATGGACAAACTCACCAAAAGGCCCCAAGCTGCGACACACAAGATCGCAGCTTGGGGCCTATCCCTAAGTCAGGGTTTTTCGTTGCCTGAATCCTACTGGAACAGGCGAATAACGCCGCGCGGCGAGCCGCTGGCATACATGTTGCGTTGCACCACGCCCGCGCCCATGATGGCCTCAACCACGGTATCGTTGCCCACGTATACCGCAGCGTGTCCCGGATACGAAATTACGTCGCCTCTCTGGCGCGCGCCCAGCGAAACGTGCAGCGCCCGACCGTAGTTCCAGAAATTCTCGGCATCGTGGCTATGCCAGCCAGAGTTGCCGGTAATGTAGTGGGCCCACGGGTTAAAGTCGTTGTAACCCGTGCCCCCACCCAGGTCCATGCCGCACGCATAGGCGCACTGGTACACCAGGCCGATGCAGTCCACTCCCACGCCAGGCGCGCAGGAATAGTTCCACATATAGGGCGATCCCATGTACTCGTACGCACGCGACACAAAGGCGTTTATGCAGTCGTTGCGCGATGCCCAAATGCCAATGCGCGATTTAGTCACATAGTTCCATGGCGCGCGGGCCGCGCTCGTAATCTTAACGTTCCTGCTGCTTACCTGGTAATAGCCCGAGGGATTTTGGTATCCCAGCTTGCCGAAGTTTGCGCCATTCATAAACGGACGGGCTGTTGATCCGGGAGCCGCGCCACCCTTGGCAGTAACCACCAGCTGGATGGCCTCCAGACGCAAGCCCATGCCCGACGTGCCAGACTCGGCGCCATTCTTTGCCCATCCCATCCAACCGATGTTCTGCGCATGTACGCGATACCACACATCGTAGTACTTAGCCAAATCTCCCGTAAGCCGCACGCAGAGTGCCTCGACGCGTAGGCCACGTCCGCTCGTGCCAGCGATTTTTCCTTGGTCCGCCCATCCTTGCCAACCGATGTTCTGCACATGGGTCTTTATTTGGATTCCACCCGAGTGTTCGGAGCTCACGGTAGCCTGCAGAGCCTCAACGCGCAAACCGCGACCGCTCGTGCCGGCCGTGCCTCCATTGCCAACCCACCTTTGCCAGCCGATGTTTTGCACATGGCCGCGATACCTGAGGGTAGGAACGCTTATGTATGCAAAATTATACGAAGAGCCTGAGGGAGCGGCGGCATTCTTCTTCACGAGCCGGACCTGGATGGCTTCCACCTGCTTGCCAAAGCCAGTGCTGCCTGCCTTCTCGCCGTTCTTCGCCCACTTAAGCCAGCCATAATCGGATACATGGCAGCGATAGTAGATGTCGTAGTTCTGCTCGGCCTTGCCGCTCAGATGCATGGTAATGGCCTCTATGCGGTTGTTCTTGCCAGGCGCGCCAACGGTATTGCCGCCTTCCACCTCGCTTTGCCAACCGACGTTTTGCACATGCGCACTGTAGTGCAGCTCGTTGTTGCCTAGACCCACAAGCCTTGCAGAGAAGGCATTGGCAACCGCAGAAACGCCCGTTAGACCTGCGACGTCGCCGTTGTCCATCCAACCGAGCCAGCCAAGCCCATATACGCTCGTGCGATAGGTTATGCCCGCCTTAACCGCAGGGTCGCTACCCTGAATGGACGTGGGTGTCTCACCGCCTTTGGGCACAATAACGATCTGGATGGCCTCCAGGCGCTTGCCCTTGCCCGTGGTGCCGCCCAGCTGACCGTTTCGCACCCAGTTGAGCCAGCCGTAGTCCTGGGCGTGCACGCGGTAGCACACGTCAAACTTGTTTGCGACCTCACCCGTAAGGCGGATCTTGATGGCTTCCAAACGCTTGCCCTTGCCCACGGTGCCGCCCACAGCGCCATTAGACACCTCTCGCATCCAGCCGTAGTCCTGGGCGTGCACGGTATACGCAATGCCGCCGTTGGTACCTGCGGGCAGATTGATGTTTATGCCCTCCAGGCGTTTGCCTTTGCCCGTAGTGCCGCCCAGCTGACCGTTGCTCACCCATTTGAGCCACCCGTAGTCCTGGGCATGCACGCGGTAGCTCACCTGGGGAACAGACACTGACTCTATGCTAAGCCTGTTCTCCTTGGCGTTGGCTTCCGTCTTGGCGGCCTTGTTGTCCTTGGTTGCGTCCTCGGCCTTCTTTTGCGAGTCATCGCTTGCCGACATTACCTGTACGGGCTTGTCTTCGGCTTTGTCTTCGGCCTGCGGAACGTCGTCGGTTTGGCCCTGGTCGTCAACAGGGGCCTCCTTGGTGCCAAACTCGGTTGCCACGAACTCCTTGCTCTCGTCCTTGGTAAGAAGCAGTACCTGTAGGTCGTCGACAAGGGCTTCCTTGTTGTTGGGAGCGGCGGACTCGCCGTTCTTCACCCAGTCAAGCCAGGCGCCGTTTACGTGGACCCTATACCACACGTCGTGCGTCTTGCTAAGGTCGTCACTCACACGCAGCTGCAGGTCGGCGAAGGCCTCCTTGGCCTGTGCGGGCGCGTCCTGCTCACCCTCCTGCGTCTCTTGGGCCTCGGGCCACTCGTCGGGCCACTCCTGATCGCCCGCTCGAGTACGTAGCTCCACCTTGCCCTGGGCATTGGCGACGCGCACTTCCAGATTGCGTATTTCCAGCGGCGCGACTTCTTTTGTTTGTTCTGCGGGCGCAGTTTCGGGGACTTGCGCCTCGCCACCCTGTGCGGAATCGGGAGTCTGCATCTCGCCACCCTGCGCAGGCTCGGGATCCGGCTTCTTGGTGCCCTGACCGACATTGGCGTCTGGCGTCTTAGCCGCGTCGCCTTCGCCAGCCACCTGCTCCTCGGCGTTCGCGCTGCCTTCGGCGTTCTTATTGCCCTGGTCCTGTACAGCGTCTTCCGCCTTTGCATTGCCTTGGTTCTGTGCGGTGCCCTCGGCGTTCTTGTTGTTGGTGCCTTCGGCATCCTTGCTGCCCTCGGCCTCGTCCGCGACGCCGTTGGGCTTCTGATCCTCCTGTGCCGGCGCGTCCTCCGACGGCGCCGCTTGCTGCGCTCGTTGCTCATCCGCCACGCGCGCCGCCTCCAGTGCGTCATGCCACGAGACAAACGACACCCAAGGGGTCTCATCGTCGTTGGCGTTCACACGGTACTCAACGGCCGCCCTAAGAGCCTGGGCCTCCTCTACGCCCTCGGCAAGCGCCGCTTGCGGCACCATGCCAATCACCAAGGAAAGGCTCAGCAACGACGCCGCAACCCTACGACCAATCATGGAGACTCCTTCTCTTTTGTCCTGCATCCTCACCACATGCCCTCTTCGACTAGTCAAATTGCCCAACTATTTGCGCCAACGGCCGGAATCGCGTGCCAGCGACGACAAGTACTGCTTTGCCGCAACGACGCTATCCAGGTCCGCTTGCCAGTTCCAGTTGTTCTCGGCAACGCCCGGAACGTTCATACGCGCATCATCGTCGAGCACGAGCACGTCCTGCAGCGGAGTCATTACCACGTTGGCACTCGAGTTCATACAGCGCCACATGAGCTCGCGATACACGTCGTCGAATTTGTCGTAGGGCCATTTGCTCTTGATCCAGCCCACCAGCGTTTGCGTGTCGTGCGTGCTGGTATAGCAAATTTTGCCATCTGCGGGCGTATAGCCCTGACGCACGTCCTCGTTGGCAAACAGGATCACGTCCATACCGGGGAATCCCGTGGTGGACACCAAAAAGCGTACGGCTGGCGTAATGGTGCCCAGGTCCTCCCCAATGAAGGGCAGGTTGCCAAAGCGCTCGCGCGCCACACGGAACAGGTCCAGGCCAGGGCCAAAGTTCCAAGCACCCTCCATTGCGCCGCGCCCGCCGGGAATGTTGTAATACGAAGAGAAGCCCAGGAAGTGATCCAGACGCACGTAATCATACAGATGCATCATGCGCTCCAGACGCCGCATCCACCAGTCGTAGTTCTGCTCGCGCAGCACATCCCAACGGAAGGTGGGGTTGCCCCAAATCTGACCGTCCTTGGCAAAGTCGTCGGGCGGACATCCGGCCACACCGCGGGGAAATCCCTTCTCATCGAGGTCGAATATGTTGCGCTCGGCCCACACGTCACTGGAGTCGGCACTCACATACATGGGCATGTCGCCAATGATCTTTATGCCACGCTCGTTGGCGTAGGCGCGCAGCTCCATCCACTGCTTCTCGAACACGTACTGCGCGCGACGATGCGTCTCGGTGTTTGCCGCAATCGTCTCCTCTTCGTCGGCAATGCCAGGACGATACTCGCGCAGGTTCTCGGGCCAAAGCGGCCAGGGGATGTCGTCGCCCACGGTTTCCTTGATGGCGCGGAACGCCACGTACGGCTCCAGCCAGTCCTCGTTCTCCTTACAGAACTCCTTGTAGCCAGGGTCGTTGTCCAAGCCCTCCACCAGCTCGTCCAAGTCGTTCTGGAAACCCTCCAGAAGATACGGGTTGCCGGCAAAGGCCGACAGGCCCGCGTACGGGGAGCCAAACTGATCGGTGGGGTTAACGGGCAGCACCTGCCAATAGGTTTGCCCAGACTCGGCCAGTATGTCCACAAAGCGTTTGGCAGGCTCGCCCAGGGAGCCGGGCTCCCCACCGTTGGGAAGGCTGGTAATGTGGCAGATGACGCCCATTCCCCGCTCCATGGGTTCCTGCAGGCGCTGCTCATCGCGGAAGTACAGCACCGAGGTGCCCAGCGGCCACAGGTGCACGCTGCAGGCCTTGCCGTCTTCGCGAATCTGCGGCTTCGTTCCCTGCACGATGTCGTCCACGCCGGCGGCGTGCATGGGCACCTCCACGGTATGGGAGTCTTTGAGACTTGCGTTTGCCAACACGCATACGGTTGTTGTGCCAAGCGTGCGCGTAAATCCAAATACATCGTCGTTTAGCGCAAACGGCTTGAAGTCGCCCTCCTCAAACACGTCGGGCAACGACTTGCGCACCGCAATGGCATTGCGATAGATGGTACGGCAGTTCTCGTTCTCGTTGCCCCAAGGATAAGTGGCGCGGTTATATGGATCGGTGTAGCCCTCAAGTCCCGCTTCGTCGCCGTAGTACACGCACGGCACGCCCGGCAGCGTCATTTGCAGCAGGGCCGCCACCCACAGGCGGCTTACGGCCAAGTTGCGCTGCCCCTCGTTGAGGCGGAAGTCGCGACGCTGCTCTTCGGTGAGCTCGTCCTTGGCGGGCGCATCGCCCAACATGGTGAGCACGCGCTCGCGGTCGTGGCTGCCCAAAAGGTTGAGGTTGCATAGGAAGGCCTCGCGCGGATAGTTCTCGCACAGCTCCTGCATGCGGTCGGCAATGTTTACGGCCGTGGTCTTGTTTGTGAGGTAGTCCAGAAGCGCCGTGCGGAACGGATAGTTCATAACGCTGTCCAGCTCGGAGCCCTGCAGGTAGCGACGCAACTCGCCGTAGCTCACCTTGTTGGAGGCATCCTCCCAAACCTCGCCTATTACCAGCGCGTCGGGCTTCTCGGCAAGTGCGGCAGCCTTGATATCGGCTATGAAGTCGTCGGGAAGTTCGTCCGCTACGTCCAGGCGCCAACCCGACGCGCCAAGGCGCAGCCACGTGCGCACGACGCCGTCCTTACCACAAATGAACTCACGATACGACGGGTCGTTTTCGTCCACGTCGGGCAGATCGTCCACGCCCCACCAGCACTGATACTCGCCGTCGGCATCGCCGCCGAACTTGAACCAGCTGGCATAGGGGCTGTCTTTGCTTTGGAACGCGCCCTCGTCGGGGTAGTTATCGTATTTGTTGAAGTACCTGGAGTCACAGCCCGTATGGTTAAACACGCCATCCAGAATAATGTATATGCCCATTTCCTTGGCTTCGGCACACAGACGCATGAACGTTTCGCGGTCGCCGAGCATGGGGTCCACGCGCATGTAGTCGGCGGTGTCGTAGCGATGGTTGCTCGCAGCCTCGAAGATGGGGTTCAGGTAGATGACCGAGATTCCCAGGGCCTTTAAATAGCCCAGGCGCTCGCGGATGCCGTCGAGGTTGCCGCCGTAGAAGTCCCAGGTGGATATGCGCCCGTACTGGTCCTTTTGGTAGGTTGGCTGCGTGGACCAGTCGTGCACGAGCATGCGCGCCGGACCGTTGCGACCATCGCTGAAGCTCTTCTCTACCAGCTCCAGCCAGTTGGTGCCGCGATCAAAGCGATCTGGGAAGATTTGGTATACGATGCCGTGCTCGTACCAGCTCGGGCGCGTCTCGCGCGGCTCGTACACGGTTATTTGGAACGAGCGCGGCTCACCGTCAGAAAAGGTTCCCTCGCCAACGCCGCACTCGCTGCGCGCGCCATAGCGCCACACCGCGCCGTCGTCGGCGGTAATGTTGAAGTAATACCAAATTACCTCGGTCTTTGAGGGCGTAAAGGTGCCGGTTAGGCGCACCACGCGCTCGCCGCCCTCCTCCAGGACCTCTGGCTTCATGGGAACGAGCGTCTCTCCCTCGCCATCTACCCACAGGCGAATGGCGCCCTGCGGGCTTTCCGCATCTCGCACGTCGATCGTTAGCGTTATGGCATTCCCTAAGGGGCACGCTCCAAATGGCGCGCGATACGTTGCATTGGAAGTGTTGTGTAGCGCTCTCACGGTTTACGCCTCTCATTCCCATAGCTTAAAAAGTGCATACGGTACGTTATGGTAGCGGATACTAACGATTCTTGCCACTATCGTTACTTTGTGACGCTATTGTGATGCGCATGGGTTGTTCACACGCCTCGTGCACGTCGACCCGCATGCGACTCCGCGCTCGCCTCGCTCGCTCACTTCACGACTCACCGCTTGCGGGCCGACGGGGGCACGAGGACTTAGCACGCAGACGAGGGAACGACGAAGCGGCGTTTGCTGAGAGCGGCGTTTGCTGACTTTGCGAACAGTGCGGGGGTGCTTGCTCGATTTGGCCACAGTGTGGCGAATCCCAGCAAATACGCCGGTGCGTTTGCCAAGATTTGCCACAGTGTGGCGAATCCCAGCAAACACCCCCGCACTGTTCGCGATTCCAGCAAACCCCTCTGGAGATTTGCCGAGATGGGCCACACTGTGGCTGATTCCGACAAGAGCTCCCGCATCGCCCGCGATCCCGGCAAACCCGGCCGCCCTTGTCTCGCACCGCCCGCGATCCCGGCAAACCCAGAGGTTCCGGACGAAAGAAGGCGCCCCCTCGCCAATGAAGCGAGGAGGCGCCTGTTTTACTTGTCTCCAAGGGGGCCTTGGATTCTCTTGGTCGCGACGCTATCCTTAGCGCTTGACCTCGGGGTTCAGGTCGTAGTAGATGTCCATGTACTGGTTGGCGGCACGACGCCAGCTAAAGTCTTCGGCCATGGCCTGAAGCTGGAGCTTCTTCCAAGCCTCGGGGTTGGTCCAGAAGACCTCGCAAGCGGTGAGCAAACAACCGGCCATCTCGTCGGCGTTCATGTTTGCGAAGCTAAAGCCTGTGCCTTCGCCAGTAAACTGGTTGTAGGGCTGTACGGAGTCGCGCAAGCCACCGGTCTCGCGCACCACGGGCAAGGTGCCGTAGCGCATGGAGATCATCTGCGTCAGACCGCAGGGTTCGAACTCGGACGGCATGAGGAACAGGTCCGCGCCCGCATACATGCGATGCGCCAGCGCGCCGTCAAAGTCAATGCGCGCGCTCATCATGTCGCCGTACTTCCAATCGAAGTACTTGAAGGAGTCCTCGTAGTCCTTGTCACCAGTGCCCAAAATGGCCACCTGCACGCCACGCGCCATGAGCGCGTTCATGCTATAGCGCACGAGGTCCAAGCCCTTTTGCTTGGTGAGGCGTCCAACCATGCACACCAGCGGACGCTCGGGATCCTGGCGCAGACCAAACTCCTCCTGCAACGCACGCTTGCACTCCGCCTTGCCCGAAAGATCGGAGGCGTCGTAGTTGGCGGGCAGGGTCTTGTCGGTCTTGGGATCCCACACCGTGGTGTCGATGCCGTTAAGGATGCCGTACAGCGAACCGGCACGACGTCGGAAGATACCGTCCATGCCCTCGCCGTAGAACGGCATCTGCAGTTCGTTGGCATAGGTTGGGCTTACGGTTGTAATGATGTCGGAGTACAGCAGGGCGGCCCTCATGTAGTTGATGGCCTGCGGTGCGCAGTACAGCTGGTCGCGCGCTGCAGGAACATCGGCCAGGCCAAGCACGTCGTTGAGAACCTTGTCGGAGTACTGACCTTGGAACAGCACGTTGTGAACCGTAAACACGGTCTTTACGCTTGCGCACTCGGGTACCTGCATGTAGAACTCACGCAAGAATACCGGTGCCATTGCCGTTTGCCAGTCGTTGCAATGAAGCACGTCGCACTGCAGCTCAGGCACTTTGGCGATGGCCTCGCAAATGGCCTTCGAGAAGAACGCGAAGCGCTCACCATCGTCGAAGTAGCCATACAGGCCATCGCGCTTGAAGTAGGCCTCGTTGTCGATGAAGTAGAAGTCCACACCCTGGTAGGTGAGCTTCTCGATGCCGCAGTACACGCTACGCCAAGCCAGTGGCACATAGAAGTCGTCCACGTGCTTCATCTGCTCCACGTACTCCGCCGGGATCGTCCCGTATTTGGGCGATATGACGGCAACCTTGGCGCCAGCGTGCTTAAGCGCGCGCGGAAGCGAACCCGCGACGTCGCCCAATCCGCCGCTCTTGGAGAAAGGCACGACCTCGGATGCCGCAAAGAGGATCTTGAGCTTTCTTCTTACGCTATCTGCCATGGTTAATCCCTGCCTTTGGTTGATGATTTACTAGTGCTTTTTCAGGTAAAGAATGTCGCCATCGGTGCCGCGTAGCTCGGTGCCAGCGGGAACGACGTTGTTCTTGTCAATAATGGCGTTCTCGATCTTGGCACCGGTCTTAACAACTACGCCCTGCATGAGGACGGCGTTGCGTACCGACGCGCCGGGCTCGACGATTACGTTGCGGCCGAGGACCGAACCCTGAACGGATCCATAGATGCGGTCGCCAGAAGCGATGAGGGAGTTGGAGACCTTGCAGCCCGGCTCGTACTTCGCGGGCGGGTTGTCGTGAGCCTTGGTCTTAATGGGGGTGCCGCTGGCGAACTCCGTAAGAACGTCCTCATCCAGAAGGTCGATGTTGGCCTTGAAGTAGGAGTTCTTGTCGAAGATGGGCTTCATGTAGCCCTCAAACTCGGCAACCATTACGCGGAAACGGCCATACTCGCTGTTGAGCGCCTCAAACAGATCCAGGTGATCGATGGCGGCGAAGGAGTCCAGAAGCTCCAGCAGCAGCTCGCGCTCGATAACGGCATAGTCCAGGAAGGCAAGCTGGTTGAACTTGACGCCCTGGTTCATGCTCTTTACGCGGCCGTCTTCGGTTTCGAAGGTAACGACGTCAATGTTGCCGTCGCAGCTGGCGCGCTTGCAAAGCACGGTGATGTTTGCGCCGGAGGCCTCGTGGTCGGCGATGAGCTTCTTTACGTCAACGCTGCAGATGAAGTTGGCCGTGGAGAGCACGACGTACTTCTCCTTGTTCTTGGTAAAGAACTCGCGGTTCTGCACGAGGTCGCGAATGAGGAAGCGCGCGCCGGTGCGGCTGGTGCCAAAGGCGGTGCCGGGCATGATGAACAGGCCGCCGTTCTTGCGGTCCAGATCCCAATCCTTGCCGGAGCCCACGTGGTCCACGAGGGAGCGGTAGTTGTTGGGCATAATCATGCCGACGTTGCGGATGCCCGCATTTACCAGGTTGGAGAGCGCGAAGTCCACCAGGCGGTAACGGCCCAGGTAGGGCATTGAGGCCACGGGGCGGCCCGAGAACACGTCATCCTTGGATGCCGTGGTGTAATTGCAGGTTATAAGACCTATTGCCTTGGGCATCGTTTACTCCCCCTTCTCTACAACGGCGTCATCGCCGAGGGTAACGGTTTCCTCATCTGCAGACCCAAAGTGCGCACCGGCCTTAACAACCGAACGCTCGGCCATAATGGCATTGATGACCACGGCGCCATCTTCGACAATCGCGCCGGGGAAGAGGATTGAATCCTTTACGATGGCGTTCTTGCCAACGTACACCTCTGCAGAGATCACAGAGTGCTCGACCGTACCCATAATGGCGCAGCCGTTGTCAACAAGGGAGTCGTCTACCGAACCCTTGGGGCCGACGTACGCGGGAGGAAGGGTGGAGGAGTTGCTCATAATGGGGGCGTCCTGCGCAAACAGGTCGAACTCGGGCTCTGCGCCCAACAGCTCCATGTTGGCCTCGTGGAAGGATGCCACGGTGCCTACGTCGCGCCAGTAGGCCTTGAACTGGTAGGTGTAGAGGCGCTTGCCAGCGGCGAGCAGCTTAGGAATGATGTCGCCACCGAAGTCGTGGGTCGAATCGGGATCCTTGTCATCCTCTTTGAGGGTGTTGATAAGGAGGTCGGCGTTGAAGATGTAGATGCCCATGGAGGCAAGGTTGCTCTTGGGCTCTGCGGGCTTCTCCACGAACTCCTCGATGCGGCCGTCGTCGGCACAGTTCATGATGCCAAAGCGCGGAGCGTCCTCCCAAGGCACGGGCATAACGGCAACCGTGAGGTCGGCGTTGTTGGCCTTGTGGGTGGCAAGCATGTCCTCGTAGTCCATACGATACAGCTGGTCGCCCGAGAGGATGAGGACGTACTCAGCGTCCTGGCCCTCCAGGTAACCGAGATTCTGCGTAATGGCGTCGGCCGTGCCAGCATACCAGGAAGCACCGGTTTGGGTTGCGAAGGGCGGCAGTATTGCTACGCCACCGTCGCGCTCGTCGAGGTTCCACGCCTCGCCCGTTCCCAGGTACTCGTGCAGCAGATACGGACGATACTGTGTAAGCACGCCCACCGTGCTAATCCCCGAATTCGCGCAGTTTGAAAGCACGAAGTCGATGATCCTGTACTTGCCACCGAACGACACGGCCGGCTTGGCGACTTTACTCGTAAGTACACCTAGCCTCGACCCCTGCCCGCCGGCAAGAAGCATGGCAACGCATTCCTTCTTGCTCATAGAACCATTCCCCTTTCGTCAGTTCATTGGGCCAGTAAAACTACCTACTCACCAACATGCCAAATTTCGGTCGCATATTCACGTATTGTTCGGTCAGAGGAGAAGAATCCAGACCTGGCCGTATTGTGAAGCGAAACTCGGTTCCAATTGCGGGTGTCAACATAGCCACTCGTGAGCTCCTCCCACGCCTGTACGTAAGCGTGGAAATCGCGGCATACCAAGTACTGGTCGTTGTTCACCAGAAGCTCGTCGCGGACCGTTTCGAAGTTGCCGGACTGGCGCGCGTAGGTACCGTCCACGAGTTGGTCGATTACGCGGCCCAAGCGAGCGCGGTCGGCGTTGTACTCATTCCAGGCGTAGTAACGGCCACTGGAAACGAGGTCGTTCACCTCGTTGGTGCGCAGGCCGAAGATCTTTATGTTCTCCTCGCCCACCAGGTCGCAGATCTCTACGTTGGCGCCGTCGTAAGTACCAAGCGTTATGGCGCCGTTCATCATGAACTTCATGTTGGAGGTGCCGGAGGCCTCGGTGCCCGCCGTGGAAATCTGCTCGGAGATCTCGGTGCCGGGGTAGATGATCTGGGCGTTGGATACGGCGAAGTTGGGGACGAACACAACCTTGATGATGTCGTTTACGCGCGAGTCGTTGTTGATCACGTTGGCTATGCCGTTGATCAGACGGATGACCTCCTTGGCGAAGGTGTAGCTCTGAGCGGCCTTGCCGGCGAAGATGAACGTCGTGGGCTGCGGACGGTAGTTGGGGTCGTCCAGCATGCGATTGTAGATGTCCATGATCTTGAAGCAGTTGAGCAGCTGACGCTTGTAGGCGTGGAAACGCTTGACCTGCGTGTCGAACACGGAGTGGGTGTCCACGACGATACCGGTGGTCTCCTTTATGTAGGCTGCCAGACGCTCCTTGGCGGTGAGCTTGGCCTTGCCCCAGTCCTCGAGGAAGCCGTTATCGTCCTTGAAGGCCATGAGCTTGTCGAACTCGTCGGCGTCCTCAAGCCATTTGGTGCCGATGGCGTTGGTAATCACCTTAGAGAGCGCGGGGTTGGCGTTGGCCACGAAGCGGCGGTGCGATACGCCATTGGTCTTGTTGTTGAACTTCTCGGGAGCAAGACGGTAGAAGTCGTGCAGCGTGGATTCCTCGATGATGCCCGTGTGCAGCGCCGACACGCCGTTGACCGAGTAGGAGAAGATGACCGAGAGGTTGGCCATGCGCACCTGACCGTCCCAGAGGATGGCGGTTTCCTGCAGCATCGCCGCCCAATCGGAGCCCATGCGCGGGAAGGTCTCGCGGAAGCGGCGGTCGATCTCCTCGATGAACATGTACAGGCGCGGGAGCAGGTTGCGGAACATGTCGATGGGCCACTTCTCCAGAGCCTCGGGCATGATGGTGTGGTTGGTGTAGGAGCAGGTGGCCTGCGCAATCTTGAAGGCAAGGTCGAAGTCCACACCGCGCTCGTCCACCAGGATGCGCATAAGCTCGGGACCGCACATGGCGGGGTGGGTATCGTTGGTGTGCACGCACACGTGGTCGCCCAGGTGCTCCCAGTCGGGACCGTACTCCTGCTCATACGTGCGCAGAATCGTTTGGAGGCCAGCGGAGACGAACAGGTACTCCTGCTTCAGGCGCAGCAGCTTGCCGTGCTCGCCCGCATCTGCCGGGTAGAGAATCGTGGAGATTGCCTCGGCGTCATAACGGAAGCGGAACGCGTCGGAATAACGGCCGTCGTTGAAGGCGTCCAGGTCGAACGCGTCCTCGTAGGGCTCGGCCTTCCACAGGCGCAGCTTGTTAACCTTCGCATCGCCATAGCCTACGATCTCCACGTCATAGGGAACGGCAAGGACCTTCTCCGCGCCCTCGGTGGTAAACCAGAAGCGACCGTTCTCCTCGTGGCGCACCACGTGGCCGCCGAACTGAACCGTTACCGAACTGGCAGTCTTGCGCGTCTCCCAGGGATAGCCGTGCTCGAGCCAGGCATCCGTCTTTTCCACCTGACGACCGTCCTTGATCTCCTGGCGGAACAGGCCATAGCGATAGCGCATGCCGTTACCGTAACCTGCGATGCCCTCCTTGGCCATGGAGTCGAGGAAGCAGGCGGCAAGGCGGCCCAGGCCACCGTTGCCCAAACCAGGGTCGCACTCATAGCGACACAGCTCCTCTAGGCTTACGCCCATGTCGTTGAGGGCTTCTTCCACGAGGTCGTGGACGCCAAAGTTGAGCAGGTAGTTGTCCAGGAGCGGTCCAATAAGAAACTCAAGGGAGAAATAGTAGACCTTCTTCTCGCCAGGTCGATGCGTGTCCACGTGTGCGGTTCGTGCCTTTTGCGCAATGAGGGAGGCGAGCACATAGAAGCGCTCTCGAGGCATGGTGTCGTCAAACCCCTTGCCAAAGAGCGACAAGCAGAGGTCGCGATACTGTTTGATGAACTCCTTCTTGCTACGGAATATGGTGTTGGGCATAGTACATCCTTCGTTCGGTTACAGAAACCCGAAGCGTATGGTAGCGTACTTGGGCGAATTCGTCCTGTCTCGCGTTTCGTTTGTGCCGATTACAAGGGAAAACCAAGGTTTTTGAGGTGGTTTCGCGGATTTTTATCTATGGGTTGGTACCTACCGACCACACAACATGAGCTGCGGCAATGTCAATCTAGGCGTTGCTTGAAGCATTTGCGAGCGCTTATGTACTTTTTGACACCGCTCAAACATATGGCCACATACGGCCGCAAATTCTATCTCCTTGGCGTGATGACCCATGCGACCATTTGGCAAATTTCACCCCATGGAAAGGCGTCTTTTGGCAAATGAGCTCCAAACGCAATGCCTCAGACGCCTCAGAAGGGGCATCCCTCTGAGTTAGGGCATCCGCGAATGGCCTTTTGGTTTGCGCAGGGCCGTAGCCCACGCATCGTCCCGCCTCGCTTCCTTTAACCAAATCCCATTACTGTGGTTTTGGGAAACTGAATTTCAATTTATCTGTTGTTTTGTTAGGCCCCTTTCCCCAAAACCGCACTGCATAAAATATGCAGTGCGGTTTTGGGGAAGGTGAGGCCACCATTATCTGGGCTAATACCATTTATTATTTCCAAAAACCACACTAGTGGACCCCCAACGCATCTGCCTATAGCGATTGCCACAAATCGTATCGGTTGCTACGGAGTTCCGAATCGTCAAGCGTCTTCTCGTATTGGCTCACGTCAACGCCAAAGTACACCTGCGCGCACCGAAGCAGTTGGCGAGTAAAATTGTCCAAGCGGCCAATGCCGTTTACGTCCTCTTTTGTTGCGCGCAATACAACAAGACCCTCACAGAGCAACTCACGATCGCGATGCATATCGTCAACCGCCTTATTGCGAAGGTTGCGTCGCTTTTTTGCCAGCGCCTTTTTTGCATCAGCGCTGCTTTCGTCATCCGCCAAGGCAGCGGCACTCGCCAAACGAGTGAGTCCATCGAGATCAAGGTGATCTTTCTCGCCATCGTAATTTATGCCTATGGGCGCAAACGAAAATAGGATGTCGGGGAAGCGCTCGCCCCGCTTTAGGGAACCCCGCGTTTTGTTTACTCCCACGCGCTTGTTGAGCGTAATTGGCCCCAGGCCATATCCGTACTCCTCGCTTGGAAGCTCGTACATGGTCGCAAGCTTGGCTTCGGGTACAGACGCAGCCCCATCGCGAACATAGGCAAGGGCCAAACGTGCCCGCTTTGTCCCACGCACCCTAGTTCCCTGGTTTAGGTACTGACGTATGCCATCTACGGTTGTGGCAGGACATACGTGATCTACAACCGGTCCGTCCATTGGGCGATTGGCGAAGCGCGTAAACGTTCCGCACAGCTCGTATCCAAGCATTACAAGCTGGGCGAGCTCAAGCGTCTCCGCCATTTGGACAAAGAGCAACTCCGGACACACCACGCCTGCATGCCCATCGAGCGACAAGATAGACTGTGCCGACAAATCGCCGCCACATACATGCGAGTGCACATGGTGCATGCGAATTTCATGCTTTGGGGGAACCAAGACGTGCAACTCGCATGCCGCCGATGGCTCGGGCCAACGCCACTCGGACGACGCAAACTCGCGCACAGACCAGTGTTTGCCAATCCAAGGCAAGGAACGTTCAACCACGCCGAAGTCCGTCCACAGCCCAAAGTTCGCGCCTTCGGCACGCAGCGTTCGTATTGCCCAAAGAGCCGTATTATGCGAAAGGATCACAGACATAGAAAAGCCATTGTACAACACTTTGCATCAAATGGAACCATAAAAATCGGAACACCGTCGTTACCTGCGACGATGTTCCGATTTGATTCTATATTTAGCTGTTAGCTAAATCCGCGTCCTTACTTCTTCTTGGCGTCGGCAGCTTTCTTCGCGGCGTTTGCCCTACGAGTTGCCGCGGCCTTCTTTGCTGCGGCAGAACGGCGAGCCTTCTTCTCTTCCTCGCTCAGCACTTCCTTTGCCGCCTTTGCCGCCGTGGCAACCTTGGCGACCTTGGCAGCAGCCTTCTTTGCCGCGGGCTTCTTTGCCGCGGGCTTCTTTGCGGCCTTGCGTGCACTGTGGGCCTCGATTACCGACTGCTTTACAGGCTTGGGAGGCAGCGGGCCGTCGTACTTGAACACGGCGCCACCCAGCGGCGGGACTCGTACCTTAATGGAGTTGTCGCGCAGGTTCCAAGGCTTCTCCTCAGACTCAAAGCGCACATCGGCATTGGTGACGCCCGAGCCGCCGTACTCCTCCACGTCGGAGTTGAAGACTTCCTTCCAGTAACCGGCCTGCGGCACGCCAATACGATACTCCTCGTAGGGATTGACCTCGTAGTTAATAACGATGAGCAGGTCGTCCTTGGGATCGTCACCATGGCGCACGAAGCTGATCACGCACTGGTTGGAGTTGTTTGCGTCAATCCACTCAAAGCCGTCCTCCACGTAGCCCTTCTCCCACAGGGCAGGCTCGCTCATGTAGAACTTATTGAGCGCGGCCACGAACCTCTGGTGCTTGGCGTGGGCCTCGAACTCCTCCGTCATGAAGTACTCAATGCCCTCGTAATAGCGCCACTCAATGAACTGGCCAATCTCGTTGCCCATAAAGTTGAGCTGTCCGCCGGGATGCGTGTACTGGTAGAACGCCAGCGAGCGCAGGCCAGCCATCTGACGCCAGTAGTCGCCCGGCTGACGGGTGATGAGCGAGCACTTGCCGTGGACGACCTCGTCGTGCGAAAGCGGGAGCACGAAGTTCTCGTTAAACGCATACATGATGGAGAAGGTCAGCAGGCTGTGATTACCCGGACGATACGGGAAGTCCGTCTGGCAATAGCGCAGGGTGTCGTTCATCCAGCCCATGTCCCACTTGTAGTTAAAGCCAAGGCCGCCAACCTCGGGCGGACGGGTAACGAGCGGCCACGCGGTGGACTCCTCGGCGATCATCATGACGTCGGGGTGATAGGTGCCCACGATCCTGTTGCACTTGCGCACGAATTCGATGGAGGGGTAGTCGTGCTCGGAGCCGTCCTCGTTGAACTTCTTCTGGCCTGGATCGTCGATGCCAAAGTTGAGGTACAGCATGGAGGTGACGCCGTCCATGCGAATGCCGTCGGCGTGATACTCGCCAATCCAGTACAGCAAGTTGGAGATGAGGAACGTGTGAACCTCTCCGCGCTCGAAGTCAAACTTGTAGGTACCCCAGTTCGGGTGGATCTCCTTCTCGTACAGCTTGCTGCCGTTGAAGTGCACCAGACCATGCTCGTCGGGGCAGAATCCGCCGGGCACCCAGTCCAGGATGACGCCCACGCCAGCTTGGTGGCAGGCATCCACAAAGTGCTTGAACTGCTTGGGGGTTCCGTAGCGGCTGGTAGGCGCATAGTAGCCGGTTACCTGATAGCCCCAGCTGCCGTCGAAGGGGTGCTCCATAACGGGCATGAGCTCTATGTGGGAGTAGCCCATCTCGCTCACGTAGGCGACCAGCTCCTCCGAGAGGTCGTCATAGCTGTACCAGGAGCCGGTGGCCTCGTCGTTGTCGTCGGGATCGGTGCCAAAGGCGGTAAGGCCGTCCTTGTGGCGCTTCCAGCTGCCCAGATGCACCTCGAAGATGTTGAGCGGGCGCTTCATGTGGTCGGACTCCTCGCGCTGGGTCATCCATTTCTTGTCGCCCCACTTGTAGGAGTCGATCTCGGCCGTGCGCGAGGCGGTACCGGGAATGAGCTCGGCCTGGAAGGCGTAGGGGTCGGCCTTGTACAGCATGTCGCCTGCGCGCGTGCGGATGACGTACTTGTACAGCTGGCCCTCTTGCACGCCCGGCACGAAGCCGTACCACACGCCGCCAACCGGCGTACGCGTGAGCGACGTGGCGTTTTCGTCCCAACCGTTAAACTCGCCAATCACGTTCACCGCTCGCACATCGGGCGCCCAAACGGCAAAGAAGTACCCGTCTTGGCCGTCCACAGTGCAAGGATGCGCGCCCAGCTTTTCGTAGCTGCGGAACCACTCGCCCTTGGCGAGCAGGTACAGGTCGTCGTTGGTAAGGAGGTAGTTCTGGATAGGTGCGCTCATGTTCGAGTCCTCCCGATTGCGTTGTTCACAGACATGTTAAGCATAGGGGTCTTGAGGCGCTGGATAGGCCACTATTTGGGCAGGCGTGCACGGTCTGTCGGCACGCGGGCTATATTTGACCCTATTTCCATATTTTTTAAAGGGCTCGCGGCACAGCGTCGCGAACGGGACGACCAAGCTAAGAGACAAGACGGGCCGAAGACAAACGTAGGCCCTTCTCTGCGCGTCCAAAAAACAGTACCATGCAAGGAAGTGCAGAGAGGAGCCGCCATGCCCCGAGAGTCAAAGAAGAGCAAGGTTGCGCGAGCGACGGAGTTTTGCCACCGCATGGACAAAATCTACGGCCAGGAGCCCTCCGCCCTGGACTGGCGCTCGCCGTTTGAGCTGGTAATCGCCGTGCTGTTGTCGGCACAGACCACCGACGTCGCCGTTAACGCCGTAACGCCCGAGCTCTTTGCCCGCTGGGGCGAGCCCGCCGCCATGGCACAGGCCGATCCCAAGGAGGTGGCAGAGGTAATCCGACGCCTGGGCTTCTTTAGGACAAAGTCGGAACACTGCGTGGCATGCGCCCAAATGATTATGGCCGACTACGGTGGCGAGGTGCCACAAACCATGGAGGAGCTCACGCGACTTCCCGGCGTGGGACGAAAGACGGCAAACATCGTGCTCAACAAGGCATTTGGCATCGTGGAGGGCATAGCTGTGGACACGCACGTGTTCCGCATTGCGCAGCGTATGGGGCTCACCACGGCAAAGACGCCCCTTGCGGCCGAGAAGGACCTGTTGGCAGTGATTCCTCGCGAGCTGTGGAACGGGGTAAACTCCGAATGGATTCGCCATGGGAGGGCCACCTGCACCGCGCGGGTGGCCAAATGCGACGAGTGTCCCTGCGAGGATCTGTGCCCCAAGCGACCCGTACGCCACGGAGCCGGCAAGGGTCGCCGCAAACGAAAAAGCTGACAAGTGACCTGTCCCCTTGTCAGCTTTTGGCTACCAAGCTGACAAGGGGACAGGTCACTTGTCAGCTTTTGGCTACCAGGTAAGCGGGACGTCCACGCGGTTGCCGTTTACGGTGAGCACGACGGTTGAGCCGTCCAACGTGGCATCCGATATGCTTCCCTCGCCCGACACGGGCTTACCGTCGCGATCCATAATCTGGCTCCATCCCGAACCAATGGTGTAGGCCATGACGTCCCACTTCCCGTCGGCGAGGTTTTCGGGAATCAACACGGCGCCGTCGTAAAGCACCAGGCCAGCCGGCGTGCCGGAAAGATCGCCCAAGCTCACGTCCTTACCGCCGTCACGCGTCTCCATAAGCTGGTATTTCTCGCCGTTCTTCGCAATGTGATAGGAAGCGCCGCGGCTTGTGATGGAGTCACCGGTTTGCGCCACGACCTTGTCGGCCTCTGGCTCTGCCGCAGGCTTGGCCGGCGAGGCGTTGAGCACGTTTATGAACAGCACCACGATTACGGCGATGGCCACCAACGCGCCCACCACAACCACGATGAGCGTGCGCCTGTCAATGGGGAGTTGCTCCTCGCCATCGGCCACATGCGCGTCGGCCGCGGCATGCGCGCCCTTGCGCCTGCTTGAGGCGGCAACTGCGCCCTGACCCTCCTCGAGCTTGTCAAAAGCTCCGTTCGAAACGGAATCCGCATGCACCGGTCGTGGCGTGTTGGTGCCCAACTCGCCCGTATCCTCTGCATTTACTGTCATACTCGCTCCTTCGCCACGCAGACGCACGCGTCCACGCTACATCTCGCGTCGGTCTTCGATGGCGCGACCCAACGAAAGCTCGTCAGCCAGCTCCACCTCGCCACCCACCGACATGCCCACGGCAAAGCGCGTAACGCGCACGCCCAAAGGCTTTATGATGCGCGAAAGGTACGTAGCCGTAGCCTCGCCCTCCACGTCGGTGTTCGTGGCCAAGATGACCTCTTGCACTTCTTCTGCGGCCAACCTGCCCAGAAGCTCCTTAACGTGCAACTGGTCGGGACCGATTTTATCCATGGGTGAAATTACCCCACCCAACACATGGTACAACCCGTGATAGGTCCCCGTACGCTCCACCGCCGAAACATCACGAGGTTCCGACACGACGCAAATCGTCGTTTGGTCGCGCGACGAGTCGGCGCACACGTCACAGGTGCTACCCGTGGCGTAGCTAAAGCACACGGGACAAAAGTGCACTTGCTTCTTTACGTCCAAAATGGCCGTAGCCAGACGCCTGGAGCGCTCCGCATCGGATTCCAGCAGGTAGTACGCTATGCGCTGCGCTGATTTGGGGCCTATGCCCGGCAGGCGACCCAGCTCGTCGAGCAGGCGCTGAAGCGCACGACGGTCGCCGCCATCGGGCACGCCTTGCGCAAAAGTGCCTGCGGAAGGGGGTGTGCCATAGGAGGCCATGCCTAAAACAACCCTGGTATGTTGAGGCCGCTCGTAATGTCTGCCACCTGCTCGTTTGCAACTTCGCTAGCCTTTGCCAACACGGAGTTAACGGCCGTGAGGACAAGATCTTCCAGCATAGCTACGTCGTTGGGGTCTACGACGTCGGGATCGATGCTTATGCCGGTGATCTTCATGTCGCCTGTGGCAGTAACGCGCACCATGCCGCCGCCGGCGGTGGCCTCCACCTCCACGTTGCCCATATTGTCCTGTGCCGTGGCAAGCTGCTCCTGCATAAGGCGGGCCTGCTCCATTAGCTGCTGCATATCCATGTGTTCCTCCAAGCGAATCGAATCGATAAGTAACGTAAGGGGACCTCCGCCCACGTGGCGGGCGGAGGGTTTTGCCTATTCTTTGGAATCCGTGCTCACGCGTACGTCGCTGCCAAACACCTCAAAGGCGTTCTCGAGGATGTCGACAAGTTCGGGCGGAAGGTCTTCCGGTGGTTCGGGCATGGGAGCCTGCGGCGCTGGCGC